>NZ_JARVTD010000048.1:0-3336 GCF_030208835.1 Variovorax sp. efr-133-TYG-130 | reverse complement strand
ATACACCTGCTGAAATGTTCAGCGAATGCGTTGCATCGACCGGTTGAATCCGCCCTGCGTAGCCGCCTTTCGTCGACGGCCGGTTCAGACTGAATGCAGCCGGTCACCCGTCTGCGCATGAATGACTGGTGCGAGAAAGAGCGGACCGTGGATGCCTTCGGAGAAGCCCTTTTGGATCTCAAGAGCCGACACCACTAGCGTAGTCACTCGTGGACTGCCTCGGCTCGTCCGCCATCGGATATGCCAACGGCTACCGTGGGGCTGAAGGGCAGATGGTCGAGAAGTCACAGCGACCGCAGTGACGACCGACGGTGGGCGTGTTGTCGCCGGCAGCGAAACGCCCAGCGGCTTTGTAGGCCTTCGTCATTTCTATGGCCTTCGAGCCGTCGACCTTGTCGGTCTTCTCGGACAGCACATGGTGCAGCGACATCGAGGTAGGCCCGGGCAAACCTAACCCGCGCAGCACCGGGTTCATGATCGTCTTGTAGTCGCTGATCCCACGGCGAGAGAAGCGCAGGATTGCATACTCGGTCCCGCCGTAGGTTCCATCGATTCGAAAACCCCATGGCATCTGCAGCGTTAATCCAGCAATGTTCGCAGTGGTCTGTTCGAACCTTCCACCACGTTCCTTCAAGGCCTGCACCTGACCTTCGCCCCGTTCGAGGGCATAGAGTGAGTCAGCCCACAGCGAGGGGTCTTCTACGGCGCTAGGCAACTTGCGGATGGTCCAGGCAACACCAAGCGCGAGTTTTGCCGAGCCCGACGAGCCGCTTGAGAATGCCTTGAGCGCGTCCATCACCGCCCATCGAGCACGTAGCGAAACGTCAATATCGGATTCGCTCTGCATCTCCAGGACGTGGCTATACCAGTAGCGCAACGAGCACATTGCGTAGCTGTAGAAGTCTTCGAAAGGCATCACCTTAGGTGCAGAAAACGCGGCTTCCGAAGAGGACTTCACCGCAGTCAGCGAAGGTCCGCTGTACTGCCTTGAAAGGTACTTCCTGGGGTAGTGCTCCAATTGGGGAGCGGTCGAGTTCTTGAACTTGGTATCCTGATAGAGGTACAAGTGATGCTTCGCTCTTGAGACAGCCACATAAAGCAGGTTGTTCCGCTCTACCGATTCCTCAAACTTGTATTCTTCCGTCGTACTGCCGAGTGCTTCAGGCGGCACGATGTCGAGTATTCCATCAGGCCGCCAACTGGGTTCTCGGCTTCCGTAGCTGTCGGCGCTCACGTAGCCGACGTGCACAGCCTCGAACTCCAGCCCCTTGCTGCCATGAACGGTCATCACGCGTACGCCGTCGAGCACAGCAGCCTCCGGCGGAAGCTCACGCTGACCTTGGCCATCGCCGATTCGCTGCCGCAGCCGTTGTCGCAGCAAGTACCGAGACAGCCTCGCCTCTTTCATCTCGCCATCGCCGTTCCGCACGCTATAGGCGAACTGCCAGAGCGCAACACGGCTCACCCAAGCTCGCACGCTGTTGTCAGCGGCAGGTGGGAGGCCGAAGCGCTTATCCAGCAATAGATGGCAGATGAAGGCCCATGGATTCGAGCCGTGCTGGAAACGCCCGATGAGCTCATGGATGGATGCCGTCACCGCCAGTCCGCGAGGACTAAGCCCCGGCGGCGGCGCATGAATCCAACGACCTCTCTGGAAGGCCACATCGCTCTCTGCGGCCTTCAGCAGCACGTCTACGTCTACCAACGGCATGTTGAGAGATGGAATCCCTGCCAGTCCGACTAACGCCTTTGGTCTACGCTCGACCAAGAGCTGGACGAGACAGAGGATGCGCTTGACCTCGGTCCGTGCGGTCAGGTCACCGACGTAAATGATGGGAAGCCCTGCCTGCTCCAATAGCTCGGCGGACCGTTCTACGTCGCTCGACTTGCGGCAAAGCACTGCTTGGCGTCCGAAAGGTACCCCGCCGGCCTGCAGTTCGCGAATGACTTCGGCAATCGCGCCGAGCAGAGCATCGCCATCTCGGCAATTGACAACCACCGGCTTTGAGCCGGATACGCCCTTAGTGGCGATGACCTCATCGAGCCTCAGCGAGCTCTCGAGAGCGTGGTCACGTCCAACATGCTGCGTGAGGTCGACGACCTCCTGCGAACTCCTACGATTGAACGTCAGGGGATACCGTTGGATTGAAGTTCCAGCTGCGTGCGCCTTGAACTCGACATCGAACTTCTGGAGGCTTTTTAGCGAAGCGCCGCGCCAATGGTGAATTGCTTGCCGAACGTCGCCGACCACCCAGATATGCTTCTTGTACGCCAGCTGGCGAAGCATCTCGACCATGGCCTGTGTGACGTCCTGGTACTCATCGACCAGAACGTGCTGGAAGCGGTCGACCAACTCAACAAAAGGTTTCCTGTCATCTTTGAGGGCAATCGCTGGCTTCGAGATGAGGTCAACGAAGTCGACGGTGCGGCGCTCCTTGAGCAGCGTCTCATGCAACTCGAAAAGCTTGGCCACATCGAGCCTCTTTTGCAGAAGCTCGGCGTCTTCGACTTCATCGCTCTCGACGAAGCTCCGATAGGCTGCGGGGGAGACCAGTTCCTCCTTGAGCCTTGTAATGCCGTCAACGACAGGCCCAAGCCATTCATACGGGTCTTCGACACGTAGAAAGTGCTGAAGGTCGACGCGAGGTAGTGCCTTGACCAGATTGGTCATCGAGCCCATCAGATCCGAGACATGCAGGTCAGAGTCGAGTTGGAAATGCTGGTGATACTTCCGAAGGAACTCCAGCCCGAAGGAGTGGAAGGTGCCCGCCCATATGTCCGAAGCGTTGGGAATTCCGGCACTGCGCAGTCGCTCGACCAGTTCCAGCGCCGCCTTGTTCGTGAATGTGAGGGCCAGAATCTGGCTCGGATGCACATGCTTCTCTTCCACCAGGTACTTGACCCGATGGATGAGCGTCGTGGTTTTACCTGTACCCGGCCCCGCGACCACGTTCGCGGCGCGTTCCTCGGCGCTGGCTGCGGCGAGCTGGTCAGGACTCGGCGCACTCAGGGCACTCGTTGTCTCGGGGGCTTCGGGAAGGAGCAGGCCGTCTAGCATCTGCTGTCGAACGAACTCTAACGGGATGCCCAGTTCTAGGGCGATCTCCGCAGGCCCCCTTCCGGCCGATGCAAGTTGACGAGCGACGGCTCGCGGCAACAAGAGTTCGCGGGCGAACACATTTGCCTGAAGCTCCTGCCGCTCTCTCGCTCCGTAAGCTTCAACTTTGAGAACAGCGGGACTCCCCGCGCTGCCAAGCAGCGTCTCTAGGTGGGCAACCGTGTGACCTGCCCGCTTTCTCCGAGACATTGATTTCTAGGAAGATGGCTCCCGCCCGA
>NZ_JARVTD010000017.1:0-3699 GCF_030208835.1 Variovorax sp. efr-133-TYG-130 | reverse complement strand
ATGTCGATCCCGTATTCCTCCTCGCCCAGCTTGAACGTCACCACCTCCAGGCGGCTGCCGCCCGTGGAAGGGGACGGCGCCGAGGCGGCTTGTTGCAAGGGGTCTTTTGCCTTGGTCAGCATCTGTTCTCTCCGGTTTGAAATTAATGGGTCTCGGCCACTTCGGCCCTGAACACGCGCACGGCCCTGACCAGGCCGTCGGCCTGCTCCTGCAGCGACTGCGCCGTGGCCGAAGCCTCCTCGACCAGTGCGGCGTTCTGTTGCGTGACCTGGTCCATCTGCGCGATGGCTTGGTTGATCTGCTCGATGCCGGAGGTCTGCTCCTGGCTCGCGGTGGTGATCTCGCCCATGATGTCGGTCACGCGGCGCACGCTGCCCACGATCTCCTCCATCGTGCGGCCCGCTTCCGCGACCTGCTTGCTGCCGGCTTCGACCTTCTCGACGGAGTCGCCGATCAGCGTCTTGATTTCCTTGGCTGCTGCCGCAGAGCGCTGCGCGAGGCTGCGCACCTCGGCTGCCACCACGGCAAAGCCTTTGCCCTGCTCGCCGGCGCGTGCGGCTTCCACAGCGGCATTCAGCGCCAGGATGTTGGTCTGGAAGGCGATACCGTCGATCACGCCGATGATGTCCACGATCTTGCGGGACGACGCATTGATCGAGCCCATGGTGTCGACCACCTGCGACACCACGCTGCCGCCCTTCACCGCCACTTCCGAGGCCGACACGGCCAGCTGGTTCGCCTGGCGCGCGTTGTCCGCGTTCTGCTTCACCGTGCTCGTGAGCTCTTCCATCGAGGCCGCCGTCTGCTCCAGCGAACTGGCCTGCTGCTCGGTGCGCGACGACAGGTCCTGGTTGCCCGAGGCGATCTGGCTCGAGGCCGACATCACGCCCGCCACATTGGTGCCGACGTCCGCAACGATCGCGAACAGGTTCGCGCTCATCTGGTTCAGCGCGCGCAGCAGCCCCGTGATCTCGTCGCCGCGACGGATCTCGAACTTGGCAAGATCGCCGCCGGCAATGGCCCGCGCCACATGCAGGGCCTCATCGAGTGGTCTGAAGACGGTACGGCCCAGGAACTGCCCGAGCCCCAGCCATGCGAGCGCAAAGCCCACGCCGCAGGCCATCGCCGCGCCGGGCAGCCAGCTGTGCGCACCGGCGGAAGCGACCAGCCGGCCCGCTTCCATCCAGCCCGCGATGCCCGAACCGAGCGACAGCAGCGCGGCCGCCGTGGTCACGCCGAACACGCGCTGGCGCACCGGTATGCGCCGCAGCTGCGCCAGCGGGTTCATCCAGCCGCGCTGGACCACCTGCCCCTGCTGCAGCGTGATGCCCTTGGCGCCGCCTTCGCGCAGGCGGCGGTAGAGCGCATCGGCCTCGGCCACGTCGGCGCGGTCGGGCCGGCTGCGCACCGACATGTAGCCCTGCACGCGGCCGTCGCGCCGGATCGGCGTGACATTCGCGAGCACCCAGTAGAAGTCGCCGTTGCTGCGCCGGTTCTTGATGAGGCCGGTCCAGGGCAGGCCCTGCCCCAGCGTCTGCCACAGGTCGGCAAAGGCTTCGGGCGGCACGTCGGGATGGCGCACGATGTTGTGCGCCTTGCCCATGAGTTCGTCCACGGTAAAGCCGCTGGCCTCGACGAAGGCCGGGTTGACGTACGTGATGCGACCCTTGAGGTCGGTGCGGGACACCAGGGCGGCGTCCTTCGGGAGTTCGTATTCGATGCCGGTGACTGGCAGATTGACACGCATGATCCGGGCCTCGCTTTCAGGCCAGGGCCAGTTGATTGCGGCCGAGCTGGAACACGCCGACGACTTGCGACAGGCTGCCTGCCTGCTCCTGCAGCGACTGGGCGGCGGCCGAGGCCTCTTCGACCAGCGCAGCGTTCTGTTGTGTGACCTGGTCCATCTGCGTGATGGCCTGGTTGATCTGCTCGATGCCCGAGGTCTGCTCCTGGCTCGCTGCGGTGATCTCGCCCATGATGTCCGTCACACGCTTCACGCTGCCGACGATTTCTTCCATCGTGCGGCCCGCCTCGGCGACCTGCTTGCTGCCTTCCTCGACCTTCTCGACGGAATCGCCGATCAGCGTCTTGATCTCCTTGGCTGCCGCTGCCGAGCGCTGTGCGAGGCTGCGCACTTCCGATGCCACCACTGCAAAGCCGCGGCCCTGCTCACCCGCACGGGCCGCTTCCACCGCCGCATTCAGCGCCAGGATGTTGGTCTGGAATGCGATGCCGTCGATCACGCCGATGATGTCCACGATCTTCTTGGACGACGCATTGATCGAGCCCATGGTGTCGACCACCTGCGACACGACGCTACCGCCCTTCACGGCAACTTCGGAGGCTGACACAGCCAGTTGGTTGGCTTGCCGCGCGTTGTCCGCGTTCTGCTTGACGGTCGAAGTCAGCTCCTCCATCGAAGCAGCCGTCTGCTCCAGCGAACTGGCCTGCTGTTCGGTGCGCGACGACAGGTCCTGGTTGCCCGAAGCAATCTGCCCCGAAGCCGTCGCGATCGTCTCCGTGCCTGTACGCACTTCGCCCACCACCTTCGCCAGGCTCTCGTTCATGTTCTTGAGCGCCTGCATCAACTGGCCCGCCTCGTCGCGGCTTTCCACGCGGATGTCGGCGCTCAGGTCGCCGGCCGCCACGGTCTCGGCCACTTCCAGCGCATGGCCTAGCGGGCGCACGATGCCCACGCTCAGGCGCCATGCGAACAGCGCGCCGAGCACGACGGCGATGGACGCCAGCACGATCAGCGTGGTGCGGCCCGCCATGTAGTCGGCACCGATGCGCTTGGCGGCGGCCTCGATCTTCTCGCGCTGGTGCTGGGCCAGTGCCTCGACGGCGCCGCCATACACGCCCAGCGCTTCGCTGAACTTGGTGTCGACCAGCGTGTTGGCTTCGGCGAGCTGGCCGCTGTCCTTGAGCTTGTTGAGAACGCCCACCGTCTCGAGCACCACGGCGCGCGAGGCCGACACCTTGGCATACAGCGCCTTCTCCTCCGGCGTGTCCAGCATCGATTCGAGCTTCTTCTGCGCCGGGCTGATGCGTGCCGAGCCGGCCGCCTGCAGCTTGGAGAAATAGGCGGCAATGGCGGGATCGGTGGTCTTGACCATCGCGAAGTTGGCCACCGTGTTCGACCTGAGGTTGCTCAGCCATTCGTTGGCCAGGCGTTCCTTCACCAGCGCCTTCTCCACCATCTCGTCGGTGGCATGCCCCACATTGGTCAGCCGCAGCACGCCGGTGCCGGCAATGAAAGCCATCAGCAGCAGCATCACCGCGAAGCCGAGCCCCAGGCGCGTGCCGATTTTCAGATCCTTCAAACTCATCGCTCTCTTCTTTCAATAACGGGAGACGGCGGCTGTTGCACGCAAAGCGGCAACGCCGTCATCCTGTTATCGGCATCGGATCGCCAGACTTGAGTCCTTTCGTGTCAAAACTCGGTCCAATCGCCTTTGGGGTCGCCGGCCATCGCCAACTGCGGCGCCGGAGCGGCGGCCGGCGCACGGCGTGCGGGCAGCGCCTTGGCAGGCTGCTTCGCCAACGGCCGCGCGGGTTTCGCGGGCCGGGGGATGGGGGTGATGCGGGTAAAGCCCGGGCGCACCGTGGCGACGGCATTGGCATCGATCTTGAAGATGCTCACTGTCTGCACGAGGCTGCCGGCCTGCTCCTGCAGCGACTGGGCGGCGGCCGAAGCCT
>NZ_JARVTD010000015.1:0-4303 GCF_030208835.1 Variovorax sp. efr-133-TYG-130 | reverse complement strand
ACGCGCAGGGCCATCTCACCGAAGAGATCGATCCGCTGGGGCACAAGACCGAGTATGCCTATGACAAAGCCGGCAGGCCCGTGCGCATTACCGATGCGAAGGGCGGCACGAAGCTGATGAGCTACACGCCTCGCGGCCGGCTCGCGAGCCTCACGGATTGCTCGGGCAAGACCAGCCGCTGGACATACGACGATCGCGGCCGGCTCACCACGGCGGTCGATCCTGCGGGCAACGTCACGCGTCACCTCTACAGCCGCCCGGAACAAGACGCGGTGCCGCATGCCCAAGGCAGCGTGCCGGGCCTGCTCCACGAGATCGTCCTGCCCGACGGAACGCGCGAGCAGACACTGCACGACCCCGAGGGACGCATGCTCGCGCATGTCGACGGGCTCGGACGCCGCACGCGCTACAGCTATGGCCGCGCAGGCCTGATCGCGGGCCGTACGGATGCCGAGGGGCATTCGCTCAAATACCAGTGGGACTTGCTGGGCCGTCTCGTCGAATTGCGCAACGAGAATGGCAGCCGCCACAGCCTGCGCTACGACCTCGTGGGCCGGTTGCTGGAGAAGATCGACTTCGCTCAGCGGACCACGCAGTACCGTTACGAAGAAGGCACCGGCCGGCTCGTCGAGGTGCAAGCGGGCGGGCGGGTGGTGCAGCTGCAGGCCGATGCACTGGGCAGGATGACCGAGCGGGCCGTCGGCAGCCAGGTCGAGCGCTTCGCCTTCGACCGCAACGGGCGCATGGTCGAAGCATCGAACGACGACGCGCGCCTGCAGTGGTTCTACGACCCGGCCGGCAACCTGACGCGTGAGCACCAGCACGATCTGCAGGCCGGACGCACGGCGATATGGCAGCACCGCTACGACGCGCTCAACCAGCGCGTCGCCACGATCCGCCCCGACGGCCACACGACCCAGTGGCTCACCTACGGTTCGGGCCACGTGCACGGCCTGTTGCTGGACGGTCACGACATCGTCGGCTTCGAGCGCGACGACCTGCATCGCGAAGTGCTGCGCGAGCAGCGCAACGGCCTGACCCAGAAGCTGCGTTACGACAACGCAGGCAGGCGGCTGGAGCAGCAGGTCGTGCCGGGCCAGGCGAGCGCACCCGGTGCGCTGCAACTACAGCGCACCTATGGCTACGACAAGGCGGGGCAGCTGGTGGCCATCGGCGACAGCCATCATGGCAACCTCGATTACCGCTACGACCCGGTCGGCCGCCTGGTCGAGGCCAACAGCCGGTTCGGACGCGAGACCTTCGCCTTCGATCCTGCGGGCAACATCGTCGAGCCCGACGGCACGTCCGGAGGAAGCCGGGCTCCCATCGTTCCCTTGCTCGACAACCTGCTCGAGGCCTATGCCGGGGTCCGCTATCGCTACGACGAGCACGGCAACGTGGTCGAGCGCGTGTGCAACGGCCGCTCGACCACCTTCGCATGGGACGGTTTCGGGCGGCTGAGCTCCGCCACGGACGAAGACGGCACCCAAACCTCGTTCGCCTACGACCCGATGGGCCGCCGCATCTCGAAGCGCTCGCGAGACAGCATCACCCGGTTCGGCTGGGATGGCGACACGCTCGCCTTCGAAAGCACGCAGAGCGTTGCCGCAGAGCAGGAAGACGACGGACGCGGCCGGAGCGTGCATTACATCCACGAGCCGCGCTCCTTCGCGCCACTGATTCAACTGCGCCAGGCGCATGCGATCGTGCCGGGCAGGACGCCCGACGTGCGGGAGCTCATGGCCGCCAACGGCGGTGCCTACGACATCGAGCAAGACCCGCTGTGGAACGGCGAACTCCAGCCGGGACAACGCAGCTTCGAGGCGGACGAGATCGCCTTCTACCAGTGCGACCATCTCGGCACGCCTCGGGACCTGACCGATCACGAAGGCCACGTCGGCTGGTCGGCCCAGTACAGGGCCTGGGGCGAGGCGCGCGAAGTCATCAGCGAAGCGGGGCGACGTGCCGGCCTCTCGAACCGCATCCGTTTCCAGGGGCAGTACTTCGACGCCGAGACGGGGCTGCACTACAACCGCTACCGCTACTACGATCCGGCGAGCGGCCGGTATGTCTCGCCCGATCCGATGGGGCTTGCGGGCGGCCTCAACCTGTACGCATACGTCGGCGGCAACCCCGTTCGCGGCATCGACCCGCTGGGGCTGGTCGACATCAACCTGTTCCCGCACAACGAGGCGATCCGCCAGTCGGCCGACAACATCCCAAGCCCGCCCGGCACGTTCACGGTCGGCTCCCATGGCAACCCGAGCATCATGACCGACACCGCGCTCAGGGGCGTCACCCCTGCGCAGATGGCAGAGCGGATCAAGGCGCACCCGTCTTATACGGAAGGGCAGAAGGTGCAACTGATGTCGTGCGAGACCGGCAAGGGCACCGACCCCTACGCCCAGAAGCTGGCCAACGAGCTCAATGCGCCTGTCGTGGCGCCCGACAAGCTCCTGTGGATCTGGCCCCACGGTGCCTACAAGCCCGCCGGCCAGAAGGCCGACGGCACCATGGACACCGCCGATCCCGGCGTCTGGCATACCTTCAACCCAAAGTCATGAAGAACATCGATCTCAGGTTCGGCGCGAAGCTGGCAGTGCTGCTTCCTCTTCTTCTGAACCTTCCAGTCTCTTACGCAACGGAGAACCGAACCATGGACAAGCCCGACGCCGCACCAGCCTCTTCCTCGTCGCCCATCTCGGGCGCGCGGTCCTTCGCATTGACGGACGCGCAACGAGCCGAACTGGTCACGAAGGCCGAGGCCGGCGACGCCGAAGCCGCGTTCCGTCTCTCGCTGTACTACACCTTCGCGTCTTCCGACGACGTTCAGCGCACCCGCTGGCTGACGGCAGCGGCCAAGGCCGGGCACGTCGTGGCGCAGCACAACCTGGCCTACGACCTCTACATGAGCGGCAAGGACCTCGCCGAGGCCGCGCACTGGGCGGCGGAGTCGGCGAAGAACGGCAATGCGGAGGCGGGCGACCTGCTCAAGGAAATCGAAGCGGCACGCGCGAAGGCCCGGGGCTCGCGTCCGTGAGTTCGGTCTTGCCGCTGTTTGAAATCGAATCGCCGGAGCGGCTGGTGCTCAACACTCCAATCGTGATGGCATTGGCGAACGCTTTCGGGCTGTTCGAGAAGGCGAACCAACCGAGGGGCATCGAATGTCTTCCCAAATCATCATCCTCGCCCACGACATGTGGCGCAAAGGCGCAGGCGGCGCTCCCGCCGGACTCGTCGGCCAGGCCGACAGCTTTGCCTACGCCGGGCTCGACCTGGGCCTTGCCCAGTTCGCTTCGACGACCTTCGCAGGCACGAGCTTCACGGCCACGAGCTTCAGGCAGGCGGGCTGGAGCGGCTGCCAGTTCGCGGGCTGCAGCTTCAGCCAGTGCGACTTCGGCAGCATCTCGATCACCGGGTGCACCTTCGTCAACTGCAGCTTCACGCGCGCGAACTTCGACGGCGCGAACATCGGAAGCAGCACCTTCAGGCAGTGCCAGTGGGACGACATCAGCTTCGCCGGCGGCAGCTGGAACGACGTCGGCGTCCTGGACTGCAGCGGCACCGTAGTGCACGCGCAGGGGCTGCAGGGACGCAGCGTTGACTTTACGGGCAGCACCTTCGAACAGCTCGAGTTCCAGGGCGCCAACATCAACTGAGCCCTCACCGGCACCTCATCACTCATCTATTCCATGATCATGAAAAGTATCAAGACCACCCTTGTCGCCACCGTCTTCCTGGGCGCCGCTTCTCTATGTGCTGCGCAAGCGGAAACGAAAACCACGCTGACCAAGCTGCACCAGAGCTACGAGAAGCAGGGCCGTCGTGCGCTCGGCATGCCTGAATACGGCAAGCGCGTGCAGTTCGCGGCGGTGGTCATCGAAGCGTCCGATTCCTTCGGCGGTACGTCGCTGATCCGCGCTGCCGACGTGCGCGGCAGCCAGGAGCTGGCGCGCCTGACACCTACGGACGACGCGCAGAGCCAGAGGATGGGCAAGATGCGCAGCGGTGCGAAGTTCACCGCGAGCTGCGAGGTCGGCTTCGCGATGGGGTCGGCATTTCTCACGATGAAGGACTGCGTGATCCAGCCTTGAAGAGCATCGATTCACAGCACTGACAAGACAAGGCATCAGCCGGAGGCAGGGAGAGAAAATGGCAGAAAAAGAGGGCCCGCAACAGCAAGGCCAGAAGCCGACCGAGCGCGAACCCCAGACGGCGGTGGCGCCGCTGAACACGATCGTGAAGGAAGACGTCGCGGCTGCGAGCAAGGCGGTGGACGACTGGCTGCGTTCGTTCAGCGGCG
>NZ_JARVTD010000062.1:0-4448 GCF_030208835.1 Variovorax sp. efr-133-TYG-130 | reverse complement strand
GATCCTCCACCTCCCCCAGGTCGGCATCGACGACAACTTCTTCGACCTCGGCGGCCACTCCCTGCTGGCGACCCAACTCATCAGCCGCACCCGCTCCGCACTGGGGGTGGACCTGGCCATCCGCACGCTGTTCGAGGCGCCCACCGTCGCGCAGCTCAACGAGCGGATCAACGCCAAGGACCAGAATGACTCGTTCGAGACGCTGATCCCGATCCGGGCCACGGGCGACATCGCGCCGCTGTTCTGTATCCACCCGGGAGGTGGATTGAGCTGGGGCTACGGCTCGCTCATCAAATACCTTGGTGACAACCGACCCGTCTACGGCCTGCAGGCCCGGGGGTATACCGACCTCTCGCTCATGCCGGATTCGATCGAGGCGATGGCTGCAGACTACTTGGAAGAGATCCGCAAGATTCAACCCTCAGGTCCCTACAACCTGCTCGGCTGGTCGTTCGGCGGATACGTTGCCGTCGAAATAGCCCGCCTTGCATCCGCACAAAGCGGGTTGGACAACCAGGTCGTTCTGCTCGATACCTATCCACCCCATGTGAACATTTTCAAGACGCCGAATCAGCAGCCCGACATCGACCGGCTCGACTTCCCCGTCGAGCGGAAGACGGCCTACCTCCACAGGGAAAGAATACGGCAGGGGATCACCTTCAGCGCAGAGAAATCCATTCTTTCGAGTCTCAGCAAGGAACACGTCGAAAGAATGACCGTCGTGACCAAACACAACGTGTCGCTTCTCAAGGACTACAAGCCTGAAAAGATCACGGGCAGCCTGTTGCTGTTCGTTGCCACCGAAACGCCCCGCCTTCCATCCCCGGAGGTCTGGCTCCCCTATGTAAAGGGCCAGGTCAATGTCTATGAAATCGCATGCCACCATGGCGCGATGACAGATCCGGAACCGATGTCCGAGATCGGCAAGGTGCTGACCTCGAAACTGGAGATGGCATCGCGAAGCTTGTCGTAGCCGGGCGGGTGTTGCTGCATGACGATGGCAGCATCCCACACCTCAGGCGGAGCTTCAGGCAGAAGGAGGGTCCTCATGCGGCGAAACCGCGAGCGACGATTGGGGCAAGGCCGACGCGTCGCCGGACAGGCCCGTCGCGGCGACAGCCGATGAGGCCTGTGCATCAATGGCTTGGCCCTCCCCTGCAGGAAACCTCGCGACGGAACTCAGGCCCGCTCTGAGCAGTTCGGTGAACGCCCTGACCACAGGCGCGGCACTGCGCTTGCTTGGATAGAAGACGTTCAGATCCAGGGAGCGAATTTCCAGGTCCGCAAGCAGGCGCACCAATTCCCCTTGGCGCACTTGGTCCCTGCACATGTGTTCAGGGAGGCAGACAATCCCCAGCCCCTGGATCGACAGATGGCGTGCGCCAACCAGATCGTCGATGTTGAGTCGCGGACGGATGTCCTTGAAGACTTCGAGTTCGAACAGATTGCCCAGCCCAGGCGCGAAGTGGGTCTCCCGATCATTGGTAGCAATGATGTCGTGCATGCCCAGGTCATCCAGGGTCTGGACAAGGCCGCGCCGCGCCAGATAGGCTGGGGAGGCACAAAGCCAGCGCGCCAGCGAGACGAACCTCGAGGATCCCGGCGGGTGCGTGGGACCGCTCGAAATGGCAACGTCCACGTTCTCCGAGCGAAGCTCGGCCTTCTGCGTCGTGGAGCGCAGAACGACGTTGACACCTTCATACCGTTCGAGGAAACGCGGCAGCACCGACTGCTGCACCTGTTCCTCCAGACCCGCATCCGCTGCGATGCAGACGGTCAGCTGCCCCTGCGGGGCGAGGCCCAGATCACCGACGTAGCCGATGGACTCACCGATGCGCTTCATGATTTCGACGCCTCGGTCCTTGAGCACATTCCCGGCGCGTGTGAGCTTGACCTTGCGCGTGGTCCGGTTGAGCAACGGCGTGTCCATCAGAGTCTCCAGCCGCACGATGCTGCGACTGACGCTCGACTTGCTGATACCCAGTTCGTCCGCGGCAGCGGAGAAGCTGTAGAGGACCGCTACATAGGTAAAGATCCGGAGATCGTTCAGGTCGAGCAGATCGACTTTGTTCTGCGTTGGCGCTTCACCGACTTGCATTCTGTGCCATGCTGGGATTGAGTTTCTTGGACCGATCGCCCGCTGCCGACGATCAGAGCGTCTGGATGCAAACACGGCCGGACACAGCAAGCCTGCCGCTCCGTGTCACCCGCAGCGGAGTGTGCCTTACTTCAGGCTTGCGCTTGCCGCACGCCGACCGACACTGCCCGCAAGCCTCCTTTCTAAACAAGAGTTCGAATCCAACGCGACCATTGGCAGGCATGCATGGCAACAACGGATGCAAGACAGGCCCCGCTCTTCTCCTCAAGGCCCTCGGAAAAAAAAAAGCCACTCGACTTTCGCCGAGTGGCTTTTGGCTTTTTCATTCGAAGCTGGCTTGCGCCAGCGTCAAATTAGAAAGCGTGACGGATACCGAAGTCGTAGCCGGTCGAGGTCTTCGGGGTGAAGACGCCAGCTGCGTTTTGGTAGAAGCTGGGGCCGCCAACGGTCAGGCCAGCGCCGTTCTTGTTGCTGACGCGAGCGATCGTTGCGTACAGAGCCGTGCGCTTCGACAGGTTGTGCACGTAGCCCAGAGCCAGCTTGTTAGCCTTCGGGTCGGCGTTGTTGTTCAGCACGAACGGGTTGAACGGCTGGTTCAGGTCGTACTTGACTGCCGAGTACGAAGCGCGGATCAGGCCGGCACCGACGGGAACCGTCACGCCGATCAGGTAGCCCTTCAGGTCGATGTCGTTGCGGCCGCCCAGGAAAGGCGTCACTTCGTAGTCGATCTTGTTCTTGGCTTGCGACACTTCACCGAACAGCTTCACGGGACCGAAGTCATACGAAGCGCCCAGGTTCAGGGTGTTGACCTTGGTGGTCGTGCCAGCGTAGTAGTTGTCGCCGATCGTGCTCGAACCGTAGGCCAGAGCCACGTCCAGAGGACCGTTTGCGTAGCCGAAACGGCCACCGACGTAACGACCTTGACGAGCGGCGTTAGCCGTCGTGGGCGTGTAGATGCCGTTGTCGTACTTGGTCTTCTCGCTCATGCCGTACATCACTTGGCCATAGAAGCCGCCGAGGTTCGGGGGCAGGAAGTAGCCAATGGTGTTGCTTGCGCGAACGTAGTTGCTCGTGCTCACGTTGGGCACGCCAGGAACAGGCGTAGGAGCGGTACCAAGGAAGCTACCGAAGCCGTTGTTAGCCGTGTTGATCAGGTTGGAGCCCACGCCGTTGGTGCCGAACGGGTCGAACACGGTGTCGTTCCAGAACGTCGGGGTGTAGTCACGACCCAGGCGCAGCTCACCGAAACCACCCGACAGGCTCACGGTCGAACGACGTGCGAACGTCGAGATACCGGTTTGGCCGTCGTCGTTGGAGATCGGGGCTTCGAGCCAGAAGCTGGCTGCCAGGCCGCCGCCGAGGTCTTCCGTACCACGGAAGCCGATACGGCTGGAGTTGTAGCCCGAGTTAGCCAGTTGACGGCTGCTGGTCTTGACCGAACCTTGGTTCAGGTAGACGGGAATGCCGAAAGCGTTGGGGAACACGGTCGGGTTCAGGTCACGCGATGTGCTCGAATAGCCGCTGATCGACGCGTCGACCACACCGAACAGAGTGACGGACGACTGAGCCGAGGCAACACCGGCGACAGCCAGGGCAGCCAGAGCAACTAGAGATTTTTTCATTGCAAGTTTCTCCAAGGTTAAACATAGGGCTCCGGTGCGAGGGGCTCACCGTGACTGGCACATTTGTGCTCCCACCGGACCCCGGGCCAACCTCCTTTTGGGAAGTTGATGCTATTGCACCAGAGCCGCTGCGGCAGGGCAAAACAATTCGCCCGAAAACCGCGGCGAAGGTCTGTTCCGTTGTGCTGAAACTACAAACCCAATCCCTGCCGATCCACCCATATGCGTCGCTCAAACGACATTTATTTCACATTGTAAAATTACGAGATCGATGCAGAGGCATTCTTAAGACAGCGTAGCGCCGCTCCCCAGCGCACCCGTTTGGCGTAACGGCACTTTGATTCACGCCGACTGCCCTGATCAGGATGTTCCTCCCACGACCGAAGGAGCCCCGGATCACACGTCCTACGTGGGGTAGGAACGAGGGCCTCGGCGGGCACTCAGGTGGACACTCGGGTTTCCGCTACATATAGTCACGCATCGTCGGGTGCGAGGGAATTGGATTGCGACAGGCTGTGCACGGGCGCAGCGCCCTGCGTTGCCGACTCGCACAACCACATACATGACCGTCTGGGCCCTCGGGTTGAACCACACGACCGCGCCGCTCGATCTGCGCGGTCGTTTTGCGTTCGCGCTCGACCAGATCGCCCCCACGCTGCAGAGCCTGCGCAGCTCTTTCGGCACCGGCCGCCACCCCCAGGTCGAGGCCGCGATCATCTCCACGTGCA
>NZ_JARVTD010000014.1:0-4525 GCF_030208835.1 Variovorax sp. efr-133-TYG-130 | reverse complement strand
TGATCCTGGTGGACATCGACCGGCTCATGTCGAGCCAGGAAATGGGCCTCATCGAAGCCGCGGCCACCGCCTGATTTCTTGCCGCCCCGCCTTCTCCATCCAACGCCCGCACCATGAACTTCTTCTCGAACCTGCGCATCGGCACGCGGCTTGCCGCGGCCTTTGCCGTCGTCCTCGGACTGGTGGTGCTTTCCACCGCCTTCGCGCTTTTCTCCGCGCGCAGCAACGCGGAAGCCACGCGGGTGATGATGGAAAGCCCGCTGGCGAAGGAGCGGCTGATTGCCGACTGGTATGTGCTGACCTACTCGGCCATCGCACGCACGTCGATGATCGCGCGCACCACCGACGAGAGCCTGCCGGTCGTCTTCGCCGACGTCATCTCCGACAGCGTGAAAAAGGGGTCGCAGACCATCGCCAAGGTCGAGAAGCTGCTGGTGACCGACGAGGAGAAGGCCACCTTCAAGTCGATCATCGAGCTGCGCGCCAAGTACCAGGCGGCCAAGGAGGAAGTGGGCAAGGCCAAGGCGGGCGGCGACACGGTGGAAACCGCGCGCGTCTTCAAGGAGAGCTTCCAGCCCGCGGCCAAGGCCTATGAAAACCGGGTGCTCGAACTGCTGTCGATCGAGCGCAAGGCCATCGACGACATGAGCGCCAGGATCGACGCGGCGAATACGCGCAGCTTCAACCTGCGGCTGTTCCTGACGCTGGCGACCGTGGTGATCGGCGCGATCCTCGCGTTCCTTATCTCGCGCAGCATCGTGCGGCCGCTGGCGCGCGCCGTCGAGGTGGCTGAGACCGTGGCGGCCGGCGACCTGAGCGTCGACATCCGCGTGGAAAGCCGCGACGAGACGGGCCAGCTGATGCAGGCGCTCAAGAACATGAACGAGAGCCTGGCGAAGGTGGTGGGCGAAGTGCGTACCGGCACGGAGACGATCGCGACGGCTTCGGGGCAGATCGCCTCGGGCAACCAGGACCTGTCGTCGCGCACGGAACAGCAGGCCAGTTCGCTGGAGCAGACGGCTGCGTCCATGGAAGAGCTGACTTCTACCGTGAAGCAGAACGCGGACAACGCACGTCAGGCGAACCAGTTGGCTGTGTCAGCTTCCGAAGTCGCTGTGAAGGGCGGAAGCGTCGTTTCGCAGGTGGTCGACACCATGGGCTCGATCAACGCGTCGTCCAAGAAGATCGTCGACATCATCGGCGTGATCGACGGCATCGCGTTCCAGACCAACATCCTGGCGCTCAATGCGGCTGTGGAAGCCGCCCGCGCGGGTGAACAAGGCCGCGGCTTCGCGGTCGTCGCCTCCGAAGTCCGCAGCCTCGCACAACGTTCTGCAGCGGCAGCCAAGGAAATCAAGACCCTCATCGGCGACTCGGTGGAGAAGGTCGAAGAGGGCAGCAAGCAGGTGGAAGAAGCCGGCCGCACCATGGACGAGATCGTCGGCAGCGTGAAGCGAGTGACGGACATCATGGGCGAGATCACTGCGGCGAGCCAAGAGCAGACCTCCGGCATCGAGCAGATCAACCAGGCCATCACGCAGATGGACCAGGTGACGCAACAGAACGCGGCGCTGGTCGAAGAGGCCTCGGCCGCCGCCCAGTCGCTGCAGGAGCAGGCAAGCAGCCTGTCGCAGGTGGTCGGCGTGTTCCGCCTGGAAGGCAGCCGCGCTGCCGTCCCGGCGCATCGGCTGGCACTCACTGCATAAGCAGCAGCACAAATCGGAGAAAAAGACATGCAGTGGTTCCAGAATCTTCGCGTCACCGTCCGGCTGATCCTCAGCTTTCTCGTGGTCGCCGCCATCGGCGCGGCGGTGAGCGCGCTCGGCATCTTCCACATGGGGCGCATCAGCGCCTCGACCGAAGAGCTATACGCCAACGAGCTTCGCGCACTGCAGGCCGTGCAGGAAGCCAACATCCACCTGCTGTACGCCAGCCGCGCCCAGATGACGCTGCTGTCGGCCGGCACGCGCGGCGAGCGCAACGCGGGTGCGAACGAGCTCAAGGCTTCCATGGAAAGCCTCTCGTCGCGCGCCGCCGAGGTCAAGTCGTTCTTCGGCGAGACCGAGGAAGGCACGAAGCTCTTCAGCCAGTTCGAAGGCCTGGTCGGCCCGCTGGGCAAGCACATGAACGACTTCGTGGCGCTGGTGAACAAGCAGCCGCTGGACAGCTCGCAGTTCGACAACCAGGTGACCGAGGACAGCGCGCGCCTGCTGAAGGAATCGCGCGGCCTGGAAGAAGTGCTCAAGGGCATGGTCGCGCACAGCAAGGACCTGGCGCGCGCGCGTGCGGAACATGCCGACGACACCTACAAGACCTCGCGGCTGATGATGCTGGTGCTGGCGCTGGCCGGCATCGTGGTCAGCGTGGGGCTGGGCGTGGTGGTGGCGCGCCTGATCGGCCGGCAACTCGGCGGCGAGCCGCAGTACGCCGCCGACGTGGTTGGCCGCATCGCCGACGGCGACCTGTCGCTGGCAGTGGAGGCCGACGCCGCGCGTGACGGCAGCCTGCTGCATTCCATCAAGCAGATGCAGGTGCAGCTGACCTCCATCGTCGGGAAGATCAAGGATTCGAGCGAAACCATTGCCAGGGCTTCGGGGCAGATCGCCTCGGGGAATCAGGATCTCTCGTCGCGCACCGAGGAACAGGCCAGCTCGCTGGAGCAGACGGCTGCTTCCATGGAGGAGCTGACTTCTACCGTCAAGCAGAACGCGGACAACGCACGCCAAGCCAACCAACTGGCCGTATCGGCTTCGGAAGTCGCGGTGAAGGGCGGCAGTGTCGTGTCGCAGGTGGTCGACACCATGGGCTCGATCAATGCGTCGTCCAAGAAGATCGTCGACATCATCGGCGTGATCGACGGCATCGCATTCCAGACCAACATCCTGGCGCTGAATGCGGCTGTGGAAGCGGCCCGTGCGGGTGAGCAGGGCCGCGGCTTTGCGGTGGTGGCATCGGAAGTGCGCAGCCTCGCACAGCGCTCGGCAGCAGCAGCCAAGGAGATCAAGACGCTGATCGGCGACTCCGTGGAGAAGGTCGAGGAAGGCAGCAAGCAGGTCGCCGAGGCGGGCCGCACGATGGAGGAGATCGTCGGCAGCGTGCGTCGCGTGACCGACATCATGGGCGAGATCACCGCAGCGAGCCAGGAGCAGACCTCGGGCATCGAGCAGATCAACCAGGCCATCACGCAGATGGACCAGGTCACACAACAGAACGCCGCGCTGGTCGAAGAGGCTTCGGCCGCCGCCCAGTCGCTGCAGCAAGAGGCGGGCAGCCTGGTGCAGGCCGTCAGCATCTTCAAGCTGGAAGCCGGCCACCAGGCCGAGTCCGGCGCGCGCGCCCAGGCATTGCCGGCCGCGCAGGACGACAAATCATCGTTGCCCGCCGTGCCGCAGCTTGCTGTGGCGGGCGCTGGCGACTGGCGCGAGTTCTGAGAGGAACGCGCCCGACGCGACAACCCACGAATCGGCTCCAGAGCCACAAGGAAAAATCATTAAAACTTTCTACAACTTCAAGATAGCCACCAAGCTGCTTGTGTCTTTCATCGCCGTCCTCGCGTTGACGGTCTGTGTCGGTGTCATCGCGGTGATGCAACTGGGCAAGGTCCATGACATGTCGACCGAAATGTCGACCACCTGGATGCCTGCCACGCGCTCGCTGCTCGAAATGAAGAACCTGGTGTCGCGCTACCGCACCCAGGAGATGCAGCACATCCTTTCGGGTTCCTACGACGAGATGGCCGCGTACGAAAAGGCGATGGACGAGACGTGGGCCAACCTGCAGAAGAACCGCACCACGTACGAGAGCCTCATCACCGAGCCGGAAGAACGCGAGATCTACCCGGAACTCCAGAAGCTGCTGAACCAGTACGCGGTCGAGCACAACAAGATCGTCGCGATCTCCCACACGCAGGAGAACGAGCAGGCGAACGCGCTGATCCGCGGCAAGTCGCTGCAGTTGACCCGCGAGATCAACACGATGCTCGACAAGCTGACCGAGATCAACGTGGCCGGTGCGACCCGCGCCGGCCAGACTGCCGACGGCGTCTATTCGCAGGCGCGCCTCTGGGTGCTCGGCCTGCTGCTGGGCAGCGTGGCACTGGGCCTGGTGCTCGCGCTGTGGATCGCACGCATCGTCTCGCGGCCCCTGTCGGAGGCGGTGAAGGTGGCGCAGTCGGTGGCTGCCGGTGACCTGACCAGCCGCATCGAGGCACGCACGACCGACGAGACCGGCCAGTTGCTCGAAGCGCTGAAGGGCATGAACGACAGCCTCTCGAAGATCGTCGGCGAAGTGCGCATGGGAACGGACACGATCGCCACGGCGTCCAGCCAGATCGCCTCGGGCAACCAGGACCTGTCTTCGCGCACCGAGGAACAGGCGAGCTCGCTGGAACAGACGGCTGCCTCTATGGAGGAGCTGACTTCGACGGTGAAGCAGAACGCGGACAACGCGCGACAGGCGAACCAGTTGGCCGTGTCGGCCTCGGAAGTCGCGGTGAAGGGCGGCAGCGTCGTGTCGCAAGTGGTCG
>NZ_JARVTD010000061.1:2500-4973 GCF_030208835.1 Variovorax sp. efr-133-TYG-130 | reverse complement strand
TCGCCCCAAAGCAAAAAACCCCAGTCAATTGCTTGACTGGGGTTTTCTGGGCTGTAAGAGCCTGACGATGACCTACTTTCACACGGGAACCCGCACTATCATCGGCGCTGAGTCGTTTCACTGTCCTGTTCGGGATGGGAAGGAGTGGTACCAACTCGCTATGGTCATCAGGCATAAAGGGTTGTCTGGTTGATCGGGAGATCAACCGGACGAATTCATAGAGTTTGGAATCAGCTTTTGGCGAATTGTTTTGAATGCGTCAACTTGGCATAACACCTTGATCAGTATTTTGATCAAAGTTATAGGGTCAAGCCGCACGAGCAATTAGTATCAGTTAGCTTAACGCATTACTGCGCTTCCACACCTGACCTATCAACGTCCTGGTCTTGAACGACTCTTCAGGGGGCTCAAGGCCCCGGCAGATCTCATCTTGAAACGAGTTTCCCGCTTAGATGCTTTCAGCGGTTATCTCTTCCACACTTAGCTACTCGGCAATGCCACTGGCGTGACAACCGATACACCAGAGGTGTGTCCACTCCGGTCCTCTCGTACTAGGAGCAGGCTTCCTCAAATCTGCAGCGCCCACGGAAGATAGGGACCAAACTGTCTCACGACGTTTTAAACCCAGCTCACGTACCTCTTTAAATGGCGAACAGCCATACCCTTGGGACCGGCTACAGCCCCAGGATGAGATGAGCCGACATCGAGGTGCCAAACACCGCCGTCGATATGAACTCTTGGGCGGTATCAGCCTGTTATCCCCAGAGTACCTTTTATCCGTTGAGCGATGGCCCTTCCATACAGAACCACCGGATCACTATGTCCTGCTTTCGCATCTGCTCGACTTGTCAGTCTCGCAGTTAAGCACGCTTATGCCATTGCACTATCGTCACGATGTCCGACCGTAACTAGCGTACCTTCGAACTCCTCCGTTACGCTTTGGGAGGAGACCGCCCCAGTCAAACTGCCTACCATGCACTGTCCCCGATCCAGATAATGGACCTAGGTTAGAACCTCAAACACACCAGGGTGGTATTTCAACGTTGGCTCCACAAGATCTAGCGACCCTGCTTCAAAGCCTCCCACCTATCCTACACAGATCTGTTCAAAGTCCAATACAAAGCTACAGTAAAGGTTCATGGGGTCTTTCCGTCTTTCCGCGGGGAGATTGCATCATCACAAACATTTCAACTTCGCTGAGTCTCAGGAGGAGACAGTGTGGCCATCGTTACGCCATTCGTGCAGGTCGGAACTTACCCGACAAGGAATTTCGCTACCTTAGGACCGTTATAGTTACGGCCGCCGTTTACTGGGACTTCAATCAAGAGCTTGCACCCCATCATTTAATCTTCCAGCACCGGGCAGGCGTCACACCCTATACGTCCACTTTCGTGTTTGCAGAGTGCTGTGTTTTTAATAAACAGTCGCAGCCACCGATTTTTTGCAACCCATTCATGCTCCGTTGTTCACTTCACACTAATAGGGCACACCTTCTTCCGAAGTTACGGTGTCAATTTGCCGAGTTCCTTCTCCTGAGTTCTCTCAAGCGCCTTAGAATACTCATCTCGCGCACCAGTGTCGGTTTGCGGTACGGTCGTATATAGCTGAAGCTTAGTGGCTTTTCCTGGAACCTCGTTCAGTCACTTCACCAGCAAGCTGGCTCGATCGTTGGCCTCGGTATATGTGCACCGGATTTGCCTAATGCACGCCTACATCCAACTAAACCGGGATATCCAACACCCGGATGACCTATTAAGATCCGTCCCCACATCGCACTATATATCGGTACAGGAATATTGACCTGTTTCCCATCAGCTACGCATCTCTGCCTCGCCTTAGGGGCCGACTCACTCTACGCCGATGAACGTTGCGTAGAAAACCTTGCGCTTACGGCGAGGGGGCTTTTCACCCCCTTTAACGCTACTCATGTCAGCATTCGCACTTCTGATACCTCCAGCACGCTTTACAACGCACCTTCACAGGCTTACAGAACGCTCTCCTACCACTTGCAATAAATTGCAAATCCGCAGCTTCGGTAACTGGCTTAGCCCCGTTACATCTTCCGCGCAGGACGACTCGATCAGTGAGCTATTACGCTTTCTTTAAATGATGGCTGCTTCTAAGCCAACATCCTGACTGTTTTAGCCTTCCCACTTCGTTTCCCACTTAGCCAATTTTAGGGACCTTAGCTGGCGGTCTGGGTTGTTTCCCTCTTGAGTCCGGACGTTAGCACCCGGTGCTCTGTCTCCCAAGCTGTACTCATCGGTATTCGGAGTTTGCCTTGGTTTGGTAAGTCGCCATGACCCCCTAGCCAAAACAGTGCTCTACCCCCGATGGTAATACTTGAGGCACTACCTAAATAGTTTTCGGAGAGAACCAGCTATTTCCAAGTTTGTTTAGCCTTTCACCCCTATCCACAGCTCATCCGCTAGTTTTGCAACACTAGTCGGTTCGGACCTCCAGTACCTGTTAC
>NZ_JARVTD010000064.1:0-4989 GCF_030208835.1 Variovorax sp. efr-133-TYG-130 | reverse complement strand
AACTGCAACCCGCCGTCTTCTAGGAAAAACTGTCTCGATTAAACCGAGCAGGTCACGTGGTCGCCGGCTTCGTCGCGTCCAGGAAGTAGTGGCCCAGTTCGTGCGCAACGAGGCCGCAAAAGTCTGCGCCCCATTCCTCAACTTCCGAGCTCACGTAGATGAACATCTGCTCGCGCTGTAGCACGGCTGTCCCACCGCCGAGATCGGTATAGGACGGCGGGACTGGCTCAATCGCAATGTTCAGGACGGATTCGATTCTGTGAAGAAGGTCCTTTGCTGCAACTGGCCCGTGCGCGAGCATTGGCTCCAGCTGGGCTCGGGTCGCATGAGCTTCACTTCGAGCACGCTGGAATGGGTTCATAGGTCTCAAACTCCCAGATCAAGAAGCGCCTTGGTGTCTGCGGCAGAGAGATTTAGTGACTTCACTGCGGAAGTCCATGTTGCGGGTGCCGTCGAAAGCCGAGGTTTCACTCCTTCCGCCTTGAAAGCAGGCACTAGCCGGCGGTCAAAGCTACCCCGGAACAATGTCGACAGCAGCGACTCGGGAGCCTCGAAGGCCGACGCAAGACGTGCGAGCAACTTTCTTGGAGCCTTCACGTTTCCTGCAAGAATGCTGGAAACGAGCGGGGTTGCTGTGGGCTGAAGTCCAAGCTTCACCACCAGATTTCGAATCGAAGCGCCCTTGCAATTCGAAACTTTGGACTCGAGTGACGCCAATGTCCTCTGCAAAGAAACGCCGTGAGCCGTGCACAGAACCGTCAGTTCGGAGATCGACTTCTGATACTCCTTTGCAATGGATCGAAGGCGAACGGCGTGCCCCGGATCCAAGCGAACCATGACCTGCTCGGACGTCGAGCCATCCCACTCCTGGAGCTCGTGGCCAAGCATCTCGAAGAGCGACGTCGGGCTCGCATGAAGCGACTGTGCGACGACGTCTTCAAACCCGAAGAGCACAAATCGGCGGCAGACCTCCGCAAAACTCGTCGCCTCTTCAGCAGCGACCGAATCTAGATGTTCTTTCAAACGCAAAGGCAACGAGGCACCAAGCGTCTGCTGCCTCGCTTTCGACAGCACTCGTTCGGGCAAGGAGGACCCTTCCCTCAATGTGGCGTCAATCTCGCTTGAGTTCATTTGAACGATCTCCGATGGTGCGGCGGAAGCTGTGAGCAGAGACGCGATCTCCACGAGGACTAGCCGGATGGCCTCGTTGGAAGATGTCGCGGCCACCTGGCGTCTTCCAGCACTGGCTACTTCATAGGAGACGGACACGCGACCATCGGCATCGAGATGCAATCTGGCTGTCCGAAGAATGTTAGAAAATGTGTCCGGGAGCCGAGACAAGAGCATTTGCCCTTGAGCAAAGCCTGCCGGGTCTAGCGCGGTTCGCATAAACGCCCTCCATGGATACAGGGGCGTGCGCTTGCCCCTTGACACAAGTATAGGCGTATATCAATAATGTATCAACCCGTGGAGAATTTATGACTGCGCCAACGCTGGCTGTGGCCGTCAGGGCTGCCGTCGCAGACTGGGAGCAGGCGACTACCTTAGACCAACGCACGACTGCTCTGGCTTCTCCCAATGAACTCGGGATGACCCTTGGCAGCGCAGTGGCGAAGAAGTTGGAGAGTGCAGGCGAGAATCTGACCGCTATACGGCAAAACGCCATCGCCGCCCCATTCGTTCTTCTTGCTGGAGTGTTTGAACCTGGCGAACTGCCCGACACCCCGGATTGGTTTACGCCTGTTCCGGACGTTAGCGGAACGCAGCTGGGCCGCGCTGCGGCTATCGCTGCCCACGCTTTTCTTGGCTTGGAGACCGTTTCCTACGGCTCCGAGAACAGCGGCGAACTGTTTGTCAGTCTGACGGCGATTCCTGGCGAGGGCAAGTTTGCGCGCAAATCGCAGGGTGGGCTTCGCGGCCACACCGATGCGGTGAGCTTTCCGTTCAACGGGGACAGCGATGCCTCGAACGCCAGAATCGCGCCATCCCCCGACCTGGTGACGTTGGTTGGCCTGCGGAATCCGAACGAGGTACCAACGACAGTGATGGTGCTAGACGAAGCTCTGGCGAAGCTGTCTCCTGAGGATGTGCACGAGTTGAAGCAGGGGCAGTTTTCCATCGGGTCCCAGACGACCTTCCTCGAAGGTATGCAGGACATCCTCGGGGACGTTCACGTCGCGGTCGATGAGCCAGTGCTCAAGGACGCGGCCATCGGCACAATGGTTCGTTTTAGCCACACCAATGTGTCCGCAACCGAGCCTGGCGGGGCAGCAGAAACAGCCGCCGAGAATTTTGCAAAGGCTTGCGGCGAGATCGCCAAGCCTGTGGCGATCGAGCCGGGAGACGTGCTGCTCGTGAACAACCGGCTGTGCCTGCATGGCCGCGCAGAAGTGGGTGGCGACATCGGCGGGCACTCGAGATGGCTGCTGAGAACCTATGCCTTGAACACGGCGCAACTCGATAACAGTAGGCGGCATCTTGGTGACCGGCCAGCTCATGTCCTCTACCCGTAACAGGATCTGACGGCAGACCGCTTCGGTCACGTAGCGCGTGCCCAGGTGCTGGGTCACGATTCCGCGTTTGTCGTAATCGACTGAGGCTCGGCTCCGTTGTCGCCATAACACGCCACATGTTTAGGCAGTCGCCATCCGTTGGCCGAAATCTCTCCAGAGCGGATGAGCGCAGGCTTTCTAGTGCTGATCTTCTCGGTCTCATTGGGTCGGAAAACCACAAGGTCTGGGTGTCCAGCATCTAGGGATGGTCTGCAGAACGCGATTTGCGATTGCGACTGAACGAATAGGGTGATGGCGAGCCATTTAGGCGATCTGATCGACCAGCCCCGGCATCGATCTGCTGCGTCAGACATCCATCGTGGGGGCTTGGCGAGCCCGATTCGGGCGCTGCAGACGCACTCATCCCTTGGTCTGCATCAGCCGCCTGCGCGCCATCCACAGGTTCGACAGCGCAAACAGCGTGACGATCTGCGCCGTGTTCTTCATCAAGCCTCGGTAGCGAACCTTCGTGAACCCGAACTGCTGCTTGATCACTCGGAACGGATGCTCGACTTTGGCCCGAATGCTGGCCTTCATCTTCTCCACTCGCTCAGCCATGAACTCAGGCTCGATGAACGGATTCAGCAGCCTGCGTTTGCCCGGGCGCATCGCCACGTGCCAAGTCGGACCCGCAGCCTCCGCTCGCTTGTGTACGCCCTGGTAGCCCGAGTCACCGAACGCCGCGTGCTCCTGCCCGTGCAAGAGCGCGCCAGCGACGTTGATGTCGCTGACGTTCGCCGCTGTCCCCACTACCGTGTGTACCAAGCCCGACGCGGCATCCACACCGATGTGCGCCTTCATCCCGAAATACCACTGGTTGCCCTTCTTGACCTGATGCATCTCGGGATCACGTTCGCCTTCGGCGTTCTTGGTCGAGCTGGGCGCCGCGATCAATGTAGCGTCCACGGCCGTTCCCGTGCGCAGCATCAGGCCCTTGGCCTGCAGGATGTCGTTGACCACGCGCAGCATGTCGATGGCCAAGTCATGGGCTTCCAGCAGATGACGGAACCGCAGGATGGTGGTCTCGTCGGGCAGACGGCTCGCGCCATCACCCAGGCCGGCAAACTCCCGGTACAGGGGCACGTCGTGCAGCCCCTCTTCCATGGCCGGATCACTCAGCCCGAACCACTGCTGCAGATAATGAATGCGCAGCATCGTCTCGATGGCAAAGGGCGGGCGCCCCGTCTTGGCCCGCGGGCTGTACGGCTCGACGATCTGCACCAGTGCGCCCCACCGAACCACCCGATCCATTTCATCAAGGAACTCGCGCTTGCGCGTCTTCTTTGTCGACAGGTTCAGGCCCAAGCCGAGTTGACTCGGCGGCACTACGCGTTTGGCAATCATGGGTTCAGATCATGCAAGGCTCGGGCCTGTTTTGCAGACCATCCCTAGAGAGAGGTGACGACATGGGCATCGCGATAGGCGAGATCGTTCATCAGGAGGCTGGCTGAACCAGTTAGTGTGGTGACACTCCCCACTCTGGCATCCACAGCGGGTGGGGGCAGCCATCCCATTCGACACAGTTCGACCCGGCGAATGTCCAAGCTCGCGGGTTGCAATCACGAGGACAGTCATCGACGTCAGGTAATGGTTTCGGGCCGCAAATCTTCTGAATTAGAGGTCAGAGCAATCCTTCCAGCGGCGCGCTCACAGCTTGGGCCAGAACTTCAGGCGCCATAGCGAACGCTCGACCAGCACTGATAGTGGAGTCCAAACGTCAGGTTGATGGCGAACACGTTGACTACGCGCGCGAGCGGCGACTGGCTCCTTACGCTGCAGAGCCGCCCTTCACGCATGCCAACCTCATACTGATTGCTGTCGCCTGTCGCCTGTCGCCTGTCGCCTGTCGCCTGTCGCCTGTCGCCTGTCGCCTGTCGCCGATCAATCGTTCGCCATCCGGCCGCCCGACGGGCGACAGTCCGATCACATGTGCGTACAACGTGCTTCAGCAGAGCCTTCGTAGTCGGCACTCGCTTGGTTCGATAGTCAAGTGATCGCCTAGTGCGTTCACATCAGGTAGTTGTCCCAAGCGCCAGCCTCTTGATCCACAAACAGGCCAGAGCGACGGATAGCAGGAAGCAGCGTTTCGTCAGTAAATCTGCACCCAGTTATGCCAGGATCCGTCTGACCTCCCTTGTCCGCTTGCTCAGGGCTGTGCGCGCGACCTGCTGCGATCAGCTCAAGCAGCGCTGTATAGCCGGGCTTCCATGCGACGCAGTCTGGAAACGCGGCGCGCAGGCCCGCTAGGATGTGCATGCCCGAATAGTCAAGATCGCCGAAAAAGGCGGTTGCGAGTGGCTCACCGCCGTATAGCCACGACTTGAACTGATCGGAGGCGCCTTCTGATGTTGATTTCCATCCAGAAGTGACCCACTTGGCCGTGTGATTTCCATCTAAATCTGACCCACGTGATAACCCTAACCTGCTGCTTTTAGCA
>NZ_JARVTD010000063.1:0-14957 GCF_030208835.1 Variovorax sp. efr-133-TYG-130 | reverse complement strand
ACACCTGCTGAAATGTTCAGCGAATGCGTTGCATCGACCGGTTGAATCCGCCGCCCGAAGCGGCTGTACGCGCTTCTCTAAAGCGGACGTAATGATGTGCGCGGGCACTGCATGACCACGAACAATGCCTCAAGTTTGTGGCAGGTGATTTCTACGATTCATTACCGCAACAGGCGCAACTGAGCGAACTCTTCGTACCGTAGCAAGCCATCGAAAACTACCTCATATGTCGCTTGGATGTTGTCTGTCCCGCGACCCCAATACTGACCGAAGTCAAAAGCCGTAGCTTGTGCTGATTCAAGCTGCTCTGCTGCGAGCGAAAGCCACTCGGGGCACGGCGGAAACGAACCCAACATTTGTTCGTCATCTGCCCAGGCTGTACCAACGTAGTGGTCAGCCAGGGCCAAGCGCCAAAAACTGCTTGGTCCAACGTTCTCATCGATACAGCGCAGAAATTCGGTAGCTATGCTGCCCGGTCCGACCAGCCACCCAAGCGCGGCGTCACGGTGCCAACGCAGCAGATGCGCGTCGTCCGGAAATTTTCGAGTTGCTACCAAAGCGCTCGTGAAAGCCTCTTTGCTTGCTCCAACTGCGTTGTAACTTCGAAGCAGGCTCAAGAACTCGGCTTGAGTGAGTTCCTCAAGGGTACGGCTTTCAAGCAAGTGGAGCTCCACTCGAGAAATGAAGTGCTTACGTCGGGATTTCATTCGGCTGGTCAGTCAGTACCACTCTTCGGCCGCATGGCGACCCGAGCGGAGCCATTGCTTCAAACGTCGGCTCGTGGCCGATCGCCGAAGTCTAGCCCGCCGGCCGGGGCGGTATCGCTTCGTCAAGATGGGATGGCTGTTTGCTTACGTCCAAGTGACGGCTACAGTTGATAAACAAATCCATCCATTGTGCGGACGTCTCAAAGCCTTGGGCTTGTCGCCGCCGCTTATGACAAACCTTAGGCAGCAGTGAACTTTCCGCGCGTCATCGGTTTGCTTGTCTTACTTGCCGGCGTCGTGCTTCAACCTGTCGGTTGGATGTACACGCACTGGTTCACAGCAGTCTCTTTTGCGGCAATTTTCGTCGGGGTCATCTTGTTACTGCAGGGTGACGAAGATGCTGACGGCGACAGTGGGATCAGGCGCGTTTCGGGGCGTGAGTTGCCGGGGGACATTCACGGGAACAGCGGCCAAATGAAAGGTGGTCGCTCAACGTCGTGGGAGACTCATCACGGCTCGGAAGGCAGTGGCTCCGGTGATTGAGCTGGCGCCGCTCTGGCTGCTCATCTCGTCCCCTCGACCAGCCGTTCTGGGTCCGAAGTACCGAGTAGGCGACAGGCTTTGGCCGGCCACAAGCGGTCGCCCATACCATCCGCGCGCGCTTTAACCCCATTGCCCCGCTGGTCCCGACATAGGGGCTTCCCGTGGGAAATGCCTGTGGTGATGAGGTAGGGCGACTCGGGGCCGCGGTGCGTCCCGACCGGGCTTCTCCGGGTTCGCGCTTCCGCGCTCATCTCCTTCGGGGACTGCTGCGCAGCCCTCCATATCCCTGTCGCTTGCGCCCGCTGGACTCCGGCCTCGCGGCCGAGTCGGTGGCGCTGCGCGCCAAAGGCGGCGCCTGCAGCGCCTCGCAGGCTTCAAGGGACTGGATGCAGACGTCGTCCGCTCGCCATCGGGGCGATGGATCTGCTTTCCGGTGCCGGCCCTTTCCGACACCTAGCCGCTTCGCTTCGGGCTGCGGCCTCGTGCCCGCCCTTGCACATCCCTTCGTGGTCGATTTCGCCACAAACCCCGCAGTCTCAGTCTTCCTCATGCGCCCGGTACTGCCCCATCAGCGTCTGCTGCGTTGCCGGTGGCACCGCCTCGTAGTGCGACAGCGCGATGGTGTAGCGCCCCTGTCCGCTGGTCATCGCATTGAGGCGCGACTGGTAGCTGGCCAGTTCGGCCATCGGCACCTGGCCGCGAACGACCACGGTGCCTGCGCCTGCGGCCGACGTGCCTGTGACCAGGCCCCGGCGGGTTGAAAGATCGCCGGTGACGTCGCCGACCGACTGCTCCGGCACGGCGATCTCGATCTCGACGATCGGCTCGAGCACCACCGGCCGTGCCTCGCGGATGGCCGCCATGAAGGCCTTGCGGCCGGCGGTGGCGAAGGCGATGTCCTTGCTGTCGACGCTGTGGTGCTTGCCGTCGTGCACCACCACGCGCACGTCGACCACCGGATAGCCGGCGATCGCACCGCACGCCAGCACTTCGCGCACGCCTTTCTCGACCGCAGGGATGAAATGCCCCGGAATCGCGCCGCCGCGAACCTCGTCGGCAAACTCGAAGCCGCCGCCGCGCGCCAGCGGCTCGATGCGCAGGAAGACTTCACCGAACTGGCCGGCGCCGCCGGTCTGCTTCTTGTGGCGGTGATGGCCCTCGGCCGGCGCGGTCACGGTCTCGCGGTAGGCGATGCGCGGCGGCCGCGTCTGCACCTCGAAGCGGTACACCTCGCGCAGGCGGTCGAGCACGATGCGCAGGTGAAGCTCGCTCAGGCCGTAGAGCACCGTCTCGTTGGTCGCCATCACGTGCTCGATGCGCAGGCAGGGGTCCTCGGCCGCGAGCTTGCCAAGGATCTCCCAGGCGCGCTGCTCGTCGCCATGGCGCTTGGGCTCCACGGCCAGGCCGTGCACCGGCACCGGAAACGCCAGCGGCGCGAGATGCACATGGCTGTCCTCGGCCGCATCGTGCAGCACGGCATCGAAGTGGATCTCGTCGACCTTGGCCACCGCCACGATGTCGCCCGGCACCGCGTGCGACACCTCGACATGGTCCTTGCCCTGCAGCATGAACAGGTGACCCACCTTGAAGGGTTTGCGGCCATCGCCGATGTAGAGCTGGCTGTCGCGCGTGAGCGTGCCCTGGTGCACGCGAAAGATGCCCATCTTGCCGACGTAGGGGTCGATGGTGACCTTGAACACATGCGCCAGCACGTGCAGCGACGGGTCGGGCCTGGCCTGCATGGGCTTGGCCTGCGCGCCCTCGCCGACGATGAAGTCCGGCGGGTTGGCCTCGCTCGGGTCGGGCAGGAGCTTGACGATCACGTCCAGCAGTTCGGCCACGCCGGCGCCGCTGCGCGACGAGACGAAGCACACCGGAATCAGGTGGCCTTCGCGCAGCGCCTGCTCGAGCGGCGCGTGCAGCTCGGCCGGATTCACGTCGCCCTCCTCGAGGTAGCGCTCGACGAAGGCCGCGTCGACCTCGACCACCTGTTCCACCAGCGCGCGGTGCGCCGCCTCGACGGGGCCGAAGTCGGACTGCCCGAAGCGGTTGAAGAAGCAGTCCACCACCTGCCTGCCGACCCCGTCGGGCAGGTTCAGCGGCAGGCATTCGCGGCCGAAAGTGGCCTGGATGTCGGCCAGCAGGCCCGCCAGCGAGATGCCCTGCGAGTCGATCTTGTTGACGATGATCATGCGCGCGAGATGACGCGAGGCCGCGTACGCCATCATGCGCACCGTCATCGGCTCGATGCCGGTGGCGGCGTTGATGACCACCGCCACCGTTTCGACCGCCTCCAGCGCCGGCAGGCTCTGGCCGAGGAAGTCGGGGCCGCCGGGCGTGTCGATGAAGTGGATGCGCGTGCCGGCATGCGTGAGGTGCAGCACCGATGCATTGAGCGAGTGCTGCAGTCGGCGCTCCAGGGGGTCATGGTCGCTGACGGTGCTGCCGCGCTCGACGCTGCCGCAGGCCTTGATGGCACCCGCCTTGAACAACAGGGCCTCGGCGAGGGAGGTCTTGCCGGCGGCGGCGGCGCCGACGAGCGCCAGTGTTCGCACCGCTCCCATTTCGGCCGCGAGGCCGTTCGATCGGCTTGGCATGGCTGCACTCCTTCGCATCCGGAAGGCCGACCCGGCGGCCCGCAGGGGCTCGGGTGCTGCGCACGGACGCCAGGCCAGCGTACGGGATCGGCCGGGCCGGCGCAAGCCGATTGGCACCCGGCCCTCAGAAAACGGCCGACAGCGCGAGCGTCAGCAGCAGCCCCATCACGGAGATCACCGTCTCCATCACCGACCAGGTCTTGATCGTCTGCCCTACCGTGAGGCCGAAGTATTCCTTCACCAGCCAGAAGCCCGCGTCGTTCACATGGGAGAAGAACAGCGAGCCGGCACCGATGGCCAGCACCACGAGCGACAGGTGGTTGGTCGACAGCCCGCCGGCCAGCGGCGCGATGATGCCCGCCGCGGTGACGGTCGCCACGGTGGCGGAGCCGGTCGCCAGGCGAATCAGCACCGCCACGATCCAGCCCAGCACCAGCGTCGACAGGCCCGCCGCGAGCGCGATCTTGGCGATGGCATTGCCGGTGCCGCCATCGACGAGCGCCTGCTTGAACCCGCCGCCAGCGCCCACGATGAGCATGACGCCCACCACCGGCAGCAGGCTGTCGGCGATCTTCCTGGCCAGCACGGGCAGCGTGAAGCCCACGGCGGTGCCGAAGGTCACCATGGCCAGCAACACGGCCACCAGCAGGGCGAAGACGGGGTCGCCGATGAAGTCGAGCACCGGCCGCAGCGGGGCCGACTTGTCCAGCCAGATGTCGGCCGCCGCCTTCAGCAGCATCAGCACCAGGGGAGACAGCAGGGTGACCAGGGTCCATGCGAAGGTGGGGCTTGCACTCGGCTTCTGGTCGCCTGCATTGCCAGCCGACCCCGAGGCCGTGACCGCCAGCCCCGCGCCGGCCGCGCCGATCGGCACCAGCCGGGCCGCCAGCAGGCCGAAGAGCGGCCCGGCCACGGCCACCGTCGGGATCGCGATCAGCAGCCCGAGCGCCAGGGTCACGCCGACGTTCGCATGCAGGATGGCGATGGCGGCGAGCGGCCCCGGGTGCGGCGGAATGAACCCGTGCAGCACCGACAGGCCGGCCAGCGCCGGAATGCCGAGCCGCATGGCGGGGCCCTTGGAGCGGTGCACCGCGAGCATGACCACGGGAATCAGCAGCACGAGCCCGATCTCGAAGAACATCGGTATGCCGATGATGCTGGCGACCAGCGCCATCTTCCAGGGCAGCGTGGCGGGGCGCCCGCGCAGCAGCGTCTCGACCAGCCTGTCGGCGCCGCCGGAATCCGCCAGCAGCTTGCCCAGCATCGCGCCCAGTGCGATGAGCACGCCCACGTAGCCCAGCACGCCGCCCACGCCGTTTTCATAGGACGCCGTCACCTTGTCCAGCGGAATGCCCGAACCGACGCCGACGAAGAGCGCGCCGATGGTCAGGGCCAGGAAGGCATGCAGCTTCAGCCACACGATCAGCACGACCAGCAGCGCGATGCCGATGGCCGCGACGGCCAGCACCTGGATGTCGTGCGCGTTCAGCGCGGTGGAAGCGTCCATTTATTTCAGGCCCAGGGTTTCGATGATGGTCTGGGCCAGCGCGGAGGGCGCCGGGCCGATGTCGACGCGAATCGCGGGCTCGTCCGCCGCGGGCTCTTCCAGGTCGGCGAACTGGCTGTCGAGCAGGCTGGGCGGCATGAAGTGGCCGTGGCGGGCCATGAGGCGCGAGGCGATGGTCTCGCGCGAGCCGTGGAGGTAGGCGAACACCACGCCCGCGCCGCGCCGGTTGATCACCTCGCGGTAGGAGCGCTTGAGCGCCGAGCAGGTGATGAGCCCATGCTCGCCGGCGTCGATGCGCTCGTCCACCCAGTCCGCCACCTTGCGCAGCCAGGGTGCGCGGTCTTCGTCGGTGAGCGGATGTCCCGCTTCCATCTTGGCGATGTTCGCAGGCGGATGGAGTGCATCGCCTTCCTCGAAGGGCCAGGACAGGCGGCCCGCGAGGATGGCGGCCACGGTCGTCTTGCCGCAGCCTGAGACGCCCATGAGCACCAGCACCTGCGGTTTTTGAGTGGAAAGAGGCATTGGTTTCCTTGTCAGCCCAGCGCGTCGTTCAGTTGTTCGCGGAACTCGGTCAGGCTCACGGCCGCGCCGATCTCGCGCGGCAGCGCATCGCGCACCGAGAATACGCCGACAACCTTCCTGCCCGCCACCAGCGGCAGATGGCGAAAGCCCCTCTCCAGCATGAGCACCACCGCGTCGGACACCGGCATTTCCGGTGGCACGCAGATCGGGTTGGGCGTCATGACTTCGCGCACCGGCGTGCGATCGGGGTCGAGCCCCCGCGCCAGCACACGGGTCATCAGGTCGCGCTCGGTCAGGATGCCCACCAGGACGTCCGGCAGCTCCATGACGAGCACGCTGCCGCAGTTGGCGCGCGTCATCACGCAGGCGGCGTCGCGCACGCTGGCCTGCGGAGCGAGGCTGATCAGGTGCGTGCGGGAGATGGATTGGAAAACGGTGCGCTCGGCCATGGTGCGCCCTCCTGAAAGAGGGCCAATGGTGCCCCGGGCCGCCGATCAGCGCAAGGAGGCGTTCAGCCGCTCGAGCGCCGCGGCACCGGGGCACAACTCGGCAGGCCCCAGCGCGTTGAGCGGCCGGCTGCTGGTGTTGAGGGCAGTGTGCAGGTCGGTGGCCAGCGGATCGACATACAGCAGGCCGGTGACCACCTCGCCCATTTCCTGGTGGCGCTGCATGTAGGCCATGGCGGCGTGGCGGTCGCCGGGCGTGTAGTCGGGGTGCAGGCTGCGCAGGCGCAGCAGCGTGCCGTCGTGCTGGCGCACGTCCATCACCTCGCCCGGCTCGATGTCGACGGAAATCTCGTCCCGCCCGCTGATGAAGTCGATGCGGCTCACCGCTTCGTTGTGCTCGCGCACGTAGTCGTAGCTCTTGGTGCTGCCGGGATGGTTGTTGAAGGCCACGCACGGACTGATCACATCGATGAACGCCGAACCGCCGTGGCTGATCGCGCCCTTGATGAGCGGCACCAGCTGCGCCTTGTTGCCCGAGAAGCCGCGCCCCACGTAGCTGGCGCCCAGCTGCAGCGCCATGGCCACCAGGTCGACCGGGCTGTCGGTGTTGACCACGCCCCTCTTGCTCTTGGAGCCCTGGTCGGCCGTGGCCGAGAACTGGCCCTTGGTCAGGCCGTAGACGCCGTTGTTCTCCACGATGTAGGCCATGCGCACGCCGCGCCGCATGGCGTGGGCGAACTGGCCCAGGCCGATGGAGGCCGAGTCGCCGTCTCCGGAAACGCCCAGGTACAGCAGGTCGCGGTTGGCGAGGTTGGCGCCGGTCAGCACGCTGGGCATGCGGCCGTGCACTGTGTTGAAGCCGTGCGAGGCCCCCAGGAAGTAGTCCGGCGTCTTGGAGCTGCAGCCGATGCCCGAGAGCTTGGCTACGCGATGCGGCTCGATGTCCAGCTCCCAGCAGGCCTCGATGATGGCGGCCGAGATCGAGTCGTGGCCGCAGCCGGCGCACAACGTGGAGATCTTTCCTTCGTAGTCGCGCCGCGTGTAGCCCACCTTGTTGACGGCCAGCGTCGGATGGCGCAGCCTGGGCTTGGCGAGGTAGGTCATGCCGCCTCCTTCGTCGGATGAACATGCGTGGCGATGGCCTGCACGATGAAGCGCGCGGTGATCGGCGTGCCGTCGAAATGCAGCACCCGGATCAGCCGCGCCGGATCGGCATCCAGCTCGTTGACCAGCAGGCTGCGCATCTGCGCGTCGCGGTTCTGCTCGACCACGAACACCTTCTCGTGCTGCGCCACGAACTGCGCCACGCTCTCGGGAAAGGGAAAGGCGCGCAGCCGCATGGCATCGAGGTGGATGCCCCGCGCTTCGAGCGCATCCAGCGCCTCATGCATCGACGGGCTGGTCGAGCCGAAATAGATCACGCCCAGCGCGGTCTTGCGGGCCGCGGGCCGCAGCACCGGCTGCGGCACCAGCGTGGCCGCGGTCGCGAACTTCTTCAGCAGCCGCTCCATGTTGTAGATGTAGTCCGGCCCGCGCTCCGAATACCGGGCATAGGCGTCGCGCGTGGTGCCGCGCGTGAAGTAGCTGCCCTTGGTCGGGTGCGTGCCCGGCAGCGTGCGCCAGGGAATGCCGTCGCCGTCCACGTCCTTGTAGCGGCCGAAGTCGCGGCCCGCCTCCAGCTCATCGGCGCTCATGACCTTGCCGCGGTCGTAGGCCTGGCTGTCGTCCCAGGCAAAGGGCTCGCACAGCCGCTGGTTCATGCCGATGTCCAGGTCAGTCATCAGGAACACGGGCGTCTGCAGCCGGTCGGCCAGGTCCAGCGCCGCCGCCGCGTGTGCGAAGCACTCGTGCGGGTCCTCGGGAAACAGCAGCACGTGCTTGGTATCGCCGTGCGAGGCATAGGCGCAGGCCAGGATGTCGGCCTGCTGCGTGCGCGTGGGCATGCCGGTGGAGGGCCCACCGCGCTGCACGTTGATCAAGGTGATCGGAATCTCCGCGAAGTAGGCCAGACCGATGAATTCGGCCATCAGCGAAATGCCGGGCCCCGAGGTCGCGGTGAAGGCGCGCGCGCCGTTCCAGCCAGCGCCGACCACCATGCCGATCGAGGCCAGCTCGTCCTCCGCCTGCACGATGGCGAAGCGGTGCTGGCCGGTGGCCGGGTCCACCCGGAACTTGCTGCAGTACTTCTGGAAGGCCTCGGCCACCGAGGAAGACGGCGTGATCGGGTACCAGGCCGCGACCGTGGCGCCGCCATACACGCAGCCCAGCGCCGCGGCGCTGTTGCCGTCCACGAAGATGCGCCCGCCCACCCGGTCGGCGCGCCGCACCTGCAGCCCCACCGGCTCGCGCAGGTTCTCCCGCGCGAAGTCGCAGCCCAGGTGCAGCGCCTGCACGTTGGAGGCCAGCAGCTTTTCCTTGCCCTTGTACTGCTCGCCGAACAGCTTCTCGACCACCTCGGGCTCGATGCCCAGCAGGACAGCCAGGGCGCCCACGTAGACGATGTTCTTGAACAGCTGGCGCTGGCGCGGGTCTTGATAGACGGCGTTGCAGATCTCGGTGAGCGGCATGCCGATCACGCGGATGTCGTCGCGAAACCTGGAAGGCGGCAGCGGCCGGGTGCTGTCGTAGAAAAGGTAGCCGCCCGGCGCCAGCTCGGCCACGTCGGCGTCCCAGGTCTGCGGGTTCATCGCCACCATCATGTCGGTGCCGCCGCGCCGCCCCAGGTGCCCGTCTTCGGTCACGCGCACCTCGTACCAGGTCGGCAGGCCCTGGATGTTGCTCGGGAAGATGTTGCGCGGGCTCACTGGCACGCCCATGCGCAGGATGGCCTTGGCGAACAGCTCGTTGGCCGAAGCCGAGCCCGAGCCGTTGACGTTGGCGAACTTGATGACGAAGTCGTTGACCGCCTCGATCTGCTGTTGCGTCATGCGGCCACCCCCTGCCCCGCCGGCGTCATCTTCAGCAGGAACTTCTGCATGTCCCAGGCGCCCGTGGGGCAGCGCTCGGCACACAGGCCGCAATGCAGGCAGACGTCTTCGTCCTTGACCATGACGCGCCCCGTCTTGAGCCCGCCCGACACGTACAGGTCCTGCGCCAGGTTCAACGCCGGCGCCTTGAGCCGGGGCCTCAGTTCGTCCTCTTCGGCGTTGTCGACGAAGTTGATGCAGTCCATCGGGCAGATGTCGACGCAGGCATCGCACTCGATGCAGGCAGCCTCGGTGAACACGGTCTGCACGTCGCAGTTCAGGCAGCGCTCGGCCTCCTTGAAGGCGGTGGCGGCGTCGAAGCCCAGTTCCACTTCCACGCGGATGCTGGCCAGCGCCGTCTCGGCCTTGGCCCACGGCACCTTGTAGCGCAGGTCGTTGGAGGTGTCGTTGTCGTAGCTCCACTCGTGGATGCCCATCTTCTGCGACACCAGGTTGGTCATGGGTGCCGGCCGCACGTAGACCGGCTCGGCGCGCAGCAGCTTGTCGATGGACACCGCCGCCTCGTGGCCGTGGGCGACGGCCGTGATGATGTTCTTCGGCCCGAAGGCCGCATCGCCGCCGAAGAACACGTTCGGCACCGAGGACTGGAAGGTGTTCTTGTCGAGCACCGGCAGGCCCCACTTGTCGAAGTCGATGCCGCAATCGCGCTCGATCCAGGGGAATGCGTTTTCCTGGCCCACCGCCACCAGCACGTCGTCGCATTCGAAGTACGCCTCCGGCTCGCCGGTGGGCACCAGCGAGCGCCGGCCCTCGGCGTCGTACTCGGCGCGCACGATCTCGAAGCGCATGCCCACGAGCTTGCCGTCCTCGTGCACGAAGGCCTTCGGCACATGGAAGTTGATGATCGGGATGCCCTCGTGCGCGGCGTCTTCCTTCTCCCAGGGCGAGGCCTTCATCTCCTCGAAGCCGCTGCGCACGATGACCTTCACGTCGGTGCCGCCCAGGCGGCGCGCCGACCGGCAGCAGTCCATGGCCGTGTTGCCGCCGCCCAGCACGATCACGCGCCGGCCGATGCTGCTGACGTGGCCGAAGGACACGGAGTTCAGCCAGTCGATGCCGATGTGGATGCCGGCCGCGGCTTCCTGCCGCCCCGGCACGTCGAGGTCGCGCCCGCGCGGTGCGCCGCAGCCGACGAAGATCGCATCCCAGTCCTGCGCCATCAGCGCCTTCATCGACGCGATGCGCTCGCCGCCGCGGAATTCCACGCCCAGGTCCAGCACGTAGCCCGTCTCTTCGTCGATGACCGACTCGGGCAGGCGAAAGCGCGGAATCTGCGTGCGGATGAACCCGCCGGCCTTGGCCTCGCCGTCGAACACCGTCACCTCGTGGCCCAGCGGTGCCAGGTCGCGCGCGACCGTGAGCGAGGCCGGCCCGGCGCCGATGCAGGCGACACGCTTGCCGTTCTTCGGCACGGGCTGGGGCATGCGCGCGCGGACGTCGTCCTTCATGTCGGCCGCCACGCGCTTGAGCCGGCAGATCGCCACCGGCTCCGGCGCCTCGGCGTTGCTTTCTTCCACCCGGCCGCGCCGGCAAGCCGGCTCGCAGGGCCGGTCGCAGGTGCGCCCCAGGATGCCGGGAAAGACGTTGGAGGCCCAGTTGATCATGTAAGCGTCGCCGTAGCGGCGCTGCGCGATCATGCGTATGTATTCGGGGACGGGCGTGTGCGCCGGGCAGGCGTACTGGCAATCGACGACTTTGTGGAAATAGGTCGGGTCGGCAATATTCGTTCGCTGCAACGCATATCTCCTGGCTGTCGCCTGGAGCCCCGGAGGGGCCGGCGAGTGGCTTTTTCGCGAGTATGCGCCGCGCCTGCGCACGCGCGGGCTTGGTGGAATCCCGCAGCAATCTAGGTATTTACCCTTGCGTACCGATACGTAGACACCCGCCGGGCGGCTACGGACGACAGCGCCGCGGCGGCCGGACAGACTCGCCGCAACGGCCTCGCGCGGCTTCGCGGCGGGCCGCAGCCAGAGACAAGGACCCCTTTCCATGACCGCCTTCGCAAGCAGCGCGACCGCCGGCGCCTCCAGCCCCGACGCCATCGCCGACAACAACACCCCCTACACCTTCGAAGAAAAGCGCAAGCGCATCTTCGCCATCTTCGCCGCCTCGTCCGGCAACCTGGTGGAGTGGTTCGACTTCTACGTCTACGCCTTCTGCGCCATCTATTTCGCGCCGGCCTTCTTCCCCAAGTCCGACCCGACGGTGCAGCTGCTGAACACGGCCGGCGTGTTCGCCGCCGGCTTCCTGATGCGCCCGATCGGCGGCTGGCTCTTCGGCCGCCTGGCCGACCGCAAGGGCCGCAAGACCTCGATGGTGACCTCGGTGGTCATGATGTGCGTGGGCTCGCTGGTGATCGCCTGCCTGCCGACCTACGCGCAGATCGGTGCCGCGGCGCCCGCGCTGCTGCTGCTCGCGCGGCTGCTGCAGGGCCTGTCGGTCGGCGGCGAGTACGGCACCACCGCCACCTACATGAGCGAAGTGGCGATGCGCGGACAGCGCGGCTTCTTCTCGTCCTTCCAGTACGTCACGCTGATCGGCGGCCAGTTGCTGGCCGTGGTCGTGGTGGTCGTGCTGCAGCAGGTGCTGGATGAGGCTGAACTGCGCAGCTGGGGCTGGCGCATTCCCTTCGTGCTGGGCGCCGTGGCCGCCATCGTGGCCCTGATGCTGCGCCGCACGCTGACCGAGACCGCCAGCACCAAGACCCGCGCCGCCAAGGGCGCAGGCAGCATGGCCGAACTGTTCAAGCACCACAAGCGCGCCTTCTTCGTGGTGCTGGGCTACACGGCCGGCGGCTCGCTGATCTTCTACACGTTCACCACCTACATGCAGAAGTACCTGGTGAACTCGGCCGGCATGTCGATCAAGACCGCCAGCAACATCATGACGGCCTGCCTGTTCATCTACATGTGCATGCAGCCGCTGTTCGGCGCGCTGTCGGACCGCATCGGACGCCGCAGCAACATGCTGCTCTTCGGCGCCCTGGGCGTGCTGATGACGGTGCCGGTGCTGACCAGCCTGCAGAGCGTGCGCAGCCCGCTGATGGCCGGCGTGCTCATCACCCTGGCGCTGGCGGTGGTGAGCTTCTACACCTCGATCAGCGGCATCGTGAAGGCCGAGATGTTCCCGCCCGAAGTGCGCGCGCTGGGCGTGGGCCTGTCGTACGCCGTGGGCAATGCCATCTTCGGCGGCAGCGCCGAATACGTGGCGCTCGGACTGAAGTCGATCGGCCACGAGTCGTACTTCTACTGGTACGTGACCGGCATGATGGCCCTGGCATTCCTGGTGAGCCTGCTGCTGCCGAAGCAGGCGACCTACCTGCACAACGACAAGTAGGTTGCCGGGCGCCCTCTCGAGGCCCGGCAGGCCGGTTGGAGGGGGCGAGGCCGCCTCGGCCGGCGTCTGGCTGTCCTCTCACACGTTCCGGCCTGCAGGTGCTGGATTGCCGCGAAGCGGATTCAGCGAATGACGAACGCCAGGTTGGCCAGCACGTAGCCGACGGGCATGAACACCCCTCCTCCCGCGTATTGCAGCTCCAGCGCGTCCTGTTGCCCCCCGGAAACCGACCCGGCAGTGCCGAGGGTGCTCGAAGCGCGACGCGTGCCGAGCTGGATGGTCGAGCCCGACTTGGCGGCGGCCACCTTCATGCCGTCGGCGCTGCTCGCGACCGCGGTCCAGGCACCGGCGTCGCTGGTCACACGCCAGGTCCGGCCGATGTCACTGGACTCGTAGATGCGGCCGCCGCTGGTCGCGGCCACGGCATAGCGGCCGTCGGCGGAGGTGGCGATGCCTCGCCAGTCCCGGCTGACGGTCTGCGCATCCCACGTGGTCCCCGAATCGGTGGACACCCAGACGGCGCCCGTGTCCACGGTGGCATACAGGATGCTGCCGTCGGCAGAAGCCGCCGCCGACCACCAGAACTGGCTGCTCGCGCGCGCGGTCCAGCTCACGCCGTAGTCGGTCGAGACATACAGCTGGGCGCCATTGGTGGCCGCCACGAGTACCCGGCCATCGGCCGAAGAGGCCACGGCACGCCAGGGCCGGTCCGACTCACGCGCCGTCCAGCTGCTGCCGCCGTCCGAGGAGGTCCAGATCTGCCCCAGGTAGGCGGTCGCGACCAGGCGCGAGCCGTCGGCGGAACTGGCCACCGCGCTCCAGGCTCGGGACGATCCGTCGTTGGACCACGAGTTGCCGCCGTCGGTCGAGCGGAAAAGCGCACCGCCGTTGGTCGAGGCGAGCAGCGCGAGGCCATCGCTAGAAGAAGCGACGCCACTCCAGGTCTGTCCCGTGAGGCGCAGGCTCCAGGTCGCACCGGAATCGCTCGATGTGTACAGATCGCCGCTGCCGGCTGCCGCCGCCAGGCGGGTGGCATCAGCGGACGAGGCCAGGCTGCTCCAGCTGCTGGTGGGCGCCACCGAGCGCCAGTCGAAGTCCGTTCCGCCGGGCAGGCCGCGCGTGTCGATGCGCTGCCCCGCGTTCTGCGCGATGGTCCACCCGCCGCTGCCCACCCCCACCACCTTGATCCAATCGCCCACCGTGGGCGCGGCGGGCAGGGTGAGCGTGACGCCGGTGGTCGAATTCGCCTGATAGCCGGTGTTCGACTCGGTCTGGAAACTCGAGGCCGTGACGTTGACCCAGCGCGTGTCGGCCGGCGCGGCCGCGCACACGAAGGCTGTGGCCGTGACCTCTGCGGCGTCGAGCACGCCGTTGGCGTTCAGGTCCAGCCCGGACTGCACGCGTTGGCCGCCATAGGTGCAGGTGCCGCCCGGTGCTTCGGCGGCGAATGCGAGCAGGCTGTCGCGGCCGCTCGCCCCCGCAGCGCCCGTCGCGCCCGGCGCACCGCCGCAGACGTAGGCCGAACTGGTCACCTCCGCGTCCTCGAGCACGTCATTGCGGTTCAGGTCCTTGCCGGCCAGCACCTGCGAGCCGCCCTGCGCGCAGTGGCTTCCGGGGGGTTCGGCCCGCATGCGTACCAGCGTGCTGAGGCCATCCACCCCGGCGGTGGCGTTGCAGATGTACTGCGTGGACGTGACTTCGCTGTCAGCGAGCACGCGATTGCTGTCCGCGTCCAGGCCGGCCTCGACGCGTGCGCCGCCCAAGGTGCAGTTGACGCCGACCGCCTCCGGCTTGACGCGCATCAGCACCGTGGATTCGCCGGATGTGCCGGCGGGCGCAGGCGCGGCGGGCTGCTGCGCGGCGGGAAAGAGGTTGGCCGCGTTGCTTGAGCCGCCTCCGCCTCCACCTCCGCCGCAGGCGAACAGTGCGAGAGACCCGGCCAGCGCTGCGGCGAGACGGGCATTGCGAAAGATGCGGCGGTATGCGAGTGTGGACGAAGACATGGGCAGAGGCGATGAATGGACGAAGACGCGCCTTGGCGCCGCGCAGGTGAAACGGAACGCAACCGATTGTAAAAATTGCTGCCGGAAAATGGAATCCCAAAAGGCAAGCAGAGGAACGCGCTTGGGAACAACACCGGTCTTGCGCCCGGTGCGACGTCGAATCTTTGTGGATGAGATACGCGGCACCCGGAGCCGCCCCGCGGCATTGCGCAGTCGTGCCTTCCGACGACGGCAAAATGCGACAGGCCGGAGTCGGCGGCGGATTCAACCGGTCGATGCAACGCATTCGCTGAACATTTCAGCAGGTGT
>NZ_JARVTD010000050.1:0-15790 GCF_030208835.1 Variovorax sp. efr-133-TYG-130 | reverse complement strand
AGATTTAGATGGAAATCACCGGGCCAAGTGGGTCACTTCTGGATGGAAATCAACATTGCGCATTCCACATGTTCGGCATGCCGAACGTTCAGGGGAGCTGTTCGGCAGCTGCGAGTGACTGGGGATTCTCAATTTGTTGGCTGCAAATTCCGAACAGCAGAGACGGTCATGCTGAATCGGATGGTGGGCTGCCGATTACCGTGTCGTTGCAAAAATCGGGAACGGTTCAGATGCTGATCGTGGACCGGACGGGAAGCGCCTTTGCTTGGCCATGCGCAGCGGATAGACCCGCCTGACTATATGCCGGCAAACAATTCACTCAATGGCATTCCTAGCGCGGTTGCGAAAGTCTGCAGTGCATCAAGCGACGGGTTTGCTCCGCCTGTCTCCACCCTGCTCATATAGGTGCGCGCGAAACCGCATCGATCGGCGAAGGCCTCTTGGCTCATGCCGGTAGCGATCCGCAGCATGCGGATGCGCTCCCCAAATCGATGACGCACAGACTTCATGTGCCACGGATAGTCACTTCATGTGATCTAATGGTGAACACACTAATCGTGACATCTGGCGAAGCATCAGCAGATAAATGCATCGTCGCTGCCAGCGAAACTCCATATGACGCGTCACCAAGCTCCCTCACCCCTGCCGACGGCCCGGCGCCTGCGGCTGCCAAGCTCGATCACACGCGTCCGAGCGAGGCAACCAACACCTGTCGTGCGCAGTCCGTCAGCGGCGCGCATCGGCGCGCAGGTGAGGACGCTTCGCATAGCCGCTGATCTGTCTGGCGGCGCGTTGGCGCAAGGCTCGGGGATTTCTTCCTCGATGCTCTCGCGCATCGAGCGCGGTTTGGTCTCGCCTTCGGTGGAGACCCTGGAGCGCCTCGCGCAGGGCCTGCACGTGCCGATGTCGCGCTTCTTCAGTGATCAGGCGCGCCGCACGGACTTCTGCCACGTGCGCGCGGGGTGCGGTGTCCTCGTCGACCGCATCGGCGCGGTGGCGGACTACCGCTACGAACTGCTGGGCCACCTGCTGTCGGGCAATCTGTTCGTTGAGCCGTACCTGGTCACGCTGCTGCCCGGAGCCAATCCTTACGTGACCTTCCAGCACCCGGGCTTGAAGTTCCTGTACTTCCTTTCCGGGGATGTCAGCTACCGCTATGGTGCCAAGGTGGTCGAGGTGAGGGCAGGGGACTCGCTACTGTTTGAGGCGACTGCGCTGCACGGCATCGACGCCATTCACTCGAGGCCGGTTTCCTACCTCTCGGTGGTTTTCACGCTGCGCGAATAGGCTGCTCGCGGCGGCACCGTCAGGCTGTGGAGCGAGGCGGCCACCCAGTCGATTGATCGCTCGTGCACCGGCTATACGTCGCAATCCCCTTTCTCCCTCCTTGCATAGGTGTTCGGCATGCCGAATACCGAGGAAGCCTCGAACGGCTATCGACAGTGCAGGTCTTCCTGTTCGATGAAGGAGTAGGAAATTTGTGTTGTGACCGTGTGGATGCTTTGGGGTCGTGGGATGGATGACTGAGCGCCGGCAGTGTGGAAGTGGCAGTTGCAGGACGACACTGGAACTTCGAGGGCTGAGTCCTTGTGCGGCTGTGAGGGCAGGATAGACTGACGTCAGACATTGTTTACTGCAACGGCGTTGCAATGACCAAGACCTCTCTATCGAGCCGCGTGATAGCCACCCGGGTGCCGCCCGAAACGAGGGCACGCTTCGCCGCGCTGGCGGCGCGGCATCATCTCAGCGCGTCGACTCTGCTCGCGAAGATGGTCGACGAGGTGCTCAAGACCAACGGCGACATTTCGCCGGGCTCGGATGGACGGCGCTCCCTGCGCGAAACTGAACGCGGCATTGGCGAGCCTGATCGCATCACGCTGCGGCTTCGCAAGGGCGATAGAGCGCTGGCGGCGCATCGAGCCCATTCCCGTGGAATGAAGACAGGCAGCTACTTGGCCCTGCTGATCCACAACCACGTGCGTGACGCCGCAGTGTTGCCCCCGAACGAAGTGGATCAGATCAAAGTGACCAATGCTCAGTTGGCGTCGCTGGGACGGCAGCTTCGAACGTTCGGCATGCCGAACACTCAGGCCGCGCCGGTGGCACCGGACCTGGGAGAAGCCATCGCGACGGTCCGGCGGGAAGTCGAGGCCGCACGTGAAGCCACGGCAGCTGTCGTGCGCCGCAACCTCATCAGCTGGGAGACCGGCGGCAGGAGTTCTCATGTCTGAACATATAGCGCGCGCAGGCCGAAGCAGCCGCGGCCCCGCCGGTGCGCCGCGCGACATGGCGCTGGACATCGTGAGCTACGGTCGGCGAGGACCGGTCGGCACGCTGCGCCTCGGCGCCGACCAGATTGCGCAGATCCAGCGCACGGTGGGGCGCACGCCCGAGGTGATGGTGAAGGTCTCCGGCGGCGGACGGGACGTCGGCGGCGTCGAGGCCCACCTGCGTTACATCGGCCGGCACGGCAAGCTGCCGATCGAAACCGATGAGGGGCTGGCGCAGCAGGGACGAGGCGCTCCCAAGGAGATCACGGCCGACTGGCAGCTTGAGCTTTGCAGAAGCCAGTACAAGCCGAAACCCGCTACGGGGCAGAAAGACACGCGTGCGAAGTTGGTCCACAACATCGTCCTGTCCATGCCCGCCGGCACGCCACCGGAAAAAGTACTGGCTGCGTCGCGCGTGTTCGCACGCGAGAACTTCGCGCTGCAGTATCGCTACGCCATGGTGCTGCACACCGATCAGCCGCATCCGCATGTGCATCTGGTGGTCAAGTGCGAGCACGAGTTCGAGCCTCGCAAGCGCCTCTACATCCGCAAGGACACGTTGCGCCAGTGGCGCGAGCAGTTCGCCGCGCTGATGCGTGAGCAGGGCGTGGCGGCCAATGCCACACCGCGCCAAGTGCGAGGGCAGACTCGCAAGCCGTACAGGGATGCGATTCATCATCGGCTTCGCGCGCTTCGGGCATTCGGGCCACTGCCGCCCGGCGACCGGTCCAAGCGTCGGCCGCCGAAGACCTCGACCTTCATGCGCGCGAAGCTGGACAACGTGCTCCGGGCGTTACGGACAAAGCGAGGCACACTGGATGCCGGCAAAGAGACCATGCAGCGCACGCGGCAGGAGGTGGTGGCGGGCTGGCACGCAGTTACGGATGCGCTTCGAAGTCAGGGCCAAGCCGAGTTGGCTGACCAGGTGGAGCGTTTCGTCGCGCGCATGCCGGCGGTGCAGACTGATGCACAACGAATCGCGGATCGATGGAGTGAGACGGAGAGAAGTCGAGCACCGGAGCGCGCGGATGCCAAGTCGTCTGGGCCACGTGTCCGATGATGGTGAGTCGTCGAGCCATAGCGGGTCGCGACCCAGTGGTGGATGTGCCGTCGAGCGCGGGGCGGTCAATTGCATGCCGAATGGGAATCGTATGGAACGCGTGCGAATAATGCGTTGCCCGGGCTTATTGAGCACCTCCCTAGTCGATATCGTCTTTGCGTCGAGTGACCCTGGACGTTCTCGAAGCAATTGCGCGCAGTGTGGTGAGCTTGGATGCCTGCTTCTCGTCCGCGTATCGCTGCGATTGGCCGGGCGGTGATTTGGCTCACACACAACAGCGACGTATGTCGTTTCAGCGATCTACTGCAGAGTTGCCGCATTGATACCGCGACGGTGTTGCCGTCTGAGCATGCTAGTGAGTTCGCCCGGGCCAGGGCGTTGGCTCCTGTCAAAATTGCCAGTTGTCAGAAGCTGTGAGTCGTCGCACGCTCCGCGCAAAACCGTGCGGAAGACGAGTCTAGGGGGCGCTGGGGTGGGCTGCGATTGTCGGGGCGGGTCCGGATGGCAACGCTGCTCTGCTTCTGGTGCAGGTTCGGCTTCTGTCCAGGGTCTTCAAGTCGGAATTTCACCGTCGGTAAGCCGCGACTTAAAGGCTCGATCCAACTTCAAGGAGTTGTCATGCAATTCGAACCCCATGCCAATCGCCGCCATGTCGATCTGTCGAGTCCGACGGGCCCCGCGTTTTTTCGCATGGCCGACGTGATACGCATCACCGCGCTGAGCCGCGCCACCTTGTATCGCAGGATTGCTGGAGGCAAGTTTCCTCCTCCTGTGCATTTGGGCGGACGCGCCTGTGGATGGCCGCGTGGGGCGCTTCAGCGCTGGATCGATGATCCGGAGGGGTATTCGAACATCTCACGGCTTGATTGATCTCAGCCGAGGCTCACTACCCGATGGCCAAACGCGGCTGCTGCTGGGTCAAGCGGTTCTTTGGACTCTCGAGATGGGTGTCCACCATAGACTGGTTGCTGCCTCTCGGTTTGGGGGCTCAAATGACTGCCGCTGTCGGGAGCGGTCATTGAACAGGCCGGCGACCGTCTCCCATCAAGTTCAAAGGGGAAAAATGGGAATCCAAGGGCACGGTATCCCAGAGAGCAGACTATGCAAAAACCCGTGCCAAAGTGTTGGCCGCTAGCACTCATCCGGTGGGCCGGAAATGAAGGCAGCAAGCCACTCAGCCCTCAACGATACGGACCGCCTGCGCCGAAACCGGCAGAAACAGCCATCGCTCAAGAACCGGCTCACCCGAAGCAACCTCAATTGCCTGGGCATACTCAGCCAACTGACCGCCGTGAGTTAATGCCAGCCTGTCATCTGCACCCACGCCCCTTGGGTCCGACTTGTGGTCAAACAGAATCTGGCCGCCGTCGACACTCAACAGCAAATCAATCTGGCCGCGAGCGATGGAGCCGTCTGCGCGCTTCGCTTCGAAGGGGACTTCCGCTATCGCCTCCGCTTCTGGCCATTTGGCCTTCCACCAGTGCGAAAAGGCTATCACCTGGTCCAAGGCAGCCTGCGGATCAATCGCGTTGCCGACATCCCACCGCTTGAGAATCTCGGTGACCTCTTCGAGCCCGACCGCGAGATCGGGGTCCGCGGTCGCGCAGGCGATGCAATTGTGCAAAGCTGAACCGAGGAGAGTGAAGTCGGTATGAGGGCGGACTGCAATGCGCGAGCCGATGGTCTCAATGGCGCCCACCCGATAGCCACCTACGTGCACAGCGCTCGGCCTGACCCAAAGCGGCGGATGCCCCACTGGAGCGCGAGATGGGTAGAAGCGCTGCGCTTCCCGGAGTCTTTCTGGCGGGGCAGCTTGAGTCTTGGCGACTTCCCAATGCATAGCCGCGCACACTATCTGCACGCCATCGATGGCTCGCGTGATCGTGCCTGGCCAGAAGGTGTTGGCCGCCTTCGCCTCATACAGCCAATCAAGAGGCGGTTCACCGCCGTTGCTGCCAGGCTTTGAGACGAGAATGACTTGATCACGGGCCCGCGTCAAGCTCACGTAGAGCAAACGCCTGTTCTCTTGCAGCGCGGCATCTGCCATGGCTTGGCCAGTTGGACTAGCTTCAGCGGCGGCCGCTTCGTCCACGCTCTTGGACGCACCATATGGATACGGCCAGTAGTGCAAAAACCGAGCGGCCAGCGGCGCGGATGCGTCAAACTCCCTGTCCGTCTTGGCCCGCACCTGCCAGAGGTCGGTTCGGCACGCATGGTCCAGTCCAACGACCACCACGACGGGCCATTCAAGGCCCTTGGAGCCGTGAAAGGTCATGACCTCAACGGCCCCATGACTCGCAGCCGCTCGACCGTCCTTGGCATCGGCATCCAGTTTTTGAAGCCAGAGTAGGAGGCCGTTCAGTGTGCCCGGCTGTCCCGAGCTGAGGCATTCCTCCTCATATTGCCGCCCTAACGACAAGAGCTTCTCCACATTAGCTATGCGGACCTGGGCGGCTCGTTTATCGACTGCCCAGCTATGGCAAAGGCTCGCGATGCCAGACTCAGCTTTGGCCAAGCGCAGCGCCTCAAACGGCGTCAACGACAGCAGCGTGTCCCGCAAGCTATCAAGACGAGTCAGCAGGGCGAGAGCCCCTTCACCTGCGACCTTCCACGAACTCAGCCGCGGCTCCCATGCTCCCTGCTCGTTGCGCTTTGCTCCCGCAAGGAAAGTCAGCCGGTCGTGAAGCCACTGCTCCGGCTCCAACGCCTGAGTCAGCCCAGTGATGACCGCAGACGCCACGGTATCGCCGGGATCGTGAAGACGCCGAAGGCAAGCAACCACCAACTGCGCCTCTGCTGTCGCCAGCAGACCAGGCCGTTCTGCAGCAACTGGAATACCCCATCGACCAAGCGCCCCCACAACGCTCCTGATGGTCGGGTTGGTCCGGCACAGGACAGCAACGTCGCTCGCCTGAATGCGTCTAAGTGACTTGGTTTCCTTGTCGAATACCTGCGTCTCGCTCTGTAGCAGCTGTGCCAAGGCCGGACCAAGCCCTGTGACATCCAATACCCTTTTCCCAGGGGGAGTCTCAAACGTCCAGGTTTGCAGATCGATACTGCCGGCAATGGCATCTCTGACGGGTGTCAGAGCAACATCTGCGGCGGGAGTTGGATCGAAGGCAGCAACGAAAGCCTCGTTGGAAAGCTTGACGAGGGCCGGCGTAGCGCGCCAAGAATCTGCCAACGCGGCGCCCACCTTCCCACCCCAGCCCTCCACCGAGTCGAGTACCTGCTGAATGAGCGTTGAGTCGGTGCCCCGGAATCCGTAGATGGCCTGCTTCCTGTCGCCAACCCAGACGGACGACTTCGCCAGTTTCGCGAGCGCGATGAAGATAGCCAGCTGGAGCGGGTTGGTATCTTGAAACTCGTCGACCAGGACCAAGTCCAGTTCTTCGCGCAAAGCCTGCTGCATCACCTCGCTATGCTCGAGGCCGCGAAGCAGGAGGACCTCCTGGTCGGTGAAGTCGACGACTCCCATTTCACGCTTGGCCTGTTCAAATGCAGCCAGTCCGCGGCTGGCTATGCCGAACATCAGGTCAAGGTAGAGCCGCACATCAGCGTGAAACTGTGGGTGTGAGCCGTGCCGCCTCGCCGTGTTCTGTAGCGCTTCGACTACCGGCCGTTGCGGGGCCCCAGCATTCAGCTTCGCTAAGGCCGCCCAAGAACTCCATGGCAGACGTCCTTCCCGAAGCTGCTGTTGAATGTCGCGGCATCTATTGAACGCCTTCCGAAGTACGTCCGTCGGCTTTCCCTTGTTCAAAGCAGCCTCAAGCTGTGGGATCAATTGCGCAAGCTCGGCATCTAGCGACTCCGAGAGGCCGTCAACAGTCGCCGGCCAGCATGACAGCATGGCGTCCGCGTTCCTGGCTCCCATGGCGGCCAACTGTTCTGGCGACAAGTTGTTCTCACGGGCGGCTGCCATCAGCTCGCGCTGCGTCTTGGCAATAGCCTTCTCAAGCTTCTGCTCTCGACCGCCTTTTGAGGTGAAATCCCCTTGGCCGATATCCAAGCGGCGGGCGACTTCGATGAGGCTCCGAATCTCACCGGGCGTTTGGGCGCTCTCTAGAGCGATGCGGGCAATCCGCGAGGTCTGCTGTTCATCCAGGATCTGCTGGTCGGGCGAGACACCGAGCTCAAAACAGAAACGTTGTATGAGCTGTCCGCACACGCTGTTGATGGTGCCGATTCGGGCTTGGCCGATGGCCGCGGCCATGTCAAGATTTCCCTTCTTTAACAGGGTAGCGCGGGCGCGCTCGCGAAGTTCTGTCGCCGCCTTAACGGTGAAAGTTGTGGCCAGCACTGCGGAAGCGCGAGCGGTCTTGTCCTCGAGCCTACTGGCCAGAAGGTGCGTAAGGTGGTAAGTCTTGCCGCTGCCTGCGCCCGCACGCACGAACTCGATATTCATCTTGCCGGCTTCGTTCACGCTTCGCTCCCGGATTGACCAAACAGTCGAATGAAGTCGACATGCCAGGGACCTAGCGGTCTGATGGGCAGCCCGCCATCTGGCGGCGCTGATGCCGGAGCCTCCAATCCGTCAGCGAAGACATCCACCTCGCCTGCCTGCCATTGCAGGACGCGCCATTCCCACATCACCCGCGCACCTTGGATGAGCCGAGCCACCGTCTGGCCCTCGCTAGGAACGATGACCCACGCTTTTTCGCCGAACACGTTCGGCGTCAGAGTTGAGAGATTGCCATCCAGGAAGGTGAAGTAGCCCACAGCCACTGGCGCTTGTCCGGTCTCAGCCTCGACCATGTGCGAATAGAGCGCGAGCTGAAGGAACTCGCCGTCTTCCAGCATGTCTCGATAGCGCCCTGAGCGCGCCCACTTCAGATCGAGGGCCGCTGTGGATCCATCGCCCAGATGCAGCAGCAAATCAGTATCGCCGGTCAGCTCAAGCGCACCAAGCAGCCCCTTGAGGGGCCGCTCCGCCTCTACCTTCCGGACGCCAGCAGCGGTCAGGAAGTGCAGCAACGCCACGATGCCGCCGAGAGCAGCGGTTTTGAACTGGGTCAGCTGAACCGAACTTCCCGGAGCCAGTAGCGGCATGCCTTCGCGCCGCAGCAGTTCATCAACTGTCGGACCAAACCAGTCGGACACTTGCTTTTCGCTCCAACCAAGCGCGGCGGGCTCATCCAGCAGTAGTTGAACGAGTCGATGGGCGAGTGTTCCCAGCAATCGATTGTCTTGCTCCGGTGCCACCGTGTTGCAACCGCGTAGATTGGCTGCGTCCTGAAGGATCGCCAATGCGGGGTTGTTGAATGCGACGTCAAGCGAGGTGTACGACTGAGCAGCCCTGCGGGTCGGCGCGGGAAACGCCGCTCTCCACGGCGCTGCAACGTCAAACTTCCAGGCTGCCCGCGTCATTGCCAACTCGCGGGCCTCGATGTTCACCTTTCCGGTGTCATCGTGCTCCAGAGCTCCAGGGGAGATCGTTGGAGCAAGCACCTTCACAAGTTGCCACGCCGGATGCAGTTCGGTACCTTCAGGTGGCAGAACAAGGACCAAGCGCGTGCGCGCTGCGAGGATAGGCCTTATCCAAAGTGACATCATTGCAGCCATCTCTGCTGCAGGATCCAGCAGCAGCACACCGGCAGACCGCAAAGCCTCCAGCTCCGCCTGCAGCCACGGATGTGCAGTTGGGAGTTTTGGGGGGCCTGGCATCCACCAAACTACTTCGTCGGCCGATTCCGCGGCGCAGGCAGCCACTGAGGATGCGGTCGGCACACAGCCGATCTGGGCGACCGCGAGGGTGTTAGTCGCATCAGAGGTCGCTTGGGCGATCAGCTGCTCAAGCAGCCTGGGCTTGACTAGGTCATTAGAACCGGTCCGAAGCTCCGAGAGGGCCTCTAGTACCGCTGAACACTGCGCAATCCCGGCACGCAGGTCCGCGTAGCCGGCCCCGTCTTCCCCAACCTTCACCAGTCGCGCTTGCAACGCATCACGTAGCTCGGCGGCCCGAGCGAGAGCGAGTTCAAGCGGCGCGCCAACGCGTCGGTCATAGCGCGGTTCCTCCAACCAAGCGGTCACCTTGCGGTCGTCACCCGCCTCCAGCTCTTTGCGGATCTCCTCCCTTGCGGCGGCCCAGGCGCGTCCGCCAATTCCCGGCTGTTCGGCGAACGCCCTGCCGAGACGTCGCCTGACGTCGCTCGGAAGCGGGCCTACCGGATGCATCAGAAAGTCCAAAAGGCGAACCGGCTCGATGGGGTCCCACAGGGTTTCAAGCGCGAGAGGCAGCGCCTGCAACGTGGGCCGCAGGATGCTCGACTCACTATATCCGCAGGTGGGGAAGCCGGTCGCCTTGAATGTCTCATCCAGCGAAGCGCCGGCAGCGGGCTGTTCGCATACGATCATTCGCGACACGCCACCTGCGGTGTGACACCTGTCGGCGAGCCAATGCTCGGCAACTTCGATGCTCAAAGGTCGAGTCACGACAACCGAGCCGTCTGCCCTGAAAACATCTACAGGCGCGAGGGTGGCGTCGATCGCTGCGGCCCTGCAACGCGCCTGCAGGGCGCCGAGATCACCACTTGCCTGCGGTGGTCGAGGCGGAATCACCTCAACCGGCAGTTGCTCTAGAACAGCCCTCCAGCGACTTGGGTAGGCGTGTAAGGGTTCAAGAACCAATACCTTCTCAATCGGAACCCGACGTTTGCCGAGGCGTTCAGCGACGAGCGCCAGGCGCTGCCCCTCTCCTAATTCAACTCGCCCGCCACCGGCAGCCTCGACGGCTGCCATGTCAGCGAGGCGGATCGGCCATCCATCGCGGGGTTTTCCATCCCAGCCGGCCAAAAACCACTCGTCCCGCCATCGCAGCAAAGCTGCGGCAGTGCCCATTTCATCCGCTTGCAGGCTCAGGTGATAGAAGCGCTCTTGTGTATCCGCCGCCCGCAGCGCGACTAAGTATGCTGCCGCACGCTTGGCTGCAACCGTCGTGGGCCCGCTGAGCCCGAGTTGAACCTCCAAGACGCCGAGAAACCCTGCGGCACTCAGAATCGGAGTGCCAAGATGCGAAGCTGCGCCCGGCCCGTTCCACGCGCCAGCGTGAAGGCTGAATGTAATCTTCATGTCTCCTCACTCCCTATGTTCCGACAGACTAAGCCGGCTCAGTCAATGAACGTTCTGGGTGTCCGACGCTTTGGCCAGGGCCCACGAAGGTGGCTGAGCCATCTACGATCTCCAACTGGTCCGCGTCCCCTTTTCAGGTGAGGCAGTCGTCACCAGCGCGTGCGCTGACAGCATTACTGCGCACAAATGCCTTGGTAGTGTGATCTTGCCCCATAGCGTCGGTTCGCGCCACTTTGGTCATTGAGGATGCGGCCAGCACTCGTTGCATTGCCGACATCGAGGTATGTCGGGCATAGCACGCGTTCACTCTCAACAAAGTGTCTCGGTACGCGCAAGATGATTTCGGCGAAATTCACACATCCGTCACGCGTTACTAAAGCCAAACCACCCTAGCAATCGCTTCCAGACACTCACTTTCGGAGCGTTGGCAATTGACGTGGCTCTGGCAGGCGGAGAAGCAGCGGCAGGCGAGCAAGCTTTTAGGGTACCAGCGGCATTGCGAGCACGAACAGCGTTCGTCGAAGCAACTTGCGACCGCAGTGCAACTTCATCTCGTTGCTTGACCCGTCTTATTTGATGAGCCGTCATAGCACCGGCCCAGCGCACCTGATTGCCGCGGATGACATAGTGCGAATTGCACGCGTAGTCCCAGTTGCCCACAGAGGGCCAGATCGAGACGGCGTCGCCGTCGCGGCTCAACTGCCACTCCGCCGGCGATAGTGGAAGCACCACTTCCTCCCCACATCCACAGCAGCAATTGTGTGAGCACGTTCGAAAGCGCTCACTGATGTAGAGCACGCCGTCTTCGAGGTGGTCGGGAATGAACTCGACGAAGCTCGGCTTCAGGTGCATCTGTCTCATCAGACAGCTCCCGCACAAACGGTCGTCGGTCCAGGCCCGGTCCAGCCGGCGGTCGGTTCCGTGCCGTGCCTCAGTGCGCCAAGCTCGCCTCGGGTCAGTGACTGGGTAGCCACGGTATATGTCGCTTGATGCGACCTCGCGCGGTCTTCGTAAAAGCCAAACAGCTGCTTCCACTTGATGACCGCGAGCTGCGCGTTCAGAGCGTTCAAGTCCGCCACCTGGATGTTTTGGCGATAGAGCGCGTCCGACTCGTCGTCGTCCATCGGGATGGAGCCGGCCACATGGTCGTTCTTGAACGGCGTAACGGTCGTAACTCGGCACGTTCCGTCAAGCTGCTGCGTCTCGGCATCCATGACGACGTCCATGCCGACATCGACAAACGGGATGCCCTGTGCAGCCAGGTAGCCACAGATGGTCTTGCGCGCTCGGCCCTTGTCGACGCACACGAAGACGAAATCAAAGCCCGCCAGCTCGGCTACGTTCGACTCGTCGAGAAAATAGGGATGAGGCATCAGGCCCTTACGCATCGGGCTGTAGCGCTCGACGAAATAGTCGACTTTCTTCATGTGCCTGCGAAGCTCCTGCTCGGTCGCGGCGCCCGGTGCGCGGAAGGCGTTGTGCTGCTTGAAGTCATCTCCGTCAAAGAGATGGATCTCCCACACAGGCGTCTTCGCCACTTGGTCGAAGACGTAGCCGCCCGTGCCACCGAGTCCGACAATCGCGACCTTTTGCAACTTCAGTCGGGCCGACGTGGCCACGATTTCGGCTCGCACGCTGGCTGTATCGGAGTACCGGAAGACCGAGCCTGGCTCCGAGGGTGGGATGACGCGACGGGTGCGGGCGTCAACATTCGGGTCAAGCACTTTTGCTTGGCTCTGAATGAGGGTCACATAGTGCGTGACCTTCTCAAAGTGGTCGGGGTAGCCGGTCTGGCTGTACTCCTCCGGCTTGTTCGAGAAGCGATGCTGAGACTCGCAGCCCTCGAAAACTGTGAACGGCGTCGGCTGCTCGTTGGCAACAAGCTCTGCCAACATCAGCGTGCCATCGCTGCGACACGGAAACGAGCCTGTCCACCACACCTGATGGTCATCACCTGCCGCCGTCGGCGGCAGGATGGTGTCGGCGTTCTCGACGTACTTGCAGACAACTGTGCCGCGTTCGACGATGCGGTTCGCGGTGACGTAAGGGACGGAGTACACCAGCAGGTGCTGCTGGCGCACTTCGATCTCATAGCCCTGCTCCAGCAGGGCGGCGAACCCCGAGTCAGGAGCGATTGGTCTTGCGGACACGGAATTCCATCGCGTTGTGGACGGTGGTGGACTGACCCGGGGCGAGCGTGCCGTCGTGGCCATGGATGTTGGCGAAGGCCACCGTGTACAGGATGTCGAACGGACCCTCCGGATAGGCGATGCGCACGACGTCCTCGTAGCTGATGTGCTGGTAGTGGTACGTGCGCGGCTTGCCGTTGACGAAAATTTCGTGCACTACCGGATGCGGATGCGGATGAGGCCCGGCGGCATCGAGGGGTGGCAGATGTGTGTTCATGTTGATTCCTTATTTCTTTTCGCGGCGAACGCCCTTGAAAGGCGTCGTGTCACTGGTCTTGACATCGAGGAAGCGGCCTGTGCCGGTATCCCGCTTCACGTAGTGGCCCGACGGTGTTTGCGTCTGGCTGCGCTCTCGCACAGCGCCTACGCGATGACCGTCATCTGTCTTTCCGTTCTTCGCCATGGAGTACTCCAATGTTGAGTTGTGAATGCATTAGATCATCAAATTGATGATGTTTGCATTTTATTTTGATTTCGTTGGGTGACGGTTTCGACGCTATGATGATCAGATGCCCAAAATTCCGATGCCTGCGTCGTCCCACAACACGGCGCTGCTGGCAGACCTGTCAAAAGCCCAAGTCGACCGGCTGACTTTCATCGACTTCAAGCTGTACTTCCTTGGCGAAATCCGGCGCGCAGACCTACAAAAAAGATTTCAGACCGGAGCCGCTGGTGCAACCCGCGACTTGGCGATGTACAAGGACGTTGCGCCAGAGAATCTGGAATTCGAAGGCTCCAGCAAGGTCTACCGTCCGAGTAAAGCCTTCCGTCCGGTTTTCGAACACTCAGTCCAGCGCGCCCTCACGGCACTTTCACAAGGCTTTGGTGAGATTGATGTCGACCTGAACGAGCCGCTCATTCGCTGCGACATACCGACGCCTCTGAGTGTCCCCAGCGTTGAGGTCGTTTCCGTGGTGTCGAGTGCGATCTTCCGAGGCTTGTCCATTCGGACGGCCTACGCGTCGAACACAAGCGGCGCGAGCGAGCGAGAGCTTGTTCCGTTTGCCCTTGTCAGCAACGGCCTCAGGTGGCACATCCGCGCCTTTGATCGCAAGTCGAACACTTTTCGTGACTTCATGCTCTCGCGCATGAGTAAGACGCAGCTGCTCGAAAATAGCCCCGCGCGTGCCGAGGAGAAGTTCGAGCACGATGTGCAGTGGTCACGCATCATCGAGTTGGAGTTGATGGTCCACCCCAAGGTCAAGTCGCCCGAGGTCATTGCGCAGGACTACGACATGAAGGAGGGCGTCATGCGAGTACCTGTGCGTGCGACCAACGCAGGCTATCTCTTGCGCCTATGGAACGTCGACTGTTCCCCAGACCGAAGTGCGAAAGGCAACGAGGTCATGCTGTGCCTGCGAGACCCCCTCGTCTTGCATGCCGCAGAGAGCGCCCTGCTGGCGCCTGGCTACGTCGACTCACGCCCGAAAGACTGATCCGGGCTCACCCGTTCGTTGCTTTTCCAGTCCGGTTCACGCACAAAGTGCGGCGGTTCGTCGCTGGAGGTGGTTTCGAGCGGCGTCAATTCTTCTGCGAGAAAAGCAATCGCTGCAAAGCCGACATCGCTATCAAAAAATGCGAACTAGGCTAGCGTCCTCGTCGCCGAATCGCGCAATAATCTCTCCAGACCAATCAAGTGCACTACCTGCAAATTTGCATTTGCACAGGTCTTAAATGGTCTGGTGTACCCGAAGTTGTACCCGTAGAACCGGAACAGAGACTGAAAGCAAGTGCTGGCGCGGGTTGCGAACGATTTTTCGATTCCGCCCCAGCTAGATCGCTGCCTGCGCCGAAAGCCATGCCGCCAATCCTGCCCCCTCCGGTCTCCTGGATCAATCTTTGCGTAAGGAAGTTGCCGTACATTTGCGGCACAAAAGGGTTTTCGCAAAGTGACTATGAGTCGACTGAAGGATGAGACCGGTCTATCCGCACGTCCGCGGACATCAAGCAACTGCTGAAGCTGGCGGCAGCGAGAGAACACCGCTCCGTGGCTTCCAACATCGAAATGCTCGTGCGGGCCTATGCGCAGGAGCATCAGCTTGTGGCTCGATCCGGCGGGATGGGCAATACAGGTGATCAGGCGTCGGGTGCTAGCGCGGATCGATGAACGTCGGCTCCGCTGGTCGACAAGCTAAGAGTCCACACGCTGGCTGGCGGTTGAGGCCGTTCGACGGCTGGTGAGCATCTTGGTGCGGACCCCTGTCGCGCTCGCGCAATCCACTCAATGATCTGCTTGAAGTCCTGATCAATTGCGCTCGGGATTCAGGCGCGAGAGCGCCGTCAACCACGCCGTGGTGATCTCTTGAGCACGCGAGCCTGGCGTCGTTTCGGCGCAGTCATCGATCACCAGGACGCGTAGGAGCCGTCCTGAATACAGGATGGTGGTGACCGCGTTGACTTCGCACAGTGGAGTGCTTGCGCCTGCTTCGGAGACGTTGGCGGAGCGATTCACGAGGAATGAAAAGCTCTTGAGTTTCGTCGGTACATCGAAGATTCCGGACAACTGCTGCCGGTAGTTCTCGCGCCGGAGGTCGCCGCCGCGTGCGGCGATGTTCGCGTCCTGGGCCTGCAACTCCTTTTGCGCCTCGCCGGATTTCGCGCGGAGGTCACCCAGCCTGGCGTGGGTCGCCCGGCGCAGTTGCTCAAACTCCTGCATTGTGAATAGGCCGTTCGGATGGGGCGGATCCACGCTCACCGTGATGTACGGGTAAAGGTCGGCAACCTTGCCCTGCCGAATCAGGACCAGCTTGTCCGCCGGCATGAAGCAGGTGATGAAGGTCGAGCTCTTGGGGGCCAGGGAGGCCGCGCGCTCGGCGAGCGGCCGAATTTCTTCGCAAGCCGCAGGGAACGTTGCAAGCACGGGTAGCCGCACGGTCTGCGCCCCCAATGACTTTTCGACAAAGGTTGGATCCGCTGCAGCTGCGGTGTTGATCGAAACTGCAAGCGCAGCGCTCAAGACGAATTTGAGCGCTGACGGGGGGAGAAGGCTGGGCAGGTGCATGACGAAATATAGAAGGCGTGGATCGGTTCCCCACGGTGAAGGCCCTGACCGAAGCACTTCTCACGATCCAGGCAATGGGGCGTCACTGTTCAATGGCCAGTGCCGCTGCGCTCTTTGCGCAGGAACAGGCGCGAGATCGTCCGCACCGTCTGCTCGCGCGAGGTGGCGTCGCCCGCGTGCAGTTCGGCCAGCGCGCCGTGCA
>NZ_JARVTD010000054.1:0-23397 GCF_030208835.1 Variovorax sp. efr-133-TYG-130 | reverse complement strand
GGCCTTTGCTTCGCTCGGCCCCATGTGGCACAGCCGCTGCGCGGCTGCGCCCCCGTGCCGAGCGCAGGAATGGCGCGTCCGGTTTTCAACGCCCTTCTGGCTGCGCCGAGGAGCGGAGCGTTTCCGGCCTCAGCCCAACGCAAGGAGCCCAGCGATGAACCTCTCGCTGCCCTTCGTGCGCCGCCCCATCGGCACGGTGCTCCTGACCATCGGCGTGGCGCTGGCCGGCATTGCCGCCTTCTTCGTGCTGCCGGTGTCGCCGCTGCCGCAGGTCGACTACCCGGTCATTTCCGTCAACGCGTCCATTCCGGGCGCGAGCCCCGAGACCATGGCCACCAGCGTGGCCACGCCGCTGGAGCGGCACCTGGGCACCATCGCGGGCGTCAACGAGATGACGTCGACCAGCTCGGTCGGCACCTCGCGCGTCACGCTGCAGTTCGACCTGAGCCGCGACATCAACGGCGCCGCGCGCGAAGTGCAGGCCGCCATCAGCGCCAGCCGGGTCGACCTGCCCGCCACGCTGCGCAGCAACCCGACCTACCGCAAGGCGAACCCGGCCTCGTCGCCGGTGATCATCCTGGCGCTCACCTCCAAGACCAAGACGCCGGGCCAGATCTACGACGCGGTCTCCAACATCGTGAGCCAGCGGCTGTCGCAGGTGGAGGGCGTGGGCGACGTCGAAATCGGCGGCGGCTCTCTGCCGGCGGTGCGCATCGAGCTGCTGCCGTTCGCGCTCAACCGCTACGGCATCAGCACCGAGGACGTGCGCGCCGCCATCCAGGCCTCCAACGCCAACCGGCCCAAGGGCATGGTGCAGGGCGAGGGCCGCAAGCTGCAGATCTACACCCAGACGCCGGCCTTGCGCGCGAGCGACTACGCGCCCATGGTCATCGCCTGGCGCAACGGCGCGGCGGTGCGGCTGCAGGACGTGGCCGAGGTGCTCGACGGCGTGGAAGACACGCGCACGCTGGGCCTGTTCAATGGCGAGCCCGCGATCATCGTGCTGATCACGCGGCAGCCCTCGGCCAACATCATCGAGACGGTCGACAGCGTGCGCGCGCTGCTGCCCGAGCTGCAGGCGCAGCTGCCGCCCGACGTCACGCTGCAGGTGGCCTCGGACAGCACCAACTCCATCCGCGGCTCGCTGCGCGAAGTCGAGTTCACGCTGGTCATCTCCGTCATCCTTGTGGTGCTGGTGGTGAGCCTGTTCCTGCGCAGCGTGCGCGCGACCATCGTGCCGGCTGTGGCCACGGTGGCGGCGCTGCTGGGCACCTTCGGGGTGATGTACCTGCTGGGCTTCAGCCTCAACAACCTGAGCCTGATGGCGCTCACGGTGGCCACGGGCTTCGTGGTGGACGACGCCATCGTGGTGCTGGAGAACACCAGCCGGCACATCGAGTCGGGCATGACGCGCATGAAGGCGGCCTTGCTGGGCGCCAAGGAAGTCGGCTTCACCGTGCTGTCGATCAGCGTGTCGCTGGTGGCGGTGTTCATTCCGCTGCTGTTCATGGGCGGGCAGGTGGGGCGGCTGTTCCGCGAGTTCGCGGTCACGCTGTCGGCGGCGGTGATGATCTCGCTCGTCATCTCGCTGACCACCACGCCCATGATGTGCGCCTGGATGCTCAAGCCCGGCGGCGAGCACGACAAGGACAAGCCGCAGGGTCGCCTGGGTCGCATGGCCGCGCGCAGCTACGACTGGGTGCTCAAGCGCTACGAGCACAGCCTCGACTGGGCGCTGGACAGCAAGGGGCTGGTCATGCTGATCCTGGTGGCGGTGGTCGGGCTCAACGTGTACCTGTTCAGCGCCACGCCCAAGGGCTTTTTCCCGCAGCAGGACAGCGGCCAGCTCAACGGCGGCCTGCGCGCCGACCAGAGCATTTCGTCCAAGGCCATGGCCGCCAAGCTGCGCGAGGTGGTCGACATCATCCGCGCCGACGAGGCGGTCGACACCGTGGTCGGCTTCACCGGCGGCAGCCGGGCGGGCGGCGGCTTCATGTTCGTCAACCTGAAGCCGGCCAGCCAGCGCAAGGACAGCGGGCTGGCCGTGATCGCGCGGCTGCGGCCCAAGCTCAATGCGGTGGCCGGCCTGCGCGTGTTCCTGGGCACCGTGCAGGACGTGCGCTCGGGCGGGCGCTCCAGCAACTCGACCTACCAGTACACGCTCAAGAGCGACAGCCTGGCCGACCTGCGCACCTGGGCCTCCAAGCTGGCCGACGAAATGAAGCTGCAACCGGTGCTGACCGACATCGACACCGACCAGACCGAGAACGGCGTCGAGACCATGGCGCAGGTCGACAAGAACACCGCGAACCGGCTCGGCGTGACCTCCACCGCCGTGGACAACGCGCTGTACAACGCCTTCGGCCAGCGGCAGGTCGCGACTATCTACACCGAGCTCAACCAGTACCACGTGATCATGGAATGGGCGCCGCGCTACACGCTCAGCCCCAATGCGCTGAGCGACGTGTATGTGCCGGCCACCAGGACCACGGTGGTGGCGGGGCAGGCGGTGACCACGCAGGTCGCGGCGCCGACCACGACTTCCAACTCGGCGCAGTCGGGCAGCAAGACGGGCACGGGCACGGCCGCGGCTTCCGGTTCGAGCGCGTCCAGCACCTCGGTGCCGGTGTCGGCCAACCCGGCGCTGCGCAATGCCTCGTCGGGCAACGTGCTGAGCAACACGGCCACGTCCCTGGTGCCGCTGTCCGCGGTGGCGAAGTTCTACGAAAGCTCCGTGGCCACTTCGGTCAGCCACCAGGACGGCGAACTGGCGACCACCATCTCATTCAACCTGGTGGAAGGCGCCAACCTTGGCGACGCCCGCGAAGCCATCGCCAAGGCCGAGGCCAACATCGCCATGCCGACCAACGTGCGCGGCGCGTTCGCGGGCACGGCGGCGAGCGCGCAGCAGTCGCAGAGCCAGCAGGCCATGCTGATCCTGGCGGCGCTGGTCGTCATCTACATCGTGCTGGGTATCCTCTACGAGAGCCTGGTGCACCCGATCACCGTGCTGTCGACGCTGCCTTCGGCCGGCGTGGGTGCGGTGCTGGCGCTGCTGATGTTCCGCATGGAGTTCTCGATCATTGCGCTGATCGGCGTGTTCCTGCTGATCGGCATCGTCAAGAAGAACGCCATCCTGATCATCGACTTTGCGCTGGAGGCCGAGCGCTCGCGCGGCCTCAGCCCGCTGGAGGCGGTGCGCGAGGCCTGCCTGCTGCGCTTCCGCCCGATCCTGATGACCACCATGGCCGCCGCGCTGGGCGCGCTGCCGCTGGCCATCGGCTTCGGCGAAGGCGCCGAGCTGCGCCGGCCGCTGGGCGTGGCCATCATCGGCGGGCTGATCGCCAGCCAGATGCTGACCCTGCTGACCACGCCGGTGGTCTACCTGCTGCTGGACAAGCTGCGCCGCCGCAGCGCCCACGAACACGAACTGAGCCGTGCCACGACCGCCTGAGACCATCGCCATGAAAGCACTGCTTCCTTCTTCTCCTTTCCGCGCGCCGGGCCGCCTTTCGCTTTCGGCGCTCGCGCTGGCCGCGCTGCTCGCGGGCTGCTCGGTCGGCCCGCTCTACCACCAGCCCGTGACCGCACTGCCCAACGACTGGAAAGAGCAGAAGGCCGCCGAAGGCTGGCTGCCCGCCGCGCCGGCCGACGCGCTGGACCGCGGCGAGTGGTGGAAGCTGTTCGGCGACCCGACGCTCGACGAGCTGGCCTCGCGGGTGCAGGTGTCGAACCAGAACATCGCCGCGGCGGTCGCCAACTACGCCAATGCGCAGGCGCTGGTACGCGGGCAGCGCGCGGGGCTGTTCCCGCAGGTGTCGCTCAACGGATCCGGCAGGCGCTCGGACACGGGCAGCACCAGCCCTTCCAACGCTTTCTCCGCCACGCTCGACGCGACCTGGGCACCCGACGTCTGGGGCCGGCTGCGCGAGTCGGTGAACAGCGCGTCGGCCAATGCGCAGGCCAGCGAGGCCGACCTGGCATCGGCGCGCCTGTCCGCCATCGGCAACCTGGCCACCAACTACCTGTCGCTGCGCGAGGCCGACGTGGAGATCGGGCTGCTCGACCAGACCATCGAAGGCTACGAACGCGCCTACACCATCACCAGCAACCGCTACAAGGCCGCCATCGCCGCGCAGTCCGACGTGCTGCAGGCGCAGAGCCAGCTGGCCACGGCCCGCGCCACGCGCCTGTCGCTGGTGCGCAACCGCGCCACCTACGAGCACGCCATCGCGATGCTGGTGGGCGCGGTGCCGGCCGATTTCAGCCTGCCGCCCGCGGCGTGGAAGCAGACGGTGCCCGGCATTCCGACCGGCGTGCCTTCGACCCTGCTGCAGCGCCGGCCCGACATTGCGTCCGCCGAGCGCTCGGTGGCCTCGGCCAACTCGCAGATCGGCATTGCGCGTTCCGCCTATTTCCCGAGCTTCAACCTCAGCGCGGCAGTCGGCGGCAGCGCCAGCCGGGTCGGCGACCTGTTCAATGCGTCGAATTCGCTCTGGTCGCTCGGCCTGTCGGCGGCGCAGGTGCTGTTCGACGCGGGCGCCATCTCGGCCAGCGTGGACGCGGCAAAGGCCAGCTACGACGCCAGCGTGGCGCGCTATCGCCAGACCGTGCTCGCCGCGTTCCAGGGCGTGGAAGACCAGCTCACTGCGGGCGCCACGCTGGCGCAGCAGGAGGGCATGTACCGCGAGGCCTCCGCGGCCGCGGACAAGACCGAGCAGATCCTGCTCAACCAGTACCGCTCGGCCCTGGTGGCCTACACCGACGTGGTGACTGCCCAGGTGGCTGCACTGAACGCGCGGCGCACGCTGGTGCAGGTGCAGCTCAACCGGCAGCTTGCTGCCGTCTCGCTGATCCAGGCGCTCGGCGGCGGCTGGCATGCGGGCTGGATGGAAGGCGGGGCGCAGCCAGGGCAGCCTGCCGCCTTGCCGGCCTCACCGGCCTCAGCCGCCAGGCCGTGATCGCCTGATCACCCGGCCCCTGTCGGGGGCGCCGGGTCACGTTCCGATGACGCGTCGCCGGTCAGTGCGCCGGACGGTCCATCGCATGGCCGAGATAGTCCTTGTCGGTCACCAGCACCCACAGCGCCAGCACCAGGATCACCGCGGCCACGAGCACTGCGTTGATCAAGGCCGTTTCCGAGCCGCGGAACCCGACCAGCCAGGGCGACACCGCGAGCCAGGCCGCCAGCGCGACCTCGGTCCATTCTTCCCACTGTCGCGGCACGAAGGTCGCGCCCAGCGCCACGGCGCCCAGCACGATGCCGGTCGCCACCATCGTCCACATCGCGGACTGCATGTCCGAAAAACCCAGGACCCAGGGCGAGACGATGAGCCACGCGCCGGCGACGGCGTTGACTGGATCCTGCCAATGCTTGACTTGTTTCATGGCTGTTACTCCTGTCGCGACAAGGCATCGCGCCAGTTTTTGACCTGCATTTCAGAACGCAGTTCCGTTTTTCAGGCTTCGCCGGGCAGAAACATAAAAAAATGCACCTAAAAGGTGCCGTTTAGTACTTCCCAAGTACGACTACAGTGATTATTCTTAAATGTGTTAGTAAATGTTATAAATTTTTGCCTGTTCATCGAAAAAGTCCGAAAACTGATTTTTACGGAAATCGGGGATATGAAGCTTTGATACCGGGCCGTACCATCCGCGCGGCCCGATCCCGGGCGCACCGTTTCCGATTTCCGATGACCCCCCCAGATACCTCCCGGACACGCGCGTTGTCCGTGGCCGATACGCTGCGCAATCGCATCTTCGACGGTGCGATCGCACCCGGTTCCCACCTGATGGAGATCACCCTCGCCAACGAGTTGGGCGTGTCGCGCACGCCTGTGCGCGGCGCGATGGCGCGGCTGGCCGACGAGGGGTTGCTGGTCTATCTGCCGAACAAGGGTTTCCAGGTGCGCCGCTTCAACGCCAAGGACGTGTTCGACGCCTTCAGCGTGCGCGCCAACCTCGAAGGCATGGGCTGCCGCATCGTCGGCGAGCGCGGGCTGGACGGCTCCGCGCTGGAACAACTGGTGGCCATGCTCGCAGAGCAGCACGAGGTGATGCGCTCCGAGGGCTGGAGCGACGAACGCGCCACGCGCTGGCACGACCTGAACCTCGAATTCCACCGCAAGCTGCTGATGCTGGCCGAGAACCGCTGGCTGAGCGAAGCGGTAGGCCGCGCCTACCAGCTGCCGATCATCTTCGACAGCAATCTGCGCCCGCACAACCGCGACGCGTCGTTGCCGCTCTACCACCGCGCGCAGGCCGAGCGCGCGCTGGAAGAACACCGCCAGATCGTCGAGTCGCTCAGCCGCGGTGAAGCCGTCGACGCCGAGGCGCTCATGCGCGAGCACATCACCGCCAACCGCGACCTGCTGGTGCGCCACCTCGGCAAGCAGAGCGGCCGGGTGCGCGCGCTGGCCTGACCCGCTCGGCCCGGGGTTTCAGCCTCCGCGCACCGCCGGCGGCACCAGGTACGCCCCCGATTCGAACAACTGTGCTTCGGCCTGGTCGATGCGCCGGATACCCGGCTTGCCCGCGCGGCTGGCCAGCAGTTCGACCAGTGCTTCCGTCAACGCAACGCCGGCCGCGACCGACGGGAAGAACGATGGGCTGCTGATGGTGAACAGCAGCGTCTCGTCCGCCAGCAGCGACAGCGGCGAGGCAGCGCTGTCGGTGATGGCGACGATGCGGCAGCCCGCCGCCTTGGCCGCCTCCGTGACCTGCAGCGCCTCGCGCGAGTAGGGCGCGAAGCTCGCGACCACCAGCGCGTCGCCCTTGGCGAAGGCGCGCTGCTGCATCTCCAGCGAGCCGCCCTGGCCGTCGACCAGGTGCACGCTGTCGCGGAAGAGCCGATACACGTAGACGAACGAAAAAGCGATCGGAAAGCAGGCCCGGAAGCCCGCCGCATGCACGGCGGGGGCTTTTTCTATCAGCGCGCAGGCCTTCTGCAGCGCCTGCTCGCTCTGGCGGTGGGTGGCCTCGAGGTTGCGGCGCTGCACCTCGAACATCTCCCCGGTCAGGCTCTTGTCGCTGGCGCGGCCGACCAGCTGCTTGGCGCGCTCGCCGTATGTGTCGGCGTCCAGCCCCATGTCGGCGGCGAACGCCTCCTTCAGCTGAGGCCAGCCCTCGAAGCCCAGGGTCTGCGCGAAGCGCACGAGCGTGGCGGGCGTGCTCTGCGAGCGCGTGCCCACGTTGCGCATCGAGCCGGTGACCACCTCGTTCGGGTGGTCGAGCACGTAGCGCGCCACTTGCTGCAGCGCGGGGCTCAGTTCGTTGAAGCGCTCGCGGATCCGGTCTTTGGCGCCCATGGCGATGTCTCTTCCTGATGGCTTCTGTTGCGGTTGGAACAAATGTACCGGACGAGATCAATCGCGGCAGTTGACGGAACAAATGTTCCAAATAATAATTGGGGCGAAACGTTAGTTCCAAAAAAAAATCCACCGATCCCGCCCGACATGACGCACGTCTTCCACCGCCATCTCCGCCAGACCCCGCCCGTTGCCGCCGGCTCGCACGGCATGTACATCCGCGACCGCGAAGGGCGCGAATACCTCGACGCCTCGGGCGGCGCGGCCGTGTCTTCGCTCGGCCATGCGCATCCCGAGGTACTGGCGGCCATGCATGCGCAGATCGACACGCTGGCCTATGCACACACCAGCTTCTTCACGAGCGACGTGGCCGAGCGGCTGGCCGACGAGCTCATCGGCTCGGCGCCCGGGGGCATGAGCCACGTGTACATGGTGAGCGGCGGCTCCGAGGCGGTGGAGGCGGCGCTCAAGATGGCGCGCCAGTACTTCGTGGAAATCGGCCAGCCGCAGCGCACCCATTTCATCGCGCGACGCCAGAGCTACCACGGCAACACGCTGGGCGCGCTGGCGGTAGGCGGCAACGCGTGGCGGCGCGAGCCCTTTGCGCCCATCCTGGTGCCGGCCACGCATGTGTCGCCGTGCTACCCGTATCGCGAGCAGCGCGCCGGCGAAAGCGCCGAGCAGTACGGCCTGCGCCTGGCGGCCGAGCTGGAAGCAACCATCCTCGCGCAGGGCGCCGGCCGCGTGATCGCCTTCGTGGCCGAGACGGTGGGCGGCGCCACGGCCGGCGTGCTGGCGCCGGTGCCCGGTTATTTCAAGGCGGTGCGCGAGGTCTGCGACAAATACGGCGTGCTGCTGATCCTCGACGAGGTGATGTGCGGCATGGGCCGCACCGGCACGCTGCACGCCTGCGAGCAGGAAGGGGTGGTGCCGGACCTGATGACCATCGCCAAGGGGCTGGGCGGCGGCTACCAGCCGGTGGGCGCGGTGCTGGCGCAGCGCCGCATCGTAGAGGCCATGTCCAAGGGCAGCGGCTTCTTCCAGCACGGTCACACCTATCTCGGCCATCCGATGGCCTGCGCCGCCGCGCTCGCGGTGCAGCAGGTGATACGGCGCGACGGCCTCGTTGCAAAGGTTCGCGAGGACGGCATCGTCTTCGGTGCCATGCTGGCCGAGGCGCTGGGCGCGCATCCGCACGTGGGCGACATCCGCGGCCGCGGCTTCTTCTGGGGCCTCGAGCTGGTGGCCGACCGCGCGGACAAGACGCCGTTCGACCCGGCGCTCAAGGTCCATGCGGCCGTCAAGAAAGACGCGATGGCGCGCGGCCTGCTGTGCTACCCCTTCGGCGGCACGGTCGATGGTCGGCAGGGCGACCACGTGCTGCTGGCGCCGCCCTTCATCGCCACCCGGCAAGACCTGCGGCGGATCGTCGAGCGCCTGGCCGAATCGATCGACGCCGTGACGCGCGCCGCCGCGCGCTGAGCGCCGCTTTCCCCCTTCGCTTTTTTCTTCAACCGTCGTTCCGAGGAGCGTTTCATGCCCAAGCTTCGTCCGCTGTCTTCATGCGGTGCCGCCGCGTTCGCGCTGGTTTTCGCGTCCCTGCTGCCCCTGGGCGCAGCACAGGCGCAGGAGAGCGACACGCTCGCCAAGATCAAGGCCAGCGGCGCCATCACCTTCGGCTACCGCGAGTCGTCATTCGGCTTCTCCTACCTCGACGGCAACCTCAGGCCGATCGGCTACAGCATCGACATCTGCAACCGCATCGTCGACGCGCTGAAGACGGAATTGAAGATGCCGAACATCGACATCAGGTACCAGGCCGTGACCTCCGCCAACCGCATCCCGCTGGTGCAGAACGGCACGGTCGACATCGAGTGCGGCTCCACCACCAACCTGGTCGAGCGGCAGAAGCAGGTGGCGTTCTCGCCGGACATCTTCCGCTACAACGTGCGCATGCTGGTCAAGGCCGATTCGGGCATAAAGAGCATCGCCGACCTGCAAGGCAAGACGGTGGCCACCACCAGCGGCACCACCTCGTTCCGGCTGCTGCGCGAAGCCGACCGCGGCCGCGGCCTCGACGTGACCAACCTCCCGGGCAAGGACCACAGCGATTCCTTCCTGCTGGTGGAAAGCGGCCGCGCCCATGCCTTCGTGCTTGACGACATCCTGCTGGCCGGCCAGCTCGCCAATGCGCGCAACCCGAAGGACTTCACCATCACCGGCGAAAGCCTGCGCACCGAGAACCAGTCGCTGATGTTCCGCAGGGACGACCCGGCCTTCAAGGCGCTGGTCGACCGCGTGGTGTCGGGCATGATGAAGTCGGGCGAGATGGAGAAGCTCTACGCGCGGTGGTTCATGTCGCCGATTCCGCCGAAGGGCATCAACATCAACTACCCGCTCAACGCAGAGACGAGGGACGCGTTCGCGAATCCCTCGTCCAAAGGCATCTGACGCCGACGACCCCATGACCCGCATTGCCCTGATCCACGCGCTCTCGCACTCCGTCGCTCCCATCAACGAGGCCTTCGCGCGCGACTGGCCCGGGGCGCAGCGCATGAACCTGCTCGACGACAGCCTCTCGGCCGATCTCGCGCGGGGCGGCAAGGGGCTCGACGAGGCGATGCACGAGCGCTTCCAGCGCCTGGCGCAGTACGCGGTGGACACCGGGGCGCGCGGCATTCTCTTCACCTGCTCGGCCTTCGGGCCCTGCATCGAGGCGGTGGCGCGGCGGCATGCGGGCATTCCGGTGCTCAAGCCCAACGAGGCCATGATCGACGAGGCGGCGCAAGGGCAGGGCCGGTTGGGGCTGATCGCCACCTTCGCGCCCACGCTGGCGTCGATGCCGCCCGAATTCCCGCAAGGAACGCTGCTCGAACTCGCGCTGGCCGAAGGCGCGCTCGATGCGCTGAACGCCGGCGACGTGCAGCGGCACGACGCGCTCATCGCCGCCCGGGCCGCCGCATTGCGCGAGCGCGGCTGCACGCGCGTGGCGCTGGCGCAGTTCAGCATGGCGCGGGCGCGCGCCGCCTGCGAAGCGGCCAGCGGCCTGCCGGTGCTGACTACCGTCGACAGCGCGGTGCGCGCGCTGCGCCGGCGCTCAGCAGCGTGAGGCGCGCGTGTTTTCGATGACCGAGAACAGCGCCGTCATCGCGATCTGCGCCGCATCGCCGCGGCCCAGCCGGCGCGTGATCAGGCTCTCGCGGTCGGTGCCCTCCAGGCCCTGCGACAGGCGCCGGTAGATGTCCGCCGAAGGCATGGTCGCCGACGTGCCGAGCGCGTCGCAGTAGGTGTCTGCGAGGATGCGTGTGAGCTCCTCGCTCTGCGCGTTCGACAGCTTCATCGGGTCGCCCGCGAAGACGGCGGCAATGCAGCGCAGCAGGTAGGCCTGCGTCTCCAGCGAGAACGACTGCTGCCGCACATAGCACTCGAAGGCGCCCCAGAACAGCGCCTCGGAGGTGCGGCGCCAGCTCTCGAGCACCTTGCGCGCCTTGGCCACCAGGTCGGCATGCGCGTCGCCGGGCTCGGTCGGGCGCAGGGCCAGCCCCTGAAGGGTGAGCGAGACCTCGGGCGCGGCTGCGCCGAGGATGAAGCTCCAGAACTTCCAGCGGGCGTACCACTTCTTGTCGTGCGCCGGGTCCAGCGGCTCGAGCAGCCAGAAGTCGATGCTCTGGGCCGCGTCGGTGCGCTGTCCGGCGGCGATGCCGTCACCCAGGTCCAGCTCCTGCATGACCGATTCCATGCGGTCGGCGGCAATGTGCCCCTGCGCCACGATGCCGGTGCCGTGGCCGGCGCGGTCGATCTCGCGCAGCCGTTGCATCAGTTGGCGCAACTCGCCGGCCGAGGCGCCGGTGGCCCGGACCACCCGCCGCATCGATGCGCACTGCTCCTCCTCGATGTCCCGCGCGTTCTTGCGGCGGTCTTCGCCATGGTCTTCGGCAGTCGAGACATGCTCTTCGAGGCGGTCCGCGAGGGTGGAGGTGGGCATCGGTGAAACTCCCCCGGATCAACCTGTCCGGGCGGTTTCCACTATGGGTCAACGCGGCGCCGCGGCATATCACCTGAACTAGGTATGCTGACCTGCACCTGAACGCCGGCCGCCGGCGCCATCGTGATAATTGCGGCTCTTTCAAGGAGTACGCGTGGACATCGTTTTGCTGGTCAAGGCCGCCATCATGGGCATCGTGGAGGGGCTGACCGAATTCCTGCCGATCTCGTCGACCGGCCACCTCATTCTTGCCGGCTCGCTGCTCGGCTTCGACGACGACAAGGCCAAGGTCTTCGACATCGCCATCCAGACCGGCGCGATCTTGGCGGTGGTGCTGGTCTACTGGGAAAAGATCAGGTCGACCGTGGTCGCGCTGCCCCGGCAGCCCCGGGCGCAGCGGCTGGCGCTGAACATCTTCATCGGCTTCCTGCCGGCGGTGGTGCTTGGCCTGCTGTTCGGCAAGGTCATCAAGGCGCACCTGTTCATCCCGACCGTGGTGGCAAGCACCTTCATCATCGGCGGCTTCATCATTCTCTGGGCCGAAAAGCGGCCGCCGGGCTCGGTGCGCATCGAGCACGTGGACGACATGACGCCCTGGGACGCGCTCAAGGTCGGCCTGGTGCAGTGCTTCGCGATGATCCCCGGCACCAGCCGCAGCGGCTCGACCATCATCGGCGGCATGCTGCTGGGGCTGTCGCGGCAGGCGGCGACCGACTTCTCCTTCTTCCTGGCCATCCCGACGCTCATCGGCGCGGGCGTGTACAGCCTCTACAAGGAGCGCGCGCTGCTGTCGGTGGCCGACATTCCGCTGTTCGCCGTGGGGCTGGTGTTCTCGTTCGTGAGTGCGTGGCTGTGCGTGCGCTGGCTGCTGCGCTACATCAGCACCCACAACTTCGTTCCGTTCGCCTGGTATCGCATCGTGTTCGGCATCGTCGTGCTGGCCACGGCGTGGACCGGCAAGGTGGTCTGGGCCGACTGAGGCAGTGCCGTTCAGGCCTGCGCGGCCAGCGGCATGCGCAGCAGCACATGCGTTTCGCCGGGCCGTGACTGCAGCTGCAGCTGCGCCCCGAGCCGCCGCGCGCGGGCATGCAGGCTGCGCAAGCCGGCGCCGGCGGCCTTCTCCATGCTTTCCACGGCAAAGCCCCGGCCGTCGTCTCGCACGCTGAGCCGAAGCTCCGCACCGGCGCGCGCCACGCTCACGTCCACGCGCCGGCTGCCGCTGTGCTTGAGCACGTTGGTCAACGCCTCCTGCAGGAAGCGCATCAGGTCGAGGCTCTGTGACGCGGGCAGCTCGAGCGTCTCGATGTTCGACACGCTCCAGCGGCAGTCGATGCCGTTGGCCTCCAGCAGCTGCGCGCTGCGGTAGCGCATCGGCGCCAGCAGCTCGCCCAGCGCGCGGGCGCCGTCGTCGCGGCCGGTGGCGTCGATGATCAGCCGCAGGTCGTCGCGCAGATGCTTGAGCATGGCGAGCAGCTCGGGCGCGCCGAGGTCCCCGGGCGTGCGCTCCAGCTTGGCGATGCTGCCCACCAGCATGCCGCCGAGCCCGTCGTGCAGGTCGCTCACCAGGTTCACACGCTCGCCGATGCGCGCATGCGTCAGCTCCAGCGCATGCTGCTGCGCCAGCGTGGCGGCCAGCTCGGCCTTGGCGGCGTTCACTTCCTCGATGAGTTCGGTGTTGAAGTTCTCGATGCGCTCGAGGCTCTTCACGAACTGCGCGGCCAGCGTCAGCGCCATGCCCAGCAGCAGGATGTACGAGGACATCGTCGTGTAGTAGGTGTTGCTGTCGATGATCTGCGTGAACACCAGCAGGTCGTGCGCATCGGTGAGCGCCGACACCGCCATGAACGGGGCGAGCGGGCGCATCGGGCTGTCGCGGTGGCGCAGGGCATGCACGATGGCGGTGCCGTTCACGGCCATGACCGTGAGCCCGCCCACCAGGGTCCAGACGGCGCGGTGCGCGATCAGGTCGGCACCGGGCGCCAGCCACAGGTCGAGCACGCCGGCCATCGCCAGCAGCAGCGCCGCGCCCTCCAGGCGCGGCATGCGCCGCCCGCAGAAGCGCAGCGCGAAGACCACGTAAGACACGCCGAACACCAGCAGCAGGGAAACGTTCAGCGCCTGCCAGCCGTGGTTGCTGGCAAAGGGCCAGGGGCTGGTCGCGATCTGGTTGTAGCCGAACAGCAGCCACAGCACCGACATCAGCGCGAACCAGCCGTAGGCCGTCTCGCGCCGGCGCAGCAGCCACAGCGCGGCGAAGAAGGCCGAGGCCGCTGCGCTCACGGCCAGCCCCAGCACCTGCAGGTCGCGGCGGATCAGGCGCTCCCGCTCGAAATCCGCCTGCATCGCGGCCGGCGTGCCCAGGCTCACCGGCCCCAGCCCGGCCTGGTAGGCGAACAGGCCCGATACCCGCACCAGCAGCGTGTTGGTGCCGGGCCTGAGCAGCGGCGGTGCCAGCAGCCAGTAGCGCGGCGTGTTCCAGGCGCGCGTGAGCGGCTCGACCAGGCTGTCGTCGCGCGAAATCGGCGTGCCGTTGAGCGACACCTCGCCGGCCATGTTCAGGTAGTGCAGCAGCAGGCCGGCTTCGTGCACCTGCGCGGGCTGGTCCCAGGTCAGCCTGTACCAGACCACGCCGTCGAAGCCCGGCCAGCGCGCGGCCCAGCTGTCGGGCAGGGTGACGGGCGTCCAGCCCTCGGCGGGCGGGGCCGTGTCGTTCCAGCCGTTGCCGCGCACGGCCTCCACGCGCAGCGCGGGGGCCTCCGCGCCGGCCTGGGCAAAGGCCGCGGGGGCTGCAAGAAGGAAGAGGAGCAGCGCGCCCGTCAGCGCAGCAAGCCATGCCGCCGCGCCTGGAAGACGGCTTCGGTGCGCGAGTTGACGGCCAGCTTGCGGTAGATGTTCTTGGTGTGGCATTCCACGGTCAGTCTGGAGATCGACAGCGACTCTGCCATGTCGCGGTTGCTCAGGCCCTGCGACACGAGCTCGAGGATCTTGTGCTCGCGGCGCGTCAGCGCGGCCGGCGCCGCTTCGCCGGGGGCGCTGGCCTGTGCGTCGGCCGGTGGCTGCTGCGTCGCGAGCCAGCCGAGGATGTGGCGCGCGATGCTCGGGTCGATGGGCGCGCCGCCTTGCTGGATGCTGCGCAGCGCAATGCCGAGTTCGACGTCGTCGCGCTCCTTCAGCAAATAGCCGATGGCGCCCGCGCGCAGAGCCGCAAAGATGATTTCCTCGGTGCGCCAGGCCGAGATCACCACCGCCGGCACGCGCGGGTGGTGCGCCCGCAACCAGCCGATCAGTTCCACGCCGCTGCCGTCGGGCAGGCCGATGTCCACCAGCACCACGCCGTACTCATGTTCGCCGAGCAGTTGCCGCGCCCCCGCGACGCTGTCGGCAACCGCGATGCGGTTCCCGTCGCAGCCGAGCGTGGACAGCACGTGGCGCAGGCGCTCCTGCATGGCCGGGTCGTCCTCGACGATGAGGGCGGGGCTCAGCGAGACAGGTTCTGCGTCTTCGACAGGGGCTCGGGACATTCGAGGGCTCTTCGGCCGGCGCGGCGCGAGGGTTGGAACGGATCAGCCATTTTCCGTGCTGGACGCCAAGTATGTCCCGGGCAGGCGGCACATGATCGCGTACGGCGAACTCGTGACCGGCTCCAGGTGCCGCGCCGCCGTGCGAAAGCCCAGCCGCTCGTAGAACGCCACGCTGCGCGGCGTGAAGGTTTCCAGGAAGCAGGGCACGCCCGCCGCGTCGACCTCGGCCAGCGTCGGCGCCAGCAGCCGGGCGCCCAGTCCGCGCCCCTGCGCGGCGGGAGAGACGCCCAGGATCGACAGATACCAGGCGCCTTCCGGCACCACGGCCGGCGCACGCGCGGCCATGAATTCGACGATGCGGTGGTAGTTGCCGTGGCCTCGCGGGCCCAGCGTGGCCAGGAGGAATTCGTTCTTCGCCGCCGATTCGGCCGTGTCCACCGCCGCCGCGCGCGGCAGCAGCCAGGCGGCCGCGCCGAGCCGGCCGTCTTCCGTCGCCAGGCAGCGCCCGGTTCGCTCAGCCTCGCCCAGCGAGTAGCCGAAGTAGGAGGCCAGCACCGCCTTGCGGGCGGCCATGTCGTGCTCGAAATCGACGGAGATCGCGAGATAGAAGGGATCGACGATCAGTGCGTCGGCCAGCGCGGGCGTGGAGGGGAATTCGGATTCAGGCTTCTTCATGACCCGCGCGATTCTAGGCAGGGCAACCCCTTTTCCGGGTTTGCCGCGTCTGCCTCAGGCCGGGTCCGCCTTGGCCTTGGAGCGCAGCCTTTTCGCTTCTTGCGCCAGGAAGCGGTACAGCTTCGGGTCGTCGGCGTAGCCCACGTTGAAGCGCAGCCACGGCGTGGGCCGCAGATCGGTGCGAAAGAGGTCGCCCGGCGCCAGCAGAAAGCTCTCGGCAATGGCGCGTTGCGCCAGCGCGCGCATGTCGACATCGTCGCGCTCGAAGCGTGCCCACAGAAACGGCCCGCCCGCCGGCCGCGTGAACAGCTGCATGCCGGCCGCTTCCAGCCGGTCGCACACCGTGCGCTGCGCCGCCTGCAGCTGTTCGGCCAGCTTCGCCACGTGGGCGCGGTACCGGCCCTCGACCAGCACGCCGTGCAGCAGCCGCTCGGTGAGCTCCGAGGTGGTGAGGCTGTTGACCATCTTCTGCAGGATCATCTTCTCGGCGAACTCCTCGCTGCAGGCGACGAAGCCCACGCGCAGCGCGGGCGACACCGTCTTGGAGAAGCTGCCGACATGGATCACGCGGCGCAGCCGGTCGAGGCTCGCGAGCGGGGTGGCCGCGCCCGGCGGCTCCAGGCCGGCCATCACGTCGTTGTCGACGATGTGGAAGTCGAGCTGCTCCGCCAGCCGCAGCATCTGGTACGCCACGGCCGGCGTGCACTGGCTGCCCGTGGGGTTGTGCAGGTTGCCGGACGTGAAGAAGGCCTTGGCGCCGTGGCGCTGCGCCAGCGCCTGCAGCGCCGCGAGGTCGGGGCCGTTCACGGTGCGCTCCACGCCCACCAGCTTCAGGTCCAGCGAGCGCAGCATCGCGTACAGGTTGGTGGAGCCGGGCTCGTCGACCAGCACCACGTCGCGCGGCTGCAGCAAGCAGCGCGCCACCAGGTTCAGCGCCTGCGAGGCGCCGTGCGTCAGCACGATCTGGTGCGGCGCGGTCTCGATGCCCTGCTGCGCGAGCAGCGTCTGTATCTGCTGGCGCAGCGGCAGGTAGCCATAGGGCGTGCCGTAGCTCGCGATGCCGGTGCCCGGCTTGCGCGACAGCGCGGCCAGCGCGCGGCGCACACCGTCCATATGCAGCATCTCGGGCGGGATCCAGCCGCAGCCCGCGTTCAGCAGCGTGCGGTCGTCTTCATACACATGCTTCAGCAGCCACAGCGAGTCGACCGAGGTGCGCCCCAGGAAAGGCTTGCGCCGCGTGGCCGAGCGCTCGGCCTCGGCCACGTAGTAGCCGCTGGCGCGCCGCGCCTCGACATGGCCCTCGGCCACCAGCCGCTGGTAGGCGTTGGTGACGGTCATGGTGCTCACGCCGCAGTCGGTGGCGAGCGCGCGCACCGAAGGCAGCTTGTCGCCGGGCTTCATGGCGCTGGAGGCGATCTGCGCCAGCAGGGCGTCGTAGAGCTGGCGAACCAGCGGCGCGGGCAGCGAAGGATTGACAGTGATCACGGCAAGGCGTGCACGCTTCGTGTGCACGAAAAACCCCAACACGGGGACAAACACGGGGCAGGCGAGCGACTGTTCTACTACAGACGATTCAAACTGTATATATGCATTTGTCCTGTCAGATGACTCAATGGAGCCCTTGCCGTCTTCAGGAAATCACATGCAACCGCAGCTCTTTTCGCCTTCGCGCGCCGTGTTGTCGCGCCGCCTTGCCCGATGGGGCGCCGCCGTGCTCCTGGCCGGCGCGGCCGTCGTTCCCGCCGTGGCGCAGACCACCACGCTCAAGATCATTCCGAGCAGCAACATCACCGTGCTCGACCCGATCTGGACCACCGCCTACGTGACGCGCAACTTCGGATACATGGTGTACGACACGCTCTTCGCCACCGACCTCGAAGGCCACATCAAGCCGCAGATGGTCGACAAGTGGAAGGTGTCGCCCGACAACAAGACCTGGACCTTCACGCTGCGAGACGGCCTGGAGTTCCACGACGGCAAGCCCGTCACCAGCGAGGACGCGGTCGCCTCCATCAAGCGCTGGGCGAGCCGCGACACCTTCGGCGCGCAGCTCGCCAAGGTGACGGAGCGCTACGAGACGCCCGATGCCAAGACCTTTTCCATCGTGCTGAAGGAGCCCTTCGGCCTGGTGCTCGAAGCGCTGGGCAAGCCCTCGTCGAACGTGCCGTTCATCATGCCCAAGCGCATTGCCGACACCTCGGGCGACACGCAGATCAAGGAGTCGATCGGCTCCGGCCCCTACGTCTTCAAGGCCGACGAGTTCCGCCCCGGCGAGCGCGTGGTGTTCACCAAGAACACGCGCTACAAGCCGCGCGCCGAGGCGCCCTCGGGCACGGCCGGCGGCAAGAACGTGTACGTGGACCGCGTGGAGTGGCTCATCATCCGCGACGCGCAGACGCAGATGAATGCGCTGCTCAACGGCGAGGCCGACATCCTCGAGCAGCCCGCCTTCGAGCAATACGCCACGCTGCGCACCAACCCCGACATCAAGCTGATCGACGCGCAGCCCGCGGGCAACCAGTTCATCCTGCGCTTCAACTTCCTGCAGCCGCCGTTCAACAACGAGAAGGTGCGCCGCGCCGCACTGCTGGCGCTGGGGCAGGAAGCCTTCCTGCGCACGCAGGTGGGCACGCCGGGCCTCACACGCTACTGCAAGAGCATGTTCCCGTGCGGCACGCTGTTCGAATCGGAGCAGACCGGCGACTACACCGGCGTGGCCAACCCGCAGAAGGCCAAGGCCCTGCTCGAGGAGGCCGGCTACAAGGGCGAGCCCGTGGTGCTGATGCGCCCGACCGACAACCCGACCATCGGCAAGCTGCCGCTGGTGGCCAAGCAGCAGCTGGAGCAGGCCGGCTTCAAGGTCGACATGCAGTCGATGGACTGGTCCACCCTGGTGGCGCGCCGCGCCAAGAAGGATGCCCCCTCGGCCGGCGGCTGGAGCGCGTTCATGACCTCGTGGACCGCCTCGGACATCCTCAACCCGATCACCATGGCCATGATGAACGCCAGCGGCGACAAGGGCTGGTTCGGCTGGCAGAACGACCCCAAGCTCGAAGAGATCAAGGTGCAGTTCGCCCAGGCCAAGACCGACGCCGACAAGAAGAAGCTGGCGCAGGCCGCGCAGCTGCGCGCCTTCGAGACCGCCACGCACGTGCCTGTCGGCCAGTACAACCAGCCCGCCGCGGTGCGCAAGAACGTGAGCGGCCTGGTGCCGGCCGGCGCGCAGGTGTACTGGAACATCAAGAAGCAATAAGCCCATGCTCACGTTCCTCGGCAAGCGCCTGCTCGCCACGCTGCCGGTGCTGCTGGTGGTGGCGCTCGCGATCTTCATGATCGTGCGCCTCACCCCCGGCGACCCGGCGGCCGTGATCGGCGGCAACAGCGCCACCAACGAAGACCTGGACCGCATCCGCGTGCAGCTGGGCCTGACCCGCCCGCTGTGGGAGCAGTTCGCGATCTGGTGCAACGGCGTGCTGCACGGCGACCTGGGCTTCTCGTTCTTCCTGAACAAGCCGGTGACCGAGCTCATCGGCCAGCGCATGGAGCCCACGCTCTCGCTGGCCGGCGGCACGCTGCTGCTGGCGGTGGCCATCGCGCTGCCGCTGGGCACGCTGGCCGCATGGCGCATGGGCGGCTGGCTCGACAAGGCCGTCATGGCGTTCTCGGTGGCCGGGTTCTCGGTGCCGGTGTTCGTGGTCGGCTATGTGCTGATCTACCTGCTGGCGATGAAGCTGCAGTGGTTTCCGGTGCAGGGCTACCGGCGCATCGCCGACGGCGTGGGGCCGTGGCTGAACCAGCTGGTGCTGCCGTGCCTCACGCTGGCCATCACCTACGTGGCGCTGCTGTCGCGCGTCACGCGGGCGGCGGTGAGCGAGGCGCTGACCGAAGACTACATCCGCACCGCGCGCGCCAAGGGCATCACCGAGCTGGAAGTGCTCAAGCACCACGCGCTGCGCAACGCGGCGGTGCCGGTGGTCACGGTGATCGGCGTGAGCGCGGCGCTGCTGCTGGGCGGCGTGGTGGTCACCGAAACGGTGTTCGCGATTCCGGGCCTGGGCCAGCTCACGGTCGACGCGGTGCTCAACCGCGACTTTCCGGTGCTGCAGGGCGTGGTGCTGTTCTTCGCGGTGGTGTACGTGGCCGTCAACCTGCTGGTGGACCTGAGCTATCTCTTCATCGATCCGCGCATCCGCTATTGATTGAGTGAGTGACTGACTGACATGAGCACCCTGAAAAGACTCTGGCGCAACACCGCCGTGCGCGGCGGCGTCGTCGTGCTGGCCGTGCTGGCGCTGCTGGGCGTGTTCGCGCCCTGGCTAGGTACCTTCGATCCTTCCGCCATGGACCCGAGCTTCATTTCGGTGGGCGCGGGCACCGCGGGGCAGGTGACCATGCCCGACGGCGCGCAGTTCGCCCACACCTTCTGGATGGGCAGCGACAGCGTGGGGCGCGACGTTTGGAGCCGCGTGCTCTATGGCACCCGCATCTCGATGACGGTGGGCCTGTTCACCGCCTTCGTCGCCATTGCCTTCGGCTGCCTGCTGGGCATGCTGGCCGGCTACTTCCGCGCCGTCGACGCGGTGCTGATGCGCGTGATGGACGGCGTGATGGCCATCCCCGCCGTGCTGCTCGCCATCACGCTGGTGGCGGTGCTGGGCGCCAGCCTGCCGACCGTGATCCTGGCCATTGCGGTGCCCGAGGTGCCGCGCGTGACCCGGCTGGTGCGGGCGCTGGTGATGAGCCTGCGCGACGAGCCCTTCGTGGAGGCCGCGCGTGCGCTGGCCACGGCCGACGCGACCATCCTGTGGCGCGACATCCTGCCGAACGCGCTGGCGCCGCTGATCGTGCAGGGCACCTTCATCGCGGCTTCGGCCGTGCTGACCGAAGCGATCCTGAGCTTCCTCGGCCTGGGCCTGCCGTCGGACGTACCGACCTGGGGAAACATCATGGCCGAGGGCCGCGTGCAGTTTTCGCAGAGCCCCGGCAACGTGCTGTTTCCCGCGCTGTTCCTGGTGCCCACGGTGCTGGCCATCAACATGCTGGGCGACGGCCTGCGCGACGTGCTCGATCCAAAGTTTTCCAAGCGCGTGTGAGGCGCCGATCCAATGACTGATTCCAATCGAAGCGCCGCCATCCTCGAAGTGCGCGGCCTGCGGGTCGCGCTGCCCTCCGATGCCGACCGGCCGCATGCCATCGAGCATCTCGACCTGCGCATCGAGGCAGGGCGCACGCTGTGCATCGTGGGCGAGTCCGGCTCGGGCAAGTCGGTGCTGGCCACCACCGTGATGGGGCTGCTGGCCAAGGGCCTGGTGCTCGCGGGCGGCGATGTGGTCCTTTCGGGCGAGAAGCTGGTCGACAACGGCCGCTTCACCTCCGACAAGCGGCTGCGCCAGTTGCGCGGCACCGGCATGGGCATGGTGTTCCAGGAGCCGATGACCGCGCTGAACCCGGTGCTCACCTGCGGCGAGCAGGTCGACGAACTGCTGCGCACGCACACCGCGTGGGGCGCGGCCGAGCGCAAGGCGCACATCCTTTCGATCTTCGAGCGCGTGCGGCTGCCCGACCCGGCGCGCATCCACGGCAGCTACCCGCACCAGCTCTCGGGCGGGCAGCGCCAGCGCATCGTGATCGCGATGGCCATCATTCTGAAGCCGCGCCTGCTGATCTGCGACGAGCCGACCACCGCGCTGGACGTGACCACTCAGGCCGAGATCCTCAAGCTCATCGCCGAGCTGCAGGCCGAGCAGGGCAGCGCCGTGCTCTTCATCACGCACGACATGGGCGTGGTCGCCGAGATTGCCGACGACGTGATGGTGATGCACCGCGGCGCGCTGGTGGAGCAGGGCCCGTGCGAACAGGTGCTGCTCAACCCGCGCGAGGCCTACACCCGCATGCTGCTGGACGCGGTGCCCGGCATGACCCCGCCGCCCGCGCGCGAACTCCCAGGCGGCAAGCCGCTGCTGGCGGGGCAAGGCGTCGGCAAGATCTACACGCGGCGCGACTGGCTCGGCCGCGCGAAGCACAACACCGCGCTGCAGGACGCCAGCGTGGCCGTGCATCGCGGCGAGACGGTCGGCGTGGTGGGCGAATCGGGCTCGGGCAAGTCGACTTTCGCGCGCTGCATGATCCGGCTGATTTCGCCCAGCGCGGGCAGCATCCTCTGGGGCGACGCCGAAGTGCGCGACCTGCCCGAGGGCCGGCTGCGGCCGCTGCGCTCGCGGGTGCAGGTGGTGTTCCAGGACCCGAACCGCTCGCTCAACCCGCGCCGCACGGTGGGCTCGTCGATGGTGGAGGGCGCCATGAACTTCGGGCTGAGCAAGCTGCATGCGCGCCAGACCGCCGAGGAGCTGATGGACCGCATCCAGCTGCCGCGCACCGCGCTCGACCGCTATCCGCACCAGTTCTCCGGCGGCCAGCGCCAGCGCCTGGCCATTGCGCGCGCCATTGCCTGCCAGCCGCAGGTGCTGGTGGCCGACGAGGCCGTGTCGGCGCTCGACGTGTCGGTGCAGGCGCAGATCCTTGATTTGCTGCGCGAGATCCAGCGCGACCTGGGGCTGGGCATTCTGTTCATCACGCACGACCTGCGCGTGGCGGCGCAACTGTGCGACCGCGTGATCGTGATGAGCCAGGGCCGCATCGTGGAGCAGGGCCCCACGGGGCAGGTGTTCGGCGCGCCGGCCAACGACTACACGCGGCGGCTGCTGGCGGCCGCGCCGCGTGCGGAACTCGCGAGCGCACGGTGAGCCGTTGGAGCGCCTGGCGCGCATCGATGGCCGATCCCGTCTGGCGCGGTGCCTTCGCCGAAGGGCGGCGCGACATCGCGGGTGCAGCGCTCGGCACCATGGCCATGGGGCTGGTGGCGGGCGTGGCCATGGCCAAGAGCGGCGTCGGGCTGGGCGTGATCCTGGCCATGTCGCTGTTGGTGTTCGCGAGCGCGTCGCAGCTGGCCTGCCTGCCGCTCATCGCGGCCGGGGCGCCGCTGTGGGTGATCGTGGCGACCGCGTGCGTGCTCAACCTGCGCTTCGTGGTGTTCAGCGTGAACTGGCGCCGCTACTTCGGCGGCCACCGCAGGATGCAGCGGGTGCTGCTGTCGTACCTTGCGGGCGACCCGGTGTATGCCCAGTTCGTGCAGCGCCACCCGCAGCCTCCGCCTTCCGGGCGCACGACGGTGCGCCAGCAGGGCTACTTCCTCGGCCTCGCGCTGACCAACTGGGCGGCGTGGCATGTGGCGTCGCTCGCGGGCATCTTCTTGGCCGACGCCATTCCCGCCGCATGGGGCCTGCGTTTCATCGGCGTGCTGGCGCTGCTGGCCCTCGCGCTGCCGATGCTCACCGACCGCGCGGTGCGCTGCTCCGCGCTGGCGGCCGGCATGGTGGCGCTGGCCACGGCCTCATGGCCGATGGGCCTCAATGTGGTGGCCGCGATCGCCACGGCTTTCGCGGCCGGCACCTTGGCCGACCGCCGGTGGGGTACGCGCTGATGCACCTGGGGCACGATGTGTACGTGTGGCTGGCCGTGGGCGCGCTGGTGGGGGTGACGGTGCTCACGCGCAGCTTCTTCCTGCTGCCCGACAGCGAGCCGAAGTTGCCGGGCTGGCTGTGGCGCGGGCTGCGCCATGCGCCGGTGGCGGCGCTGCTGGCGATGGTGGTGCCCGACGTGTTCCTGAGCAACGGGCGCATGCTGGCCGACTGGCACGATGCGCGGCTCTTTGCAGTGGCCGCCGCATTGACCTACTACCTCGTTCGGCGAAACGACGTGACCGGGACGATTCTTGTCGGCACGGGTACGCTGATGCTTCTGCGACTGGGGTTCGGGTGGGCTTGATGTACCTTGCTGTCGATGTTTCGCATCGTTGTTCGGGGCGCGCTCACGCCGACGGGGTACCTTGCTCCGCGAATGTCCCCCGGCC
>NZ_JARVTD010000029.1:0-493203 GCF_030208835.1 Variovorax sp. efr-133-TYG-130 | reverse complement strand
CATCGACTACCGCAACCTGCGCCCGAAGTTCGTCGAAACCTTCCTGGCCAAGCTGACCAACTGGGAATTCGCAGAGAAGAACTTCGGCTGACGCATCGCCGGCCGCCCGGCCGGCCCCTGAAGCACGCGGCCCCCATGCCATCCTCGGCATGGGGGCCGCTCCATTTCCGAGCCAGCGCGAGCCGATACGGGTCCCATCGCGAATCGCGAAAACCCCCGGCACACCGCTTCCGGCACACTGCACCCCCGGTGCAGTGAAGACAATGCGACTGCAACCCCGATCCGCTTCGCTCCCCACAAAGAGACAACCATGATCCGCAGACACCTCGGCACGCTGGCCATCGCGCTGGCACTCCCGCTGGCCTTCACGGCCCCCCTCGCCCACGCACAGACCGCGGCCTACCCCGCCAAGCCGATCCGCATGATCGTGCCCTTCCCGCCCGGCGGCGGCACCGACATCCTGGCGCGCCTGGTCGCGCAGAAGCTCACCGAGGTGAACCACTGGACCGTGGTGCCCGACAACCGCGCGGGCGCCGGCGGCACCATCGGCATCGCCGAGGCAGCGCGCGCCGCGCCCACGGGCTACGACATCGTGATGGGCCAGAAGGACAACATGGTCGTCGCGCCCTGGCTCTACAAGAACCTGAGCTACAACCCCGTGAAGGACCTGACCGCTGTGGCCCACGTGGCCTACACGCCGGTGGTGATCGTCACGCAGGCCAACTCCAAGTTCAAGACGCTCGACGACGTGGTGAAGGCCGCGCGCGCCGCGCCCGACACCATCACCTACGGCTCGCCCGGCAACGGCACCACCATCCACCTGGCCGGCGAGATCTTCAACGGCGCGGCCAAGATCAAGATGCGCCACGTGCCCTACAAGGGCTCCAACGCGGCCATGATGGACGTGCTGGCGGGCAACGTCGACCTGATGGTGTCGTCGGTGCCCTCGGCCATGGCACAGATCAAGGCGGGCAAGCTGCGGCCGCTGGCAGTGACCTCGGCCAAGCGCAGCACCTCGCTGCCCGACACGCCCACCGTGGCCGAGCTGGGCTACAAGGACTTCGACGTGAGCACCTGGTACGGCCTGTTCGTGCCGGCCGGCACGCCCAAGGACGTGGTGGCCACGCTCAATGCCGAAGTCAACAAGCTGCTGGCCACGCCTGAAATGAAGGCAGCCATCATCGCCCAGGGCGCCGAGCCGCAAAGCATGACGCCGGAGCAGTTCGGCAAGCTGCTGAAGACCGACTACGAAAAGTGGAAGGGCATCGTGCAAGCCTCGGGCGCGACAATCGAATAAGACTGGGCGTCGCAGAATGGTGTCTCCGGAACAAGCCGCAACGACGGCATGGAGACACCGATGGTTCCTTCCTTTCCCCTGAAGACAGCCGCCCTGGCGGCGGTTGTCGCCCTCGTCCAGGGCTGCGCGCAGACACCCGCGCAGAAGCCTTCCGACGCAACAGTGGCGGCGCACGTCGCGGCGGCCACGCAGGCCGCGGGCACCGACCTCGGGCCCCTGCTCTCGCTGTGCAAGCCCGCCCCCGCCACGCGTCCGCCGCAGGAAGAGCTCGACAGGGGCCTCCCCCTGCTCATCAACAAGCCGGCACCGCCGCCCGCCAAGGCCTTCGACAACCTGTACTTCGTGGGCGCCGACTGGGTCAGCGCGTGGGCCATCAAGACCTCGGACGGCATCATCCTCATCGATGCGCTCAACAACCAGGTGGAAGCAGCCGCGCTCATAGAAGGCGGCATGCGCAAGCTGGGCCTGGACCCGGCGCAGATCAAGTACGTGGTCGTCACGCACGGCCACGGCGACCACTATGGCGGCGCGCCCTACCTCGCGCAGAAGTACCGCGCGCGCGTGGTGATGAGCGACGCCGACTGGACGATGACCGAGACCAAGCTCGAATTCGCCACGCCCATCTGGGGCGCGCCGCCCAGGCGCGGCGCGGGCGACATCTCTGCGAAGGACGGCGAACGCATCACCCTGGGCGACACCACCGTCACGCTGTACCTCACGCCGGGCCACACCATGGGCACGCTCTCGCCGGTGTTCGAGGTGAGCGAGAACGGCAGGAAGCACCGGGCCATGCTCTGGGGCGGCACGGGCTTCAACTTCGGCAAGGACATGCAGCGGCTTGACAGCTACATCGCGTCCACGCGGCGCATGGACTCGCTGGTGAAGGCGCAGAACATCGACGTGATGCTGTCGAACCATTCGAACGTCGACAGCTCGCAGGCCAAGATGGCCGCGCTGCGGAACCAGCCGGCCGGCGCGCCGAACCCCTTCGTGATGGGCACGCCGACGGTGGAGCGGGCGTTGCGCGTGATGGGCGAGTGCGCGCAGGCGCAGCGCGACAGGTTCGCGATGCAGTGAGCGGGCTTTTGCTCCTTCCCTCTCCGGGGGAGGGAGAAATACCGAAGACTCAGTCCGGCACGAACTTGCTGTTGAAGATGGCCACGTCCGATTCGAGCTCGAACGTCGCCACCTGCCCCATCTTCCCGTCGCTCATCCTGCAGGCCGAGAACAGGCTGTAGCGGCCCTTGAAGTAGAACTCGTCCATCACGATCAGCGCGTACGGGTAGGGCACGAAGACCTGATGCTCGAAGACGATGCGGTGCACGTTCCTCGGCGAGGGGAAGAGCTTGTATTCGAGCGTGTCGATCGACTTGGCGGTGGCCATGGCTTGGGTGTCCCAGGTTTCAGGCCGGATCGCGCACGTCGGCCACGGGCTTGGCGCCGAAGTCTTCGCGCGCCAGGTAGCCCAGCACCTTCGCAGCAGCCGTGGCGGGGCTGTCGAGCATGCCTTCGTTCTTCATCTTCTCGAAGCGCGTGCGGTCGGGGAACTTGTCGGCCGAGGCGCCACGCAGCTGCACCTGCATGTCGGTGTCGATCACGCCGGGCGCGAGCGAGACGATGCGCGCGCCGTTGGGTGCGTTCGCTTCTTCGAGCGCCACGGCGCGCGAGAAGTGGTCCATGCCGGCCTTGGCCGCGCAGTAGGGCGCCTGGCTGCCCATCGCGTTGCGGCCCAGGCCCGACGAGATGTTGAGCACCTTGCGCACGCCGCGCCATTCGCGCGTCGCGCCCAGGAACGCGGCGGTCAGCAGCATCGGCGCTTCCAGGCCGATGCGCAGGGCCAGCGACAGCTCGGCCTCCACGGCACGCGACAGCGGCGCCGGGTTGCCGACGGTGCCGGCGTTGTTGATGAGCGTGACGCTGTCGAAGCGCTGCGCGTCGACGGTCTTGAGCCATGCCGACACGCGCTCCGATGCAGCCACCGGATCGGACAGGTCCTGCTCCCATTGCACGAGTTCGGCGCCGGCGGCCTTGGCGGCTTCGGCCAGCTCGGGCGACTGCTTGCGCGAGATGCCGAGCACCGTGTGGCCGGCCTGCAGCAGCTGCAGGGCCATGGCCTGGCCCAGGCCGCGCGAGGCGCCGGTGATGAGGGTGAGTTGGGAAGCGGTCATCGGAGAGTGGTCTTTCTGGAAAGGAGGCGGGGAGATTAAGGGGTATTGAAAAGCCTCGCGGCTCAACCGGTCCGGAACTGCTTGCGCAGGAAGTTGCGATGCCGCGCGATGTGCTGCAGCTGCGCGGGCGCGACGGTGCCGCCCAGGTCGACTTCGTCCGCGCCGTTGAGCACCGCGTTGGCGTTGGCCATGGCGCGCGCCACGACCTCTTCCTCGCTCACGCCGAGCTGCGCCGCAAGGTCGAGCGCCACGCGCCGCATGGCGCGCTGCGAGAGCATCCACATGGCGCCGAAGCGGTCCCATGCGAGCGCGGTTTCCTCGGCCTTCTCTCGGTCGGCGAGGATTTCGCTGAGCGGCTTGGCCAGCACCGCATCGAGTTCCTCGAGCTTTTCGGCCAGCTGCTCGTTGCGCGCGAGCGCCTCTTCGAGCGTCGGCCCGGCCGCTTCGGCCTCGGGCTTCTTCGGCTGCTCCGGGGGCGGGATGAACGCGGCCTCCGCATTCGCGGGCACGATCTGTATCTGGTCTTTGAGCGTCATGAGGTTTCCGTTTCCGCGGAGGGTTGGATGTTCTTCTTGTTCGACATCGCGGTGGCGCGCAGGCCCGGCAGGTCGAGCACGCGCAGGCCACCGTACTCCACGCGGATCAACCCCTGCGCCGACAGGCCGTTGAGCGCCTCGTTCACCCGCTGGCGCGACAGGCCGACCAGGTAGGCCAGCTCCTGCTGCGTGATGCGCAACACCTCGCCCACGCCGGGGTACAGCACCGGGTTGAACAGCGACACCAGGTTGCGCGCCACGCGGGCGTCGGGGTTGTTGAGCCGGTCGATCTCCAGCGCCGCGATGAACTGGCCGAGCCGCTCGTTGAGCTGGTTCATCACGAAGCGGTTGAAGCCGATGGAATGGTCGAGCAGCCAGTGGAAGCTCTCGGTCGGCAGGCCCGCAATGAGGCTGCGGCGCAGCGCCTGGATGTTGTAGCGGTAGGGCTCGCGCTTCATCACCGTGCCTTCGCCGAACCAGCCGCCGGGCGGCACGCCGGTGTAGGTGACGGAGCCGCCGTCGGCGTTGTCGTTGCTCATCTTCAGCAGCCCCTCGACCACGCCGAACCAGTAGGTGGGCGAGCGGCCAACGCGGCACACCAGGTCGCCGGGCTCCGCTTCGCCGACCACCAGCGTGGCCTCGGCGCGGCGGCGTTCGGCGGGGGTGAGCGTGGGCAGCCAGGGAATGCCGTCGAGCTCGGCGGCGTTCGCCGGACGCACGCGGTCCTTGATCGAACCGCCGAGCACGTTGTTGTGGTTGAGGTTGCCGCGAGGCATCGGGAAACTCCGGGGAGTAGTGTCCCTAGGATTGTCGTTGGAACGACAACCGGGCGTCAAAGTGAGACCTACGATCCGCCCACTGTGCAAACAACCGCCCCCACCTTCCCCCGCCTGATGCTCGAGCATGCCGAGGCCCGACCCGAGGCGCCCGCCGTGCGCGAGAAGGATCTCGGCATCTGGCAAACCTGGACCTGGAACGCCGTGGCGCAGGAAGTGCGCGAAATGGCCTGCGGCCTGGCGAGCCTGGGCTTCAAGGCCTTGGACAACCTGGCCATCGTCGGCGCCAACCGGCCGCACCTGTACATGGCGGTGATCGCCGCGCAGAGCCTGCGCGGCGTGCCGGTGCCGCTGTACCAGGACGCGGTGGCCGGCGAGATGGTCTTCATGCTGCAGGACGCGGGCATCGAGTTCGTGATCGCCGAAGACCAGGAGCAGGTCGACAAGCTGCTCGAGTGCCGCGAGATCCAGCAGGGCAAGCTGCCGGCCATCCGCCACATCATCTACGACGACCCCAAGGGCCTGCGCCACTACGACCAGCCCGGGCTCATGAGCTACGAGCAGCTGCGCGCGCTGGGCCGCGAGTTCGACAAGGCCAACGTGGGCTACTACGACCGCGCGGTCGCCAGCGGCGAGGCGACGGACGTGGGCGTGATCCTCTACACCTCCGGCACCACCGGCCGCCCCAAGGGCGTGTGCCAGACGCATGCGAGCTTCATCGCGGCGGGCCGCGGCGGCGTGGAGACCGACCGGCTCGGCCCCGGCGACAACATCATGAGCTACCTGCCGATGGCCTGGGTGGGCGACCACCTGTTCTCGGTGGCGCAGTGGCTGGTGGGCGGCTTCACGCTCAACTGCCCCGAGTCCGCCGAGACGGTGATGAACGACATGCGCGAGATCGGCCCGAGCTATTACTTCGGCCCGCCGCGCACCTTCGAAGGCCTGCTCACCGCCGTGTCGATCCGCATGGAAGACGCGGCCGCGCCCAAGCGCTGGCTGTATGCGAAGTTCATGGCGCTCGCGCAGCGCGTGGGCGCGGACATTCTCAACGGCGCGCCGGTGGGCGCCGGCGACCGGCTGATGTACGCGCTGGGCAACCTGCTGATCTACGGCCCGCTGCGCAACGTGCTGGGCATGAGCCGCATCCGCGTGGCCTACACGGCTGGCGCGGCCATCGGGCCCGACCTGTTCCGCTTCTACCGCTCCATCGGCGTGAACCTGAAGCAGTTCTACGGCCAGACCGAGACCTGCGCCTACGTGTGCCTGCAGCAGGACGGCAAGGTCAAGCTGCAGACCGTGGGCACCGCCGCGCCGGGCATCGAGCTGAAGATCGCGGAAGACGGCGAGGTGCTGGTGCGCGGCGTGTCGGTGCTCAAGGAGTACTACAAGCGCCCCGACGCCACCGCCGAGGTGCTCGACGCCAACGGCTACTTCCACACCGGCGACGCGGGCGTGCTCGACAGCGAAGGCCACCTGCGCATCATCGACCGCGCCAAGGACGTGGGCCGGCTCGTGAGCGGCGCGATCTTCGCGCCCAACTACATCGAGAACAAGCTCAAGTTCTTCCCGCAGATCAAGGAGGCCGTGTGCTTCGGCAACGGCCGCGACGAAGTGTGCGCGGCCATCAACATCGACTACGAGGCCGTGGGCAACTGGGCCGAGCGGCGCGGGCTGGCCTACGGCGGCTACGTCGACCTGGCCGGCAAGCCCGACGTGCTGGCGCTGGTGGCCGAATGCATCGGCAAGGTCAACGCCGACCTCGCGGCCGAGGACGGCATGGGCGAGACGCAGATCGCGCGCTTCCTGGTGCTGCACAAGGAGCTGGACCCCGACGACGACGAACTGACCCGCACGCGCAAGGTGCGCCGCGGCTTCATCGCCGAGAAATACGCGGTGCTGGTCGATGCGCTCTATGGCCGCAGGACCGAGCAGTACATCGAGACCCAGGTCAAGTTCGAGGACGGGCGCACGGGCACGGTGAGCGCCACGCTGAAAGTCGTCGATGCGAAGACTTTCCCCATCATCGTGAAGGCGGCGGCATGAGCACCAGGAAGACCGGCGAGGTCATCCTCGACGTGCAGAACATCAGCCTGAGCTTCGGCGGCGTGAAGGCGCTGACGGACATCAGCTTCAACGTGCGCGAACACGAGGTGCGGGCCATCATCGGCCCCAACGGCGCGGGCAAGAGCTCGATGCTGAACTGCATCAACGGCGTCTACTGGCCGCAGCAGGGCTCCATCACCTTCCGCGGCCAGACCTTCAAGCACATGAACTCGCGCCAGGTGGCGGAGATGGGTGTGGCGCGCACCTTCCAGAACCTGGCGCTGTTCAAGGGCATGAGCGTGCTCGACAACATCATGACCGGGCGCAACCTCAAGATGAAGAGCGGCCTGTTCGCCCAGGCGCTGCGCTGGGGCCCGGCCGAACGCGAGGAGCTGCGGCACCGCGAGTTCGTCGAGCACATCATCGACTTCCTGGAGATCCAGGCGCACCGCAAGACACCCGTGGGCCGCCTGCCCTACGGCCTGCAGAAGCGCGTCGACCTGGGCCGCGCGCTCGCGATGGAGCCGCAGGTGCTGCTGCTGGACGAGCCCATGGCCGGCATGAACGTGGAAGAGAAGCAGGACATGAGCCGCTTCATCCTCGACGTGAACGACGAGTTCGGCGCGACCATCGTGCTGATCGAGCACGACATGGGCGTGGTGATGGACATCTCCGACCGCGTGGTGGTGCTGGACTACGGCAAGAAGATCGGCGACGGGACGCCCGATGAGGTGCGCAACAACGATGACGTGATCCGGGCATACCTCGGCGTGGAGCACTGACGCCATGACAACCATCGCCTTGAAGCATTGCTCCTTCCCCCGCTGGGGGAAGGCTGGGATGGGGACACGCGGAGCGCCCATTGGATACGCCGCCTGCCCCCACCCGAACCCTCCCCCGAACGGGGAGGGAGAAAAACAAGAAAGAAACTGACCATGGGCTTTTTCCTCGAAACCCTTTTCGGCGGCCTCATGGTCGGCATGCTCTATTCGCTGATCGCCATCGGCTTCGTGCTGATCTACAAGGCCTCCGGCGTCTTCAACTTCGCGCAGGGCGCGATGGTGCTGTTCGCCGCGCTGGCCATGGCGCGCTTCTCCGAATGGTTCCCGCAGTGGTTCGGCTTCCAGAGCCAGATCCTCGCGAACATCCTGGCCTTCGTCGCGGCCATGGCCGTGATGGTGGTGGTCGCCTGGCTCATCGAGCGGCTGGCGCTCAGCAAGCTGGTGAACCAGGAAGGCATCACGCTGCTGATGGCCACGCTGGGCATCGCCTACTTCCTCGACGGCATGGGCCAGACGCTGTTCGGCAACGACATCTACAAGATCGACGTGGGCATGCCCAAGGAACCGCTGATGGTGCTCGAAGGCACCTTCCAGGGCGGCCTGCTGCTGAGCCAGGAAGACCTGATCGCCGCGCTGGTGGCGGCCGGGCTGGTGGTGGTGCTGGCCATCTTCTTCCAGAAGACGGCTACCGGCCGCGCCCTGCGCGCGGTGGCCGACGACCACCAGGCCGCTCAGTCGATCGGCATTCCGCTCAAGCGCATCTGGGTGATCGTGTGGTCGGTGGCCGGCTTCTCGGCGCTGGTGGCCGGGATCATCTGGGGGTCGAAGCTGGGCGTGCAGTTCTCGCTGTCGCTGGTGGCGCTGAAGGCGCTGCCGGTGGTGATCCTCGGCGGGCTCACCTCGATACCGGGCGCCATCATCGGCGGCCTGCTGATCGGGGTGGGCGAGAAGCTGTCCGAAATCTATCTCGGCCCCATGCTCGGTGGCGGCATCGAGATCTGGTTTGCCTATGTTCTTGCACTGGTCTTCCTGCTCGTCCGGCCCCAGGGGCTGTTCGGCGAGAAGATCATCGATCGGGTCTGAGCGATGTTCTACAGAGAAAACGGCCAGTTCAAGTCGAGCTACAGGGCCGACCAGCAGATCTTCCCGATCGCGCAGGACCGCATCGCGATCCTGGTGCTGCTGCTCGTGGCGTTCGTGGTGGTGCCGCTGGGCGTGTCCGACTACTGGATGCGCGCCATCCTCACGCCCTTCCTGATTCTTTCGCTCGCGGCGCTGGGGCTGAACATCCTGGTGGGCTACTGCGGCCAGATCTCGCTGGGCACCGGCGCCTTCATGGCGGTGGGCGCCTATGCGGCCTACAACTTCCAGGTGCGCATCGAGGGCATGCCGCTCATCGCGTCGCTGCTGCTGGGCGGCCTGTGCGCCACGGTGATCGGCGTGCTGTTCGGCATTCCGAGCCTGCGCATCAAGGGGCTGTACCTTGCGGTGGCCACGCTGGCGGCGCAGTTCTTCACCGACTGGGCCTTCCTGCGCATCCAGTGGTTCACCAACAATTCTTCGTCGGGCTCTGTGAGCGTGGCGGGGCTCAACGTGTTCGGCGTGCCGATCGAATCGCCGGTGCAGAAGTATCTGTTCTGCCTGGCCTTCGTGGTGGTGTTCGCGCTGCTGGCCAAGAACCTGGTGCGCAGCGCCATCGGCCGCGAGTGGATGGCGATGCGCGACATGGACGTGGCCGCCGCGGTGATCGGCATCCGCCCGGTGTACGCCAAGCTCACGGCCTTTGCGGTGAGCAGCTTCATCGTCGGCGTGGCGGGCGCGCTGTGGGGCTTCGTGCACCTGGGGGCGTGGGAGCCGGCGGCCTTCAGCATCGACCGATCGTTCCAGCTGCTGTTCATGGTGATCATCGGCGGGCTCGGCTCGATCATGGGCAGCTTCTTCGGCGCCGCGTTCATCGTGCTGCTGCCGCTGTTCCTGAACCAGCTGCCGGCGTGGCTGGGCTTCTCGATTTCGACCGCGCTGGCCTCGCACCTGGAGACCATGATCTTCGGCGCGCTGATCGTGTTCTTCCTGATCGTCGAGCCGCACGGGCTGGCCCGGCTGTGGTCCACGGCCAAGGAGAAGCTGCGGCTGTGGCCCTTCCCGCATTGATCCGTTTCGAGAGTTCCCGTTCGTAAAAACCCGGCACCGAGGTGCCCACAAAAGGAGACAGGCATGAAACTGAAATCGCTCGCTCTGACCGCCGCCCTGGTGGCCAGCACCCTCGGCGCCATGCTCGCGCCATCGGTCGCCCAGGCGCAGGCCAAGGAACAGTTCTTCCCGCTGCTGGTGTACCGCACCGGCCCCTACGCGCCCAACGGCACGCCCTGGGCCAACGGCAAGCAGGACTACCTGAAGCTGGTGAACGCGCAAGGCGGCATCAACGGCGTGAAGATCACCTTTGAAGAATGCGAAACGGGCTACGCCACCGACAAGGGCGTGGAATGCTACGAACGCCTGAAGGGCCGCCCCGGCGTTGCGTTGTTCGACCCGCAGGCCACCGGCATCACCTTCGCGCTGACCGACAAGGTGCCCACCGACAAGATCCCGCTCGTCACACTGGGCTACGGCCTCGCGGCCTCGCAGGACGGCGGCGTCTTCAAGTGGAACTTCCCGCTGATGGGCTCCTACTGGACCGCGGCCGACATCCTGATCCAGCACCTGGGCAAGAAGGAAGGCGGCATGGACAAGCTCAAGGGCAAGAAGATCGCCCTCGTGTACCACGACTCGCCCTTCGGCAAGGAGCCGATTCCGCTGCTGCAGGAGCGCGCGAAGATGCACGGCTTCGACCTGTCGCTGATTCCGGTGACGGCGCCGGGCGTGGAGCAGAAGTCGGCCTGGCTGCAGGTGCGCCAGCAGCGCCCCGACTTCGTGCTGCTGTGGGGCTGGGGCGTGATGAACTCGACCGCGCTGAAAGAGGCCGTGGCCACCGGCTACCCGCGCGAGAAGATGTACGGCGTGTGGTGGGCCGGCGCCGAGCCCGACGTGAAGGACGTGGGCGCCAACGCCAAGGGCTACAACGCGCTGGCGCTGAACGGTTCAGGTCCCGACAACAAGGTGATCCAGGACATCATCAAGCAGGTGCACGACAAGGGCCAGGGCACGGGTCCGAAGGAAGAAGTGGGCTCGGTGCTGTACACGCGCGGCGCGATCATCTCGATGCTCGGCGTCGAGGCGGTGCGGCGCGCGCAGGAGCGCTTCGGCAAGGGCAAGGTCATGACCGGCGAGCAGGTGCGCTGGGGCCTGGAGAACCTGGCGCTCGACCAGAAGAAGCTGGACGCGCTGGGCTTCGCCGGCGTGATGCGCCCGGTGAGCACCTCGTGCCAGGACCACATCGGCTCGACCTGGGCGCGCATGGAAACCTGGGACGGCGCCAAGTGGAACATCGCGCCCGACTGGTACCAGGCCGACGACCAGATCATCAAGCCGATGGCCAAGGCAGCGGCCGACAAGTACGCAACGGAGAAGAAGCTGACGCGCCGCGAAGCGGCCGACTGCCAGTCTTGAGCTAACCCCCAGTCTTCGCGCACTTCGTGTCGCTTCGCCAACCCCCTTCCAGGGGGCAACACCTGCGGCCCGGCAAAGCCGGTTCCGCGGTGTTCCCTGAAGGGAGGATGGCCGAGCGGGCATCCGAAAGAACTGCGCTGTTGTTCTTTCGAATGCTTCGGACCACACCATGAGCGAACCCAACATCCTCCTCAACGTCAACGGCATCGAGGTCATCTACAACCACGTGATCCTGGTGCTCAAGGGCGTCTCGCTCACGGTGCCCGACGGCGGCATCGTGGCGCTGCTCGGCGGCAACGGCGCGGGCAAGACGACCACGCTGCGCGCGGTGAGCAACCTGCTCGCGGGCGAACGCGGCGCCGTCACCAAGGGCACCATCGAGCTGCGCGGCGAGCGCATCGAGGCGCTGTCGCCTGCGGAGCTGGTCAAGCGCGGGCTGATCCAGGTGATGGAAGGCCGGCACTGCTTCGCGCACCTGACGATCGAAGAGAACCTGATGACCGGCGCCTACACGCGCACCGACGGCAAGGCCGCGGTGCAGCAGACGCTGGAGAAGGTGTACGCATATTTCCCGCGGCTGAAGACGCGGCGTACTTCGCAGGCGGCCTACACATCGGGCGGCGAGCAGCAGATGTGCGCCATCGGCCGCGCGCTGATGGCCAACCCGACGATGGTGCTGCTCGACGAACCTTCGATGGGTCTCGCGCCGCAGATCGTGGAGGAGGTGTTCGAGATCGTGAAAGACCTCAACACCAAGGAGCGCGTGACTTTCCTGCTGGCCGAGCAGAACACCAACATGGCGCTGCGCTATGCCGACTACGGCTACATCCTGGAGAACGGACGCATCGTGATGGACGGCGAGGCGAAGAGCCTGCGCGAGAACGAGGACGTGAAGGAGTTCTACCTTGGCGTGGGCGGCGCGGACCGCAAGAGCTTCCGGGACGTGAAGAGCTACAAGCGGCGCAAGAGGTGGCTGGCTTGAGAGTGCATTCGGCGCGCGATCAGGCCGATGGGGTGCCTTGCTCCGCGAATGTCCCCCGGCCTGCGGCCTCCTCCTTTATTTCGCTGCGCAAGGCACCCCATCGGCCTGATCGTTCAGAGCACCTGTTGATCAGCCAGCACGACAGCAGCGCTCGTCGTGCACAGGGCGTCGGGTGCTCCCCGCAGCGAAATAAAGGAGGAGGGGCGCAGCCCCGGGGGACATTCGCGGAGGGGAGTACCCGACGGCCTGTGCACACGCCCCGAACAAACACCGCTCGGTAAAGAACTGAACTGAACAGATTGAAGGGTACGGACATGACCGACCACTACGACAAGCTAGAAATCCGTGACCCCGCCGAACGCGAACGCGACCTGCTGGCCGCCTTGCCCAGGCAGATCGCGCAAGCCCAGAGCGCCGCACCCGCGTTCGCGAAAATCCTCGACGGCGTCAAGCCCGCCGACATCACCACGCGCGAAGCACTCGCCAGACTGCCCGTCACCCGCAAATCGGAACTGCTCGAACTGCAGAAAGCCCGCCGCGCCGACGACCCCTTCGGCGGGTTCTCATCGATCGCACGCGGCCCGCGCATGCCCCGCGTGTTCGCGAGCCCCGGCACCATCTACGAACCCGAGGGCGAAGCGCGCGACTACTGGCGCACCGCTCGTGCATTGCATGCGGCGGGCTTTCGCGGTGGCGAGCTGATCCACAACAGCTTCAGCTATCACATGACGCCTGCCGGTTCCATCATGGAAAGCGGCGCGCACGCATTGGGCTGCAGCGTCTTCGCGGGCGGCACCGGGCAGACCGAACAGCAGCTCGAAGCCATGGCCGACCTCAAGCCCGAAGGCTACGCAGGCACGCCCAGCTTCCTGAAGATATTGCTGGAGAAGGCCGAAGAGAAAGGGCTGAAGCTGCCCTCGCTCACCAAGGCACTCGTCTCCGGCGAAGCCTTTCCGCCGAGCCTGCACGACTGGATCGCCGCGCATGGCGTGAAGGGCACGCAGTGCTACGCCACGGCCGACCTGGGCCTCATCGCCTACGAGACCAGCGCGCGCGAAGGGCTGGTGATCGACGAGGGCGTGCTGGTCGAGATCGTGCGGCCCGGCACCGGAGACCCGGTGCCCGACGGCGAAGTCGGCGAAATCGTCGTCACCACCTTCAACCCCGACTATCCGCTGGTGCGCTTCGGCACCGGCGACTTGTCGGCGGTGCTCGCGGGCACCTGCCCCACGGGCCGCACCAACAAGCGCATCAAGGGTTGGCTCGGCCGGGCCGACCAGACCACCAAGGTGCGCGGCATGTTCGTGCATCCCTCGCAGGTGGCCGAGATACTGCGGCGCTTTCCCGAGGCGCGGCGCGCGCGGCTGGTGGTGTCCGGCGAGATGGGCGACGACCGCATGACGTTGCAGCTCGAATGTGACGGCGCCGTGCCCCAGGGGCTGCAGGCGCGCGTTGGCGACGCGATACGCGAAGTGACCAAGCTGCGCGGCGAAGTCGTGGTGGTGGGCGCGGGCGAGCTGCCCAACGACGGCAAGGTGATCGAGGACGCGCGCAGCTACAAGTAGCGGCGGTACAGCCAGCGCGTGGCGGCGCGCATGAGCATCACCACGTGTATCGCGTAGACCAGCGCGAACGCCAGCACGAAGCCGATGAGCCCTCCGAGGCCGTTGAGTCCGGAGGTGCTCGACGCGATGTACAGCCACGCGATGGCGATGACGATGCAGCTCACCTGCACCAGCACGAAGGCCAGCACCGAAGCGGCCACGGCCCTGAACGGACGCGCCCTGGCGAGCCCCGGCGCGGCGCCGAGCCAGCCGCCCCAGAACGCGAGCGCGAAGACCACCAGCGGCGGCACCATCCAGGCGAAGAGCAGCTCGGGGCCGTCCACGCCGCGCCCCATCGAGCTCCAGCGGCTCATGGCCACGCCGCCCCACATCTGCAGCGCCGCGAACATCGCGGCGCCCACCAGCGCCACCGCGCGGCGCGGCGACGCACCGTCCAGGTCTTCCACACTGCCCGGCGCTTCGGCGGCAGGCTCAAGCCGCGCGGCACGCCCGGCGCGCAGCGCGACCCACGCCGCGGCCCACACGCCCAGCACGAGCACGATCAACTGCGCGATGGACTGCAGGAACACGAACACCGCCATCACCGTGCGAATGGAAGCCGGCTCGACAGCCTCGTGCAGGCGGCCGCCCGGCATGAAGAGCAACTGCACCTCGTACAGCAGCGGGCTCAGCGCATAGAAGTTGAGCAGCAGCACTACCAGGTAGGCGGCGGCATAGCGCAGGCGCGGCCGCGCGAGCCGCGAGACGCTGTCGACGCCGCGCTTCTCCAGCGCATTGCGCCCGTGGCTCCAGGCCAGCGCCGCCGCCAGCACCCACGCCATGCCGATGCTGCACACCATCGGGATCCACACGCCCGGCAGCGCGTAGGTGCCGCGCATCTGCGCGCCCTCGGGCGTATCGGGGGCGAGCTGCACGGCCAGGTTGACGAGCACCATGACGGCATCGATGGCCACGGTGACGAGCGCGAGGTCGCGCGGCAGTCGCCGTGCGGACTCGTGCGTCGGGGGATGGAGGGAGGTCGCCGTCATGGGGGAATACTTTCGCTTTGCATTGCGCATGCCGTGGCATGCGAGGAACAAAGCGAGCGTATCGGATGACGGCGCCCGCGCCCTGTAGGCTCAGTGCGCGAGTGCGGCTTCGCCCGCCTCCTCGGGCTCGGGCCCCACGTACACCGACTGCGGACGGATCAGCCGCCCCTTCTTCACCTGCTCGCGCGCATGCGCCACCCAGCCGCCCACGCGGCCGGCCGCGAACACGCAGGTGAAGCTCTCGCGGCCGAAGCCCAGCGCCTCCAGCAGCAGCGCGGTGTAGAACTCCACGTTGGTCTCCAGCGCGCGGCCCGGCTTCTTCTCGCGCAGGATGGCCAGCGCGGCCTGCTCCGCCGCCTCGGCCAGCGCGAATCGCGCGGCATTGACGCTGCCCTCCTTGCCGAGCCGCCCGAGCGCGCCCTTGAGCGCATCGGCGCGCGGATCGCGCACGCGGTAGATGCGATGGCCGAAGCCCATCAGCCGCTGGCCCTCGGCCACGGCCTGCTCCAGCCATGCGCGGGCGTTGCCGGCGCTGCCGATGGCGTCGAGCGCATCGAGCACCGGGCCGGGCGCGCCACCGTGCAGCGGCCCCTTGAGCGCGCTGATGCCGGCGATCACCGCCGAGGCCAGGCCGGCGCCGGTCGATGCGACCACGCGCGCCGCGAAGGTCGAGGCGTTGAGGCCGTGGTCGCACACGGTGACGAGGTAGGTGTCGAGCGCGGCGCTCTGCGCCGGCGTGGGCGCGCGGCCATGCAGCATGCGCAACATGTCGGCGGCGTGCGGCAGTGCCTCGTCGGGTGCGAGCGCCTGCACGCCCAGGCGCCAGCGCATCACCGCGGCGGTGTACACGGCGGGCGCGGCCACCAGGCGCAGCGCGGTCGGCAGGTCGTCGCCGTCCGGCAGCCGTGCCAGCAGCGCGCGCACGGCCTCGATGGGCGGCAGCCGGCGCAGCACGGCGTCGTCGTTGGGCTGCAGGCGCTCGAAGGCTTCGCGGCGCGCGCGGCCGATGGCGGTGCGCAGGGCTTCGGCGGCGGGCAGCGTGTCGAAGAAGCCTTCGAACAGCAGGCCCACCACGTCTTCATAGCGCCAGCGCTGCGCGATCTCGTCCAGCGCATGCCCGCGGATCACGAGCCGGCCGGCCTCGCCGTCCACCTCGGACAGCACGGTATGCGCGGCCACCACGCCTTCGAGGCTGCCATCGTCATTGTTCATCGCTCTTTACTCCTGGGTTGACACGATGACATTGATTCTGGCCCGATGGATATTGACGTCAATCTTGATCTATTCTGTCAACATGACAACCAAGAGAACCGCGCCGCTGTGGCTGCCGGCCGCCGAAGTCCTCGAACTGATGCAGGTGCGCCCGCAGACGCTCTATGCGAGCGTGAGCCGCGGCCGCATCCGCGCCAAGCCCGATGCCGCCGACCCGCGCCGCAGCCTCTACCACCGCGACGACGTGCAACGCATCGCCGCGCGCGCACGGGGCCGCCGCAGCAGCGAGGCGGTGGCGAGCGAAGCCATCCAGTGGGGCGAACCGGTGCTGGCTTCGGCTGTGTCCACGGTGGCCGAAGGCCGGCTGCTGTACCGGGGGCAGGACGCCTGCGCGCTGTCGGAACACGCCACGCTCGAGGAAGTGGCGGGGCTGCTCTGGGAAAGCGCGCCGCCGCACTTTCCGGCTTCCGCCGTGCCGGTAGCCTTGCAAGGCAATTCGTCGCCGCTCCAGGCCGGCCTGCTCGCGCTGGCGGCGCGCGCCGCCACCGACCTGCCCGCGCGGGGCCGGTCACGCAACGTGCTGCAGGCCGAGGCTGCGGAAGCGATCGGCGCGCTGGCCGATGCATTGCTGGGCACCGCACCCGCGCGCGCCATGCCGCTGCACATGCGGCTGGCCTCGGCATGGCGCCGCCCGCGCGCCGCCGACGATCTGCGCCGCGTGCTGGTGCTGCTGGCCGACCACGAACTCAATGCGTCGACCTTCGCGGCACGCGTGACGGCGTCGACCGGCGCGTCGGTGGCGGCTTGCCTGCTCACCGGACTCTCGACCCTGACGGGCCCGCTGCACGGCGGCGCCTCCGCGGCGGTACAGGCGCTGATGCGCAGCGCGGCGGCCATCGGCACCGAAGCGGCGGTGCGCGAATGGCTCGCGCACGACCGGCCGCTGGCCGCCTTCGGGCATCCGCTCTATCCGGACGGCGATGCACGTTGCCGCGCGCTTCTGGCCAACATCGAACTGCCGCCGGCATTCCGCGAGTTGCGCGATGTCGGTGAGAAGCTGCTCGGCGACGCAGTGAACGTCGACTTCGCGCTCGCAGCGCTGGCGGCGGTACACAAGCTGCCGCCGGGCGCGCCGCTCATGCTGTTCGCGCTTTCGCGCACCGTCGGCTGGACGGCGCACGTGCTGGAGCAGCAGGCCAGCGGCCAGCTGATCCGCCCGCGTGCGCGCTACACCGGCCCCACGGCCGATGCGGCCACGCAGGAACTCAGTGAATCGACGCCTCGTGCGCGATCTCGAATGCCTTCGTCATCTCGCGGTTGAAAGCCGGCAGATCGTCGGGCTTGCGGCTGGTGACGAGGCTCTGGTCGACCACCACTTCCTTGTCGCTCCAGCTGGCGCCCGCGTTCTTCAGGTCGGCCTGCAGCGACGGCCACGAGGTCATCTTGCGGCCCTTCACGCCGCCCGCGTCGATCAGCGTCCAGGGCCCGTGGCAGATGGCCGCGATGGGTTTGCCCGCCTCCACGAAGGCGCGCACGAACGCGACCGCCTTCTCGTCGATGCGCAGGGTGTCGGGGTTGACCACGCCGCCGGGCAGCAGCAGGGCATCGAAGTCTTCGGGCTTCGCGCCCTGCAGCGGTACGTCGACCTCGAAGCTGTCGGCGGGGTCGTGGTGGTTCCAGCCGCGCACGCGGCCTTCGACCGGCGAGACGATCAGGGTCTGCGCGCCGGCATGGTCGAGCGCCTTGCGCGGCTCGGTCATCTCGACCTGCTCGAAGCCGTCCGACACGAGGATGGCGACCTTCATTCCGTCGAGGGAAGACGAGGTGATGGGCATGTGTGAATCTCCTTTGGGGTGAAAAAAACCGGCAATGAAGGTTCACCCTAGGGCCTGCGTGCGGCGGCCGCATCGTCCGGCGCCGGCTCCGCCTGTCGGACAGTTCGACGGGCGGCCGATTTCAGGCGCGCACCCGTCCCCGGCATGCACCGGCAAGGGGCGGATCGTGCTTCCCCCATAAGGGCTATTGGGTATAGGTCAGCTTGCAGTCAGCCCTTAAGATCGCGGCCTTTTTACCCCTCTCGGAGACGAAATGAAGAAACTGTTCGCCCTCGCGGCGATTGCCGCCGCAGCAGCCGGTGTTCACGCCCAGGACTTCCCCGGGAACAAGACCGTCACGCTCGTGGTGCCTTTCGCGGCCGGCGGCCCGACCGACCGGGTGGCGCGCGACCTCGCCGAAGCCATGCAGAAGACGCTCGGCACCACCATCGTGGTGGACAACACCGCGGGCGCGGGCAGTTCCATCGGCACCGCCAAGGTGGCGCGCGCCAACCCCGACGGCTACACGCTGCTGCTGAACCACATCGGCATGTCGACGATGCCGGCGCTCTACCGCAAGCTGCCCTTCAACGTCGAGACCGACTTCGAATACCTCGGCATGGTCAACGAAGTGCCGATGACGCTGATCGGCAAGCCCGGCCTGCCCGCCAACAACTACAAGGAACTGACGACCTGGATCGCCGCCAACAAGGGCAAGATCAACCTGGGCAACGCCGGCCTGGGCGCCGCGTCGCACCTGTGCGGCCTGCTGTTCCAGAGCGCGATCAAGGTCGAGATGACGCCCGTGCCCTACAAGGGCACGGCCCCGGCCATCGCCGACCTGCTGGGCGGCCAGATCGACCTGCTGTGCGACCAGACCACCAACACCACGTCGCAGATCGAGGCCAAGAAGGTCAAGGCCTATGCGGTGACCACGGCCAAGCGCCTGACCACCCCGGCGCTGAAGGACCTGCCCACGCTCGACGAGTCGGGCCTGAAGGGCTTCGAAGTGACGATCTGGCACGGCGTGTACGCGCCCAAGGGCACGCCCGCGCCGGTGCTGAAGAAGCTCAACGAAGCCATCAAGGCCGCCATGAAGGACCCGGGCTTCATCAAGCGTGAAGAAGCGCTGGGCGCGGTGATCACCACCGACAGCCGCACCGAGCCCGCCGAGCACAAGAAGTTCGTCTCGGCCGAGATCGCCAAGTGGGGCCCGATCATCAAGGCCGCCGGCGTGTACGCCGACTGATCGCCTTCCGCTTCCGGAACCAATGAAAAAGCCGCCGGCCCTTCGGGACCGGCGGCTTTTTCTCATGGCGCGAGCGGCGGGATCAGGGCGCGACCCGCCACACCTCGAAGCTCTTGCGCTGGTCGACCTGACGCGCGGTGCGCGCCGTGAAGATGAAGGTGCTGACCGAGCTGTTCTGCGCGTACTGGTAGGCATTGGGGCCCACCTGCGTGCAGTGGTTGTCGGACGGCGTGTTCACGGGCTGGCAATAGATGACGGCCTTGCGTGCCGTGGTGCGCAGCGTCACCGAATCGTTGAAGCGGTTGTTGTTGGGTCCGCGGCCGCTGGCGATGAACGTGGTGGGTGCGAGCGCGCCTTCGGGAACGACCCAGCCGTCGAGGTTGCCTTCGGCGCTGAAGTCGATGTTGTTGGCGCCGGGGTCCGAAGGGATCGGCGCCGGGAAGACGATGCCGCGATCCACGCCCTGCGTTTCCTGGAGCAGTTCGGCGCGCAGCGCGGGCGCCAGTTCCACCAGCGGCACCTGCACGGCTTCGGCCATGCTCGGCGCGCGCGAGAAGGTGCGCACGTACTGCACCACGTTGCTGCCGCCGGCGGCGTGGAAAAACTCCAGTCGCCAGACCGTCTGGTCGGGGATCGCGCGCAGCTGGGTGTCGGTGAACTGGGGCGAGGCGAACAGGTTGCCGGTCTCGAAGCTGCTCGGGTCGCCCTGCTGCGCCGGGTCGGCAAAGCGCGTGGCCATGCGCCAGGCGGACGAACTGAGCGGCGAGCCGGTGGCGGTGCCGTCCGAGGTGAGGACGAGCGTGGACAGGCCGGTGCGCGGCACCAGTACCAGCTCGCGGTCGCCCAGCGCGCTGCTGGTCACCACGACCTTCGAGAATTTCGAGCTGCCCTGCTCGAGAACGTTGTCCACGTTCAGGGCGTAGCCGGTCGAACGGTAGACGAGGTTCGGGTGCTTCAGGTAGTCCTTCATTTCCAGCTGCGGCCGCACGAAGGCGCGGTAGGGGTTGCTGCTGCCGGTGAGCTTGAGCGCACCGCCCACGATCTTCGCGTTGAAGACGTCGTTGTCGGTGTTGCCCACGACGTCGGTCCAGCGGTAGGTCAGTGCGATGTCGCCGTTGGGATAGAAGTATTCGAAGTTGCCGCGGTCGTGCTTCAGGTTGGTGGGGCCGGTGCGGAACAGGCTCTCGAACGGGCGGCGCGCGCCGCTGCTGTCGCGGCCGATGGTCGCGCCGCCGGCCGAGACGTAGCTCGCCGGGTTGTCGTCCACGAACAGGCTGCGGCAGGCCGGCGCGACCACGTTGGCCGCCGTGCCGAAGGCGTTGCCGTCGCCGTTGATGGTGCTGTCCACGCGCTGCGCGAGCGGCAGCGCATAGCAGGCGTTGATGCGCTCGAGCAGCTCCTGCACCATGGCCGGCGTGGGCGGCTGCACGAGCGCGGCGGCGTCGACCGCCGGCAGCGGCGCGATGGTGGCGTCGCCGCTGCGGAACACGATGGACACCGGCGGGCTGTCGTCCCCGGCCGGCTGCGCCTTGACGGTGATCTCGATGTTGGCGGCCGCGCCGTCGGGGCGCACCGACACGTTGATCGTGTCCAGCACGCGGTCCTGCCCGGTGCCGTCGGCCTTGAACTCTCCGCTCATCGGGTCGATGCTCATGTTGAGCGCATCCAGCAGCGGCTGCAGCGCGGACACGAGCTTCTTCACCTGGTCGGTGATCGCCCCTGCGGTCACGGCGCCGGGGTCGGCCTGGATGGCGGCGGCCAGCTTCGACGGGTCGCCGTTGGGCGCGAGCTGTGCCACCACGATGGTGGTCAGCGGCGTCACGTTGGTCGTGCCGGTGGCGGTGCTGGCGGTGGTGCTGTAGAGCGTGAGGTCGTCGCGCACGGCCTGGATCACCAGCGGCGCCTTGGTGCCGGCGGGCAGCGTGCAGCTGTAGGCGCCTTCGGCCGAGACCTTCACTTCGCAGACCTTGGCGCCGGTCTGGTCGAACACGGTGAGCGCCGCGTCCGCGAAGGCGGCGCCGGTGGCGACCGTGCCGCTCAGCGTGGTGGCAGGGGCCGTGGTGTCGGCGGCAGGGGCGGCGGGCTGCTGGCCGCCGCCGAGCGAAACCGGCAAGCCGCCGATGCCGCCGCCGCCCCCTCCACCGCCGCCGCACGCGCCGAGAAGCGCGAGCGTCACAGCGGACAGGGCAACGGGAATTTTCTGGATGAATGCGGGCATGTCTGGTTCTTCTCCAAGGGGTTGGACCTCGCTTGACCGGAGGTTCCGCAAACCATAGCTTTCACTTTTGTGGAAACAAATGATGCAAATGCACCATTCTTGAAACGCCGCGACGGGGTAACTTTCGAGCGGGCCACGGAAACCACCAGAACATGGGATGCGCGCTGCGCGGGAGCGAGGGAAAAAAGGCCAGATGAAAAAACCGGTCGCATTGCAAGACTTCAGCACGCTGCTGCTGCAGCTCTACCGGCTATCGCACGAGTTGCCGATAGACGCATTCCAGGACGCCGCGCTCGACCTCATCAAGCCGGTGCTGCCCTTCGACTCGTCGATGTGGGGCACGGCCACCAGCACTTCCAGCGGCATCGACATCCACACCATCCACCTGCACAACCAGCCGGCGGAAATGCTCACCGCCTATGAAGAGGTCAAGCACCTCGACACCGCGGCGGTGGAAGTGGGGAAGCGGCCGACCTCGACGCTCGCGTTCAACGCCGACGCATGGTTCCACCGGCCGGACCAGTCGCAATTGCGCGACTACGGCCGGCGTTTCGAGCAGGCCAACTTCTTCATCAGCTCCGACGCGAACCGGCAGACCGACTTCGTGCACTGGGTCAGCCTGTTCCGGGCGGACCCCGACGCCCAGGGCACCGAAGACGAACGCCAGCTGCTCGCCAGCCTGATGCCGCACGTGATGCAGGCGCTGGCGCTCAACCGCATCGTGCACCTGGACCGGCTGGAACCCGGCGGGCCGCCGGCATGCGGCTCGGCCATCGGCGACCTGCGCGGCGTGCTGTATCACGCCGACGGCCTCTTTGAAGCCGCGCTGAATGCGGAGTGGCCCGCGTGGCACGGGCGCACGCTGCCCGCGCCGCTGCTGAAGCACTTCCTGGAGGGGCACACCCGCTACGGCGGCCACGGGATCGTGGTGACGCACCACGTCGAGCAGCGCCTGCTGTTCCTGAAGAGCCGCACCCGTTGCCGCGCGGACAGCCTCTCGCCGCGCGAGCGCACGATTGCCGAGCTGCTGGCGCGCGGCGACACGCACAAGGACATCGCCACCATCCTGAGCCGCTCGCCGGCCACGGTGCGCAATCACATCCAGTCGATCTACGACAAGCTGGAGGTGAGCAACGTGGCCGGGCTGATCCAGGAGCTGCGGCTCGCGGGCTGAGCGCTCCCGCTACTTGGGCCGGATCGCGTCCGCCGTCCCCTGGATGAACGCCTTGATGCTTTCGATCTCCTCGCCCGAGAGCTTGCCCGTGAAGTCGGGCATGCCGCGCGACATGGCCGGGCCCTTGAGGATGAACTTGTCGAGGTTCTCGATGTAGGCCGCGTCCATGTAGCCGAGGTTGGGAATGTTGCCGCCGCGGTCCACGCCCGGCACGCCGTGGCAGAAGACGCAGTTGCTCACGTAGAGCATGGTGCCGGCCTGGACCTTGGCGGGGTCGTACTTGACGCCCTGCACCAGCTTGTCCATGCGGTACTGCACGAAGTCCGGCATCTTGGCCGTGCCGCCCACCGCGAAGGTGTAGACGGTGCCCGGCCCCTGCCGCTCGGTGGCGCGCTGCGCGAGGCCGTACACGCCGCCCCAGCCCACCGCCACCGACACGTACTGCTTGCCGTCCACCATGTAGGTCGACGGTGCCGCTACCACGCCGGTGCCGGTGGGCGTTTCCCAGAGCTTCTCGCCGGTCTTGGCGTTGTAGGCGAGCAGGCGGCCGTCGGCCGTGCCCTGGAACACCAGGTTGCCGGCGGTGGTGAGCGTGCCGCCGTTCCAGGGCGACACATAGTCCACGCCCCAGGCTTCCTTCTGCGCCACCGGGTCCCAGGCCACGAGACGGCCGAAGGGCTTGCTCTTGGGCGGCTCCACGTTGGCGAACTTGGCCAGGTTCCAGCCCAGGCCCGCATGCGGGCGGCCCGGCACGTCCTCGTTGAACTTCCAGTCCTTGTCGTCCATCAGGTTGATCGGCACGTGCTGCGCCGGCAGGTAGGCGAAGCCGGTCTGCGGGTTGAACGACATCGGGTGCCAGTTGTGCGCGCCGAAGGGGCCGGGGATGGCGTCGTTGGGCTTGGTGCCGTCGCGCGCGGCGGCCACGCCGATCGGGCGGCCGTTCTTGTCGTAGCCGGTGGCCCAGTTCACTTCGGTGAAGTTCTTCGCCGAGATGAACTTGCCGTTGGTGCGGTCGATGACGAAGAAGAAGCCGTTCTTCGGCGCATGCAGCAGCACCTTGCGCGGCTTGCCGTCCAGCTTCATGTCGGCCAGGATCATCGACTGGGTGGAGGTGTAGTCCCAGTTGTCGCCGGGCGTCTCCTGGTAGTGCCACTTGTACTTGCCGGTGTCGGGGTCGAGCGCCACCACCGAGCCCAGGTAGAGGTTGTCGCCGCCCTTTGGGCTGCGCGCCTTGTGCGACCACGGCGAGCCGTTGCCGGTGCCCACGTACATGAGGTTGAGCTCGGGGTCGAAGGCGAAGCTGTCCCACGCGGTGCCGCCGCCGCCGGCTTCCCAGTACTTGCCGCTCGGGTCCCAGGTCTTCGCGGCCTTGGCCATGGAAGCGTCTTCGAAGGGCTTGCTCGGGTCGCCGGGCACCACGAACCAGCGCCACTTCTGGTCGCCGGTCTTCGCGTCGTAGGCGGTGACGAAGCCGCGCACGCCGTATTCGGCGCCACCGTTTCCGATGATGACCTTGCCCTTGAACACCCGCGGCGCGCCGGTGATGGTGTAGCTGCCCTTCTGGCCTTCGAGCGTGTCCTTCTCCCAGACCTTCTGTCCGGTGGCGGCGTCGAGCGCGATCAGGCGCCCGTCGTAGGCGGCCACGTAGACCTTGCCCTCATGGATGGCGACGCCGCGGTTCACCACGTCGCAGCAACCCTTGAAGCCCTTGGACTTGTCGACCTGCGGATCGAAGGTCCACAGCTTCTGGCCGGTGCGGGTGTCGATGGCGTGCACCACGCTCCACGAGGCGGTGACGTACATGATGCCGTCCACCACCAGTGGCGTAGCCTCCACGCCGCGCGTCGACTCGAGGTTGTATGACCAGACCAGCCCCAGGTCCTTCACGTTGCCGGTGTTCACCTGGTCGAGCCTGCTGAAGCGCGACTCCGAGTAGTCGAGGCCGACGCTGGGCCAGTCGGGGGTTTTCTTCTGCGCCGCGTTGGCGCGTATGAAGTTGCCGTCGACGCGCGCGGTGGCGGCCGCTGCGCGCTCCTGTGCGTTCTGGGCCGTGGCCGCCGTCGATGCGCCCAGGCACAGCAGCGCGCCGGCGAGCATGAGCAGCCCGGAGTGTGTTCTTTTCATCGCAGGTCTCCTTTGTGCCGCAAGGATCGTTCGCGCCGGCCTCGCGTTCACCTTCGGGATTTCCCCAATCCGTCGCTGTTCCATTGCGGAACACATTCGCTGCTGGTCCCGAATACAGGGAGGCGGCGAACCCATGTCCCAAGGCAAGTTCGACAGCAGGCTAGGCACGGCGGATGCGCCGCGCCAGCTCTTTGCCAGCACGCCGGCGCAGCGCGTGGCGCTCGCGCGGCGGCAGTTCTTCGAAGAAGGCGTGCGGCCCTCGGGCCTGGTGGGCGAGGCGGTGATCCAGTCGTGGCTGCGCTGCAGCCGCACGCACACCGACCGCCAGCGCATCGTGCCCTTCGACGCGGTCACGCCGAGCCGTCTGCACGCCACGCTGGCGCGCAACCGCGAACTGCTGGAGGTGGCCCGGCAGGAGCTCGCGCAGATGGAGAACATGCTCGCGGGCACCGACTGCCGCGTGATCCTGACCGACCGCGACGGCGTGCTGGTGCACGTCACCGACCAGCCCGCCGCCGCGCACCAGCCGGTGCTGTGCAAGACCGCGCGGGTAGGCGTGAACATTTCGGAGCGCGTGGTGGGCACCACCGCGCCGGGCATCGTGGCCAGCACCGGGCAGGCCTGCACGGTGGACGGCGCGGAGCACTACTTCGACGTGCTGTGCCACATGCAGTGCGCCGCCGCGCCGATCCGCGATGTCACGGGCCGGCTGGCCGGCGTGCTCGACCTCACGGTGGAGGCGCGGCGCTTCGGCTTCGATGCGGCGTCGATGGTGGCGCTCTACGCCACCACCATCGAGAACCGGCTGCTGCAGGCGCAGTCGCGCGACCACCTGATCCTGCGCTTCCAGGCGAGCCCCACGCTGCTGGGCACGCCGCTGGAGGCGCTGGCCGGCATCGCGCCGGACGGCACCATCGCCTGGCTCAACAACGCGGGCGCGCGGCTGCTGGGCCGGCTGCCCGAGGCGGTGGACGAACGCGATGTCGAATGCCTGCTGGGGCACGACCTCGCGAGCCTGATGCGGCTCGGCCGGCGCGAGGCGGCGCAGCCGCTGCGCCTGGCGAGCGGGCTCGGCGTGTGGGTGCAGGCGCAGTTGAAGGGCGCGAACGGCGCGGACTTCCGCCATGCCGTGGCGATGCCCGGAGAGACGGCGCCAGCGGCCCTGGAACGCATCGCAGTGCCGGCCATTGCAACCACCGCCACTGAAGGCCGGACGGGCACAGACGCCGCGGAGGCCGCGTGGCCCGCCGGCACGCTGCGCGAGCACAGCCGCAAGCTGATCGAGGACACGCTCGCCGCGCACGGCGGCAACGTCTCGCAGGCGGCGCGGCAGTTGCGCGTGTCGCGCGGCACGCTGTACCGGCGGCTGCGCGGCTGGCACGACGACGCCGCGCAGGCCGCCGCGGACGACTGACCGATCAGACGGCGGCGCGGGCCAGCGCGCGCGCCCTTCGCGCCTTCGCGTCGGGCTGCAGCGGCCGCAGGTATTCGTGAAGCGCCAGCGCGGCGGCGCCCACCGCCGGCGCCAATGCGTCGTAGCGCGCGGTGCGCAGTTCGGGTGCCGGCATGCCGGCGCGGTCGGCGTGCCGGTGGACGCTCTCGAACGCCGCCTGCACGAAGTCGCGGTGATCGGTGCAGGCCTTGCCGCCCAGCACGATCGCGCGCGGGTTGAAGGTGACCCACAGGTTCTGCAGCATCACGCCGAAGAAGGCGGCGGCGCGCTGCATGTCGCGGCCTTCGCGCAGCAGCACGCGCGAGCCGAAGAAGGCCTCGGCGCAGCCGCGCCGCCCGCATGAGCACAGCGGCCCGTCGAGCTCGAGGATGGTGTGGCCGATCTCTCCGGCCATGCCCTGCGCGCCGGTGAAGAGCCGGTCGTTCAGCACCACGCCCGCACCCACGCCCACGTCGCAATTGACGAAGATCAGCGGGTCTTCGCCCTCCTGGCCTTCCATCGCAGCGAACTCGTATTCGCCCAGCACGGCGGCATCGGCGTCGTTCTGCAGCTGCACGGTGACGCGCGGCAGGCCCACGGCGGCAAAGGCTTTCTCCAGCGCGGGCAGCAGGCTCACGTTGCGCCAGCCGAGGTTGGGCGCGAAGCGGACCACGCCGGTGCAGTCGTCCACCGCGCCGGGTATGCACACGCCGATGCTCGACAGGCGCAGGCCGAGCTGCTCGAGCCGCGCATGCGCGACCGAGGCCATGCGCGCAACCTGCGCGCAGACGCCGGCGGGCGCGCTGTCGGCCAGTGCCCGGGTGTCGGAATACAGCACCTCGCCCTGCAGCGACATGCACACGAGGCGCACCGTCTCCACGGCGATCTCCACGCCCATGAGCGCGCGCACGCCCACGTTGATGCGCAGCGGCGTCGAAGGCCGCCCCAGGCCGTCGGCCACGGCCGCGCCCGATTCGCTGAGCCAGCCCTCGTCGATCAGCTCGCGCACCAGCAGGCTCACGGTCGACTTGGTGAGGCCGCTCTCGCCGGCCAGCCGCGCGCGCGAGAGGCCGGGCTGCGCGCGCAGCAGCCGCAGCAGGACGCTGCGGTTCATGCGCTTCACGAGCTGCTGGTCGCCGATGGTGGTCACATCAGGCGGCCGCGGTGTCGGCGTGATGGGCCTGCTCTTTGCCTTCGGGCCGCTTGCCGGCAATGATCATGCCGAGCACTTCGTCTTCGGTGACGTCGGCGGTGCGATAGGTGCCGACCAGCTTGCCGTTCTTCATCACGGCGAGGCGGTCGCTCAGCGAGAACACGTCGGGCATGTCGTGCGTGATGAGGAAGATGCCCACGCCGTCGGCCTTGAGCTGCTTCACGAGGCCGCCGACCATCGCGGTCTCCTCGGGGCCGAGCGCGGCGCAGGGCTCGTCCATGATGAGGATGCGCGCATTGAAGTACAGCGCGCGAGAGATGGCGACCACCTGCCGCTGTCCGCCGGAGAGACGACGCACGGGCACGCGGATGTTGGTGAAGTTCTTGTTGAGCCGGTGGAACACCTTGCGCGCCTGCACTTCCATGAAGTGGTCGTCCAGGGTGTTCCAGCGCGTCATCTTCTCGCGGCCGAGGAACAGGTTCGACACGGAGTCGAGGTTGTCGGCCAATGCAAGGGTCTGGTAGATGGTCTCGATGCCTTGCGCCTGCGCTTCGGCGGGCGTGCGGATGTTGACTTTCTCGCCGGCTATCAGGGTGTCGCCGGAGTCGATGGGGTAGGCGCCGGCGAGCATTTTCATGAGCGTGGACTTGCCCGCGCCGTTGTGGCCGAGCAGCGCGACCACTTCGCCGGGGTAGAGGTTGACGCTCACGCCGTCCACGGCCTTGACGCCGCCGAAGGACTTGCGGATCTCGCGCAGTTCGACGAGGGGTTTGGTTGTGTCGATGTCTGCCATTTCAGTGCTCTGCCTTGGTTTGGCGTTCTTGTTCGGGGAGTGTGCGAATGCCACCGGGTACTCCCCTCCGCGAATGTCCCCCGCCTTCGGCTCCTCCTTTATTTCGCTGCGGGGAGCACCCGGCGCCATTCGCACAATGGGCTCGGCCGTGATGCCGGCCGCGCGAGCGCTGCGTCCATCGATCACGCTGGCGGGGTGCCTTGCGCAGCGAAATAAAGGAGGAGGCCGAAGGCCGGGGGACATTCGCGGAGCAAGGTACCCCGTCGGCGTGATCGCACCCTGAACAGCAATGCAAGTTCATCCCTAGTTCTCCCCAAACTTGCGCCGGTAGAGAACGTCGAACACCACGGCCACGATCAGCACCTGCCCGATGATGACCATGCGCTTGCCGATGGGCACGTCGAGCAGCAGCATGCCGCTGTCGAGCGACTGCATGATGAGCGCGCCCAGCACCGAGCCGAAGATCGAGCCGCTGCCGCCCGCCAGCGCCGTGCCGCCGATGACGGCCGCCGCGATCACGTACAGCTCCATGCCCGTGCCCAGCGAATTGGTGCCCGCGTTGAGCCGCGCGATCGACACGATGGCCGCGATGGTGACCAGCACCGCCAGCAGCGCGAACAGCATCAGCGTGACGCGCTTGACCGGAATGCCCACCAGCGCCGCCGCGTCGGGGTTGCCGCCCATCGCGAACACGTAGCGGCCGAAGCGGGTGCGGTGCACGATGAACGACAGCACGATGGCCACCACCGCCCAGATCAGCACCGGAATCGGAATGCCCTGGGGCGCGTCTTTCGAATCGATCTTGTAGTGGTTCATGACCGCCGCGAAGCCGATCACCACCGCCGCCGGCACTGCGGTGAGCAGCAACTCCAGCCACAGCGGCTCGTTGGGCATCTCGTGGCGCGCGCGCGCCGCGCGCTTCTGGAACATGCGCGCGAACAGCACCACCGCCACCAGCCCGGCGATCACCCAGCTCGCGGTGACGCCGATGCCGCCGTCGTAGCCGCCGCCCAGGCGCTGGAAGAATTCGTCGTTCACCGGCTGCGTCTTGCCGTCGGCCACCAGGAAGGCCGCGCCGCGGAACGACATCAGGCCGCCCAGCGTGACCACGAACGAAGGCACGCCCAGCATCGCCGTGAGCCAGCCCTGGTAGATGGACACCAGCAGCGCCACCGCCAGGCCCGCCAGGCAGGCCGTGGGCCACGACCAGCCCGAGGTGTATTGCAGGTACGCGATGAGCACGCCGACGAAGCCCATCACCGAGCCGACCGACAGGTCGATGTGGCGCGCCACGATGATCAGCACCATGACGGTCGACACGATGCCGACCACCGCCGTCTGTTGCGCGACGTTGTAAAGGTTCTCGGGCGACAGGAACACGCCGCCCGACATGACGCTGAACACCACCGCCATGATGACCAGCAGCACGCACATCAGCACGAGGCGCAGGTCGATGCCCGTGCGGCGCCACCAGCCCGGTGTTGGATTGCTCATTTTTCAGACCCCCTTCGGGACAAAGACAGGAGCGCGCCCACCTCCGGCCGGGCCCGTGGACGGCCGGCCGATTGGCGCGTTGCGCGGGTGATCCGTGCTGGCTTGCTCGCCTACTTGCAGGCCGCGGGCGCGCTGGCGCCCGTCACGCCCTTGCAGAGCTCGTCCTTCTTGATCCAGCCGGCCTTGACCACGACGTCGAGGTTGTCGCGCGTCACGGGCACCGGCGTCAGCAGGCGCGATTGCAGCGAGACCTTTTTCGGACCGGAGTTCCAGGTGCCGGCCTTGTCGACCGGCTTGCCCTGCGACAGCGCGATGGCCGCGGCGGCGGCTTCGCGGCCGAGTTCGCGCGAGTCCTTGAAGATGGTCGCGGTCTGGGTGCCCAGCGCGATGCGGTTGAGCGCCGCAAAGTCGGCGTCCTGGCCCGACACCGGAATGCCGCGCAGGCCCTTGGCCGTGAGCGCCGCCACCGCGCCGCCGGCCGTGCCGTCGTTGGCCGCCACCACCGCGTCGACCTTGTTGCCGTTCTTGGTGAGGATCTGCTCCATGTTCTTCTGCGCGACTTCGGGCTTCCAGCCTTCGGTGTATTCGTCGCCCACGATCTTGATGTCGCCCTTCTTGATGGAGGCGTCGAGCACCTCCTGCTGGCCGGCGCGCAGGAAGTCGGCGTTCGGGTCGCTCGGCGAGCCCTTGATGATCACGTAGTTACCCTTGGGCTTGACCTTGAGCACCTCGCGCGCTTCCATGCGGCCGACCTCGACGTTGTCGAAGGTGATGTAGAAGACGCCCGGCGCCTCGATCAGCCGGTCGTACGCCACCACGGGCACCTTCTGGCGCGTGGCCTTGGTCACCGCCGGCAGGATGGCGTCCTTGTCCATCGCCAGCACGATGAGCGCCTTGGCGCCCTTCGACATCAGGCCCTCGATGTCGCCCAGCTGCTTCTCCGGAGAGCCGCCCGCATCGGCACTGATGTACTTGGCGCCGAGCTTCTCGAGTTCGGCCTTGATGGCGGCCTCGTCGGTCTTCCAGCGCTCTTCCTGGAAGTTGGACCAGCTCACGCCGACCACGGTCTGCGCCATCGCGCCCACGGCCGTGAGACCGAAGGCCATGGCGGCCAGGGTGTGTTTCAGTTGCATCGATGTCTCTCCTGAGTTGGTGCGCCCCACAGGGATAAGCCGTGTAAGAAATTAGTTAGTTTGAAGGGCGAACTAACTATCCCATCGCGGCAAGGTGCTGGGCATCCGGGAATTCCCGGAGCGCGGGGCGCCCATGAAAAAAGGCCGGGCAAGCCCGGCCTTCATGCGCTGGAGCGCGTGGCGGCGATCAGTCGCGGGCGCGCGCGGCGTTGCGCAGGTCGCGGATCTGGTCGTGGTTGCGCTGGGCGCCTTCGGCCTGGGCAGCGACCACGCTGCGCACGTCGGCGGGCAGGTTCTGCTTCAGGGCCTTGCGGTAGCGTGCAACACCGGTGTCTTCTCCGCGCTCGCACGATTCGAGGATCGAGAGTTCGCTGTTGGCGCCCAGCGAGCCCTTCACGTGCACCCAGCCACGATGCAGCGCGCCGCTGGCGGTGCCGCCATCGGCAGGCTTGCCGCCGTAGGCCGTGATGAGCGCCATCAGTTCGCTGCCGGCCTTGCGGCATTCTTCGGCGCGGTTGGCGAACAGTTGCTTCGCCGCCGGGCTCTCCACTTCGTCGGCGCAGGCGCGGAAGCCGTATTCGCCGTCCCGCGAGTTCTCGAGCAGGTCGTTGAGCACGTCCACGACTTCGTCGTTGGCGAGCGCGGGGCCGGTTGCCTGCAGGGTGTCGAGGGATGCGTCTGTGTATGCCATGTCGGTGATCCTTTCAATTGATGATCTGTTTGCCGTCTGTCGAACACACATCGTTGAAAGATCCGCGATGCCTCGGCGTCGTCCCATCGGGCGACACGGCGTAGGCGAAGGACGACCCGCGCCGCCCGGCTTCAGCCGATGCGCCAGGCCTGCATCCACACGGCGATGCCGTCGAGCATGTCGTCCAGCGCCTGCCCGTCGGTGCGGCCGGTGCGCCTGAGCACATGGAAGGAATGGTCGGCACCCTCGATCTCCAGCACGGTGGCGATCGGACCCAGCGCCTGCACGGTGTCGTCGAAAGGCGCGGGCTCGGCCAGCGTGTCGCGCGGCCCGTGCGCGAAGAGCATGGGCACGTCGACCTCGCGCAGATGCGCCGCGCGCCCGGCCGCCTTTGCGGGCGCGCCCGACGGGTGCAGCGGAAAGCCCAGGAAGACCAGCCCTTCGACGGCCGCGAGCGGCTCCAGCGCCTGGGCCTGCGACGTCATGCGCCCGCCGAACGACTTGCCGCCCGCGAAGAGGCGCACGCCCGCATAGCGCGCCGAGGCGCAGGCCACGGCCGCGCGCACCGTGGCATGCGCCAGCGGCGGTGCGTCCGTGCGCTTGCTGCCCTGCTCCATATAGGGGAACTGGTAGCGCAGCGTGGCGATGCGCCGCTCGGCAAGGCCCTCGGCCACGGCCTGCATGAACGGATGCGCCATGCCCGCGCCGGCGCCGTGCGCGAGCACCAGGCACGCCTCGGCCGAGGGTGGCGACATCGCAAGGGCCGACACCGCAGTGCCGGGCCTCACGTCGATGGAAAGTCTGTGCAGGGTGGTCATCGCGCGAGTTTGCCCCCGCGCGCCCGCCGTTCGGCACGGACCTTCGGCGTCGTCCGACACGCGAGGGGCCGGCGGTCAATGTAAATTCATGTTTCACCGTTTCCCCCTATTTCTTCTTTTCCTGGAGTCCGTCGTGAAGCACTGGCTGTTGGCTATCGGCATGGTCGGCTGCATCGCGCATGCGCAGCCCGGCTGGTTCACGGTGACGGGAGATCCGCAGGACAAGCTGGCAGACACGGTCCAGGTCGACCCCGACCGCGTGATGCTCCAGGACACACCGGGCGACGCCTCCAAGGCCATGAATCTGCGCGTGAGCCGCGCGGCGCAGCGCGTCAACTGGGACGGCATTCCGTACCGTTCGTACGAGTCTCGCGTGGTGTTCGACTGCCAGGCGGGCCGCGCCAGCTACGTGGCGGCGCGCTTCTACGCCCAGCCGCTGTGGCAGGGCGAGCCCCACCGCAGCGCGGACTACAGCAACGCCCCCAAGCCGGTGCGCTTCCTGGACATGAAGCCCAACCCGACGGCGCGCATCGTGCGCGCGGCCTGCCGCCCGCGCAGCAGCTAGAGCTGCGACGACAGCAGCGCCGCCAGGTGCTCCATCGCCTTCTCGTGCAGCGGGCGATCCTTCCAGGCCTCGTACGTCAGGCGCTTCGACTGGCGCAGGTCGGCCTCGAACTGCGCGGTCTGCTCGGCGGCGAAGGCCTCGTCGTAGATGTTGAGGTTGGCCTCGTCGTTCAGGCGGAACGAGCGATTGTCGAAGTTGGTGGAGCCCACCGACACCAGCAGGCCGTCGACCGTGAAGACCTTGCAATGGAACATGGTCGGCTGGTATTCGCTGATCTCGGCGCCCGCCTCCAGCAGCGGGCCCCACGCCGCGCGCGAGGCACCGCGCACGGTCTGCGAATCGATGATCGGGCCCGGCGTGATGATGCGCAGCCGTACGCCGCGCTTCATGGCCGCGACCAGCGCGCCCACCGTCAGGTCGTCGGGCACGAAGTAGGCGCTCGACAGGTCGATGGTCCTGGTGGCCGCCGCGATCGACAGCAGGTACATGAGATGCATGCTCTCGCTGCCGCCCGAAGGCGAACTGCTGAACATCTGGGCGCGCCCGTCGCCCATCGAGGGAATCGGCGGGAAGTAGGTTTCGCCGTGCAGCACGTCGCCCGACACCTTCACCCAGTTGTCCATGAACACGGCCTGCATCTGCGCCACCACCGGCCCTTCGACCTTGTAGTGCGAGTCGCGCCAGTGCTCGGCGTCCTGTGCATGGCCGGTCCATTCGGGCGCGATGCCCACGCCGCCGGTGAAGCCGGTGCGGCCGTCGACCACCAGCAGCTTGCGGTGGGTGCGGTTGTTCATGCGCGCGATGTCGTACCAGCTCGGCTTGTGGAACTTGCGGATCTGCACGCCGGCGCTTTCCATCTCGCGGATGAAGTCGCCATCGACCTTGGCGCTGCCCACCCAGTCGAGCAGCACGTGCACCTTGACGCCCGCGCGGGCGCGCTCCGAGAGCGCGTCGGCAAACTCGCGCCCGATGTCGCCCGACCAGTAGATGTACGTCTCGAAGGTGATGCTGCGCCTGGCGCCGCGGATGGCGGCGAGCATCGGCGGAAAAATCCGGTCGCCGTTCTGGAAGGCCTCGAAGCGGTTGCCGCCGGTGATGGGCGGCCCGAGCATCACGCCCAGCGCGCGCTGGTACTGCGCATCGTGCAGCGCGTACTCGCGCTTGACCTGCTCGTCGAGCTTCTTCTCGCCGCTGGTGAAGTTGAGCACCAGCAGCGTGGCGGCAAGCGTCAGGACGAAAGTCCAGACGATGGTCTTGAGCGTCCCTCGGCGCTGCACGTGGGGACGCGAAGCCTGTGTGCTCAAGCGATCAGTCGATCAGCTGCGTCTTGATCGCGTAGTAGGTCAGGTCGCTGTTGGTGGAGAGGTTCATCTTCTCCATGAGGCGCGTGCGGTAGGTGCTGATGGTCTTCACCGACAGCGACAGCGCCTCTCCGATGCTGCCCACCGACTCGCCCTTGGCGAGCTTCAGGAACACCTGGAACTCGCGCTCCGACAGGTGCTTGTGCGGCGGCGCGTTGTCCTTGCGCTCCAGCTGGCCGGCCAGCAGCTCCGCCACCGAGGGCGAGATGTAGCGGCGGCCCAGCGCCACCGTGCGGATCGCCTTGGCGATTTCCTCGGGCTCGCATTCCTTGTTGAGATAGCCCGATGCGCCCTGGCGGATCAAGTTCACCGCGTAATGTTCCTCGGGATAGCCGCTGAGGATGAGCACGCCCAGGTCGGGCGCCTTGGCGCGCACCATGGCGAGCGCGTCGATGCCGCTCTGGCCGGGCATCGAAAGGTCCATCACGAGCACGTCGATGTCGGCCGTGCGAACGAGGTCGATGGCCTCGCGGCCGGAGCCGGCCTCGCCGACCACGCGGAAATCGACGAAGGTGGAGAAGAACGCCTTGAGGCCTGTGCGGACGACGGCGTGGTCGTCGACGATGCCGATCTTGATCATGGTGTTGTTCCTGCTTGAAGCGATGCGCGCCAGGAGGCGGCGCGACAGGGGAACGAAGATGCCACAGCCATCGGCCCGCAAGACACCCGAAAAGCAGGACGCGGCGTTGTCCTGCACGGCAATGCAGGATTGCCTGTCGCCCGCGTCGGACGGAAACGACGCGGGAGCGCCGCCCTCTCAGGCAATGGCGGGATAGCGCCCCGTGCCTTCGGGCCAGGGCGTCAGCACCTCGAAGCCGTCTTCCGTGACCGCGACCATGTGCTCCCACTGCGCCGACAGCGAATGGTCGCGCGTGACCACCGTCCAGCCGTCGGGCAGCTCGCGGGTCTCGCGCCGGCCGGCGTTGATCATCGGCTCGATGGTGAAGACCATGCCGGCCTCCAGCCGCAGGCCCTGGCCGGGCTGGCCGTAGTGCAGCACCTGAGGATCGTCGTGGTAGATCCGGCCGATGCCGTGGCCGCAGTACTCGCGCACGACGCTGAAGCGCTCGCGGTGCGCAACGCTCTGGATCGCATGGCCCACGTCGCCCAGCGTGGCGCCGGGACGCACCTGCAGGATGCCGGCGCGCATCGCCTCGTAGGTGGTGTCCACCAGGCGCCGCGCCAGCGGGCTGGGCTCGCCGACGAAGTACATGCGGCTGCAGTCGCCGAACCAGCCGTCCTTGTTGACGGCCACGTCGATGTTGATGATGTCGCCCTTCTTCAGCACCTTCTGCGCCGAAGGCACGCCGTGGCAGACCACATGGTTGACCGAGGTGCAGACCGTCTTGGTGTAGCCCTGGTAGCCGACGTTGGCGGGCACCACGCCCTGCACATTGACGATGTGGTCGTGGCAGATGCGGTCGAGCTCCTCGGTGGTGACGCCGGGCTTCACATGCTCGCCGATCATCGCCAGCACCTCGGCGGCGAGCCGGCCCGCTGCGCGCGCCATCGCGATTTCGTCGGGCGACTTGAGCGGTGCGGCGGCGGTCCTCATGCGCGCGCCCCGGCCAGCTTGCGTGCGGCGGGAGCGGCAGCGGGCGCGGGCGCGGTCGGCGGCGGCGGTTCGACGAGGCCGGAGACGGTGGCCAGGTCGAAGCCGCCGGCCTGCTCGGCGCGGATGAGCAACTGGCAGATCTCGCGGTGATCGAGCTCGGGGTGCAGCTCGGCCAGCATGCCGATGCGCATCCAGTGCTCGGCCTGCGCGTTGATGGAACGGCTCAGCGCATTGCCCGCGACGCGCAGGTTCTCATGCATGAGGTCTGAAATCTTGACGATGCCCATGGTCTGTTTTTATATACGAAATGTATATGAATCATATCAAACCAGGCGGCGGGCTTCAACACCGCGACGGGGGTAAGCCCGGTGAAGCGGTTCGATCTCGTTTGATACGATTTTTCGCAAGGCGCCCACCTCGAGCGCGTTGGAGACAAGATGGACCCGAGCACATCCGATGCGCAGGCGCTGTACCGCGTCATGGTGCGCATCCGCGCTTTCGAGAACGCCGCCGAAGCGGCCAGCCAGGGCGGCGTGAGCGCCTATGGCCAGCAGGCCGCGGGTGCCGCCAAGGTGCGCGGGCCGCTGCACCTGTCCACCGGCCAGGAGGCGGTGCCGGCCGGCGTGTGCGCCCACCTGCGCGCCAGCGACTACCTCACCTCCACCCATCGCGGCCACGGCCACACGCTGGCCAAGGGCGCGGACCTCGCTCGGATGATGTGCGAGCTGTTCGGCAAGGCCACCGGCTTCAACGGCGGCAAGGGCGGCTCGATGCACATCGCGGACTTCTCGGTCGGAATGCTGGGCGCGAACGGCGTGGTGGCGGCAGGGTTGCCGATTGCCGTGGGCGCGGCGCATGCGCAGAAGCTGCTCGGCAAGGGCGACGACATCACGGTCTGCTTCTTCGGCGACGGCGCCATCAACCGCGGGCCCTTTCTCGAAGCGCTGAACTGGGCGCGGGTGTACGAGCTGCCGGTGCTCTTCGTCTGCGAAGACAACCGCTGGAGCGCGACCACCGCGAGCGGGCCGATGACGGCGGGCGACGGCGCTTCGGTGCGTGCCGAGTCGCTCGGCATCGCCGCCACGCAGGTCGACGGCAACGACGTGTTCGCGGTGCACGAAACCGCCGCGCGGCTGGTGAGCGAGGTGCGCGCCGGCGGCGGCCCGCGCCTGCTGCATGCGCTGACCTACCGCGTGAAGGGCCACGTGTCGGTCGACCTTGCGGCCTACCGCGACCCGGCCGAACTGGCGGCGGCGCTGGAAACGGACCCGATCGCGCGGGCGCGCGGCCATCTTCTTTCGGCGGGCATCGCCGCCGCCACGCTCGACGCCATCGAGAACGCCGCGCGCGACGAGGTCGACACCGCGCTGGCCGTCGCCGACGCCGCGCCCTGGCCCGACGCCGGCGCCGCCTTCACCGACGTGCAGACCACCGGAGCCGGCCAATGGCATTGACGAAGCAGGACCTGAGCTATTCCGAAGCCGCCCTGCTCGCGCTGCGGCGCGAGATGGAGGCCGACCCGCGCGTGGTCGTGCTCGGCGAGGACGTGGGCCGCGGCGGCATCTTCGGCCAGTACAAGGGGCTGCAGCAGCACTTCGGCACCGGCCGCGTGATCGACACGCCGATCAGCGAGGCCGCGATCATGGGCGCCGGCGTGGGCATGGCGCTCGCGGGGCTGCGGCCGGTGGTCGAGATGCGCGTGGTCGACTTCGCGCTGTGCGGCATGGACGAACTGGTGAACCAGGCCGCCAAGAACCGCTTCATGTTCGGCGGCCAGGGCCGCGTGCCGCTGGTGGCGCGCATGCCGGGCGGCATCTGGGACGCATCGGCGGCGCAGCACTCGCAATCGCTCGAAGCCTGGTTCGCGCACCTGCCGGGCGTGGTGGTGGTGTGCCCCTCGACGCCGCAGGACAACCACGGCCTGCTGCGCGCGGCGCTGCAGTGCGGCGACCCGGTGGTCTACATCGAGCACAAGACGCTGTGGGGCGTGCGCGGCGAGGTCGACGAAAGCATCGCGGTGCCGTTGGGCAAGGCCGCGCGTGTGCGCGAGGGCGATGCGCTCACGCTGGTGAGCTGGAGCCGGCAGATGCAGGCCTGCGCGGACGCCTGCGATGCGCTGGCCGCAGAAGGCATCGCTGTCGACCTGATCGACCTGCGCACCCTGTGGCCGTGGGACCGCGAGACGGTGCTGTCGTCGTGCGCGCGCACCGGCCGTCTGCTGGTGGTGCACGAGGCGGTGCAGGCGGCGGGCTTCGGCGCCGAGATCGCGGCCAGCGCGGCGGAGGCCACCGGCTGCCGCATCGCGCGGCTGGGCGCGCCGCGCATTCCGGTCGGCTATGCGCCGGTGCTGGAGGCGCAGTCGCGCGTGGGCGTGCCGGCCATCGTGGCCGCCGCGAAGAAGCTGGCCGGCTGAGGTCCGGCCGCGACACAGGCGCGATGGACCCGCTCTTCTTCAAGCTGGTGCGGGTGGTCAACCTCACGGCGCGGCCTTTTCATGAGCGCGTGGGCCGCGAGCACCAGCTCACGCTGAACGAATGGCGCACGATGGCCGTGCTCGGCGCCCAGCCCGGGCTCAACGCCACGCAGGTCGCCGACCAGACCGGCCTGGACAAGATGGCGGTGAGCCGCGCGCTGGCCGGACTCAAACGCCACAAGCGCGTGCAGCGCCACGAAGACCCGACCGACCAGCGCAGCAGCCGCCTCTACCTCACCGCCGCCGGCAAAGCGTTGCATGAAAAGGTCGCCACACTGGGCCGCGAGCGCGAGGCCGCGCTGTTCGCAGGTGTCGACGGCAACGAACTGGCCCAGCTAGACGCAACGCTCGACAAACTCATCAAGGCCGTCCAGCGCAGCAGTTGACCCCACCACGCCAGGCCCCGCCCCCCTTCCAGAACACCGAGGAACCGGCTCCGCCGGGCCTCAGGTGTTGCCCCCGGCAGGGGGAAGGCGAAGCGACACGAAGTGCGCGCAGCCTGGGGGCGAGCCAGTGTCAAGCGGCAAAGCCGCCGTCGATGTTCAGGCCCGCGCCGGTCACGAACGCGGCTTCGGGGCTGGCCAGGTAAGCCACCATGCCGGCGATCTCGTCGGCGTGGCCGTGGCGGCCGATGGCCATGAAGCCGTGCATGTTGGCGGCCATCGGGCCGCTGGCGGGGTTCATGTCGGTGTCGACCGGGCCGGGCTGCACGTTGTTGACCGTGATGCCGCGCGGCCCCAGGTCGCGCGCCAGGCCCTGCACCAGCCCGGTCAGCGCCGACTTGCTCATCGCATACACGCTGCCGCCGGCAAAGGGCATGCGCTCGGCGTTGGTGCTGCTGATGTTGACGATGCGCCCGCCCGTGCCCATGTGCGCCAGCGCCGCCTGGATCGCGACGAACACGGCGCGCACGTTGACCGCGATGGTGCGGTCGAAATCGGCCAGCGAGAACTGCTCGACGGGACCGAGGTGCAGCACGCCCGCGTTGTTGACCAGGATGTCGATGCGCCCGCCGAAGTGCCCGGCGGCCCGGTCGATGCCGGCCTTGAGCGCGTCGGCGTCGGCACTGTCGATCTTCAGCGCGAGGGCGCGGCCGCCCTCGGCCTCGATGGTGCGCACCAGTTCGTCGGCCGGCGCGCCGGAACTGGCATAGCTGAAGGCCACGGCGGCACCGTCGCGCGCCAGCCGGCGAACGATGGCGGCACCGATGCCGCGCGAACCGCCGGTGACGAAGGCGACCTTGCCGGCCAGGACGGGGGAAGAAGAAGAAGCAGAAGCGACGTTGCTGGAAGCCATGATTTTTTCCGATCTGTTGGAGGAAGAAGGCCTCCAGTCTCTGCCTTTCATTGCATTGCCGGTAGCCATTAATCGAGTCAATCAAATTCAACTGGAAGTTGAAACTCGGCCTGAAAATGCGCGCATGGAACCGCTCAATCACCTCGAATCCTTCGTGCAAAGCGCGGAGGGCGGCAGCTTCTCGGCCGCGGCCCGGCGCCTGGGCCTCACGCCGGCGGCGGTCAGCAAGAGCGTGGCGCGGCTCGAGGCGCGGCTGGGCCTGCGGCTGTTCCAGCGCAGCACGCGCAGCCTCACGCTGACCGAGGGCGGCGAGCGCTTCCTCGCGCAGATCGGCGGCGCGCTCGCCACGCTGCGCGAGGCCGTGGCCGGCATCGACACCGACGACGGCCAGCCCGCCGGCACGCTCAAGGTGAGCATGGGCCAGGCTTTCGGGCGCGCGCATGTGCTGCCGATGCTGGGCGACTTCATCGCGCGCTACCCGGCCATCGTGCCGGACTGGCATTTCGACAACCAGCAGGTCGACCTGGTCGGCGAGGGCTTCGACGCGGCCATCGGCGGCGGCATCGAACTGTCGGCGGGGCTGGTGGCGCGCGAACTGGCGCGCGTCCACCAGGTGGCGGTGGCGTCGCCGCGCTACATGGAAGGACGCAACATGCCCCGGCAGCCGTCGGACCTGGCGGCGCTCGACGCCTTGCTGCGCCGCTCGTCGCCCACGGGCCGCGTGCGCGGCTGGACGCTGCGGCGCGTGCGCGCCAACGCCCAGGAGGCCGAGATCACGGTCGAGCTGCCCCGCCCGCGCGCCGTCTTCAACGACCCCGAAGCCCTGGCGCAGGCCGCGCTCATGGGGCTGGGCGTGGCGATGCTGCCGATGCCCTTCGTCGAGCGCAGCCTGCGCGGCGGCGAACTGGTGCGGCTGCTGCCCGAGTGGTACCAGGACACGGGCGCGGTGTGGCTCTACTACCCGAGCAAGAAGCTGCTGCCGCCGAAGACGCGGGTGTTCATCGACTTCGTGCTCGAGCGCTTTCGCAGCGAACGCTTCGCCCAGCGCATGCAGGTGGCCTGACCGTTGCGCCCACGGGGTTTTCACCCGCGACGCAGGCAGCGCCCCCATGTACAAACGCGCGCATGACTTCTTTCTCTTTCTTTTCCTCGCCTTCCAATCGCCGGACCGCGCTCGCGGCCTCGGTCGCCACCGCACTCGCCCTCATGGCCGCACCGTCCTGGGCCCAGAGCAACTGGCCTACCAAGCCGGTGCGCATCGTCGTGCCGTTCGCGGCGGGCGGCACCACGGACATCCTGGCGCGCGCGATCGCGCCGGAGCTCTCCAAGGCCTTCGGCCAGCAGTTCATCGTCGACAACCGCGCCGGCGCGGGCGGCAACCTGGGCGCCGAGATCGTGGCGCGCGCGCCCAACGACGGCTACACACTGCTGATGGGCACCGTGGGCACGCACGGCATCAACCGCGCGCTCTATCCCAAGCTGGCCTTCGACCCGATCAAGGACTTCGCGCCCATCACGCTGGTGGCCGCCGTGCCCAACGTGATGGAAATGAACGCCGACAAGGCCAAGGCGCTGAACATCCACAACGTGCAGGACTTCATCAAGTACGCCAAGGCCAACCCCGGCAAGCTGAACATGGCGTCCAGCGGCAGCGGCACGTCGATCCACCTGGCGGGCGAGCTGTTCAAGAGCATGACGGGCACCTTCATGGCGCACATCCCGTACAAGGGCTCGGGCCCGGCGCTGCTGGACATGGTGGGCGGCAACGCCGACGTGATGTTCGACAACCTGCCCTCGTCGATGGCGCAGATCAAGGCCGGCAAGCTCACCGCGCTGGCCGTCACCAGCGCCCAGCGTTCGCCGGCGCTGCCGGACGTTCCGACGGTGGCCGAGGTGGGAGGCCCGACGCTCAAGGGCTACGAGGCGAGCTCGTGGTTCGGGCTGCTGGCGCCGGCCGGCACCCCGCCCGAGATCGTGAACCGCATTCAGCAGGAAGTGGCCAAGTCGCTGGGCACGCCGGCCATCAAGGAGAAGATGCTCGCGCAGGGCGCGCTGCCGAGCGGAAATTCACCCGCCGACTTCACGAAGCTCATCGCGAGCGAACACGTGAAGTGGGCGAAGGTGGTGAAGGACTCCGGCGCTAAGGTGGACTAACCCCCAGGCTGCGCGCACTTCGTGTCGCGGCGCCTTCCCCCTTGCAGGGGGCAACGCCTGCGGCCCGGCGAAGCCGGTTGCGCGGCGTTTCAAGACGAAGACCGGGCGCGCGGCTGGGCTGGGATCAGGTCTTCCAGGTCACGTCCTTCTTGTCGGCCAGCGAATCCTTGAGCATGTGAAGCAGGGGGGCTGCACGCTGGTGCAGTCCCACATGCTGCTTTTCGGCGTCGTTGGCATGGCCCTCGACCGCGTAGTCGTCGTGGTTGTGGGCATTGCCGCCTTCGCGGGCCAGTGCGGCCTCCAGCGCGGAAATGGCGCCCGGGATCTGCTCGACGGTGATGATGCCTTGCGGCGCGGCCGGCTTGCCGACGATGTCGAGCAACTGGCGCGCGTGCACTTCGAGCATCACGAAATCGGCGGAAGCCCGGGACTGGAATCGATAAAGCATGGTGTTCTCACTTACTTGTAGATGTAATCACGGGCAAAAGGGTACACCGATTGCGCACCGCGCAAGACGCCATGCTCGACATTGCCGTCGGGCTTGGTCGACAGCATCTGGTGCAGCGAAATCCAGCCCTGCTCGAAGCTCATGGCCGAGCCCGCCAGGTACAGGCGGTAGGCACGCAGCACGCGTTCGGCGTTCTCGCCCTGGCGGCCGCCGCTGCGCCTGAGCACCTCGCGCGCGGTGTCGAGCTGCGCTTCGAGCGCGTCCGACCAGGCCCACAGCGTGCGCGCGTAATGCGGGCGCAGGCTTTCGGTGTCGACCATCTCCAGGCCGGCCGCGGCCGTCTCGCGCAGCACGTGCGTCACGTGCAGCAACTCGCCGCCGGGGAAGATGTATTTCTCGATGAAGTCGCCCATGCCAGCGCCCAGCTGGCGGTAGTTGAGCTCCCCCGAGGTGATGCCGTGGTTCATGACCAGGCCACCCGGCTTGAGCAGTGAATGAATCTTCCGAAAGTAGGTCGGCATGTTGGCCGCGCCCACGTGCTCGAACATGCCGACCGACGAGATCTTGTCGAAGGGCTGCTCGGCCGACAGTTCGCGGTAGTCGCGCAGCTCGACGCGCACGCGGCCCTGCAGGCCCTTCTCCTCGATCAGCCGCTGCACGTGCGCATGCTGGTTCTTCGACAGCGTGATGCCGGTGGCATCCACGCCGTAGTGCTCGGCGGCCCACAGCAGCAGCGCGCCCCAGCCGGAGCCGATGTCGAGGTAGCGCTCGCCCGGCTGCAGCATGAGCTTGCGGCAGATGTGGTCGAGCTTGGCTTCCTGGGCCTGCGCCAGCGTGAGGTCGGGGGTGCGGAAGTACGCGCACGAATAGACCCGGCGCGGGTCGAGCCACAGCGCGTAGAAGTCGTCGGAAACGTCGTAGTGGAACTCGATCTGGGCCGCGTCCTTGCGCAGCGAGTGCGAGCCGTGCGACTTGGCCATGTGCTGCAGGCGGCTCCACCAGCCGGTGTCGGTCTCGGCCGGGTTGCCCGGCAGCATGCCCACCGTGGCGTCGATGAGGTCGCGCATGGCGCCTTCGATCTGCACCTTGCCCTCGACGTATGCCTCGCCGATGGCCCCCACCTGCCGGGCCGCCAGCTTGGCAAGCACCGCCCACTCCTTGAAGGCCAGCGTGACGCGGGCACCCGCCTGGGCGACGCGGCGGCCATCGGGCAACTCCAGCGCGATTGGAACAGGCAGCGAAGCCAGCTGCGACTCGATCTTGGGTATCAAGTGTTGCATGGGCCGATGGTATTGATTTTTCCAGGTTTTTGCATGGCTGCCCGTGTCGGCGGAAGCCTCGAAACGGTGCGCCCTGCCGTTGGTTGCCAACCCGCATTGACAGCAGATTGTTTATGTCTAAACTATTGAAACATGAACAGCCTCAACCCGGTTCAATCCGTCCGCCCCGCTCCAGCCGCGGATCTCCAACGCATCCTGTGCATCGGCGGCGGTCCGGCCGGGCTGTACTTCGCCCTGCTGATGAAGGCGCGCAACCCGGCGCTGCAGATCACGGTGGTGGAACGCAACCGCCCCTTCGACACCTTCGGCTGGGGCGTGGTGCTGAGCGACCAGACGCTGGGCAACCTGCGCGCGGCCGACGCCGAAACCGCGGCGCTCATCGGCAACGAGTTCCATCACTGGGACGACATCCAGGTGTTCTTCAAGGGCCGCCAGGTGCGCTCGGGCGGCCACGGCTTCTGCGGCATCGGCCGCAAGCGGCTGCTGAACATCCTGCAGGAACGCTGCCTGGCGCTGGGCGTCGACCTGGTGTTCGAGACCGACGCCACCGACGACCAGGCCATCGCCGCAAAGTACAAGGCCGATCTCGTCATTGCCAGCGACGGCCTCAACAGCCGCATCCGCCAGCGCTATGCCGACGTGTTCAAGCCCGACATCGATCTGCGCAACTGCCGCTTCGTGTGGCTGGGTACGCACCAGACTTTCGACGCTTTCACCTTCGCCTTCGAACAGACCGAGCACGGCTGGTTCCAGGCGCATGCCTACCAGTTCGACGACAAGACCTCGACCTTCATCGTCGAGACGCCCGAGGCCGTATGGAAGGCCCACGGCCTCGACCAGATGGAGCAGCCGGAGGCCATCGCCTTCTGCGAGAAGCTGTTCGCCAAGTACCTGGGCGGCCACTCGCTGATCAGCAATGCCACGCACCTGCGCGGCTCGGCCAACTGGATCCGCTTTCCGCGCGTGGTGTGCGAACGCTGGACCCACCGCATCGAGGTCGACGGCCGCTCGGTGCCCGTCGTGCTGATGGGCGACGCCGCGCACACCGCGCACTTCTCGATCGGCTCGGGCACCAAGCTCGCGCTGGAAGACGCCATCGACCTGGCCAACGAATTCGCACAGGGCGGCACCGTCGACCATGTGCTCGAAGGCTACGAGGCGCGCCGCAGCGTCGAGGTGCTGAAGATCCAGAACGCCGCGCGCAACTCGACCGAGTGGTTCGAGAACGTGCCGCGCTACACCGGCATGGAGATCGAGCAGTTCGCCTACTCGCTGCTCACGCGGTCGCAGCGCATCAGCCACGAGAACCTGCGCGTGCGCGACACGCAATGGCTCGGCGGCTACGAGCAGTGGCTCGCGGGCGGCAAAGCCGTGCCGCCGATGCTCATGCCCTACAAGGTGCGCGGTCTCACGCTGAAGAACCGCATCCTCGTGTCGCCCATGGCCACCTACAGCGCGGTCGACGGCGTGCCTCAGGACTTCCTGCTGGTGCACCTGGGCGCGCGCGCGCTCGGCGGCGCCGCGATGGTGTTCGTCGAAATGACGAGCCCGACGCCCGAAGGCCGCATCACCCCGGCCTGCACCGGCATCTACAACGACACGCAGCAAGCCGCCTTCAAGCGCATCGTCGATTTCGTGCACACGCAGTCGAGCGCGAAGATCGCGATGCAGCTCGGCCACAGCGGCCCCAAGGGCTCCACGCGCGTGGGCTGGGAAGGCACCGACGAGCCGCTCGAAAGCGGCAACTGGCCGCTGCTCGGCGCCAGCGCTGTGCCGTACGGCGAACAGAGCCAGCTGCCCGCCGCCATCACGCGCGCCGAGATGGACACGCTGCGCGACCAGTTCGTCGCCTCGACGCGCCGCACGCTGGAAGCCGGCTTCGACTGGCTGGAGCTGCACTGCGCGCACGGCTACCTGCTGTCGGCCTTCATCAGCCCGCTCACCAACCTGCGTACCGACGAGTACGGCGGCGACATCGAAGCGCGCTGCCGCTATCCGCTCGAGGTGTTCCGCGCCATGCGCGCCGTGTGGCCCGCGGACAAGCCCATGAGCGTGCGCATCTCCGCGCACGACTGGGCGCCAGGCGGCAACACCGACGCCGACGCGGTCGTGGTCGCGCGCCTCTTCAAGGAGGCGGGTGCGGACTTCATCGACGTCTCGTCCGGGCAGACGACGCGCGCCGCCAAACCGGTGTACGGCCGCATGTACCAGACGCCCTTCTCCGACCGCATCCGCAACGAAGTGGGCATCGCGACCATCGCCGTGGGCGCCATCACCGACGCGGACCAGGCCAACAGCATCATCGCGGCCGGCCGCGCCGACCTGTGCGCCGTCGCGCGCCCGCATCTCGCCGACCCGGCCTGGACGCTGCACGAAGCCGCCAAGCTGCAGAGCCGCGAAGTCGACTGGCCGAAGCAATACCTGAGCGGCCGCGACCAGATGTACCGCGAGATCGCCAAGCAGCAGCAGATGGCTGCGGCAGCCGCGGCGAACCCCGAGGAGACGCACTGACATGGACCTCGAAGCGCGCGCGCACAGCGAACACCCCGAAGCCCTGCGGCTCTGGCTGCGGCTTCTCACCTGCACCCAGCTGATCGAGAAGCAGGTGCGCAACGAACTGCGCTCGCAGTTCGCGACCACGCTGCCGCGCTTCGACCTGATGTCTCAACTCGAGCGCTCGCCCGACGGCCTGAAGATGAACGAGCTCTCGCGCCGCATGATGGTGACGGGCGGCAACGTCACCGGCATCACCGACCAGCTCGTGACCGAAGGGCTGGTGGAGCGCATCAATGTCGAGGGCGACCGCCGCGCCTGGCGCGTGCGCCTCACCGCGCGCGGCCGCAAGCTCTTCAACGAGATGGCGCAGCAGCACGAAGACTGGATCGTCGCGGCCTTCGCGGGCCTCAGCGGAAAAGAGATCGCGCAGCTGCACAAGCTGCTCGGCAAGGTCAAGCAACACTCACACAACCAATCGATGGCGGAGACGGAATGAAGCACTACATCGGCGCAGGCAACCCCATGCGCGCGCAATTCGAAGCGAAGGCTGCCTACAAGGCCGAGCACTTCGCATGGAGCTACGAAGCGGGCGTCGGCACCATCACACTGAACCGGCCCGAGCGCAAGAACCCGCTCACCTTCGACTCGTATGCCGAGCTGCGCGACCTGTTCCGCGCGCTGACCTACGCGACAGACGTGAAGGTGATCGTGGTCACCGGCGCGGGCGGCAATTTCTGCTCGGGCGGCGACGTGCACGAGATCATCGGCCCGCTGACCGGCATGCGCATGCCCGAGCTGCTGGAGTTCACGCGCATGACGGGCGACCTGGTGAAGGCCATCCGTTCGTGCCCGCAGCCCATCGTCGGTGCGATCGACGGCGTGTGCGCCGGTGCGGGCGCGATGATCGCGCTGGCCTGCGACCTGCGCTACGGCTCGCCCGCCACGCGCACCGCATTCCTCTTCACCCGCGTGGGCCTCGCCGGCGCGGACATGGGCGCATGCGCGCTGCTGCCGCGCGTGATCGGCCAGGGCCGTGCTTCGGAACTGCTGTTCACTGGCCGCGCGATGACCGCGCAGGAAGGCCACGCCTGGGGCTTCTTCAACGCACTGCACGAAAGCGATGCGTTGCTGGAGGCCGCCACCAAGGTGGCGCGCGAGCTGGCCGAAGGCCCCACCTTCGCGCACGGCATGACCAAGACCATGCTCGCGCAGGAATGGTCCATGACCATCGACCAGGCCATCGAGGCCGAAGCGCAGGCACAGGCCATCTGCATGCAGACCGAAGACTTCAAGCGCGCGTACGAAGCCTTCGCGGCCAAGCGCAAGCCGGTGTTCGGCGGAGACTGAAGCCATGATTACCAAGGCACCCGCTCCACCATCGACAGTGCACCTGGCGCTGCCGTTCTTCGACGACGCGCATCGCGCGCTGGCCGAAGGCCTCTTGCCCTGGGCCGCGGCGCAGGAGGTCGACGAGCACGACGACCGCGCCGCCTGCCGCGACTGGGTCCGCCGCCTCGGCGACGGCGGCTGGCTGCGCTACTGCGTGCCGGGCACATCGGGCGGCGCGCTCGAGCGGCTCGACTCGCGCGCGCTCGTGCTGCTGCGCGAGACGCTCGCCTTCCATTCGCCGCTCGCCGACTTCGCATTCGCGATGCAGGGCCTGGGCAGCGGCGCCATCACGCTCGCTGGCACGCCCGAGCAGCACGCCAATTACCTGACGGCCGTGGCCAAGGGCAGCAAGATCGCGGCCTTCGCGCTCAGCGAACCCGAAGCAGGCTCCGACGTGGGCGCGATGGCGATGCGCGCCGAGCCCACCGCCGATGGCTGGAAGCTCAACGGCGAGAAGACCTGGATCAGCAATGGCGGCATCGCCGACTTCTACTGCGTGTTCGCGAAGACCGATCCTGCAGGCGGCACGCGCGGCATCACCGCGTTCATCGTCGATGCGACGACGCCGGGCCTCGACACCTCCGCGCACATCGACGTGATGGCGCCGCATCCGCTCGCCACCTTGCGCTTCGAGAACTGCGTGGTGCCGCGCACCGCCCAACTCGGCGAGCTCAACGGCGGCTTCAAGCTCGCGATGCGCACGCTCGACATCTTCCGTGCATCGGTGGCCGCGGCCGCGCTCGGCATGGGGCGACGCGCACTGGCCGAAGCCATCGCGCATTCGAAGAACCGCCGCATGTTCGGCCAGACGCTCGCGGATTTCCAGCTCACGCAAGCCAAGCTCGGCGAGATGGCCGCGCTGATCGACAGCGCCGCACTGCTCACCTATCGCGCGGCATGGATGCGCGACGACGCCGAACGGCGCGGCGCGCCCGCTGTTGGCGACGTGTCGGCCGCCGCCGCGATGGCGAAGATGTGCGCCACGGAAAACGCGAGCCGCGTGATCGACATGGCGCTGCAGATGCACGGCGGCCTCGGCGTGAAGGTTGGCACGAAGATTGAGAGCCTCTACCGCGACATCCGCTCGCTGCGCATCTACGAAGGCGCGACGGAGGTTCAACAACTGATCATTGGCAAATCCGTTCTGCGGGGATAAATACCGTGTCTGCCCAAGTCGACCGCTTCGTTCACGACCGCCTGCCGCCAGCCGCGCAGCTGCCCGTCTTTCGCTACGACCTGCCCGAGTTGCAACTGCCCGACCAGTTGAACCTGGTCGAGGAACTGCTCGACAAGGCAACTGCCAAGGGCTTCGGCGACAACCCGATGCTTCGTTCGCCGCAGGGCACGCTCACGTATTCGCAAGCAGCCGTCGAGGTCAACCGCATCGCGCAGGTGCTGACGGAAGACCTCGGGCTGGTGCCGGGCAACCGTGTGCTGCTGCGCGGCGGCAACTCGGTGGCGATGGCGCTGGCTTGGCTCGCCGTGGTGAAGGCGGGATTGATCGCGGTCGCGACGATGCCGCTGCTGCGCGCGAAGGAACTGGGCGAGATCATCGAGAAGGCACGGCCCGTGGCCGCGCTGTGCGATGGCCGGCTGCTCGACGAACTCGCGACTGCGCAGCGGGAGCATCCAGTGCTCGCCACCGTGATCGCCTTCAACCAGCCCGATGCACCGGACTCGCTCTCGTCGCGCGCCGCGAAGAAGAGCGGCGTGTTCACCGCATGCCCCACGGCATCGGACGACATCGCGCTGCTCGCGTTCACGTCGGGCACCACGGGCAAGCCGAAGGCGCCCGTGACCACGCATCGCGACGTGCTCGCGATGTGCCAGACCTGGCCGCGCCACGTGCTGAAAGCGCGCAGCGACGACATCGTGGTGGGCTCGCCGCCGCTGGCCTTTACCTTCGGTCTCGGCGGGCTGCTGGTGTTTCCGATGTGGGCCGGTGCCTCGGTGTACTTTCCCGATGCTCCGTTCTCCCCCGAAGGGCTCGTGAAGCTGATCAACGAGGTCGGCGCGACCATCAGCTACACCGCGCCCACCTTCTACCGCCAGATGGCGCCCTTCGTGAAGCAGCACGGCATGCCTAGCCTTCGCATCAGCGTGAGCGCTGGCGAGGCACTGCCCGACGCCACGCGGCAGCTATGGAAGGAAGCCACCGGCATTGAGATGCTCGACGGCATCGGCGGCACCGAGGTGTTCCACATCTACATCTCGGCTGCAGGCGACGAGGTGCGCCGCGGCGCCGTCGGCAAGGCGGTGCCGGGCTTCACCGCCAAAGTGGTGGACGACGCCGGCAACGAGGTGCCGCACGGCACCGTCGGCAAGCTGGCGCTGCAGGGACCCGTGGGCTGCCGCTACCTCGACGATCCGCGCCAGGCCGACTACGTGAAGAACGGCTGGAACTACCCGGGCGATTCGTTCGTCCAGGACGACGACGGCTACTTCTTCTACCAGGCGCGCGCCGACGACATGATCATCACCGCCGGCTACAACGTCGGCGGCCCCGAGGTGGAAGATGCGCTGCTGAAGCACCCCGCCGTCGCGGAGTGCGGCGTGATCGGCAAGCCGGACGCGGACCGAGGCATGATCGTCAAGGCCTTCTGCGTGCTCAAGCCCGGCCATGAAGGCGATGCAGCCCTGGTGAAGACGCTGCAGGACCATGTGAAGGCGACGATCGCACCCTTCAAATACCCCCGGGAGATCGAGTTCGTCACGGCGCTTCCGCGCACCGAGACTGGCAAGCTCCAGCGATTCAAACTGAGACAACCCAACACAACATCATGATCAACAAACTCCTGCAGCCCGAAGGCTGGTTGCCTCCCAAGGGCTATGCGAACGGCGTCGCCGCACGCGGAACGATGCTGTTCGTCGGCGGCCAGATCGGCTGGAACGCGCAGCAACAGTTCGAATCGGACGACTTCATCGACCAATGCGGCCAGGCGCTGCGCAACATCGCCGAAGTGCTCCGCGCCGGCGGCGCGGGCCCCGAGCACATGGTTCGCATGACCTGGTATGTGACGGACCGCGACGAGTACAGCCGCCGGCTCTCAGAGCTGGGCCCGGTCTATCGCGATGCGATGGGGCGCAACTTCCCGGCCATGACTTGCGTGCAGGTCGCGGCGCTGGTGGAGCACCGCGCGAAGGTCGAGATCGAGGTAACGGCAGTCATTCCGGACTGACGCCGCGTCAGGCAAATTCCAGAAACAGAAAAGCCCTCTTTGCGAGGGCTTTTTCAATTCATTTACCAGCCAAGAAAAAAGGCCCTTTGAAATTCAAAGGGCCTTTTAGATTGGTTGCGCGAGCAAGATTTGAACTTGCGACCTTTGGGTTATGAGCCCAACGAGCTACCAGGCTGCTCCATCGCGCGGCAAGAATAAATTATAGCTTATTCAGCAGCGTTTTGCTCAGCTGCGTCTTCTTTAATTTCAGGACGGTCGACGAGTTCGACCAGCGCCATCGGCGCGTTGTCGCCCACGCGGAAACCCATCTTCAGAATGCGCGTGTAGCCGCCCGGACGGGCTGCGAAACGCGGGCCGAGTTCACCGAAGAGCTTCACGACGCTGTCGCGGTCGCGCAGGCGGTCGAAAGCCAGGCGCTTGTTGGCCAGCGTGGGCTTCTTGGCGAGCGTGATCATCGGTTCGATGACGCGGCGCAGTTCCTTGGCCTTGGGGACCGTGGTCTTGATGACTTCATGCTCGATGAGCGAGTTCATCATGTTCTGCAGCATCGCGAGGCGGTGCGAGCTGGTGCGGTTGAGTTTGCGGAGTCCGTGTCCGTGACGCATGGTGCTTTCCTTTACTTTATAAAAACAGGCAGCCGTATCAGGTACTGCCCGGTGCACTGGCTCTTTGGGGAGCCAAATTCAAAAATTCAAATCAACGCTTGTCGAGACCGGCCGGGGGCCAGCTTTCGAGCTTCATGCCCAAGGTCAGGCCGCGGGAGGCAAGCACTTCCTTGATTTCGTTGAGCGACTTGCGACCCAGGTTCGGGGTCTTGAGCAGCTCGTTTTCGGTGCGCTGGATCAGATCACCGATGTAGTAGATGTTCTCGGCCTTCAGGCAGTTCGCCGAACGCACGGTGAGTTCGAGCTCGTCGACAGGGCGCAGCAGGATCGGGTCGAACTGCTGTGCGCTGCGCGGTGCCGGTGCGTCGAATGCAGCGAGTTCGCCGCCTTCGAGCTGCGCGAACACTGCGAGCTGCTCGACCAGGATTTTAGCCGAAGCGCGAACTGCGTCTTCCGCGGTGATCGCACCGTTGGTTTCGATCTCGACGAGCAGCTTGTCCAGGTCGGTACGCTGTTCGACACGGGCGCTTTCGACCGTGTAGCTCACGCGCTTGACGGGCGAGAACGAAGCGTCGAGCACGATGCGGCCGATCGACTTCGTCGGCTCGTCCGCGTAGCGGCGCATCGTGCCGGGCACGTAGCCGCGACCCTTTTCGACCTTGATCTGCATGTCGAGCTTGCCGCCTTGCGACAGGTGCGCGATCACGTGGTCGGGGTTGATGATCTCGACGTCGTGCGGGGTCTGGATGTCCGATGCGAGCACCGGGCCTTCACCGTCCTTGCGCAGGCTCAGCGTGACTTCGTCGCGGTTGTGGAGCTTGAACACCACGCCCTTGAGATTCAGCAGGATGTTGACGACATCTTCCTGCACGCCGTCGATCGACGAGTACTCATGCAGAACGCCAGCGATCGTGACTTCGGTGGCCGAGTAACCGACCATGGACGACAGCAGAACGCGACGCAGCGCGTTGCCGAGCGTGTGGCCGTAGCCGCGCTCGAAAGGCTCGAGCGTGACCTTGGCCTTGTTGGCGGCAAGTTGCTCGACCTGGATGGTCTTGGGTTTCAGCAGGGTGGTTTGCATGCAGACTTCCTCTCAATACCCCCGGCTCGTTACACCGGTAAGGCTGGTGAAGCACCTGATCCGCGACGAAGCGCGGAGCAGGAACGTGAACAACAATATCAATCTCCCGCCAGCGCGAACGCGCCGAGGCGGGTAGAAAAAATCAACGCGAATACAGTTCGACGATCAGCGATTCGTTGATGTCGGCTGCGAATTCGTCGCGATCGGGCACCTTCTTGAACGTGCCTTCGGCCTTGTCGGCATTCACGTCGACCCAGGCCGGAATACCGACTTGCTGGGCGAGTTGCAGCGCTTCGACAATGCGGTTCTGCTTCTTCGACTTGTCGCGCACGGCGATCACGTCACCGGTCTTGACCAGGTACGACGGGATGTTGACCGACTGACCGTTCACCGTGATCGCCTTGTGCGACACGAGCTGGCGCGCTTCGGCGCGGGTCGAGCCGAAGCCCATGCGGTAGACGACGTTGTCCAGGCGCGATTCGAGGATGAACAGCAGGTTGGCGCCGGTGTTGCCACGGCGGCGGTCGGCTTCTTCGAAGTAGCGGCGGAATTGCTTTTCGAGCACGCCGTACATGCGCTTGACCTTCTGCTTTTCACGCAGCTGCAGACCGTAGTCGGAGGTGCGCTGACCCGAGGTGCGACCGTGCTGGCCGGGCTTGGAGTCGAACTTGGCCTTGTCCTGGATGGAGCGGCGGGCGCTCTTCAGGAACAGGTCGGTGCCTTCACGGCGGGAAAGTTTGGCCTTGGGGCCGAGGTAACGTGCCACGATTTTTCCTTTGTGTCATCTGCCGCAGTTGCCTGCGGGAGCCATCTGCGAAGCGCGGATGGCGGTGGGCTTAGATAAAAAACAAATGCGCAGCCGCTTGAAAAAGCCGGCTGCGCCTTGCGGACTGACGATCAGATGCGACGACGCTTCTGGGGACGGCAGCCGTTGTGCGGAACGGGCGTCACGTCGGCAATGGAATTGATCCGGATGCCGAGCGCAGCCAGTGCGCGCACCGACGATTCGCGACCAGGACCGGGGCCCTTGATCTCGACGTCGAGGTTCTTGATACCTTGTTCGACAGCAGCACGGCCGGCAACTTCGGAAGCGACCTGCGCAGCGAACGGGGTCGACTTGCGCGAGCCCTTGAAGCCCTGGCCACCCGACGAAGCCCACGACAGGGCGTTGCCCTGGCGATCGGTGATCGTGATGATGGTGTTGTTGAACGAGGCATGCACGTGGGCGATACCGTCCGCAACGTTCTTGCGAACCTTCTTGCGAACGCGCTGTGCGGCGTTGTTTGCAGGTGCTTTAGCCATGCTGGTCTATCCTTATTTCTTCAGGGACTGCGCAGCCTTGCGCGGACCCTTGCGGGTGCGGGCGTTGGTGCGCGTGCGCTGGCCGCGCATCGGCAGGCCGCGACGGTGACGGAAGCCGCGATAGCAGCCGATGTCCATCAAACGCTTGATGTTCATCGTCGTCTCGCGACGCAGATCGCCTTCGATGGTGAACAGAGCGATCTGGTCGCGGATCTTTTCGAGATCGGCGTCGGTCAGATCCTTGATCTTCTTCGAATACTCGATGCCGCTCGCTTCGCAGATTTGACGGGCGCGGGTGCGACCGATGCCGAAGATGGCGGTCAGGCCGATTTCAGCGTGCTTGTGCGGCGGGATGTTGATGCCAGCAATACGTGCCATGTGCGTCCTCTAATACTCTTCAATCAACCCTGGCGCTGCTTGTGGCGCGGGTCGGTGCAAATCACACGCACCACACCTTTACGGCGGATGACCTTGCAATTACGGCAGATGGTTTTGACCGAAGCCGAAACTCTCATTTCATTCTCCTAAAACTGTTTAACGTGGCGGTCTACCGCCCGGACTCAATACTGAAACACAGCCCTACGATGTCTTGAAGTTCGCCTTCTTCAGCAGCGATTCGTACTGCTGGGACATCATGTAGTTTTGCACCTGGGCCATGAAGTCCATCGTGACGACCACGATGATCAGCAGGGAGGTACCACCGAAGTAGAACGGCACGTTGTACTTCAGGATCAGGAACTCGGGCAGCAGGCAGACGAAGGTGATGTACACCGCGCCGGCCAGCGTCAAGCGAACCAGAATCTTGTCGATATAGCGAGCGGTCTGGTCACCCGGGCGAATGCCAGGAATGAATGCACCACTCTTCTTCAGGTTGTCGGCCGTTTCCTTGCTGTTGAACACGAGTGCCGTGTAGAAGAAGCAGAAGAAAACGATCGCAGCGGCATACAGCAGCACGTAGATCGGTTCGCCCGGACGCAATGCGCCCGCAACGTCCTTGATCCAGCGGAAACCGCCTTCACCGGTACTGAACCAGCCAACCACCGTTGCGGGCAGCAGGATGATCGACGAGGCGAAGATCGGCGGGATCACGCCGGCCATGTTCAGCTTCAGGGGCAGGTGCGACGACTGGCCGCCATAGACCTTGTTGCCGACCTGGCGCCGCGCATAGTTCACGAGGATCTTGCGCTGGCCGCGTTCGACGAACACCACGAAGTAGGTGACCAGCACCACGACGGCGATGATGAACAGCGCAATGATCGGATTCATTGCACCGGTCGTCACCAGCGAAGCGAGGCCGCCGATCGCGTTCGGCAGGCCGGCCGCGATACCTGCAAAGATCAGGATCGAGATGCCGTTGCCCAGGCCGCGTTCGGTGATCTGCTCGCCGAGCCACATCAGGAACATCGAACCTGCCGTCAGGCTCACCATGGCGGTCAGGCGGAAGCCGAAACCGGGGGCGATGACCAGACCGGCCGACGACTCGAGAGCCACCGCGATGCTGAACGATTGGAACAGTGCCAGACCGAGCGCGCCGTAGCGCGTGTACTGCGTGATCTTGCGGCGGCCGGCCTCGCCTTCCTTCTTCAATTGCTCGAAGGTCGGAAGCACGTAGGTCATCAGCTGCATGATGATCGACGCCGAGATGTACGGCATGATCCCCAACGCGAACACGGTGAAGCGCGACAGCGCCCCGCCCGAGAACATGTTGAACAGGCTCAGAATGCCGCCCTGCTGGCCCTGGAACAACGCTGCCAGCTGGTCCGGGTTGATACCCGGCACAGGAATGTGCGCGCCAATCCGGTAGACCACGAGCGCGAGCAGCAAAAAGACGAGCCGACGACGGAGGTCGCCGAACTTGCCTGTTTTTGCGATCGTTGCCGCGTTAGTTGCCACGAAGAACTTCTTTCAGTCCGATGGTGATCAGGCGATGCTGCCGCCGGCTGCTTCGATCGCAGCCTTGGCACCAGCGGTAGCGCCCACGCCCGTCAGCTTGACGGCCTTGGTCAGTTCGCCGGTCTTGACGACCTTGACGACCTTGGCCAGCTGACCCACGAGGCCGGCTTGCTTCAGCGCCAGGACATCCACTTCGGCCAGGCCGAGCTGCTCGAGAGCAGTCAGCGTGACTTCGGCGTTGAACTTCAGCAGGTGCGACTTGAAGCCGCGCTTCGGCAGGCGACGCTGCAGAGGCATTTGACCGCCTTCGAAGCCCACCTTGTGGAAGCCGCCAGCACGCGACTTCTGGCCCTTGTGGCCGCGACCCGCGGTCTTGCCGATGCCAGAGCCGATACCACGGCCAACGCGACGCTTGGCGTGCTTGGCGCCGGCTGCCGGCTTGATGCCATTGAGTTCCATATCAGTCTCTCTTACAGAACTTTGACCAGATAACTGATCTTGTTGATCATGCCGCGCACAGCGGGCGTGTCTTGCAGCTCGCTCACGCTGTTGAGCTTGCGCAGGCCGAGGCCGCGCACGGTCGCGCGATGCGATTCCTTGGTACCGATCGGGCTCTTGACCAATTGGACCTTGAGGGTTTGTTGTTGCGTCATTTGAATGCTTCTTTCGGCTTGCGCTTAAGCGAAGATTTCTTCGACGGTGAGGCCGCGCTTGGCAGCCACTTGACCCGCGGTCGTCGAGTTTTTCAACCCGTCGAGCGTAGCGCGAACCATGTTGTAGGGGTTCGACGAACCATGGCTCTTGGCCACGATGTCGGTGATACCCATCACTTCGAACACGGCGCGCATCGGGCCGCCGGCGATGATGCCGGTACCCTTAGGAGCCGGGTACATCACGACCGTCGAAGCGCCATGGTGGCCCTGCACCTGGTGGTGCAGCGTGCCGTTCTTAATCGAAACCTTCAGCAGGTTGCGACGCGCTTCTTCCATGGCCTTCTGCACTGCAGCGGGCACTTCCTTCGACTTGCCCTTGCCCATGCCGACGCGGCCATCGCCATCACCAACGACGGTGAGTGCTGCGAAACCGAGGATACGACCACCCTTCACCACCTTGGTGACGCGGTTGATCGCGATCATCTTCTCGCGCAAACCGTCCTCGGGGCCTTCGTTCTGCGTTCTTGCCTGAATCTTTGCCATTTTGAATCTCGTGTCCGGTTAGAACTGCAGGCCGGCTTCGCGGGCGGCCTCGGCCAGCGCCTTGACGCGGCCGTGGTAAGCGAAACCTGCGCGGTCGAAAGCGACCTTCTCGACGCCGGCTGCCTTCGCCTTTTCAGCGATGCGCTTGCCGACGGCGGTGGCTGCGGCGGCATTGCCGCCCTTGCCCGAACCGCCGAGCGAGGTACGCACTTCGGCTTCTGCCGTCGATGCGGTTGCAATCACCTTGGAGCCGTCGTCGGAGATGACGGTTGCATAGATGTGCAGGTTGGTGCGGTTCACCGTCAGACGGGCCACGCCCTGCGTCGCGATGCGAATGCGGGTCTGGCGCGAGCGGCGAAGACGCTGTGCTTTTTTGGTCAACATCATTTTGCTGCCCCTTACTTCTTCTTGGTCTCTTTGATCACGATCTTCTCGTCCGAATAACGGATACCCTTGCCCTTGTAGGGCTCGGGCGGACGAACAGCGCGGATCTCAGCGGCGATTTGACCAACGCGCTGACGGTCAGCACCCTTGATCACGATTTCGGTCGGGGTCGCGGTGGCCACCGTGATGCCTTGCGGCATGTCGATGTTGACCGGGTGCGAGTAACCGACTTGCAGGTTCAGCTTGTTGTTGGAAGCCGCAGCCTTGTAGCCGACGCCGACCAGGTTGAGCTTCTTCTCGAAGCCCTTGGTCACGCCAACCACCATGTTGTTCACCAGCTGACGGATCGTGCCGCTCATCGCGTTCGCTTCACGCGACTCGTTGGCGGGCTCGAAGCTCAGCTTGCCGTCATTGCTGACGATCTTCACCAGCGCATTGCGGGCCAGGCTGAGCGAACCGCCCGTGCCCTTGACGCTGATCTGGTCTTCCTTGATCGACACATCCACGCCTGCGGGGATGGTGACCGGCATTTTTCCTACTCGGGACATTTCAGTAACTCCTCGATGTCTCGGTTAGGCGACGTAGCACAGAACTTCGCCGCCGACACCGGAGGCGCGAGCCTTGCGGTCGGTCATCACGCCCTTGGGGGTCGTGACGATCGCAACGCCGAGGCCGTTCTGGACTTGCGGAATGGAAGCACTGGCCTTGTAGACACGCAGGCCGGGGCGGCTCACGCGCTCAATGCGCTCGATGACCGGACGGCCAGCGTAGTACTTCAGCGAGATTTCAAGTTCGCTCTTGCCGGCTTCGGTCTTGACCTGGAAGCCGTCGATGTAGCCCTCGTCCTTCAGGACTTGTGCGATTGCGATCTTCACCTTGGAAGACGGAACCGACACGGTGGGCTTCGCCACCATCTGCGCGTTACGGATACGCGTCAGCAGGTCGGCAATGGGATCACTCATGCTCATGTTGTTTGCTCCTGCCTGGCTTACCAGCTGGCCTTGGTGACACCGGGGATGTCGCCGTTGAAAGCCAGTTCGCGGATCTTGGCGCGGGCCAGACCGAATTGACGGAAGGTGCCACGGGGGCGACCGGTGATTTCGCAACGGTTGCGCTGACGCGTGGGGTTCGCGTTGCGCGGGAGCTTTTGCAGCGCCAGACGGGCAGCTGCACGCTCTTCGTCGGTCTTCTTCACGTCGTTGGAAGCCGCCTTCAGTTCCGCGTGCTTCGCAGCGAACTTGGCAACCAGCTTGTCGCGCTTGAGTTCGCGCTGGATCAAAGATGCTTTAGCCACGGATCACCTCAGTTCTTGAACGGGAAACGGAAGCCGGCGAGAAGCGCCTTGGCTTCTTCATCGGTCTTGGCCGTCGTCGTGATGCTGATATTCAGACCGCGCAGGGCATCGACCTTGTCGTACTCGATCTCGGGGAAAATGATCTGTTCCTTGACGCCGATGTTGTAGTTGCCACGGCCGTCGAACGCACGGCCGGAGATGCCGCGGAAGTCGCGAACACGCGGCAGCGCGATGGTCACGAAACGGTCCAGGAACTCATACATCTGCACGCCACGCAGCGTGACCATGCAGCCGATAGGCTGGTTTTCGCGGATCTTGAAACCGGCGATAGCCTTCTTCGACTTGGTGACCACGGGCTTCTGGCCAGCGATCTTGGTCAGGTCGGCGACAGCGTTGTCGAGAACCTTCTTGTCGGCGACTGCTTCACCCACACCCATGTTCAGGGTGATCTTGGTGAGGCGCGGAACCTGCATCGGCGACGTGTAGCCGAACTTTTCCGTCAGGTCTTTCGCGATCTTTTCGCGATAGTGTTGTTGGAGACGTGCCATGTGAGTACCTCTTAGGCGAACTTGATTTCGTCGCCGCTGGACTTGAAGACGCGAACAGCCACGCGCTTGCCGTCAGCACCCTGGGTGATCTTGATGCCCACGCGGTCGGCCTTGCCGGTCGCGGCATTGAAGATCGCCACGTTGGATTGGTGGATGGGCATGGACTTCTCGACGATGCCACCGGTCGTACCCTTGAGGGGGTTCGGCTTGGTGTGCTTCTTGACGAGGTTCAGGCCTTCGATGACGACGTGCGAGTCGTCCTTGCGCAGCGAGACGGTGCCCCGCTTGCCCTTGTCACGGCCGGCCAACACGATGACCTGGTCGCCTTTGCGAATCTTGTTCATGGCGTTGTTGTCCTTACAGAACTTCGGGTGCCAGCGACACGATCTTCATGAACTTCTCGGTGCGCAGTTCGCGCGTGACCGGTCCGAAGATGCGGGTGCCGATGGGCTCCAGCTTGGCATTGAGCAGCACGGCGGCATTGCCGTCGAACTTGACGAGCGAGCCGTCGGCGCGACGGATGCCCTTGGCGGTGCGGACCACCACTGCGCTGTAGATCTCGCCCTTCTTGACGCGACCACGCGGAGCGGCTTCCTTGATGCTGACCTTGATGACGTCGCCCACGCTGGCGTAACGCCGCTTGGAGCCACCGAGCACCTTGATACACAGGACGGATTTCGCGCCTGTGTTGTCGGCCACTTCGAGCCGGGATTCAGTTTGGATCATTTCTTGATATTCCCAACTTGTACCGATGTGCCTCCAGGAGGGAAACACCGCGGTCAGTCTTGGGCCCGTCGTCCGCACCTCGAACCACTCGAGGCACTTCCGCTTTGGGCTGAAAGCTTCGCCTTTTGGAAGCGAAGCCCGCGATTGTTGCACGCACTTGTGCCGATGTCAACAGCCCTATTACACCACCAAGCGCTGGCACTAGACTCTCGACGGTGCGCACCACTGCGAAATCCCACTTTTCAGCCCCGCATCCCGGCCGCCGCAGCGTTCTGGCCGGTGCTGCCGGCCTGCTGGCCCTGGGCCTCGGCGCCTGCCGCAGCGCCGCTCCGCAGCAGGACCCCGGCAGGCTGCGGCTGGTGGCCGAAGCGCGCTGGGCGCACCGCCTTCATATGGAAGGCACCACGGTGGGCGGCCTTTCGGGCATCGACTACGACCCGGCGCGAGGTGAGTACCTGCTCATCAGCGATGACCGGTCAGACTTCGATCCGGTGCGCTGCTACACCGCACGCTGGCCGCTGCCACAGGCCGCGCCGCCCGAGCCCACGGGCGTGGTAAAGCTGCAACGCCCCGGCGGCGGCCCCTGGCCCAGCCGGCGCCAGGCCATCGACGGCCTTCCGGTGCCCGACCCCGAAGCCCTGCGCCTGCGCCCCTCTACCAACACCATCCTGTGGGCCAGCGAAGGCGATATCGCCCGCGGTTTCGGCCCCGCGCTGTACGAATCGGCCCGCGACGGGCGCTTCCTGCGCGAATTCGCGATGCCGCCGATGTTTCAGCCCGACCCGGCAAAGCGCCGCGGCCCGCGCGACAACCTGACGTTCGAGGGCATCGCCCTCACGCCGGACGGCCGCTTCGCCTGGCTGGGCATGGAGAACGCGCTGATCCAGGACGGCCCCGAGCCCACCATCGGCGCGCCCGGCGGCCCCTGCCGCTTCACCGAGGTCGACCTGGGCACAGGCCGCGCCGTGCGCCAGATCGCCTACGTGCCCGACGCCATTCCGCTGCGCCCGCTGGTGCCCGGCACCTATGCCGACAACGGCGTCAGCGAGATCCTGATGCTCGACGCCCACCGCATTCTGGTGCTGGAGCGCGCCTACGCCACCGGCACGGGCAACTCGCTGCGCCTGTATGAAATCGACACCCGCGCCGCCGGCGACGTGCTCTCCATCGACACGCTGGTGCCGGGCAACCACCGCCCCGCCTCCAAGACCCTGGTGGCTGACTTCGCCGCCCTGGGCCTGTCGCGCCTCGACAACACCGAAGGCATGTGCTGGGGGCCGCCGCTGCCCGACGGCAAACGCATGCTGGTGGTCGTGAGCGACGACAATTTCAATCCGCTGCAGATCACCCAGTTCGCAGCCTTCGCCTTCGAATAACCCGACCGACCATGACCATCGCCGTCACTTTCCTGCCCCGTACCGCCCCCGCGCCGCTGCCGCCCGTCGCCTTCATCGGCGGCGGCAACATGGCGAGCGCCATCATCGGCGGCTTGATCCAGCAAGGCTCAGCGGCCGATTCGTTCGAGGTGGTCGAGCCCTTCGAGGAGGCCCGCGCCAAGCTGTCCCAGTCGTACGGCATCGTCGCGAAAGCCGAGGCCGGGGAAGCGCTGTCGCGCTGCGAGGTGGTGGTGTGGGCGGTCAAGCCCCAGACATTTGCCGAAGCCGCCCGCCCGGTGCGCGAATTCGCCGACGGCGCGTTGCAGCTCAGCGTGGCCGCGGGCATTCCGTCGGACAGCATCGCCCGCTGGCTGGGCACCGAGCGCGTGGTGCGCGCCATGCCCAATACGCCCGCGCTGGTCGGCAAGGGCATGACCGGCCTGTTCGCGCGCGCCGGCGTCACCGGTGCCGACCGCTCGCTGGTCGGCCAGCTGCTGGCACCCACCGGCGAGCTGATCTGGGTCGACGCCGAACCCGCGCTCGACGCCGTGACCGCCATGTCGGGCTCGGGCCCGGCCTATGTGTTCTATTTCATCGAGGCCATGACCGAGGCCGGCGTCGAGATGGGCCTGACGCCCGACCAGGCCCAGCGCCTGGCCATCGGCACCTTCACCGGCGCCTCGGCACTGGCGCACAGCGCGACCGAGCCGCCTTCGGTGCTGCGCGCGCGCGTCACCTCCAAGGGCGGCACCACTTACGCCGCCATCAGCTCGCTGGAAGAAGCCGACGTGAAGGCGCAGTTCAAGACCGCCATCCGCGCGGCGCAGAAGCGCGCCGCGGAGCTGGGCGAGGAATTCGGCCGGGACGACTGATCTCAGGCCGGGGGCAGCGCGCGCGGCCCCAGCAGGAAGAGCCACTCGGCCGCCAGCGTGACGGTGCCGTCTTCCAGCTCGAGCCAGACTTCCTCCTTCAGCAAGAAGCTGTCGCCGGACCTGGGCGTCACCTCCGCGATGCGCACCCGCGCCCGGAAGCGCGCGCCCACGGGCATCGGCCGCACGAAGCGCAGACGCTCGAAGCCGTAGTTGAGCGCGTGGTTCGAGTCGAAGGGCAGCAGCGTGCGCATGGCCTCGCCGGTCAGGCGGATCAGGTGCGACACCTGGAAGAAGCCCTGCACGATGGTGCCGCCGTAGTTCGCCTCGCGCGCCGCGCGCTCGGGGTCGAGGTGGATCCACTCACCCTCGCCGTCGCCCGACAGCTCCGAGTAGCGGTCGACCATCTCCTGCGTGATGCAGTGCCATTCGGAGAAGCCCTCCTGGCCGATCTTCCGCTTCAGCTGCTCCAGCATGGCGTCGGACATCGCGTTCATCGCAGCGCGTAACCGGCCACGATGCCGGCGAACACGGTGAAGCCCAGCCAGTGGTTCAGGCGGAAGGCCTTGAAGCAGCCGTCGCGCGTTCGGTCGTGGATCAGACGCCAGTGCCACAGCGCCTGTGCCGCGGCCACGGCGATGCCGGCGTAGAACAGGACGCCCAGCGAACGGCTCGCGCCGGCCCAGATCCACACCGCGAGGAAGATCGCGTAGCTCGCCATCACCGCCGCCACGTCGAAGCGGCCGAAGGTGATGGCCGAGGTCTTCATGCCGATCTTGAGGTCGTCGTCGCGGTCGACCATGGCGTATTCGGTGTCGTAGGCCAGCACCCAGAACAGGTTGCCCGCCAGCAGCCACGCGGCGAACACGGGCACGTGCGACTGCACCGCCGCAAAGGCCATCGGAATGCCGAAGCTGAAGGCAATGCCCAGCACCGCCTGCGGGATCGACACGAAGCGCTTGGCGAAGGGGTAGATCAGCGTGATGGCGAGCGCCGCGAACGACCACAGCACCGTGGTGCGATTGGTGGTAAGCACCAGGGCGAAGGACACCAGCGCCAGCACCGCGCCGAGCCCCAGCGCCTCCTTGACCGACATCGCGCCGCTGGTCACCGGCCGTTGCGCCGTGCGCTTGACATGGCGGTCGAAGTCGCGGTCGGCCACGTCGTTGACGCAGCAGCCGGCGCTGCGCATGAGGAAGGTGCCCAGCGTGAACACCACCACCAGGTGCCAGCCCGGCCAGCCGTCGGCGGCGAACCACAGCGCGCCCAGCGTGGGCCACAGCAGCAGCAGCCAGCCTGCGGGGCGGTTCCAGCGGATCAGGTCGAGGTAGAGCGCGAAACGACGGGCGAGCATGCGAGGGAAAGAGACGGGCAAAAAAAGAGCGGCCATTGTGCCGCTCTTGTGCAGGTGCGAGGAAAGCGCGCGCTCAGTCTTCGAGCAGCGAACGCAGCATCCACGCGGTCTGGTCGTGCACCGTGCAGCGCGCGGTCAGCATGTCGGCCGTCGGGTCGTCGCCGGCTTCCTCGGCCACGGGGATGAATTCGCGCGCGATGCGCGACACGGTCTCGTGGCCCTTCACCAGGATGCGCACCATCTCCATCGCCTTGGGCGGGGTCTGGGGCACGTCGGGCACGGTGGCGATCTTGCTGAATTCGGCATAGGAGCCCGGTGCGTAGTGGCCCAGCGCGCGGATGCGCTCGGCCAGCACGTCGGTGGCGCCCCACAGCTCGGTGTACTGGCCCATGAACATCGCATGCAGCGAGTTGAAGTGCGGGCCCGTCACGTTCCAGTGGAAGTTGTGCGTGGTGAGGTACAGCGTGTAGGTGTCGGCCAGCACGCGGCTCAGGCCTTCGGCGATGGCCGCGCGGTCCTGGCGTTCGATGCCGATGTTGATGATCGGCGCATTGCGGCTGCCCGACTCCTGCGCGACCACCGTGCCGCCCTTCTTGGGCACCTTGCCGGCGGAGGAAGCAGGCGATGATTTCTTCGAGGCTTTGGCCATGGCGGGAACTCTTTCTTCAAGTTTGGGTGGAACGCTTCGATTCTGGAAGCCGGCGTGCGGCTTCGCAACAGCGCCACTCTATCTCAGCGATCAACGATTCAAAACGGCCCTGGCGTAGGCCGATTCCCCGAATTGCCGCCTTCAGGACAGCCGCTTGACGCCCGGCAGCTCGCACGCGTAGATCGCGTTGCGCAGGGCCGCGATGGCCTCGTAGCGCGTGAAGGTGCGCCGCCAAGCGAGCACCACGCGGCGCGTGGGCGGATCGCGATCGTGCGCGTCGCGCACCGGCAGGTAGCGCACCATCTGCTCGGCCTCCTTGCGACCCTTGACCCTGGGCTTGAGCGCCTCGGCCGGCACCGACAGCCGCGGCACCAGCGTCACGCCCATGCCGGAGGCCACCATGTGCTTGATGGTTTCCAGCGACGAGCCCTCGAAGCTCTTGCGGATGCCTTCGGCATTGCTGGAGAAGCGCGCGAACTCGGGGCAGACCTCGAGCACGTGGTCGCGAAAGCAGTGGCCGGTGCCCAGCAGCAGCATGGTCTCGCTCTGCAGTTCCTCGGACGTGATCGATTCGCGGTCGGCGAACTTGTGCTTCGCGGGCAGGGCCGCCATGAAGGGCTCGTCGTACAGCGGCGCCATCGCCAGGCCGGTGTCGGGAAAGGGCTCGGCCATGATGGCGCAGTCGATCTCGCCGGCGCGCAGCATCTCGAGCAGCTTGACGGTGAAGTTCTCCTGCAGCACCAGCGGCATCTGCGGCGTGCGCTGGATCACCTGGCGGACCAGGTCGGGCAGCAGGTACGGCCCGATGGTGTAGATCACGCCCAGGTTCAGCGGGCCGGCCAGCGGGTCTTTGCCGCGCTTGGCGATTTCCTTGATGCTGGCCGCCTGGTCGAGCACGCTCTGCGCCTGCTGAACGATCTGCTCGCCCAGCGGGGTGACGGTCACCTCGCCGGCGCTGCGCTCGAAGAGCTTGACCTCGAGTTCGTCCTCCAGTTTCTTGATGGCGACCGAGAGGGTCGGCTGGGAGACGTAGCAGGCCTCGGCCGCCTTGCCGAAGTGCCGTTCGCGGGCTACTGCGACGATGTATTTGAGTTCGGTGAGAGTCATAGCTTGCGTCAATTATGCGCAAGCGCCCGCGACCCGGTGGGCCTGGGGCCTTGGGCGGAACAACTCTGGGGACAGTTTCAGCACAAGGCCCCACTTGTCCACAGCGGCATCGTTCGCCCGCGAGTTGTCCTTTTTCCAGGGCGACCCCGAAACGGACGTGTACACAGTGACGCGCGCGCGGCAAGTCGTTGTCAGCCAAGAGAAAACCCCTGCTGTCCACAGCGGGGGTTTACCCTTATCTACTACTACTAACTTGAATAAGAAGAATAAATAAGAGAGAAGCGGCAGCCCGCCATGGGCGTCGCGGGGCCCGTCAGCCGATGGTCGCGATCGCCGATCCCACCGCCACGTAGCCGCCTGCCGCCACGCCGAATGCGATGCGTCCCGCGCGGTGCGCGAGCACCTGCATTTCCATCTTCATCGCCTCCATGACGGCGATCACGGCGCCCTGCGCAACCTCGTCGCCGTCGGCGACCTTCCAGCCCTGCAGCGTGCCCGACACCGGCGCCGCCACCGCGGCCGGGTCCTGCACCGCCGCGGGCTCGGCCGGCACGGCGGTGGCGCCCCCCGCATCGGCCGACGACAGCCCGCGCAGCAGCTCGGGCGGCAGGCCCAGCGACAGGCGCCGGCCGTCGACCTCGATGGCGGTGCGCACCAGCACGGTGTCGGGCCGCGGCTCGGGCCGCGCGGCGGCGGTCTCGCCGTTGGCGAAGTCGGTCTCGATCCAGCGCGTGTGGACCTTGAAGGCATCGCCGGACACGAAATCCGGGTGCGCCATCGCGGCACGATGGAACGGCAGCACCGAGGCCACGCCTTCGATGCGGAATTCGGCGAGCGCGCGGCGCGCCCGCGCGACGGCCTGTTCCCGCGTGGCGCCGGTGACGATCAGCTTGGCCATCAGCGAGTCGAAGGTGCCCGGCACGCTCGATCCCGCCGCCACGCCGGTGTCGATGCGCACGCCCGGGCCCGAGGGCACGTCGAACACCTTCACCGGGCCAGGCGTCGGCAGGAAGCCGCGGCCGACGTCCTCGGCGTTGATGCGGAACTCGAACGCGTGGCCGCGCGGCGCCGGCGTTCCGGTGACCGACAGCGGCAGGCCGTCGGCAATGCGCAGCTGCTCGACCACGAGGTCGATGCCGGTGGTTTCTTCCGTCACCGGATGCTCGACCTGCAGCCGCGTGTTGACTTCGAGGAACGAGATCGCGCCGCTCGCGCTGAGCATGAACTCGACCGTGCCGGCGCCGGTGTAGCCGGCCTCGGCGCAGATGTCGCGCGCCGACTGGTGGATGCGCTCGCGCTGCGCATCGCTCAGGAAGGGCGCGGGCGCTTCTTCCACCAGCTTCTGGTTGCGCCGCTGCAGCGAGCAGTCGCGCGTGCCCAGCACCACGACGTTGCCGTGCGTGTCGCCCAGCACCTGCGCCTCGACGTGGCGCGGCCGGTCGAGGAACTGCTCGACATAGCACTCGCCGCGGCCGAAGGCGGTGACGGCCTCGCGCACGGCCGATTCGTACAGGCCCTCGACCTCGTCCATGCGCCACGCGACCTTGATGCCGCGCCCGCCGCCGCCGAACGCGGCCTTGATGGCCACCGGCAGGCCGTGCTTCTCGGCGAAGGCCAGCACCTCGGCGGCGCTCTGCACCGGGTCGGCGGTGCCCGCGACCAGCGGCGCGCCGACCTTCATGGCAAGCTTGCGCGCCTGCACCTTGTCGCCCAGCCGCGCGATGGCGGCGGGCGACGGGCCGATCCAGGTCAGCCCGGCGTCGATGACGGCCTGCGCGAACGCCGCGCTCTCCGACAGGAAGCCGTAGCCGGGATGCACCGCGTCGGCGCCGCTGCGCGCCGCCACGGCCAGCAGCTTGGCGATGTGCAGGTAGGTATCGGCCGGGCGGTCGCCCTCCAGGCCGTAGGCCTCGTCGGCCATGCGCACATGCAGCGCGTCGATGTCGGCATCGGCGTACACGGCGACCGATTGCACGCCGTAGTCGGCGCAGGCGCGCGCGATGCGCACGGCGATTTCGCCTCGGTTGGCGATCAGGACTTTTTTCATCGGAAAACTCTCGATCAGTGTTCGACCGGGCCGAGTCCGGCCACGGGTTGGAAGCGGACGCGGGCGTTCACGGGAATCTGCCCCGCGCGGTCCAGGTGGTGGGTGGCGACCGAGGCGATCACGGGATAGCCGCCGGTCAGCGGATGGTCGGCCAGGAACAGCACGGGCTGGCCGCTGGGCGGCACCTGGATGGAGCCGCGCGCGGTGCCCTCGCTGGGCAGCTCGGACAGGTTGGCGCGCTCCATCGGCCGATCGCCGGCCAGGCGCAGCCCGACGCGGTTGGACTGCGGCGTGACCTGCCACGGCTGGCCGCACAGCTGCGCGATGGCCTCGGGCGTGAACCAGTCGGCACGCGGGCCGGGCACGATGTCCAGCACGACTTCTTCCTGCACGGTGGGCAGGTCCGCAGGCGGCGTCTCGGGCGCGCCGACGACGGCGCCGACATGCACGGCACGCACCGGCAGCGCATCACCGGCAGCCAGCGCGGGCGGGCCGATGCGGGCCAGCGTGTCGCTCGAGCAGCTGCCCAGCACCGGCGCCACCGCGAAGCCGCCGCGCACCGCCACGTAGCTGCGGATGCCGGCGACGGGCTCGCCCAGCGAGAGCATGTCGCCGTCGGCCAGCGCGAAGGGCTGGTAGCGCGGCAGCGGCCACCTGGCGCCATCGGCACGGGTCAGCGTAAGGGGGCCGTCGGCACCGGTGACGGCCAGCACCGCCTCGCCACGGCACACGAGCTGGAAGCCGCCGTAGGCCACTTCGATGCAGGCTGTGTCGGTGGCGTTGCCGACGAGCCGGTTGGCCGCCTGCAGTGCGCGCTGGTCCATCGCGCCGGAGACCGACACGCCCTGGCGCGCCTGCCCGGGCCGGCCCCGGTCCTGCAGCAGCGCCTGCACGCCGGCGGCGCGGATCTCGAGTGCGCAGCCGCCCGGCGCGGCCGCCGCGAATGCGGAAGGCGCTTCGCTCGGTGGCACGGGCAAGGTCGCCGGCGAGGCGGTGACGTCCACGAAGCGCACGGTGTCGCCGGGCTGCAGCAGCGCCGGCGTTGCGCGCGACAGGTCCCACATCGGCGTGTCGGTCACGCCGATGATCTGCCAGCCGCCGGGGCTGGCCTGCGGGTACACGCCGCTGAAGCTGCCGGCCAGGCCCACGGCGCCGGCCGGGATGCGGGTGCGCGGCACCTTGCGGCGCGGTACGTCCAGGCTCGGATGGCCGCCCGACAGATAGGCGAAGCCCGGCGCGAAGCCGGTGAAGGCCACGGTGTAGTCGCTGCCGGTGTGGCGGCGCACCACCTCTTCGGGCGAAACGCCGAGCAGGCCGGCCACTTCGGCCAGGTCCTCGCCGTCGTAGCGCACGGGAATTTCGATGCGCTTTTCCGAGCGCGTCTCGCGGGCATCGAGGTTGCGCAGCCGCAGTTGGCGCGCAAGCTCCACCGCCGTCAGCGCGGCGGGCCGGAAGGTGATCAGCAGCGTGCGCGCGGCGGGCACCAGTTCCTCGATGCCGTCGATGGGCTCGGCGCGCAGCGAGGCCAGCAGCGCGAGCGTCTGCGGCAGGTCGTCGAGCTCGACCAGCACGGCATTCAGGTTGGCCGACAGGCAGCGCATGGTCATGCGCCGGTGCCCGTGCCCACGAACGAAGCGATGGTCACGCCGGCCTGCGACAGCCGCTCGCGCACCTGCCGCGCCATGCCGACCGCGCCCGGACTGTCGCCATGCACGCAGACCGACTCGGCGCGGATGCGCACGGTGCTGCCGTCGATGGCCGTCACCACGCCCTCCTCGGCGAACCGCAGCATGCGCTCGGCCACGTCCTGCGCATCGTGCAGCACGGCACCGGGTTCGCGGCGCGACACCAGCGTGCCCTGCGGCGTGTAGGCGCGGTCGGCGAAGGCCTCGGCCACGGCGCGCAGGCCCTGGGCCTCGGCCCAGCCCAAAAGCGGTGAGCCGGCCAGCGCCACAAGGCACAGGCCAGGGTCGATCTCGCGGATGGCGGCGATCACGTCGCGCGCCTGGCGCTCGTCGTGGGCGATGGTGTTGTAGAGCGCGCCGTGCGGCTTCACGTAGCGCACGGTGGTGCCGGCGGCGGCGGCCAGGCCCTTGAGGGCGCCTATCTGGTAGATCACGTCGGCGCGCAGGTCGGCGCTTTCCACGTCCATGTTGCGGCGCCCGAACCCCACCAGGTCGCGGTAGGCCACGTGGGCGCCGACCACCACGCCGCGCTGCGCGGCCTGGCGCAGCGTGCGCAGGATGCCGGCCGGGTCGCCAGCATGGAAGCCGCAGGCCACGTTGGCGCTGCTCACGATATCCAGCATGGCGGCGTCGTCGCCCATGCGCCAAACGCCCAGGCTCTCGCCGAGGTCACTGTTCAAGTCGATGTTCATCGTTCGTCTTTTCCGGCGCGCGACGGGCGCACGCCACAGGGGGTCATCGGGTCAGTGCAGGCGGCCGCCGGTCTCGCGCACGTCGTCGCGCACGGTCAATGCGGTGCGGATCGCCACGCGGAAAGCCTCGACCTGCGTCGCGAGCGCCAAGCTGGCGAAGCCGGGTTTGGAAGCCGCCTGCTCTGGCAGGTAGGGCACGTGCACGAAGCCGCCGCGCGTGCGCGCGAGCGCGGGCTGCGTCGCGATGCGGTGCATCAGCGCGTAGAAGATGTGGTTGCAGACGAAGGTGCCCGCGCTGTTGGACACCGCTGCCGGCAGGCCGGCCGCGCGCATGTCGCGCACCATGGCCTTGATGGGCAGCGTGCTGAAGTAGGCCGCCGGCCCGTCCTCGACCACCGGAATGTCGATGGGCTGATAGCCGGCGTTGTCGGGGATGCGCGCGTCGTCGACGTTCAGCGCGGCGCGCTCCAGCGATATCTCGGTGCGCCCGCCCGCCGCGCCGATGCAAAGCACCAGCACGGGCGCCGTGCCGGCCAGCAGCGCCTCGTCGAGCCGGTCGATGGCGCGGCCGAACACGCAGGGCAGCTGCACCGCCTGCACCGCGGCGCCTTCGCAGGTCCAGCCGTCCAGCGTGCGGGCGATTTCCCACGCGGGGTTGACGGGGTCGTTCTCGAAGGGCTCGAAGCCCGCGAGCAGCACGCGGGGCGCGGCGGAACCGGTCGTCTTCTTCATTGCGGGGCCTCAGCGGAACATCAGGAAGTACAGCAGGAAGATGTTGACCACCAGCAGCGCGGCCGCCGTGGGCACCTGCACCTTGATGACCGCGTTCTTGTCGGGCAGCTCCAGCAGCGCCGCCGGCACGATGTTGAAGTTGGCCGCCATCGGCGTCATCAGTGTCCCGCAGTAGCCCGAGAACATGCCGATGGCCGCCATCACCGCCGGGTCGCCGTGGTACACGCCCACCAGCACCGGCACGCCGACGCCGCCCGTCATCACCGGGAAGGCCGCGAAGCCGTTGCCCATGATGATGGTGAACAGCGCCATGCCCAGCACGTACACCACCACCGCGACGAAGCGGATGTCCATGTTGATGTAGCTGGTGGTGATGTACGCCACCGCCTTGCCCACGCCGGCGTCGGAGAACACCAGGCCCAGCATGCCCAGCATCTGCGGCAGCACCACGGCCCAGCCCAGCGCGTCGGTCAGGCGGCGCGACTCGCGCATGCCCTGCACCGGCGTCTCGCGCGTCAGCCAGCAGGCCAGCGCCAGCGCCACCACGCAGCCCACGCCCAGGCTCATCAGCGTGGTGTTCTTGGGGTCGAGCAGGAAGGCGTCGCCGATCTTGACCTTGCTCATCAGCACGGTGCCGATCACCGTGACCAGCGGAATCGCCAGCGCCGGCATGAAGAGCTTGTTGCCCAGGCGCGCGGCGCTGGCCTGGTACTGCTCGGGCGAGGGCTCGCGGTGCTTGCCCGCGCCGACGCCGCGCATGCCTGCAATGACGGCCATGGCCACGGCGCCCACGCCCACCCACGCGGGCGGCAGCTTGTCGCCCACCAGGAACACCAGCGAATAGAGCGCCCAGAACAGGCCGCTGGTGTAGCGCTTGGGGTGCTGGCGGTCGGTCAGCGTCATGATGGCCGTGATCGCGAGGATCAGGCCGACCAGGATGTAGAGGTGCTGGATCGAGAGAATCATGATCAGCGGCCCTCTTGCGTGGCGGGAACGGCCGGGGCATCGGTGCCCGGGGTGCCTTCCATCTCGCGGGCGATGGCCTGGTCGAGGCGGCGCAGGCGCCACGAATGGATGACGAACGCGGCAATCGCGGTGGGAATGCCCCACATCGCGATGTGCAGCGGCTCGACGTCGATGCCCGCTTCATGCAGGAAGGTGGTCATCAGCACGATGGCGCCGAAAGCCACGAAGATGTCTTCGCCGAAGAACAGGCCCACGTTGTCGGTGGCCGCGGCATAGGCGCGCAGCTTGTGGCGCAGGCGCTCCGGCAGCTTGCCGTAGCGGGTTTCGGTGGCGCCTTCGGCCATGGGCGCGAGCAGCGGGCGAACCATCTGCGGATGGCCGCCCAGGCTGGTGAGGCCGATGGCCGCCGTGAGTTCGCGCGCGGCGAGATAGACGATGAGCAGGCGCCCGGCGGTGGCCGACTTGATGCGCCCGATCCAGTTCTGCGCATGCTGGCGCAGGCCGTGGCGCTCCAGCAGCCCGATCACCGCCAGCGGCAGAAGAATGATCAGCGGCAGGTTGCGGGTCTTGATGAAGCCGGTGCCGATGGCCGTGAGGATGGCCATGGGGCCGAAGCCCGCGGCGGCGGCCGTCACGATGGCCGTGACGATCACCACCAGCATCGGATTGAAGCGCAGGATGAACCCCGCAATGATGACGGCCACGCCAATCAGCGGCCAGAGAGGGATGTCAGGAGTCATGTGGGTCTTTCGTGTTGGAGTTCACAGCCGCCTGGCGCATGTGCGCCGGCACGTCGGTCTACGCAAGCGCCGTGCCAATGAATGAGCAATTCAAACAACCTGAACCACTCATTTTCTTAATATTGTTGAACAATCATTGCGAGTGTGCCCAACAAAGGTGCCTGGATGACCCCATGGAAACCCTGATCGCGTTGCGATCTGGTGCACGGGCGGCCGGCGGAAATCTGCTACAAACGCGCGGCACCGACGCCCCCTCCACCTACCTCCCGGCATGAATCGACAGGTTTCCCCCACACCGCCCGCCTCGCCGGCCGCGGGCACGCAGACGCTCAACGACCGGGTGGCGGAACTCATCCGCCAGAAGATCGTGAAGGGCGAGTTCTCGCCCGGGCAGCGGCTGTCGGAGGCCACGCTGGCCGACAGCTTCGAGATTTCGCGCAACACGCTGCGCGAGGTGTTCCGCACGCTGACCAAGGAAGGCCTGCTCAAGCACGCGCCCAACCGCGGCGTGTTCGTGGCCGTGCCCAGCATCGCGTCGATCATCGACATCTACCGCGTGCGCCGCCTCATCGAGTGCCAGGCGCTGGCGCAGGCCTACCCCCGCCACCCGGCCAAGAAGCACATGCGCGAGGCGGTGGAACTGGCGCTGAAGTGCCGCGAGGCCGGCGACTGGCTGGGCGTGGGCACGGCGAACATGGAGTTCCACAAGGGCATCGTGGAGCTGGCCGACAGCGAGCGGCTGAACGTGCTGTTCGCGCACATCCTGGTCGAGCTGCGGCTGGCCTTCGGCCTGCTGAAAGACCCGGAGTTCCTGCACGCACCCTACGTGGACATGAACACCAAGCTGCTCGAACTCATCGAGGCCGGCAAGTTCGCCGAGGGCTCGGCGGCGCTGAACGACTACCTGATCCACTCCGAGCGCATCGTGCTCGCGGTGTACGCGCGGCAGATGCCCGAGGGCGGCGTCGACAGCTAGGCGGGGCTCCGGGAAGGGCCGCCCCGGTGTCGCGGCATTCCTCGGCGAGCTGAAATAATGGCGGTCCCGCCACGCAACGCCGACGGAGACGCGCCATGACACTGTCTGCCTACCTGCTGTTCCTGCCCGCCTGCTTCGCCATCAACATGGCGTTCGGCCCCAACAACCTGCTGTCCGTGACCAACGGCGCCAAGCACGGCGTGTCGCCGGCCGTCATCGCGGCCAGCGGACGGCTGGTGGCCTTCGCGATCATGATCGCCATCGCGGGCCTGGGCATGGGCGCGGTGCTGGTGGCGTCGGAGCTGGCCTTCCACGTCATCAAGTACATCGGCGCGGCGTACCTCGTTTGGATCGGCATCCGCCTGCTGCGCGCCCCGGCGCCCACGGCCGACGTGGGTTCGCGCGACGCCTCCGCGCCGCCGTCCATGCGCGCGCTGGCGCGGCAGGAATTCACCGTGGCGGCCGGCAACCCGAAGGCCATCCTGGTGTTCACCGCCTTCTTTCCGCAGTTCGTGGCGCCGGAAGCCTACGCCAGCAGCTATCTGCTGCTGGGCGCGACATTCCTGGTGTTCGAGCTGGTCGCGATCGCGCTCTACGCGCTGCTCGGCGCGCGCATGCGCCGCATGGCCAACGGCAGCCGCGCGATGCTCTGGTTCAACCGCATCAGCGGCAGCATGATGGTCGGCTTCGGGCTGATCCTCGCCTTCACGCGCCGGCCGACGACCTGAGTTCTCTCAGGCTTTGAGGTACTCGGCCTTGGTGCCGAGCCAGCGGTCGATGTGGCGCTGTGCCAGGTCGGGGTGCTTCTGCAGCATCACGGGCGCCAGTTCGCGCGCCCACTCGAGCAGCAGCGTGTCGGTCGTCAGGTCGGCAAAGCGCAGCAGCGGCGCGCCGGACTGCCGCGCCCCCAGGAATTCGCCGGGCCCGCGAATCTCGAGGTCGCGCCGCGCGATCTCGAAGCCGTCGCCGGTCTCGGCCATGGCCTTGAGCCGGGCGCGCGCGGCCTCGCCCACGCGGCCGCTGTCGCCGGGCGCATAGAGCAGCACGCAGGCCGAGGCCGCCGCGCCGCGCCCCACCCGGCCGCGCAGCTGGTGCAGCTGCGAGAGGCCGAAGCGCTCGGCATGCTCGATCACCATCAGCGAGGCATTGGGCACGTCCACGCCCACTTCGATCACGGTGGTGCTCACCAGCACCTGGATCTCGTTGGCGGTGAACGCCGCCATCACCGCCTGCTTCTCGGCCGTGGGCATGCGCGAATGCAGCAGACCGACCTGGATCGGCTCGCCCAGCGTGCCGGCCAGCTCGTCGCGGGTTTCGGTGGCGTTGCGCAGGTCGACCGCCTCGCTCTCCTCGATCAGCGGGCACACCCAGTACACCTGCCGCCCCTGCGCGATCTGCGCATGGATGCGGTCGATGACCTCGTCGCGCCGGTGGTCGGCCACCAGCTTGGTGACGATGGGCGTGCGGCCCGGCGGCAGCTCGTCGAGCGTGGACACGTCCAGGTCGGCGTAGTAGCTCATCGCCAGCGTGCGCGGGATGGGCGTGGCGCTCATCATCAGCAGATGTGGCTCGAGGTGCCCTTCGGCCTTGCCGCGCAAGGCCAGGCGCTGCGCCACGCCGAAGCGGTGCTGCTCGTCGATGATGGCCAGCGCGAGGTTCTTGAAGCGCACCTTCTCCGAGATGACGGCATGCGTGCCGATGACCAGCGCGGCCTCGCCGCTCTCCACCGCCGCCGACATCGCGTCGCGCTCTTTCTTCTTCTGGCTGCCCGTGAGCCACGCCACGCGCAGGCCGCGTTCGGCCAGCAGCGGATCGAGCCAGCCGACCAGCTTGCCGAAGTGCTGCGCCGCGAGGATTTCGGTCGGCGCCATCAGCGCGCACTGGAAGCCCGCATCGATGGCGCGTGCCGCCGCCAGCGCGGCCACCACCGTCTTGCCCGAGCCCACGTCGCCCTGCAGCAGCCGGTGCATGGGAATCTCGCGGCGGAGGTCGCGCGTGATCTCCTCGCCCACCCGCTGCTGCGCGCCGGTCAGGCCGAAGGGCAGCACCGCGAGCAACTGCGCATGCAGCGAGGCAGGCGCAGGCTCGGCCGGCGCGGGCAGCACCGGCGCGCGCTGCGCGGCACGCTCCAGCCGTGCCTGCAATTGCGACAGCTGCTGCGCCAGCAGTTCCTCGGCCTTGATGCGCTGCCATGCCGGGTGGCTGTGGTCTTCGAGCGTGGCCATGGCCACGTCGGGCGTCGGGTAGTGCAGGAAGCTCAGCGAGGCGCGCAGGTCCCAGGCCCCGCGGAAGCCGATCTGCACCGGAATGGTCTCGTCGAGCACGGCCCGCGCCAGGCCCGAGCGCACTTCGCGCCGCAGCACCGGCTGCGGCAGCCCCGCCACGGTCGAGTAGATGGGCGTCAGCGCGTTGGGCAGCGCGGTGCCGGCGGCCTTCACCGTGGGATGCATGATCTGCCGCCCCACGAAGCCGCCGCGCATCTCGCCGCGCACGCGCACCCGCGCGCCGACCGCGAGCTGCTTCTGCTGCGACGGATAGAAATTGAAGAAGCGCAGCTGGCAGGTGTCGCTGCCGTCGTCGATGGTGGCGATGAGCTGCCGGCGCGGGCGGTAGACCACCTCGCATTCGGTGACCACGCCCTCGACCTGCGCCATGTCGCCGTCGCGCGTGTCCACCAGGCGCACGATGCGGGTCTCGTCCTCGTAGCGCATCGGCAGGTAGAGCGCGAAGTCGATGTCGCGCACCAGGCCCAGCTTGCGCAGCGCGCGCTGCACCTGGCTCAGGCCGGCACCGGGCGGCTGCGGCGGTGCCGCGGCTGCGTCGGCGGTGGGCGGGGGAGCTTGTTTCTTGGGCGGCACGGGCGAAGCTTCTAGCGCGGGCGGCAAAGGTCCGTCAAGGCGCTGCGCGCATCGGGAAACGCGAAGCGGAACCCGGTCTGCAGCAGGTGCGCGGGCACCACGCGCTGCCCTTCGAGCAGCAGGTCGGCCTGCTCGCCCAGCAGCAGCCTGACCGGCGCGGCGGGTGTCGGCATCCAGAAGGGGCGGTGCATCACGCCGGCCGCCACGCGGGTGAATTCCTCCTGCGAGAGCGCACCGGGCGCGGTGAAGTTGAAAGCCTGCGCTGCCGCCGCATCGCCGCCGGCCTGCTCGGCCAGGCTCCACACATGGGCCATCGCGCGGATCACGTCATGCACATGCACCCACGACAGCCACTGCCGCCCGCTGCCCAGCCGGCCGCCCATGCCGAGCGCCACCGGCAGCAGCAGCTGCGGCAGCGAGCCCTGGTGGCCCAGCACGAAGCCGAAGCGCATGCAGGCCACGTGCACGCCGTGCGCGACCGCGCCCCGCGCGGCCTGCTCCCAGGCCTGGCACAGCGCCGACATGAAGATGTCCTGCGGCGGTGCGTCTTCGGCCAGCTCGGCGGTGTCGCCCTGCGGCTGCACGCCGTAGTAGCCGATGGCCGAGCCCGACAGCAGCAGCCATGGCTTGCGCGCACGCGTGGCGATCCACGCGACCAGCGTGTTCGTGAGGCCCGCGCGGCTTTGCATCAGCTGGCGCTGGCGCCGCTCGCTCCAGCGCTGGCCGAGGATGCGCGCGCCCGCCAGGTTGATGACCACGTCGACATCGTCCGTGGCCGGGATCTGCTCGAGCGCCTGCACGCAGCGCACCGCGCCACCGAAGCCCCAGGCCGCCGAGCGCGCATCGCGCGTCCACACCGTCACCGCATGGCCGTCGGCCAGCAGGTGGCGCACCAGGATCTGGCCGATGAAGCCGGTGCCGCCGGTCACCAGCACGCGCTGCGGCTTGCTGCCGAAACGCACCGGCGCATCGGCCGCGCGCTGTTCCTCCTGCGCGGTGCGGCGGAAAAGCGCGCGCGCCGCCAGCCCGTCGCGCAGCCCCGAGATGCCCACGCCCACGCCGCACAGCGCGAGAAACGCGCCGAGCCAGCCTTGCGGCTGCCACACCAGCGCCGTGGGCTGCGCCGCCCAGTCGGCCGCATTCATGGCCAGCAGCGCGATGAACGCGCCCGCGTTGATGGCCAGCACCGTATGCGTGACGCGCTCGGTGGGCGGCAGCAGCCGGCTGCCGTCTTCCACCACGAAGTCCCACAGCGTGAGCACGATCTCGACGCCGAACACCGCGAGCAGCACCCAGGCCCACACGCCGTGCCAGGCCCACGACGACAGCCCGATGAACATCGCGCAGTAGATCGACGAGCGCACCGCGTGGATGGACAGCTCGCGCCGCGCGGTGTTGCGCTGCGCCAGCGCCTCGGTGCCTTCGTGGTGATAGAGCGTGTCGAACGCGCCCATCAGCCCCTGTGCGGCCATGAGCTGCAGCGCCAGCAGGTGTGTGTCGATCGTCATGCGGTCACCGCCTTGGGTTCAGTCACTTCCTCGAACACGCCGACCTGGGTGAAGGTGGTGCCCATCAGCCAGTGGCGGATCTCGATGCGGATGTTGAAGCGCTCCGGCGTCTCGTTGTGGTGCCACAGGAAAGTCTTGCCGGGCGTGAACACGCCGGGCAGCGGAATGCGCCAGCCCAGCACGTCCCAGAAGTAGCCGTCGCTCTGGAAATGCAGGCTGCCGTTTTCTTCCACGCTCAGCACCAGCTTCATGCCCAGGCCCATGCCCACGTACTCCAGCACCTCGCCGCGCTCGCTCTCGCGCATGAAGCTGGTGAACTGGATCGGCTCGCGGCCATGCAGGCGGTAGATGCGCTGCTTGTAGATGGCCGGGTCGTCGGGCTTGGCATAGACCTGTATCTCCACCGGAAAATTGGCGTCGCTGTATGGAATGAGCGCGCCCTGGATCATCGGCTGCGTCAGGTGCCCCAGCAGCTTGCCGAAGCGCGAGCAGCGCAGCTCGCTGAGCGCACCGAGGTAATGCAGCGCCCTGCCCGGCAACGGGTTCTTGTCGAAGCGGCGGCGGATGTCGGGGTGCAGGCCCTGCCACTTGCTCCCCAGGATCTTCTTGAAGAGCTCGCCTTCGGAAGGCCCGGGCTGGGGTGCGGCGCGCGCGGCAAGTGAATCAGGCATGCGCCGATTCTGCCTTGGCAAGACACCGCCGATAGCCCCGCCTCGACGCCCCGTTTTCCGGGCATGGGACAATTCCGCCCGCCTCCCGGCTTTCTCTTTTCTTTTCCCATGCCTCCTTGGCACGGGCCCGTCCGGCCCTCAAGCAACATGCGCGCCTTCACGCTTTCCGATTTCGATTTCGCCCTGCCACCCGAGCTGGTGGCGCAACACCCGGCCACCGAACGCACCTCCTCCCGCCTGCTCGACGGCACGGGGCCCGCGCCGGTCGACCGCATCTTCAGGAACCTGCCCTCGCTGCTGCGCGCGGGCGACCTGCTGGTCTTCAACGACACGCGCGTGGTCAAGGCGCGCCTGTTCGGCGAGAAGCCGACCGGCGGCAAGCTCGAACTGCTGGTCGAGCGCGTGCTGCAGGGCCAAGAGGTGGTCGCGCACATGAAGGTCAGCAAGAAGCCGCCGGTGGGCACCACGCTCGACATGGTCGGCGGCTTCCGCGCCACGCTGCTGGGCCGCTGGCCCGACGAAGACGGCGCGCTGTTCCGCTTCGCCTTCGAGAGCGACACCGGCGAGAACCCCTACATGCTCATGGAGCGCTGCGGCCACGTGCCGCTGCCGCCCTACATCACGCACACCGATTCGGCCGAGGACGAGAGCCGCTACCAGACCGTGTTCGCACGCGTGCCCGGCGCGGTGGCGGCACCCACCGCCGCGCTGCATTTCGACGAAGGCCTGCTGGCCGAGCTCGAAGCGCGCGGCGTGCAGCGCGCCAACGTCACGCTGCACGTGGGCGCCGGCACCTTCCAGCCGGTGAAGACCGAGAACATCGCCGAGCACACCATGCACGCCGAGCGCTACGAGGTGCCCGATGCCACGCAGCGCGCCATTGCCCAATGCAAGGCGCGCGGCGGCCGCATCGTGGCCGTGGGCACGACCACCGTGCGCACGCTCGAGTCGTGGGCCAGGAGCGGCGAGGCATCGGGCGACACGCGCATCTTCATCACCCCGGGCTTCGCCTTCGCGCATGTCGACCTGCTGGTGACCAACTTCCATCTGCCCAAGAGCACGCTGATGATGCTGGTCTCGGCCTTCGCGGGCTACGAGCGGGTGATGGGGCTGTATGCCCACGCCATCGCCGAGCGCTACCGCTTCTTCAGCTATGGCGACGCCATGCTGCTGGAGCGGCAACAAGATTGAGACGACCACCATGCTGAACTTCGAACTCCTCAAGACCGACCCCGACAGCCACGCGCGCCGCGCCACGCTCACGCTCAACCACGGCAAGGTGCAGACGCCGATCTTCATGCCGGTGGGCACCTACGGCACCGTCAAGGGCGTGATGCCGCGCAGCCTGGAGGAAATGGGCGCGCAGATCATCCTGGGCAACACCTTCCACCTGTGGATGCGCCCCGGCCTCGACGTGATGGCCAGCTTCGGCGGGCTGCACGGCTTCGAGAAGTGGAACAAGCCCATCCTCACCGACTCGGGCGGCTTCCAGGTGTGGTCGCTGGGCGCGATGCGCAAGATCAGCGAAGAGGGCGTGAAGTTCGCGTCGCCCGTCAACGGCGACAAGCTGTTCCTCACGCCCGAGGTCTCGATGCAGATCCAGACCATCCTCAACAGCGACATCGTGATGCAGTTCGACGAGTGCACGCCCTACGACACCAAGGGCCACATCACGACCGAGGCCGAGGCGCGCATCTCGATGGAACTGAGCCTGCGCTGGGCGAAGCGCTGCCAGTCGGAGTTCAACCGGCTGGAGAACCCGAACGCGCTCTTCGGCATCGTGCAGGGTGGCATGTTCGAGAACCTGCGCGAAGAGTCGCTGGCCGCGCTGGTGGACATGGACTTCCCCGGCTACGCCATCGGCGGCGTGAGCGTGGGCGAGCCCAAGGAAGAGATGCTGCACATCATGGGCCACACGCCGCACCGGCTGCCCGCGAACAAGCCGCGCTACCTGATGGGCGTGGGCACGCCCGAAGACCTGGTGCAGGGCGTGGCCGACGGCGTCGACATGTTCGACTGCGTGATGCCCACGCGCAATGCGCGCAACGGCACGCTCTTCACGCGCTTCGGCGACCTGAAGATGCGCAACGCGCGCCACAAGAGCGATCCGCAGCCCATCGACCCCAGCTGCACCTGCCACGCCTGCGCGGGCACTTCGGGCGTGAGCTGGAACGACGGCGGGCGCGAAGGCTTCAGCCGCGCCTACCTGCATCACCTCGACCGCTGCGGCGAGATGCTCGGGCCGATGCTGACGACCATCCACAACCTGCACTACTACCTGAACCTGATGAGCGAGATCCGCGAGTCGCTGGACGCGGGCACGTTCACGGAGTTCCGCGCGCGCTTCAAGTCGGAGCGCGCAAGAGGCGTCTGAAGAAGAGCGGCCGCTACTTCAGCGGCTGTATCGGCAGCGGCGTGGCGTAGGGCTCGATGCGCAAGGCCTCGTTCCTGAAGACGACGATCTGCCTGAGCGGCGCCTGCACCAGCGCACCGCTCGCGTCCTTGTGGGAGGCGTACTGCCACAGCGTGAGCTGGCCCTTGGCCGCGAGCTGGGCGGCCAGCCTCTCGACGGCGGGACCGGAGCCGGTGCCGAGCAGCGCGGCATCTGCGCCCACGACAACCTCGTCGCGCGGCGAGACCACCTTGAAGAGCTGTACACCGCCCGCACCCGCCTGGGCGCGCACGGAGCGCACCGCCAGCGCGGCGGGAACGAGCATCGCGAACGCGATGAGGGTACGGCGGCGGGACAGCGTCTTCGTGTTCATGAGAGCGAGCGTAGCCACGCCCGGATGCGCCGCCCATTTGCCGGAAGCCATACACCGGCCGGCCGCTATCCGCTACGCTTGCCGTCCGTCCCCATCGCTGTTGCCGCATTCACATGACCGACGCATCACAACTTTCGCCCTACACCGCCCGCTACCCCTCGCTGGCCGGGCGCACCGTGTTCATCTCCGGCGGCGCCAGCGGCATCGGCGAATCGCTGGTGCGGGCCTTTCATGCGCAGGGCGCGAAGGTCGGCTTCTGCGACCTCGACACCGCTGCCGGCAGCGCGCTCGCGGCGCAGTTGCAGGGCGAGCATCCGGCACTGTTCTTGCCCTGTGACGTGACCGATACGGCCGCGCTCGCCGCCGCCATCGACGCGGTGCGCCAGCGCTTCGGGCCAATCTCCGTGCTGCTGAACAACGCCGCCAACGACCGCCGCCACGAGATGGCCGACGTGACCAGCGACGACTTCGACCGCCTCGTGGCCGTCAACTTCAAGCACCAGTTCTTCGCCGCGCAAGCGGTGGCCGACGACATGCGCGCGCTGGGCGGCGGCTCGATCATCAACTTCGGCTCCATCAGCTGGATGATCAAAGGCAAGGGCTATCCGGTGTACCAGGCCTGCAAGGCGGCGGCGCGCGGCCTCACGCGTTCGCTGGCGCGCGACCTGGGCAAGCAGAACATCCGCGTCAATTCGATCGTGCCGGGCTGGGTGATGACCGAGCGGCAGATCAAGCTGTGGGTCAAGCCCGAATCGGGCGCGGAGATCGATGCGGCGCAGTGCCTGCCGGGCCGCGTGATGGCCGAGGACATCGCGGCGATGGCGCTGTTCCTGGCAGCCGACGACTCGCGCATGTGCACCGCGCAAGATTACGTGGTGGACGCCGGCTGGACCTGAAATGGTCTCGCCCCCAGGCTACGCGCACTTCGTGTCGCTTCGCCAACCCCCTACCGGGGGCAACACCTGAGGCCCGGCAGAGCCGGTTCCTCGGTGTTCTCGAAAACTTCCGAGCGACTGTCCAGCTCAGTCCCGCAACTCTGCCGGAACCGTGCCGCCGTTGGCGGCCAGCTTGGTCATGACCTGGCGGTGCAGCCAGATGTTCATCTTGGCGCTGTCGCTGGTGTCTTGGCCGTAGCTCAGTTCCGCGGCCAGTTGCTTGCGTGCCTCGAGGCTGCTGTCCAGGCCCAGCAGCTTCATGAGGTCGACGATGGAGGTGCGCCAGTTGAGGTTCTTCGCGCCCGGCATGCCGTCGAGCACGGCGGCCACGTCGCCCAGCGGAATGGCGGGCGGGGGCGCGGCCACTGCGGGTGCGGGTGCATCGGCCGGTGCCGCGGCGGTGGGCGCCGGGGCTGGGGCCGGGGCCTCGGCTGCCTTGGCGCCCGGGAAGATCTTGGAAAGGATGCTGCCGAAAATGCTCATGCTTTAGCTCCGTCTGGGGTTGGGAATCCATCGTTGTAGCACGGCCTCGCGGCGCGCCGGCTACATGGTGTGTCGATCGGCGCGCGGGGGCGTGACCGAATCCGCAGACTGCGCCGCGGCCGGGGTGCCGCAGGCGTGGCAGAACCTGGAGAACGCGCTCTTGCGCGTCTCGCACACGCCGCAGTGGTCGAACAGGCCGATGCCGCAGTGCGGGCAGAAGTCGATCGCGTCGTTCTTCAGGTCCACCGGCCGCTCGCAGCCGGGGCACACGCCCTTGCCCAGGCGGGCCAGCGCGGTGTCGTAGCTGAGCTCTTCGCGCCGCACCTGGTCGGGCTGCTGCTCGGCGAGTTTCTGGCGCGCCAGGTAGCGGTTGAGCGCGACGATGGCGTAGCGCCCCACCAGCACCGTGAGCACGATGCCCACCAGGTAGCGCACATAGCCGCCGTAGCTCGGCAGGTAGGGCACCAGCTCGACGAAGAACGCGAACAGCGCGAAGAAGATGAAGCCCCACACGAAGGGCCAGTACGTGCTCCTGCGCTTCTTCGCGAACAGCCAGCCGGCGACCACCAGCAGCGGCAGCGTGAGCGCCAGCCGGTAGAGGAACACGCGCAGCTCGATGCGGCGGTACTCCGCCTCCAGCTTCACCTGCGCGTCGCGCTCCAGCTCGGCGAGCGCGGTGCGCGCGCGCTGCTCGGCCTGGCGCGCGTCGAGCGTGATCTGCTGCTGCGCGCTGACCTGGCGCTGCACCTGTTCTTCTTTCTGCTTGAAGGCGTCGAGCGCCTTGGTGCGCGCGATGAGCTCGGGGTCCTGGTCGGGCTGCGCGGTGGCACGGCGCGTGGCGAGCCAGTTGCCGAAGGTCTCGCGCGCATTGGCGTTGGCCTGCTGCGCGGCCTGCAGCTGCAGGCGGATCTGGTCGAGGTCGCGCGCGGCCTGCAGCTCGGTGGCTTCAGAGGCCGCGATGGTCGCGCGAAGCGGCTGCGCGGCGCGCAGGTCGATGAAGTCGTCGATGCCGCGCACGCGCTCGACCTGCGGCAGGTCGCCCACGATGGTGCTCCCCAGCCCGATGAGGAAGCTGGCGAACACGAAGGCCACCAGCCAGAGGCCGCGGCGGAACCATTTTTCGGAAAGGCGAAGGGATTTGCTCATGTCGTTGTCCCGCTCCTGGTCATTGAAGCCTCAGCGTCACCGGCGCGGCGCCCAGCCCGGCACGCGGCAGCCAGGCGAACACGGAGTCGACGGTCACCGTCTCGATGCGGTCGCTGAAGCGCTTGTCGTTCGGGTGGTCGTCGAAGGCCACGTTGGCCGAGCTCACGCGCCCGCCCAGCCGGGTGAGCGGCCCGAGCTTCAGCGTGGTGGGCTCGTAGCCCTTGAACTGCATCCAGGCCTGCGCCTGCGCGCGGTTGCCGATGGTGGCGGGCTCCATCGCGGCGGCCAGCGTCTCGACGGCCCACTGGTTCGACTGCTGGTACTTTCGGCCCCAGGCGTAGCTCACGATGCTGTAGGGCGCCACGTTCATCCGCACGATGCGCGCGGGCGGCTCGTCCAGCGCAGCCATCAGCTGCGCCTGCATGGCCGGCGTGGGTACGACCCATGCCGCCTCGTAGCGCCACAGGTCGTCGAGGAAGAACTCGCCGAGCCCCTGGCGGTACACCGCCGCCACCGCCGTTCCGCACTGGTTGAGCTTGTGCACCACGCGCCACGGACCGGCATCGGTCTTGTAGGCGATGCCCAGGTGCGAGTAGCGCAGGCCGTACTTGCCCAGGTCCTGCCCGGCGCGCGCCAGGAACACCACGCGCGCCCCGCTGGCGTCGAGCGCCTGCGAGGTGCGCTCGGCCAGCTCCATGCCCTTGACGATCACCGCGGGCGCCGGCTTGGCCTGCTCGCACGAACGGCCCGCCCGGGCCTGCATCGGCAGGGCCGCTGCAAGCGCAAGCCCGAGCGCGGTGCAAGCCATGAGCGCGCGCTTCACGAGAGCCTCTCGTTGTAGAGCAGCGCACGGCCGATGGCGTTGGGCACGAAGGCCAGCACCTCGCCGGCGGCCGACAGCACCACGCCCGAGCCGATCACGCTGACGGTGACGCCGGTGCCCACGGCAGCCGACACGCCGTTGGCGGCGCGCCCGGCCACCCTGATGCTGGCGCGCGCGCCGTCCGATGCGCGCTCCAGCACGTAGACCGTGCCGTCGGCCGAGGCTTCGACAGCGACCACAGTGAGCATGGAGCCGGCCACCGACAGCGCAGCGGGCAGCGCCACCGATGCCTTGGCCACTCCGCCGACAGAGTCCGCCGAAGCACCCACGGCCGACGCCGTGACAAGGACGGAGGCCACCGGCATCAGCGAGATGGCCGTGGAGGCGTCGCTCTGCGCCTGTGCCTGCAAGGGGACCGATACGCCAGCGAAGGCGGTGCATGCGGCGACGAGAACGGCGGCAATCGACTTCTTCATGATGGTCTTTCGTTGGTCGGGCACGGGTTATTCGGCGGTGGAGGAAGCAGACGCGGCGGCTTCGGCGCGGGCCAGCCGGCGGCCTTGCAGGCGGGCTTCGGCCATGTCGGCTTCGTGGCGGTCACGCAGCGTCTTGGCCAGCGTGAAGGCCGAGCTGATGAGGAACAGCCAGCTCACGCCCAGGAAGGCCTTGTAGGCGTCGTTGATCTCCATGCGCACGAGGCCCCAGCCGGTCAGGGCCATCGCGGTGAAGAAGCTGCCCCAGACGACCAGGCGCCACATGGGCACGTCGCGGCCTGCCGAGAGGCCGGCGGCGGCCTGCTCGCCGTCGCGGATGAACTTGGCCAGCATGAAGGCGGTGCTCAGGCAGAACACGTAGCCCATCACCATGAACGCCCGGTCCAGCGCCTGCCCCGGCAGCCAGCTCAAGCCGGTGGCGCACAGGAAGACGGCGATCGCGAACGAGGCCCAGGTCTGGAACTGCCAGGCCCGCGTGTCGCGCTGGATGGAAACGGTCGAGGATGAAAGGGGTTGCATGTGTGCCTCGCGGCGTAGTGAAGGTGAGCGAATGATGGTTCGCTCCCGCACCGCGGGGCTTGAATGCTTGCACCGGTGGCGGTTTGCAGCGCCGCCGGTATCTCGGGGAGGTACTTTTAGGCGCCGAGCAGGCCGCCCACGCGCTGGCGCAGCGACTCGGGCTGCACCTCGGACGACGGCACGGCCGCGCCCACGTTCAGGCCCACGCGGCTGAAGAAACCGCGGCGGAAGGGCTTGGCCATGGCCACGCGCTCGCCGCCGCGCAGCTCGATGCGGCTGAAGTACGAGCCCCAGAGGTTGGTCAGCGCCATCGGGATCACCGGCGGCTCGATGCCTTCGGCGCGCGCGCTGTCGACGATCTTCATCACGCCGCCCTTGAAGGGCTGCAGCGTGCCGTCACGCGTGATCGCGCCCTCGGGGAAGATGGCGAGCAGGTCGCCCTCGCGCAGCACGCCCAGCGCGCTGGCGAAGGCGGCTTCGTAGGCGGCCGGGTCTTCCTTCTGCGGCGCGATGGGAATGGCCTTGGCCAGCTTGAACAGCCACCCCAGCACCGGCACCTTGAAGATGCGGTGGTCCATGATGAAGCGGATGGGCCGCGGGCTCGCCGCCATCAGCAGTACCGCGTCGATGAAGCTCACGTGGTTGCACACCAGCACGGCCGCGCCCTCGGTGGGAATGTGCTCGTCGCCCTTGATGTCGAAGCGGTAGACGAAGCGCGACAGCACCCAGGCCACGAAGCGCAGCATGTACTCGGGCACCAGCATGAAGATGTAGAACGCCACCACCGCGTTGGCGATGCCGGTGAACAGGAAGATCTGCGGAATGGTGAAGCCCGCACCCAGCAGCGCGCCGGCGATGACCGAGCTGCCGATCATGAACAGCGCGTTGAGGATGTTGTTGGCCGCGATGATGCGCGCGCGGTGCGTGGGCTGGCTGCGCAGCTGGATCAGCGCGTACATCGGCACGCTGTACAGGCCCGCGAACAGCGACAGCAGCGCCAGGTCGGCCATCACGCGCCAGTGGGCGCCCTGGCGCACGAAGCTGCCGATGCCCATTTCGGCCACCTTGGGCAGCCCGCGCGAGGCGAAGTACAGGTCGATCGCGAACACGCTCATGCCGATGGCGCCCAGGGGCACCAGGCCGATCTCCACCTGCCGGCGGCTCAGCGTCTCGCACAGCAGCGAGCCCACGCCGATGCCCACCGAGAACACCACCAGCAGCAGCGAGGCCACCTGCTCGTCGCCGTGCAGCACTTCCTTGGCGAAGCTCGGGAACTGGCTCAGGAACACCGCGCCGAAGAACCACATCCACGAAATGCCCAGCAGCGAGCGGAACACCACGATGTTCTCGCGCGCGAGCTTGAGGTTGCGCCAGGTCTCGCTGACCGGGTTCCAGTTGATCACCAGCCCGGGGTCGGTGGCCGGCGTGCGCGGAATGGCCTGCGCCACGCCGCGCCCCACCAGCGCGAGCAGCACGCAGGCCACGGCCACCGTGAGGTGGCCGATCTGCGGCACCGCCACCAGCAGCCCGCCCGCCACCTGCCCCAGCAGGATGGCGACGAAGGTGCCCATCTCGACCATGCCGTTGCCGCCCGTGAGCTCGCGCGGATCCAGCACCTGCGGCAGGTAGGCGAACTTGACCGGTCCGAACAGCGTGGAGTGAAGCCCCATGAGGAACACGCAGCCCAGCAGCACCACGGCGTTGGCCGTGACGAAGCCCCAGGCGGCGATCAGCATGATCGCGATCTCGAGGTTCTTGACGAAGCGGATCATCTTCGTCTTGTCGAACTTGTCGGTCAGCTGGCCCGAGGTGGCCGAGAACAGCAGGAACGGCAGGATGAACAGCGCGCCGATCACCAGGCCCGCCATGGCCGGCGGCATCCAGCTGAGCTGGAGCTGGTAGGTCACCATGACGGTGAATGCGAACTTGAAGAGGTTGTCGTTCGCGGCGCCCGCGAACTGGGTCCAGAAGAAAGGCGCGAAGCGCCGCTGCCCGAGAAGGGCGAACTGGTTGGCGTGCGCGTTGGCCTCGTGGGGCGCGGACGTCGCGGGGGCTGCAGCAGCGGCGGGGGTGGTCATGCGAAGGATTTCCTCAGGCCGCTACGGCGGCTGCGCCCGGATTGTGCCGCAGCGCGGCTTGCCAGCGCATCTCGAGTTTGCGCAGCGCCAGCACCACCGGCAGTCCCGCGAGCGACGCCGTCAGGTGCTTGAGCGTGTGGCCCGAAACCGCGTGCTGCGTGAACTCGTAGATCGAGTGGTCGGCCATCTCGAAGGCCTTGGCCACCACGTAGAAGAAGATCACCCAGCCCAGCTTGAGGCCGACCGAATTGCGCATCGGGGTGGACAGCGCCAGCGTCAGCACCAGCGCCATGCCGCCGAACTGCACCAGCGCCCAGGGCATGACGTTGCCGGTCTCCTGGAACACCTCCGCCGAGAGCAGGCCGGCCGTGAGCACGAACCACGCCGCGGGCCAGCCGGCGCGCTGGCTCACCCGCTCGCAGACCGCCACGCCGATCAGCCCCGCGAAGGCCACCGCCATGCCGGCGCGGTCGGCCGCGAGGCGCGGGGCGTCGGGCACGAGGTGGAAGAAGGCGGAGCCCGCGGCGGTGGCGATCAGGCCCGCGAAGAAGAGCCAGGCGCAGTCGAGCGTGTTGTCCGGCGGGTCGCTGGCGGGCGGGGCCAGCGGGAACCGCGACAGCGCTTCCTGGTGCGAGCGGTCGATGCGGTTGAGCCGGTACAGGCCCCACAGTCCGATCACCACGAAAGGGATGTTGCTCAGCACGTCCATGGCGTTCGGCAGGCCGTGCCAGGCGCGGTCGTCGGCGAACACGGTGGCGATGGCGACGTCGGCCGCCGGCAGCGCCGGGCCGAAGACGGCGATCGCCGTGAGCAGGACCAGGGTGAAAAGCAACCCGCGTTCGCGGCGGCTGAGAGAGGGCAGAGGCATGGCGTTTCTCGGTGGTGGTCGGTACGTGCCGCGGAATTTAGGGTCCCGACCCCTCCACGGGCATCGAGAATCGATACGAGGTACTAATTCACACCCAGCGGTATCTCCAATTGATACTTGCCTGTGCCCGTGTACGCTCGAACGATGAGCACCACCGTCGACCTCGTCCAAGCCCTCAAGAACGAACTCAAAAGTGCGCGCATGACCTACGCCGACCTGGCGCGGTCGCTCGACATGGCCGAATCCAGCGTCAAGCGGATGCTGGCCAAGAGCGACATGCCGCTGTCGCGCGTCGACGCCATCTGCCGTGCGCTGAAGATCGATTTCGCCGAACTGGCCCGCCGCGTGGCCGACGCCCAGCCGCTGCTCAAGGAGCTGACGCACGAGCAGGAAAAGGCCGTGGTCAAGGACAAGAAGCTGCTGCTGGTGGCCATCAGCGTGCTGAGCCAGTGGACGCTGGAGCAGATCGTGGCGGCCTACCGCATCAGCGAGGCCGAGTGCATCGGCTGCCTGGCACAGCTGGACCGCATCGGCATCATCGAGCTGCGGCCGCTGAACCGGTATCGCCTGAAGCTGGCCAAGACTTTCCGCTGGCGCCCGCACGGCCCGGTGATGGAGTTCTTTCGCGAGAACGTGGTGCTCGACTACTACCGCGGCGGCTTCGACGGCCCGGCCGAGGGACTGCTGCTGGTGCACGGCTCGATCAGCCGCTCGCTGGCGCCGGCCTTCCTGGAGCGCCTGCAGCGCGTGGCGCAGGACTTCGCGCAGCAGCACCAGACCGACCAGAAGCTGTCGGCCAAGGACCGCGAGGGCTACACCCTGCTGCTGGGCATGCGCAACTGGGAATTCGAGCTCTTCACCCGCCTGCGCCGGAACTGACGGGGCTCAGGGCTTGGCGGCTTCCAGCGCGTCGCGCGTGCTGCGCGCGGCGTTCTTCGCGGCCTCGGCGAAGTCATCGCCCGACGACGCGTAGCAGATCGCCCGCGACGAGTTCACGATGATCGGCGCATCGGCACGCCAGCCGGCGCGCACGGTGGCGACGGCGTCGCCGCCCTGGGCGCCGACGCCCGGAATCAGCAGCGGCACGGTCGGCGCGAGTTCGCGCACGCGCTCGATTTCCGCCGGGTAGGTCGCGCCCACCACCAGCCCGAGCTGGCCGTTGAGGTTCCACGGGCCCTGCGCCAGCCTGGCGACGTGCTCGTACAGGAAAGGCTGGCCCTCGACGTCGGCCAGGCGCTGGCCCTGCAGGTCGGAGCCGCCGGGGTTGCTGGTGCGGCACAGCAGGAAGGCGCCCTTGCCCTCGTGCTTGAGGTACGGCGCCACGGAATCGAAGCCCATGAAGGGCGACAGCGTGACCGCGTCGGCACCGTAGCGCTCGAAGGCTTCCAGCGCGTACTGCTCGGCGGTGGAGCCGATGTCGCCGCGCTTGGCGTCCAGGATCACGGGCACGTCGGGCGCGTTGCGGCGCATGTGCTCCATTAGCTGCTCGAGCTGGGCTTCGGCGCGGTGGGCCGCGAAATAGGCGATCTGCGGTTTGAAGGCGATGACCAGGTCGGCCGTCGCGTCGACGATGCGCGCGCAGAAATCGAAGATGCGGCTGGCGTCGCCCTTGAATTGCCCCGGGAATTTGGCCGGCTCGGGATCGAGCCCCACGCAGAGCAACGAACCGTTTTTTTGCTGTGCGGCGGCCAGCTTGTCGAGGAAAGTCATGGGCCGGGATTTTAGGCGGGCGTGTGCTGCTCGGCCGCCAGGCAGAGGTCGGCCCAGGCGCGGGCCTTGTCGGCCGGGTTGCGCAGCAGGTAGGCCGGGTGATAGGTGGCCACGACGACCGCCGCGCCCGGCTCCCCGTTCGTCGCCAGCGGCACCGCGCGGCCGCGCAGCTTGCCCAGCGGGTCGCCGCTCTGCATCAGGCTCTGCGCGGCCAGCGGGCCCATCGCCAGCACGACGCGGGGCGCGAGCGCGGCGGCGTGCTCGCCGAAGGCCTCGGCCATGGGGCGCGGACTGCCGGGCTGGCCGGCGGCCACGCCGCGGTGGGTGCGCATGAGGTGCACAGGCGTCTTGCCGTCGTGCAGCTTCAGGGCGCGCAGCATGTTGTCGAGCAGGCGGCCGGCGTCGCCCGCGAAGGGCTCGCCGTGGCGGCCGTCGGCCTCGGGCGGCATGTCGGCGACGACCAGCCAGCCGCCTTGCGTCGCGGCAATGTCGTGTGGCGTGCCGGCATCGGCATAGAGGCGGCAGGGCGCCTCGAGCAGCACGGCGGCGCCCATCGACGCCGGGGCGGGGGCGGGGGCCGGGCGCGCAGCCGGCGCGGGTGCCGCCACGGGGCGGGCGGCAGGCGCGCGCGGCGGGCGCGGCGCGGAGACGGGCATTTCCGCCTCCATGCGCTCCTCGGCGCTCGGGATGTATTCCTCGTCGTCGGGCGGTCCTGCTTCGGGCGCGGCCTGCACCGGTACCGGTTCGGGCTCGGCTTCCGCGACCTGGGGCACGGGCCACCAGACCTTCACGCCCATTTCGTCGAGCATCGCGCGCTGGCGCGCGTCGAGCTTCAATGTCTGCACCGCGCTCATCGCAAGGCTCCCCAGGCGGTGCCTGTTTCGTTCAATCGCAGGCTCATGACGACGGCATCCTCGCGCTTGCCGTCATGGGCTGGGTAGTAGCCCTTGCGCACGCCCACGCTGCGGAAACCCTGCCGCACGTAGATGTCGAGCGCGCGCTGGTTGCTCTGGCGCACTTCGAGCCACAGCCATTGCGCGCCCTGGCTGCGCGACCAGCCGCCCAGCGCCTCCAGCATGAGCGGCGCCCAGCCCTGGCGCTGGAAGGCCGGGGCCACGGTGATGTTCAGCAGGTGCACCTCGTCGACGCCCTTCATGGCCACGAAATAGCCGATGAGCGTTTCGCCCAGGCTGGTGACGGGCGAGGCGACTCCTTGCGCCACGCCGGGCGCCAGCAGGCACTGGCAGTGGTAGCCCACGGCCATGGAGTCGGTGAAGTTGGCGCGCGTCCAGGGGTGGCTGTAGGCCGTCTGCTCCACCGCGCAGACAGCGTCGATCCGCTCGATGGTGAGCGGTTCGAGGCGGGCTTCGACGGGCTGGAGGACGGCGCTCATGCGTGGCTGGAAGGGGCTGCTGCTGCCGCCGATGCCGCGGCCGCCTTGATGGCGGCGCGTTCTTCGGTGGTCTGCGCCACTTTATCGCGAACATAGAGCGGCCAGGCCTGTGCCGCGGGCACGGTGCGGCCGGCCGCGAGCAGCGCGGGCGCGAGCCGCAGCATGGCGGTGGCGCTCGGCAGGGCCTCGTGGCGGGCGGCGGCCGGCGCCAGGCGCGGGCCGTAGGCGGCGAAGGCGTTGCCGGCCAGCGCATGGCCGGCGGGCACTTCGAGGGCCTCGGGCGACAGCAGCAGGAGCTCGTCCTCGCCGGCCAGGCCACCCAGGGGGCCGGCGGCGAAGTCGTAGCGCGCGGCGTAGACCTGGTCCATGCGGGCGTCGAGCACCGCCACCACCTGCCGCGCGCCGAAGGCATGGCGCGCTTCCTCGGCCACGGCCAGCAGGGTGTCGACCGGCAGCAGCGGCACGCCGGCACCGAAGGCCAGCCCCTGCGCCACCGAGCAGGCGGTGCGCAAGCCGGTGAACGAGCCGGGGCCGCGGCCGAAGACGATGGCGTCCAGGTCGGCCAGCGCCAGCCCGGCCTCGCCCAGCAGTTGCTGGATCAGCGGCAGCAGCGTGGTCGAGGCCTGCGCGCCGCCCACGCCGTTGTGGGCCAGCAGCCGCTCGCCGTGCAGCACCGCGACCGACAGGTGCTCGGTGCTCGTGTCGAAGGCCAGCAATCTAGGCATTGGCGGGACACCCCGGGGCCGCGCCCGCGGCGGGCGGGCGGAGAAGGAAACGGGGCGAAAGAGGCATGCCCCGATTATCGAGGGGCGGCCAATCCCGGTCGCCGCCCTGCGATATCAGGCCTTTTCGCTCATCAGCACGGCCAGCCCGGCCTTGCGCAACGGCGCCAGCGCCTTGGCGGGCGCATCCGGCGACACCAGCAGCGTGGCGGCCGAGGTGACCGGGTTGACCACCCAGGCCGAGGCCGCGCCCAGCTTCTCGGACGAGGCCAGCACCACCGTCTCGGCCGACGCGGCCATCAGGGCGCGCTTGATCTCGGCTTCCTCGAGGTCGCCGGTGGTCAGGCCCGCCTCGGCGTGCACGCCGGTGACGCCCATGAAATACGTGTCGGCGTGGATGCGAGAAATGGCCGCCATCGCCGCCGAACCCACGACCACCACCGAATGCTTGAAGAGCCGCCCGCCGATCAGCACCACCTCGATGCCGGCATGCGACACCAGCTCGACCGCCACCGACGGGCTGTGCGTGACCACCGTGGCCTGCAGCGAAAGCGGCAGGTGGCGCGCGAGCTGCACGGCGGTGGTGCCGCCGTCGATGAACACCACCTGCCCCGGCTTCACCAGCCGTGCGGCGGCGCGGCCGATGGCGACCTTCTCGCCGGAGGCCAGCTGCTGGCGACCCGCGAAATCGGCCTCGGCCGGCGCCAGCGGCAAGGCACCGCCGTGCACGCGCTGCAGCAGGCCCTCGGCGGCCATCTCGCGCAGGTCGCGGCGCAGCGTGTCTTCCGACAGGCCGAGTTCTTCGCTGAGCGCCTTGGCGACGACGTTGCCGTCGCGCCGCAGGACCGAAAGGATGTGTTGCTTGCGCTGGCTGGTGAGCATCGGGCGATGGTATCGGGCTTGCACGCTTTCTGCACGAATTTTCTTGTTATTGCACGAATATGCACATATGCTCGCCGCCCATGACACTCCAAGACCGCGTCCGGGTGCACGAAGTCACCCTGCTTTCCGACAACTGGTACACGCTGCGCACCACCGCCTTCGACTGGCAGCGCAACGACGGCCGGTGGCAGCGCATGCACCGCGAGACCTACGATCGCGGCAACGGCGCCACGCTGCTGCCGTACAACCTCGCGCGGCGCACGGTGCTGCTGGTGCGGCAGTTCCGCTACCCGGCCTTCGTCAACGGCCATGACGACCTGCTGATCGAGGCGGCCGCCGGCCTGCTCGACGACGCGGCGCCCGAGGAGCGCATCCGCGCCGAGGTCGAGGAAGAACTCGGCTACCGGCTCGGCGAGGTGCGCAAGATCTTCGAGAGCTTCATGAGCCCCGGCTCGGTGACCGAGAAGCTGCACTTCTTCGTCGCGCCCTACGAGGCCTCGATGCGCATCGGCGCGGGCGGCGGGCTGGCCGAGGAAGGCGAGGACATCGAGGTGCTGGAGCTGGACATCGACGAGGCGCTGGCCATGGTGGCCGACGGCCGCATCGCCGACGCCAAGACCGTGATGCTGCTGTACCACGCGAAGCTGCATCTTTTCGCGCCGGGATAATGGGCGCATGCCTCTTGCCTCCCGCCGCGCCGCGCGCGCACTGACCCTCGTCGCGATGCTGGCCCCGGCCGGCGCCGCCTTCGCCCAGCAAGCCTTCCCGACCCAGGTCGACGCCGCCCTCGCCCGCGCCAAGGTGCCGCGCGACGCGGTGACGATGCTGGTGGCCGATGCCGACGGCTCGCGCCCGCCGCGCCTGGCCTGGCGCACGCAGGTGCCGGTGAACCCGGCGTCGATCATGAAGCTGGTGACGACCTACGCCGCGCTCGACCTGCTCGGGCCAGCCTACAACTGGACCACCCCGGTCTACACCGACGGCACGGTGAGCAACGGCGTGCTCAACGGCAACCTCTACATCAAGGGCCAGGGCGACCCGAAGCTGGTGCTCGAGCGCATGTGGCTGCTGCTGCGCCACGTGCAGGGGCTGGGCATCACCACGGTGAGCGGCGACATCGTCATCGACCGCAGCGCCTTCGAGAACACGGTCGAAGGCGACCCGGCCGCCTTCGACGGCGAGCCGCTGCGCCCGTACAACGCCTCTCCGGACGCGCTGCTGGTCAATTTCAAATCGGTCAACATGAGCTTCGCGCCCGACCGCGCGGGGCAGTTCGCCCGCGTGAACTACGAGCCCCCGCTGGCCAGCGTGGCCATGCCGGCCACGGTGCCGCTGGTGCCCGGCGAATGCGGCGACTGGCGCACCGCGCTGCGCGCCGACTTCACCGACGTGAACCGCATCCGCTTCAACGGCGGCTTTCCCGCCGGCTGCGGCGAGAAGAGCTGGGCCGTGGCGTACGCCGACCCGCGCACCTACAGCCTGCGCGCCATCGGCGGCATGTGGGCCGAAATGGGCGGGCGCGTGGGCGGGCAGATGCGCGAGGGGCGCGTGCCGGCGGGGCTGAAGCCGGCCTTCGAGTTCGAGTCGCCGCCGCTGGGCGAGGTGGTGCGCGACATCAACAAGTACAGCAACAACGTGATGGCGCAGCAGCTGTTCCTCACGATCGGACTCACGCAGAAGAACCGCGGCACCTTCGAGGCCTCGCGCACCGCGCTGGGCCAGTGGTGGCGCGACCGCATCGGCACGGGCGAGGCGCAGCCGGTGTTCGAGAACGGCTCGGGCCTGTCGCGCGACGAGCGCATCAGCGCCGCCGCGCTCGGCAAGATGCTGCAGGTGGCGTGGCGCTCGCCGGTCATGCCGGAGCTGGTCTCCTCGCTGCCGGCCATGGGCGTGGACGGCACGCTGAAGAAGCGCACGCTGCGCTCGGGCGGCTCGGCCCACCTGAAGACCGGCACGCTGCGCGACGCCTCGGGCGTGGCCGGCTTCGTGGACGGCGCGAGCGGCCGGCGCTACGTGCTGGTGGCCATCGCCAATGCCGAGAACGCGGCGGCCGCGCGCGCCGCGTTCGACGCGCTGGTCGACTGGGCCTCGCAGGACTGACCTGCGGCCCCCAGCCGCCGGGCCGCTACAGCGGTGTACTGAAAAAATCTACCGGGGTGCGCCGCTTGCGCGCAGCCCGGCCCCTGCGCAAAATCGCTGCGGGTCATGCGAACGACCGTTCGTTTCGGCCTTCCGGCACGACAACAAACATCCACGCAGGAGACATTCCCGATGAAAAGACCGTTGCACATTCCCGCACCGGCGTTCGCGCTGGCGGGCGTCGCGTTGCTGTTGACCGCCTGCGGCGGTGGTGGTGGAGGCGGCGGAGGCATCGGCTTCGGCGGGCTGCCGATCGGCGGCGGTGGCGGCGGCGACACCGGGCGCGGCTCGGTCGTCTCGGGGCCGCCCGCGCAGACGGCCAACCTCACCGCCTCCCAGTTCAATGCCAGCCTGCAGGCCAGCGACCAGGGCAAGGCGCTGCTGCAGGTGGCCGGCGCGCCCAAATGCGGCATCGACCTGCGCTACCTCGAGTACCGCACCATCGGCGGCAAGAACGAAGCCACCAACGCCACCGCCGCCATCATGGTGCCCACGGGCAGCGACGCGGCCTGCAGCGGCGCGCGGCCGGTGGTGCTGTATGCGCACGGCACCACGCCGGCACGCAACTACAACCTGGCGAAATGGACCGACACCACCCAGCCGGCCGCCGGCGAGGGCCTGCTGGTCGCGGCCATGTTCGCGGCGCAGGGCTACATCGTGGTGGCGCCGAACTACGCCGGCTACGACAAGTCGACCCTGCCCTACCACCCGTATCTCAACGGCGACCAGCAGGGCAAGGACATGGTCGATGCGCTCACGGCGGCGCGCAAGACCTTCGGCGACATCGGCGCCACGGATGCGGGCTCGCTGTTCATCACCGGCTATTCGCAGGGCGGCTACGTTGCGATGGCGGCGCACCGCGAGATGCAGGCCACCGGCAAGACGGTGACGGCGGCGGCGCCGCTGTCGGCGCCCTCGGCCATCAGCCTGCTGACCGACTACACCTTCCAAGGCTGGCCGGCGCTGGGCGCCACGCTGTTCGTGCCGCTGCTGTCGACCAGCTGGCAGCAGCAGTTCGGCAACGTCTACAACGCCACCACCGACGTCTACGAGAACCAGTACGCCAGCGGCATCGACACCCTGCTGCCGAGCAACACGCCCATCGCCACGCTGTTCCAGACCGGCAAGCTGCCGCAGCTGGCGCTGTTCCCGGCCGACGCGGTGCCGGGTCCGCTGAATCCGCAGCTGTCGATCTTCTACGGCGCCAACAACCTGATCCGCCAGAGCTACCTGACGCAGGCGGCGAGCGACATCCAGTCGAATCCCTGCGCCGGCAACGCGCTGCCGACCACGGCGGCCTCGTTGGGCACGGCCACGCCGCTGGACTGCAAGCCGACCACGGGCTTCCGCAGGGCGGCGGTGGCGAACGACCTGCGCAACTGGGTGCCGGCCAAGCCGGTGCTGATGTGCGGCGGCGCCAACGACCCGACGGTGAACTTCGCCAGCACCCGCGCCACCGCGGGCTACTTCCGCGCCAAGGGCATGCCCGCTGCCGCGCTCACGGTGGTCGACCTGGAGGATTCGGGCGCCAACGACGCTTATTCAGCCGCCCGCGCCGGCTTCGCACAGGCCAAGAGCCTGCTGGCGCAGAACACGCCGGGCAGCGCGACCGACAAGGCCACGGCCGTCACACAGGCGTACCACGGCACGCTGGCGCCGCCGTTCTGCCTGGCGTCGGCCCGAGGCTTCTTCCAGGGCGTGCTCGCCGCCGGAAGCTGACCGGGGACGGGGGATCAGGCGGCCGCTGCGCGCTGCAGGCGGTCTTTGACGCCTTCCCACTCGGGCGTGTCGGGCGGGGTCTCGACCCAGATCAGCTTGACGCCTTCGGTGTCGAACGCGCGCAGCACGGCGAACAGCTGCTGCGCGCTGGCCGCTGCGTCGTCGGGCATGCGCCGCAGCAGCACGCGCTGCGAACGGCTGCGCACCAAGGCGCGCGACCACACGGCGATGTGCGCGGCGTTGGCGCCCAGCACGTCGAGCCCGGTCTGGATGGCCTTGGCGTCCATCAGGCGCACCTTGGCGTCGGGCGCGTAGTGCGCCTCCAGCGTGCCCGAGGCGCGCGGGTCGGGTGTTTCGAGCACTTCGCGGTCGGCCAGCTTCTCGCCGCAGGCCGCCTCGATCTGCGCGCGGGTGATGAGGCCGGGGCGCAGCAGCACGGGCGCGCCGCGGCTGCAGTCGACGATGGTCGACTCGATGCCGACCTCGCAGGCCCCGCCGTCGACCACCGGCAGCGCGTCGCCGAATTCGTCTTGCACATGCTGCGCCGTGGTCGGGCTGACGCGGCCGAAGCGGTTGGCGCTGGGGCCCGCGAGCCCCGGCACGCCCTGCTCGGCGCAGGCCTGCAGCAGCGCCTGCGCCACCGGGTGCGAGGGGCAGCGCAGGCCGATGGTGTCCTGCCCGCCGGCCGCCGCCGCGCCCACGCCGGGCTGGCGCGTGACGATCAGCGTGAGCGGGCCGGGCCAGAAGGCCTGCACCAGCTTCTGCGCGAAAGCCGGCAGCGGCTGGGCGAAGCGCGACAGCGATTCGGTGCCCTTGACGCCGGCCGCCACGTGGACGATCAGCGGATGGTCGGCGGGACGCCCCTTGGCCTTGAAGATGCCGGCCACGGCGGTGTCGCTGCTCGCATCGGCGCCCAGGCCGTAGACGGTTTCGGTCGGGAAGGCGACCAGCCCGCCCGCGCGCAGCACGCGCACGGCTTCAGCGATGGCGTCCGGGGAGCGGCCGTCGAGGATCATGCGAGGTCGGTGGAGGTCACCGCCGGCAGGCCCAGCAGCAGCGCCGCCTGCGAGGCCGTGGCGCGCACCGCTTCAAGGGTGGCGCCGGTGAGCGTGAGGTGGCCCATCTTGCGGCCGCGTCGCGGTTCCATCTTGCCGTAGAGGTGCAGGTGCACGCCCGGCAGGGCCAGCACTTCGCTCCAGCGGGGGGAGACCGGCTTGTCGGCACCGGCCGGGAACCACAGGTCGCCCAGCAGGTTGAGCATGATGGCCGGGCTGTGCTGGCGCGGCGCGGCCAGCGGCAGGCCGGCGAGCGTGCGCACCTGCAGCTCGAACTGCGACACGTCGCAGGCTTCCATCGTGTAGTGGCCGCTGTTGTGCGGGCGCGGCGCCATCTCGTTCACCACCAGCGAGCCGTCGGCCAGCGCGAAGAACTCGACGCACAGCACGCCCACGTAGCCCAGCCCGTTGGCGATGCTCTTGGCCGAATTGATGGCGCCCTGCGCCACCGTCTTGGGCATGTTCTGCGGATGCACCTCGGTGACGGCCAGGATGCCGTCGCGGTGCAGGTTGCGCTGCGGCGGAAAGTGCACGACCTGCCCGTCGCGGCCGCGCGCGAGGATCACCGAGCACTCGAATTCGAGCGGCAGCATCTTCTCGAGCACGCAGGGCACGCAGCCCGTGGCCTGCCAGGCGTCGACCAGCTCGGCGCGCGTCTTCACGCGCTGCTGGCCCTTGCCGTCGTAGCCCAGGCGCGCGGTCTTCAAGATGCCGGGCAGCAGGCTGTCGTCCACCGCGGCCAGCTGGGCCGCCGTCTCGATGGCCGCGTAAGGCGCGCAGGGCACGCCGCAGCGGGTGAAGTGCGCCTTCTCGGCGATGCGGTCCTGCGCGATGGCGATGGCCGGGGCGCCCGGCGACACCGGCCGCGCCACCGCCAGGTGCTCCAGCGAAGGCGCGGGCACGTTCTCGAACTCGGTCGTCACCGCGTCGGCCAGCCCGGCCAGGCGGGCGAGGCCGTCGACGTCGTCGTAGTCGGTGTGGATGTGGTGGTGGCTCACGCGGCCGGCGGGGCTGTCGGTGTCGGGGTCGAGCACCGCCGTGAAGTAGCCCATGCGCTGCGCAGCGTGGACGAACATGCGCCCCAGCTGTCCGCCGCCGAGCACGCCGAGCGTGGCGCCCGGAAGAATGGGCAGGTCGGCGTTGCTCACAGGGCACCTCCGCCCTGGGGCGAGAAGGGGGACACGGGGGGTGCTTCGCCAGCGGGGGCCGGCGGCAGCGTCATGGCTTCGGCGGCGGCGGTCTGCGCCGTGCGGAAGGCGTCGAGCTTCGCGCGCAGCGCCGGGTCGTTCACCGCCAGCATCGACACCGCGAACAGTGCCGCGTTGGCCGCGCCGGCGTTGCCGATGGCAAAGGTGGCCACGGGCACGCCCTTGGGCATCTGCACGATGCTGTAGAGCGAATCGACGCCCTGCAGGTGGCGGCTGGCCACCGGCACGCCGAGCACCGGCACCGTGGTCTTGGACGCCAGCATGCCCGGCAGGTGGGCCGCCCCGCCCGCGCCGGCGATGATCGCCGCGAGCCCGCGCCCGGCGGCGCTTTCGGCATACGCGAAGAGCGCATCGGGCATGCGGTGGGCCGAGACCACCTTTGCCTCGTGGCTGATTCCGAATTGCTGGAGAATCTCGACCGCGTTGCGCATCGTCTCCCAATCGGAGCTCGAGCCCATCACTACACCGACCTGAATGGTTTCGTTCATGGTTTCAATTTTACGTTTCACCCTCAGTTGGTTCCGATGATCGACATCACTCTCGAAAATTTCCAGGCCGAACTGATCGAAGGCTCGGTCGCCACGCCGGTGCTGCTGGACATCTGGGCCGAATGGTGCGGCCCCTGCAAACAGCTCGGCCCGGTGCTCGAAAAGCTCGAAGTCGAGTACGGCGGCCGCTTCACGCTGGCCAAGCTCGACGCCGACAAGGTGCCGCAGATCTCCTCCCAGCTGTCGGAGATGTTCGGCGTGCGCAGCATCCCGTTCTGCGTGATGTTCAAGGACGGCCAGCCGGTCGACGGCTTCGTCGGCGCCATTCCGGCCGAGAAGATCCGCGAATTCCTCGACAAGCACGTGCCCGGCGCCGACGAAGCCGAGGCTGCCTCGGAAGAAGCCGCCGCGCAGGAAGCGCTGGCCGGCGGCGACACCCAGGGCGCGCTCGAGAAGCTGCAGCACGCCGTGGCCACCGACCCCGCCAACGACGACGCCCGCTTCGACTACGTCAAGCTGCTGCTGCAGGAAGGCCGCCACGACGACGCCAAGGTCGCGTTCGCCCCGGTGATCGCCAAGACCACGCTGGTGCGCCGCTTCGACGCGCTGCAGCGCTGGATGGACGCTATCGATTTCGCAGCGCCGCCCACCGGTGCCGCGCCGGCCGTCGCCGATTTCGACGCGAAGATCGCGGCCAACAAGCGCGACTTCGACGCCCGCTTCGGCCGCGCCCGCCTGCTGATGGCCGCCCAGCGCTGGACCGACGCGATGGACGAGCTGCTCGACATCCTGATGCGCGACAAGACCTGGAGCGAAGACCTCGCGCGCAAGACCTACATCGCGATCCTCGACCTGATCGAGCCGCCGAAGGTCAAGGTGGCCGACGGCCAGATCCCGCCGGACGATCCGGTGGTGGCCACCTACCGCCGCCGCCTGAGCAGCGTGGTGCTGAGCTGATCCCCAAAAGCGGCCTCCGGGTCGCTTTTTTCATGGCCCGGCCGCACGCGGGGACGGCATTGGCGCGGCCGGCGCCGTCGCATACGATCACGCCCGATTCAACTTGTTGCAGATTTGAAAAGGAAAGACCGGCCATGCGCTCATTCGCCCGCCCCACCAGCCGCATCGCACTGCTTGCCCTCGCGGCGGCGGCGCTGTCGACCACCCTGGCCGGATGCGGGAGCGGCATCAGCCTGGACGAACCGATCGAGGGGCCGACCTGGCGCCTGGTGCAGCTGGGCGACGAGACCATCGCGCCCAACAGCGGCGCGCAGGTTCAGTTCGACCGCAGCAGCGGACGGGTCAGCGGATCGGGCGGCTGCAACCGCCTTTCGGGTTCGTTCACGCGCGCCGGCATCTCGCTGAAGATCGGCCAGCTGGCCTCGACCCGCATGGCCTGCCTCGACCCGACGCGCGGCGCCAACGAGGCGCAGTTCATTTCGGCGCTGCAGAACACCGCGAGCTACAGCCTCGCGGGGCCGGGCCGGCTGGCGCTGCTGGACGCCGGCGGCCGGACCGTGGCGACCTTCAGCTCGGCCGGAGCGCGCTGATCAGCCGCTGATCAGCCGGTGAGGCGCTCGAGCGCCTCGCGGTACTTGGCGGCGGTCTTCTCGATGACCTCGGCCGGCAGGCGCGGCGCCGGCGGCGTCTTGTCCCAGGGCTTGCCGTTGATCTTGGTGGCTTCGAGCCAGTCGCGCACGAACTGCTTGTCGTAGCTCGGCGGGTTGGCGCCGGCGGCCAGCGCGGCCTGGTAGCCCTCCACCGGCCAGTAGCGCGAGCTGTCGGGCGTGAGCACCTCGTCCATCAGCACCAGCGTGCCGGCTTCGTCGAGGCCGAACTCGAACTTGGTGTCGGCAATGATCATCCCCTTGGCCAGGGCGATCTGCGCCGCGGTTTCGTAGATGGCGATGCTGGTCTCGCGGATCTGCTGGGCCAGCTTGGGGCCGACGATCTCGACCACGCGCTCGTAGCTGATGTTCTCGTCGTGCTCGCCGGCCGCGGCCTTGGCCGCGGGAGTGAAGATGGGGCGCGGCAGCTTGCTGGCGTTGGTCAGGCCCTCGGGCAGCGGCACGCCGCAGACCGACTGGCTTTCCTGGTATTCCTTCCAGCCGCTGCCGGCCAGGTAGCCGCGCACCACGGCCTCGACCGGGATCGGCTTCAGGCGCTTGACCAGCATCGAGCGGCCGGTGACCTGCGGCACCTCGGCCTCGGTGACCACGCTCTCGGGCGCATCGCCGGTCAGGTGGTTGGGGCACAGCTGGCCGAGCCGCTCGAACCACCACAGCGCCATCTGGGTCAGGATCTCGCCCTTGCCGGGAATCGGCTCGCCCATGATCACGTCGAAGGCGCTCAGCCGGTCGCTCGCGACCATCAGGATGCGGTCTTCACCGACGGCGTAGTTGTCGCGCACCTTGCCGCGCGCAAGCAGGGGCAGGCTCTGGATGGAGGAGGTGTGGACGGTGGTCATGGGCAATTGCGGTGGGGAAACGACGGAAACTGAAAGACGGTGAAAGCGGATTGTGCGCGCAGAAAAAAGCCACCGCGAACGGTGGCCTTCGAATCGCGGGAAGGTTTTTAAACGACTTCCTGAGCGAGTTCGCCCTTGGCGTACTTGGCGGCAACCACTTGCAGCGTGTCGCCCTTGATCTTGGCGCCCTGGCCTTCGCAGCCGAACTCGATGTAGCGCTGCTTGCAGATCAGCTTGGCGGCTTCGCGCGCGGGCTTGAGCCATTCGCGGGCGTCGAACTTCTCGGGGTTCTCGAACAGGAACTTGCGCACCGCGCCGGTCATGGCCAGGCGGATGTCGGTGTCGATGTTGATCTTGCGCACGCCGTGCTTGATGGCTTCCTGGATTTCCTTGACGGGCACGCCGTAGGTTTCCTTCATGTTGCCGCCGTACTGGCGAATGATGGCCAGCAGCTCCTGCGGCACGCTCGACGAGCCGTGCATCACCAGGTGGGTGTTGGGAATGCGGCGGTGGATTTCCTTGATGCGGTCGATGGCCAGGATGTCGCCGGTGGGCTCGCGCGTGAACTTGTAGGCGCCGTGGCTGGTGCCGATGGCGATGGCCAGCGCGTCGATCTGGGTGCGCTTGACGAAGTCGGCGGCCTGCTCGGGGTCGGTGAGCAGCTGTTCGCGCGTCATGGTGTCGTCGGTGCCGTGGCCGTCTTCCTTGTCGCCCTTCATGGTCTCGAGCGAGCCGAGGCAGCCCAGCTCGCCTTCGACCGTCACGCCCAGGCGGTGGGCCATGTCGGACACCTTCTTGGTGACGTCGACGTTGTAGTCGTAGCTGGCGATGGTCTTGCCGTCGGCCTCGAGCGAGCCGTCCATCATGACCGAGCTGAAGCCCAGGTCGATGGCGCCCTTGCAGACGTCGGGGTTCTGGCCGTGGTCCTGGTGCATGACCAGCGGGATGTTCGGGTACTGCTCGATGGCGGCCTGGATCAGGTGCTTGATGAAGGCTTCGCCGGCGTATTTGCGCGCGCCTGCGCTGGCTTGCAGGATGACGGGGGCGCCGGTTTCCTTGGCGGCCTCCATCACGGCCTGGACCTGTTCGAGGTTGTTGACGTTGAAGGCCGGAATGCCGTAGCCATTGGCTGCGGCATGGTCGAGCAGTTCGCGCATCGAGACGAGTGCCATGGGGAAATACCTCGCGGGAAATTGGAAAAAGAGAAGGCTGGAAGACGAGAAAAACTACTCCAATTCTACCGAGCGGCCTTGTCGGACGGCACTGACGCCAACCCGAGGAACTCCATGACCGGCGGCAGCACCGGCCCGCCCAGCCACTGGATCGGCTTGGCGAAAGCGCCGATCAGCGTCACGTGGCTCAGGTTGTCGTACAGCCTGACCTGCACCGGAACGCCCGCCGCGCGCAGCGCCTGGGCCATCCGCCCGGTGTTGCGGTCGGGATAGACCAGGTTGTCCTTGGAGGCCGCCAGGAGCAGCGCGCGGGGCGATGCGGACGTGACGTGCGCCAGCGGCTGCGAGTCGGGCGGGGTGTCCGGCCAGTTGAAGGCGGCCTGCGCCTGCGGGTCGCCGATGGGCAGGAAGTCGTAGGGCCCGGCCAGGCCGATCCAGCCCGCGAGCTGCCTGGGGCTGGCGCCCACCTCGGCCAGCCAGCGATCATCCAACGCCACCATCGCGGCGTTGTAGCCGCCCGAGCTGTGGCCCATCACGTAGACCTGCTTCGGGTCGGCGCCCAGCTGCGCGGCGTTGTCGAGCGCCCATTTCACGGCCAGCGCGCTGTCGCGCACGAAGACCGGATAGGTGAAGGTGGGCGACAGGCCGTAGTCGGGAACCACCACCACCGCGCCGCGCGCGGCCAGCGCCTCGCCGACGAACTTGTAGCTGGCGCGGTCGCCGTTGGTCCAGGTGCCGCCGAAGAAGAACACCACCAGCGGGCGGGAGCCCCGCGCCGGTTGCGTGGACGGCAGCGGCTGGTACACGTCGAGCAGCTGGCGCGGCGCCTGGCCGTAGGCGATGCCGCCCTGGAACTGGTAGGTGTCGCCGGGCACCAGCCCGTTGAGCACCTTGACCGGCGAACAGGCCGAGAGCACGGCGGCGGCGGTGACTGTGAAGGCGGTGAGGAAAGCGCTGCGGCGCCGGCGGAGGGACTCGAAGGTGGCGAAGGTGGGAAGGCTCATCGCACCAGTACGCACGAAGGCGGGCGGCGGTTTCGTCAGATCGGAAGCTGCGTGGTTGACAGCACCTGCTTGAGAACGACGAAGGTGCGGATCTGGCGCACCCCGGGCAGGTAGAGCAGCTGCTCGGCGTGCAGGCGGTTGAAGCTGTCGTTGTCGCGGGTGCGCACGAGCATGAAGTAGTCGAACTCGCCGGTGACCACGTGGCATTCGAGGCAGCCCAGGACCTTCTGCGCGGCCTTCTCGAAGTCGGCGAAGGAGTCGGGCGTGGAGCGGTCGAGCACCACGCCGATCATCACCAGCATGCCGAGGTCGAGCGCATCGGCATCGAGCAGCGCCACCACGCCCTTGATCAGCCCCGCCGCCTTGAGCCGCTCGACCCGGCGCAGGCAGGCGGCGGCGCTGAGGTTGACCTTGGCCGCGAGCGCCACGTTCGACAGCGAGGCGTCGCGCTGCATGGCGCGCAGGATGGCGCGGTCGATGCGGTCCAGCTCCGGCGGGGTACGCAACTTTGTTGTGTTCATCGGCAGCCTTGCAGATTGAAATTCCTGAATATACAGATCCTGCCTTTTTTTCTTACGAAAAGCCACTGAACTTCGCAAGCACGTTGCGAACCGTTCTTCCTACGATCGATGGCTTCAACGCACCGGAGCCAGCCTCATGAACCTGAAGAAATTTCCCCGCCATGCCCTGACCTTCGGCCCCACGCCGATCCACCCGCTGAAGCGGCTGAGCGCCCATCTGGGCGGCAAGGTCGATCTGTACGCCAAGCGCGAGGACTGCAACAGCGGCCTGGCCTTCGGCGGCAACAAGACGCGCAAGCTCGAATACCTGATTCCCGAGGCGCTGGAAGGCGGCTACGACACGCTGGTGTCGATCGGCGGCATCCAGTCGAACCAGACGCGGCAGGTGGCCGCGGTGGCCGCGCACCTGGGCCTGAAGTGCGTGCTAGTGCAGGAGAACTGGGTCAACTACTCCGACGCGGTGTACGACCGCGTGGGCAACATCGAGATGTCGCGCATCATGGGCGCCGACGTTCGGCTCGATGCCTCCGGCTTCGACATCGGCATCCGCAAGAGCTGGGAAGACGCGATGGAGAGCGTGCGCAAGGCCGGCGGCAAGCCGTTCCCGATTCCGGCGGGCTGCTCGGAGCATCCGCGCGGCGGGCTCGGCTTCGTGGGCTTTGCCGAGGAAGTGCGCCAGCAGGAGGCCGAGCTGGGCTTCAAGTTCGACTACATCGTGGTCTGTTCGGTCACCGGCAGCACGCAGGCCGGCATGGTGGTGGGCTTCGCGGCCGACGGCCGGGCCGACCGCGTGATCGGCATCGACGCCTCGGCCAAGCCGCAGCAGACCTTCGAGCAGATCGTGCGCATCGCGAAGAACACGGCCGAGCTGGTCGAGCTGGGCCGGGACATCACCGAGAAAGACGTGGTGCTGGACCGCCGCTTCGGCGGCCCCGAATACGGCCTGCCGAACGAGGGCACGCTGGAGGCCATTCGCCTGAGCGCGCGCTTCGAGGGCATGCTGACCGACCCCGTGTACGAGGGCAAGTCGATGCACGGGATGATCGAGAAGGTGCGGCTGGGTGAATTCCCGGCCGGCTCGAAGGTGCTGTATGCGCACCTGGGCGGGGTGCCCGCGCTGAACGCCTACAGCTTCCTGTTCCGCAACGGCTGAGCAAGCTCAGCCGGGCGGGTTCAGCTCGCCCTGCAGATCTTGAGCATGTTGGTGCCGCCGGGGGCACCCATCGGCTCGCCGCAGGTGATGGCGTAGACGTCGCCGGTCTGCACGATGCCGCGCTTCTTCAGGTGGTTCTCGGCCTGCAGCAGCGCGGTGTCGCGGTCGCTTTCCGAGTCCATCAGCAGCGGGCGCACGTTGCGGTACAGCGCCAGCTTGCGCTGCGTGGCCAGCCGCGAGGTCAGCGCGTACATGGGAATGTGCGCGCGGTGGCGGCTCATCCACAGCATGGTGGCGCCGGACTCGGTCAGCGCCACGATGGCCTTGGCGCCCAGGTGGTGCGCCGTGAACAGCGCGCCCATGGCGATCGACTGGTCGATGCGGCTGTAGGTCTTGCCGCTGAAGTCGGCGTCGAGCGTCTTGTCTTCGGCCGCTTCCGCGGCTTCGCAGATGCGGCTCATCTCCTGCACGGTCTCGAGCGGGTAGCGGCCCGAGGCGGTCTCGGCGGAGAGCATCACGGCGTCGGTGCCGTCGAGCACGGCGTTGGCCACGTCGCTCACCTCGGCGCGCGTGGGCACGGGGTTGGTGATCATCGACTCCATCATCTGGGTCGCGGTGATGACCACCTTGTCCATGTCGCGCGCCATGCGGATCATCTTCTTCTGCAGCGCGGGCACTGCCGCGTTGCCCACTTCCACGGCGAGGTCGCCGCGCGCGACCATGATGCCGTCGCTGGCGCGCAGGATCTCTTCCAGCTTGGGAATGGCTTCGGCCCGCTCGATCTTGGCGATCATGCCGGGCTTGTGGCCGTACTCGGCCGCGGCCACGTTGCACAGCTGGCGCGCCATTTCCATGTCGGTGGCGTTCTTGGGGAAGCTCACGGCCACGTAGTCGGCCTGGAAGCTCATCGCGGTCTTGATGTCTTCCATGTCCTTGGCCGTCAGCGCGGGCGCCGTGAGGCCGCCGCCCTGCTTGTTGATGCCCTTGTTGTTCGACAGCTCGCCGCCGAGCTTGACGGTGGTGTGCACCGCCTCGCCCTTGACGGCGTCGACCGTGAGCACGATGAGGCCGTCGTTCAGCAGCAGCTTGTCGCCGGGCTTCACGTCGCGCGGCAGGTCCTTATAGTCGAGGCCCACGGCATCGACGTCGCCGGGCTCGGTGCGCGAGGCGTCGAGCACGAACTTGGCGCCCGGCTCCAGCCAGACCTTGCCCTGCGCGAACTTGCCGACGCGGATCTTGGGGCCCTGCAGGTCGGCCATGATGGCCACTTCGCGGCCCGTCTTGCGGGCGGCTTCGCGCACCATGGCCGCGCGGTCGATGTGGTCCTGCGCCGTGCCGTGGCTGAAGTTCAGCCGCACGACGCTGACCTTGGCCAGGATCATCTTTTCCAGCAGTTCCGGCGTGTTGGACGCCGGACCGAGCGTGGCAACGATCTTGGTGGCGTGGCGGGGAATGCGGTCCGTGCTCATGAGGGTAGTCTCCGTTTTGTATTCGCTACTGTATACACTTTGTGTGTCTGACGGAAGTCACCCCACGGGCTTTCCCGCCGCCGGCATCAGCCGGCCGCGCGCCTGGACAGGATCTCGAAGGCCGGCAGGGTCTTGCCCTCCAGCACTTCCAGGAAGGCACCGCCGCCGGTCGAGATGTAGCCGACCTGCTTCTCGATGCCGTACTTGGCGATGGCCGCCAGCGTGTCGCCGCCGCCGGCGATCGAGAACGCGCTGCTTTCGGCAATCGCCTGCGCGATGGCCTTGGTGCCGCCCGCGAAGGCATCGAACTCGAACACGCCCACCGGGCCGTTCCAGACGATGGTGCCGGCTTCGCGCAGCTGCGCGGCCAGGATCGCGGCGGTCTTGGGGCCGATGTCCAGGATCAGGTCGTCGTCGGCCACGTCGCTCGCGTCCTTGACGGTGGCGGCCGCGTCGGCCGCGAAGGTCTTGGCCGTGACCACGTCCACCGGAATCGGCACGTCGGCGCCGCGCGCGCGCATGGCGTCGATCACCGCCTTGGCCTGGTCGACCAGGTCGGGCTCGGCCAGCGACTTGCCGATCTTCAGGCCGGCGGCCAGCATGAAGGTGTTGGCGATGCCGCCGCCCACGATCAGCTGGTCGACGTTGGCCGACAGGCTCTTGAGGATGGTGAGCTTGGTGCTGACCTTCGAGCCCGCCACGATGGCCACCAGCGGCCGCTTGGGCTGTGCCAGCGCCTTGGTGATGGCGTCGATCTCGGCGGCCAGCAGCGGGCCGGCGGCGGCGATCTTCGCGAACTGCGCGATGCCGTAGGTGGTGGCCTCGGCGCGGTGGGCGGTGCCGAAGGCGTCGTTCACGTAGATGTCGGTGAGCGCGGCCAGCTTGCGGGCCAGCGCCTCGTCGTTCTTCTTCTCGCCCTTGTTGACGCGGCAGTTCTCGAGCAGCACGACCTGGCCGGGCTTGACGTCGACGCCGTCGACCCAGTTGGCGACCAGCGGCACTTCACGGCCGAGCAGCTCGCCCAGGCGCCTGGCGACGGGGGCCAGGGAGTCTTCGGGCTTGAATTCGCCTTCGGTCGGGCGGCCCAGGTGCGAGGTGACCATCACGGCCGCGCCGGCGTCGAGCGCCAGCTGGATGCAGGGCACCGAGGCGCGCACGCGCGTGTCTTCGGTGATGTTGCCGGCGTCGTCCTGCGGCACGTTGAGGTCGGCACGGATGAAGACGCGCTGGCCGGCGGCTTTGCCCTGTGCGCAGAGGTCGGTGAATCGAATGACGTTCATGGGTCTGGAAGAGGTGGAAGACGGGTCGGCCTGCATTGTAGGTTTTGCACTTTGCCCGCCCTGAGCGCCTGTTGCCGCGGGCCGATGCTTTTCAGGCCTTTTGCTGCGCGCTGGCGAACTGCTCCAGGATCTCGACGAAGCCCGCGGCAGCCGGCGAAAGGCTGCGCCGGGCCGCGCTGTAGACGCAAACCTCGCGGTGGAAGTCGGGCGACTCGAGCCGCACCATGCGCAGCCCGTGGGCGCGCACCAGCGGCGCGGAATAGGTCGGGCACACCGTGAGCCCCAGCCCCGAGGCCACCATGCCGAGCGCGGTGGTCATGTACGAAACCTCCTGCGTGCCGGGGCGCAGCATGTAGTCGCGCTCGGCCGGCGCCAGCTCGGGCAGCACGCGCTGGCGGAAGTCTCGCGTGGGCGCGATGAAGGTGTAGGGGCCCAGTTCGTGCCAGCGCACCTTGCGGCGGTTGGCGAAGGCGTGTTCCGGCGGGCAGATCAGCCAGTGCCGGTCGCGGAACAGCGTGCGGCGCTCGATGGCGCTGTCCACCGCCACGTCCTGGCCCACGGCCAGCTCCACGTCGCCGGCGCTCACGCCCGCCAGCAGGTGCTCCGGCAGGGTGTCGGCCAGCCGCACGTCCACGTCGGGATAGGCCTCGCGATAGACCGCGATGACGCGCGGCATCAGCGTGCAGGCCATGAGCTGCGGCGCCGCAAGCCGCAACAAGCCTTTCTTCTTGTCACGCAGGTCGGTGACGCCAGCCACCGCGCCCGCCAGGTCGCCGAGCAGCCGGTGCACCGACGGCAAAAACTCGCGCCCCGCCTCCGACAGCTGCACGCTGCGGGTGTTGCGGTCGAGCAGCTGCACGCCCATTTCGCGTTCGAGCTCGCGCACCAACACGCTGAGCGCCGACTGCGTGAGGTGCAGCTGCTGCGCCGCGGCGGTGAAGCTGCCGCTTTCGGCCACGGCGGCGAAGGCGCGCAACTGGCGCAGGGTGAGGTTCATATATATGGTTATTTCATCAATCGATGAATTAATTTCGATTGCATCATAAGACCCGGCGTCGCCCAATACCGGCTCAACGGAGACACCAGAGCCATGCCAACCCCACCACCGCCCGTGCGCGGGCTGCACCACTTCGCCTGGCGCTGCCGCGACAGCGAGGAAACCCGCCGCTTCTACGAAGACCTGCTGGGCCTGCCGCTGGCCCACGTCATCAAGAGCGACCACGTGCCGAGCACGGGCGAGTACTGCCCCTACGTGCACATCTTTTTCCAGATGCGCGACGGCTCGTACATCGCCTTCTTCGACCTGGGCGACGACGTTGCAGCGCTGCCCTCGCCCAACACGCCTTCCTGGGTTAATCACATCGCGCTGCGCGTCGATTCGGTGGACGACCTGCTGGCCGCCAAGGCGCGGCTCGAGGGCGCGGGCGTCGAGGTGCTGGGCGTGACCGACCACCACATCATCGAGTCGATCTACTTCTTCGACCCCAACGGCATCCGCGTGGAGCTGACCACGCCGACCGTGCCTCAGTCCGAGATGGACGCGCATGCGCTGCGCGCCCGTGCCGACCTGGACGCCTGGACCGCGCGCAAGGCCGAGCTGCGCGCTGCGAGGAGTGCGTCGAATGCCTGAGCTGCAACTCGCCGTCATCGACGTGAAGCCCGGCGCCTCGATGGAGAGCCAGTCGGGCCTGCAGCTGCTGCGCCCGCGCATCTATGGCGCCTGCCAGGCACCGCAGGGGCCGAAGAAGGTCGCGGCCATCGTGATGCACCCGACCAGCAACTTCATGGGCCACTACCTGATCGGCCCGCTGGCCGAGCGCGGCATCTGCTGCATGGGGCTGAACTCGCGCTTTGTGGGCAACGACACGGTGCTGCTGATGGAACGCGCCATTCAAGACCTGGGCGCCGGCGTGCAGTACCTGCGGGCGGCGGGCTACGAGAAGGTGTTCCTCGTCGGCAACTCCGGCGGCGCCGCGCTGTCGGCTTTCTACCAGGCGCAGGCCGAGAAGCTCACCGCCACGCACCTCCCGGACGGCGACCCGACGCACCTGCACCCGGGCGACCTGCCCCCGGTGGACGGCATCGCGCTGTGCGCCGCGCACCTGGGCCGCACCCGGCTGATGCGCGACTGGATCGACCCCTCCGTCACCGACGAGCACGACCCGCTCTCGGTGGACCCCGAGCTCGACATGTACGACCCGCGCCACCGCGTGCCCTACGACAGCGACTTCCTCGCCCGCTTCAGCGCCGCGCAGAAGGCGCGGCTGGACCGCATCGAGCAGTGGTGCATCGACCGCCTCGCGCTGCTGCGCAACACGCCCGGCGCGCCGCGCGACCAGACCTTCATCGTCTACCGCACGCATGCCGATCCGCGCTGCGTCGACCTCTCGCTCGACCCCAACGACCGCCTGCCCGGCAGCGTGTGGGGCGACGCGCGGCAAGTGAACTACTCGGCCAACGCGATGGGCCGCACCACCTCGCTCACGGCCTTCCTGTCGCAGTGGTCCTCGCGCTCGCAGGCCGACGGGCCGACCAACCTCGCGCGCACCACGGTGCCGAAGCTGCTGCTGACCTACACCGGCGACCAGTCGACCTTCCCGAGCACGCGCGACGCATGGATGGCGGCGGGCGGATCGCGCATCCGCAACGTCGACATCGTGGGCGGCAACCACTACCTGGCGGGCCAGCCGCACCTGATCCCGCAGGCGGCCGACGCCATCGCCGAGTTCGCCCACGCGCTGTAGAAGAGACATGGAAAACTTTGCATTCGCACCGGCCTACGAGCTGCCGGTCTGGCCCTTCACGCCCCCGCCCGAGCTGAACAGCGCGAAGGTCGTGCGCCACCCCATCGTGATCGTCGGCGCCGGCCCCTCGGGCCTCACGCTGGCCTGCGACCTCGCGCAGCGCGGCGTGCATGCCGTGCTGCTCGACGAGGACGACACCGTCGGCGTGCGCGGCGCCTCGTCGCGCGGCATCTGCTACGCGCAGAAGAGCCTGGAGATCTTCGAGCGCCTGGGCATCTACGAGCGCATCGCGGCCAAGGGCATCACCTGGTCGTTCGGGCGCACCTTCTCGGGCGAGCAGGAGGTCTACAACTTCAACCTGCAGGCGAACAGCGTCTCCAGGCAGCCGCCGTTCATCAACCTGCAGCAGTTCTACGTCGAGTGGTTCCTGGTCGAGCGCATCCTCGAACTCGGCCGCACCGACGTGCGCTGGAAGAGCCGCGTGACGCGCGTCGAGCAACTGGCCGACGGCGTGCGCCTGGACATCGAGACGCCCGCGGGCAGCTACACCATCGAGGCCGACCGGCTGATCGACGCGACCGGCGCCAACAGCCCGATACGCGCGCAGCTCGGCATCGAGGCGCACGCCTCGCGCAGCACCGACCGCTGGTGCATCAGCGACGTGCGCTTCAGGAAGCCGCTGCCCACCGAGCGCTGGACCTGGGTCGACGCGCCCTTCAACGAAGGCCGCGGCGTGTGGCAGCACCTGATGGCCGACGGCGTGTGGCGCATCGACTACCAGATGCCCGAAGACTGCGACACGGCCCACATCAGCAAGCCCGAGGTGGCCGGCGCGCGGCTGCGCGAGCAGCTGGGGCCGGACGTGGAGTTCGAGTTCGTGTGGATCGGGCCCTACGGCTACCGAGACCACCTGCTCGACAGCTTCCGGCACGGCCGCGTGTTCTTCATCGGCGACGCGGCGCACGTGGTGAGCCCCTTCGGCGCGCGCGGCGGCAACAGCGGCATCCAGGACGCGGCCAACCTCGGCTGGAAGCTCGCGCTGGTCGCGCAAGGCAAGGCCGGCGATGCGCTGCTCGACAGCTACGACGCCGAGCGCCAGCCCGCCGCCGCGCAGAACCTGCAGGTGACCAGCCGCTCGGCGCGCTTCCTGGCGCCGCGCTCGCCGGCCGAGCACACGCTGCGCCGCGCCGTGGTGGCGCTGGCCGCGCGCCATCCATTCGCCCGGGCGCTGGTGAACACCGGGCGCATGTCGGTCGCCAACGACTACCCGCCCGCGCCCGCGCTGCCCGAAGGCGGCCGCACGGTGCAGAACCTGGCGCTGCGCTGGACCGACGGCCGCGGGACGACGCTGATGCAGCTGCTGGCCGAGGGCACGCAGTGCATCGGCCTGTGGTTCGCGCCGACGCGCGAACAGGCACGGGCCGCGCTCGACGCCACCGCCGCATTGCCGCTGCGCCTGCTGGCAGTGGGCGGCGACAGCGGCCTGCCCACGCTGCAGGCCGACGAACAACTGGCGCGCCATCTCGGCATCGGCCATGCGGGCGGCTTCGTCCTCGTGCGGCCCGACGCCTACCGCGCCGCCGTGCTGACGCAAGCCACGCCCGGAGCCATCGCCGCCGCGTTGCGCACCGCCCTCGCCCACGACACCGCCCCATGAACACAGCGCCCCGCATCCCCGACCCCGACGGCTTCTACGCCGCCCTGCTCGCCGCGCACGAAGGCCTGAGCGAGGCGCACAGCGCCGACCTCAATGCCCGCCTCGTGCTGCTGCTGGCCAACCAGTGCGCCGACCAGGACGTGCTGCTGGCCTGCATCCGCGCGGCCGCCGAAGACAACCCCACGACCAACCACACCCCATGACCGCCAACGTCTCTTTCGCTTCTGCCTCGGACACCCGCGAGCAGAAGCCGCAGCTGCGCGAGCTCGCGCCCGGTGCCTACGGCTACATCAGCGACTTCGATCCCAACTGCGGCTTCGTCGTCGGCGACGACCACGTGGTACTGATCGACACCCGCCCCACGCCGCGCATGGCGCGCGACTTCCTCGCGGCCATCCGCACGGTGACCGACAAGCCGATCCGGACCATCGTGCTCACCCACTACCACGCGGTGCGCGTGATGGGCGCGAGCGCCTTCGACGAGGTGGAGCAGATCATCGCGAGCAACGGCACGCTCGACTGGATACGCACCCGCGGCCAGGCCGACTTCGATTCGGAGGTGGGCCGCTTCCCGCGCCTGTTCGCGGGCGTGGAAGAGATTCCGGGCCTGACCTTCCCGACGATGAGCTTCCAGGGCGAAATGAGCCTGTGGCTCGGCCCCCGCCCGGGCACCGGCCGCGAGCTGCGGCTGATGGCGCTGGGCCGCGGCCATTCGAGCGGCGACACCGTCGCCTGGCTGCCCGACTGCGGCGTGCTGTTCTCCGGCGACGTGGTCGAGAACCACTGCGGCGTGTACGCGGGCGACGCCTACATCGGCGACTGGGCCCGCACGCTCGACGCGGTGCATGCGCTGAACCCGCGCGTGCTGGTGCCGGGCCGCGGCGCGGTGCTGCAGGACGAAGCCGCATGCGCCGAGGCGATCGGCCTGACCAAGGCATTCCTGTCGACGCTGCTCGACAGCGTGAAGGCCGGCATCGCGGCGGGCGACACGCTCAAGGGCTGCTTCGCGCGCGCCGAGGCGGCCATGACGCCGCGCTTCGGCGGCTGGCCCGTGTTCCAGCATGTGCTGCCCTTCGACGTGTCGCGCGCCTATGACGAGCTGCGCGGCATCGAGCACCCCGTGGTGTGGACCGCCGAGCGCGACCGCGAGCTGTGGCAAGTGCTGCGCGGCGACTGAACAGAACCGATTTCTAGACAGGCAACGGAGACAAGAGACGATGATGAAACGCTTCCTTCCCCTGCTGGCCGCGACCCTCGCGCTGGCTGCTTCTTTCGCGTCGGCGCAGCCGGCCGCCTACCCGAACCAGCCGGTCAAGTGGATCGTGCCGTACTCGGCCGGCGGCGGCACCGACAACCTCGCGCGTTCGCTGGCCGAGGCCATGCAGCCTTCGCTGGGGCAGCCGCTGATCATCGACAACCGGCCCGGCGCGTCGACCAACATCGGCGTGTCCGTGATGATGCAGGCCAAGCCCGACGGCTACACGATCATGCAGGCCGAGAACGCTGCGCTGCTCTTCAACGAACACATGTTCACCAAGCTGCCGTACAAGCCGGCGAGCGACTTCACCTACATCGGCACTATCGGCCGCTTTCCGGTGGCGCTGGTGGTGCACCCCGACTTTCCCGCGAAGAACGTGGCGGAGTTCGTGCGCTACGTGAAGGCCAACCCCGAGAAGGTGAGCTATGCCTCGCCGGGCAACGGCTCGCCGCATCACATGGCGATGGAGCTGTTCAAGCAGAAGGCCGGGCTGAGCATCGTGCATGTGCCGTACAAGGGCGCCGCGCCCGCCATGTCCGACGTGATGGGCGGACAGGTGCCGGTGATGATGCTCGACCTGGCCTCGGGCCTGTCGATCATCAAGTCGGGCAAGGTGCGGGTGCTGGCCATCGCGCTGCCGCAGCGCGCCAATGCGCTGCCCGAGGTGCCGACCTTCGTCGAGGCCGGCTTTCCCGACGTCAACGCCTACGCCTTCCACGGCCTGATCGGCCCGGCCGGCATGCAGCCGGAAGCGGTGGCGCGGCTCAACGCCGAACTGCACAAGGCCATGAAGGCGCCGAAGGTGGTGAAGCTGTTCGCGGACTTCGGCTTCGAGGCGCTGCCGGGCTCGCCGCAGGACTTCTACAAGCTCTCGCGCGCCGAGAGCGAGCGCTGGGGCAACATCATCAGAACAGCCGGCGTGAAGCTCGACTGAAGACGCGAACTACCAGCCGAGGCCCAGGTGCAGCGGCAGGTACACCGCCATGCCCGCGAGCATGGTGCCGAGCACGCCCCGCCGCCAGTAGTAGTACGCCGCGCCGACGACCGCCGCATAGAGGCGGGCGTCGTGCAGCGTGCCGATCAGGTGGCCCTGCGTCATGACGATCTCGGGCGCGATCACCGCCGCGAGCGCGGCAGCCGGCGCGTAGTGCAGCGCACGGTGCGCCCACTCGGGCAGGCCCCAGGGGCGGTCCAGGATGAAGAAGAAGCAGCGCGTGAGCACGGTGACGAGCGCCAGCCCGACGATCACGCCCATGGTCCACAGGTCGGTGGTTCCACTCACTTGTCGTCCTCCGCCGCCGGGTCGAGCCCGAACTGCTTCTCCAGCCAGAAGCACAGCAGCACCGCGACGCCGATGGCGACCACGATGTTGAGCTTCAGCGGCAGCGCATAGGCGGCCACCGCGGTGACGCCGGCAATCAGCGCGGCCAGCACGCGCAGCCGCGTCGTCGCCATCGAACAGACGATGGCCACCAGGCTCAGCACGCCCGCGAAGCCCAGGCCCCAGTTCTGCGGAATGAAGTTGGCGAGCGCCACGCCCAGCATGCTCATGCCCATCCAGGCGCACCAGGTCACGAAGTAGTTGCCGGTGAGGTAGGCCTCCTGCGAATGCTCCTCGGCAATGGTGAGCGGCGGCTTGGGGTACTTCCTGGTGAAGAGCGCATAGCTCATGTCGGCCGTGAGGTAGCCGTGCAGCATGCGGCGCCAGCGCGGCATGTGCATGAGGTAGGGGCGCAGGTGCAGGCTGAACACGACGAAGCGCAGGTTCACGCAGAAGCCCGTGGCCAGGATCACCCAGGCCGGCGCGCCCGCGGCCAGCAGCGGAATGGCCGCCAGCTGCGAGCTGCCCGCGTAGACCAGCAGGGTCATCGCAATGGCCTCGATCACGCTCATGTCCGACTTGACCATGGCCACGCCGGTCATGAGGCCCCAGGCGCCGATGCCCAGCGCCACGGAAGACATGTCGCGCACGCCCGTCCGGAATTCGGGCCGCGAGCGGATGGCGGTCGACAGGAACATCAGCCGAACACCTGCCCGGGCTTCAGGTCGAAGCCGCGCAGGAAATCGGCCACGGGCAGGCGTTTGCCGCCCGCGCGCTGGAGTTCGGTGATGGTGACGGTCGAGCCGGAAGCCGCCACGGCAACGCCGGCGTCGGTGACGGCCAGGATCGTGCCCGGCGCAGCCGACGCATCCGTGGCCGCAGTCGCGTGGGCGGCCCACAGCTTGATGGCCTCGCCGTCAAGCGGGCTGTTGGCGCCGGGGAACGGGTCGAAGGCGCGGATGCGACGCACGATGGCGTCGGCGGCCTGGGCCCAGTCGATCAGCGCTTCGTGCTTCTCGACCTTGTGGGCGTAGGTGATGCCTTCGGCGGGCTGGGGTGTGCGGGTGAGGCCGCCGATGTTCGCCAACGCCTCGACGATCATGCGGCCGCCCAGCCCGGCCAGCCGGTCGTGCAGGCGCGCGGTGTTGTCGTCGCCGATGTCGACCGACTCGCGCAGCAGCATGTCGCCGGTATCCAGCCCCGCGTCCATCTGCATGATGGTGATGCCGGTCTGCGCGTCGCCGGCCTCGATGGCGCGGTGGATCGGCGCGGCGCCGCGCCAGCGCGGCAGCAGGCTCGCGTGGATGTTGAGGCAGCCGTGCGCCGGCAGGTCGAGCACCCACTGCGGCAGGATCAGGCCGTAGGCGGCGACCACCATCACGTCCGGCTTCGCGGCCAGCAGGGTGTCGCGCGCGGCCGAGGCTTCGTCGGGGTACTTGCCGTCCAGGCGCAGGCTGCGCGGCTGGGCCACGGGCCAGCCGTTGGCCACTGCGCACTGCTTGACGGGCGAGGCCTGCAGCTTCATGCCGCGGCCGGCGGGGCGGTCGGGCTGGCTCATCACCAGCACGATGTCATGGCCGGCGGCGGCGATGGCCTCCAAGGCCACGCGAGCGAACTCGGGCGTGCCCGCGAAAACGACGCGCAGGCGGCTCAATCGCGGATCCGATCGAGCTCGAGATCGTCCCCCGTGTGATAGCGCCGGACCACGCCGGTCGGATCGATGTAGATGTACAGCATGCGGCGCTCGTTCACGGCCTTGTAGCGCCAGGTCCAGACGGCACCGTCGAAGGAACTGACGCGGGAGATTTCATAGGGGCGGCCGTAGAAGGCCATGACGTCGTCCTGGCGCCACTGGTTGACCTTGATGTCCTGGCCGAAGCGCGCTTCGCTGAGCACTTGGGTCACGGAGACGACCTTGCCGGACGCGTCGACGTCGATGTCGGTCACCTCGAAGCCGGCGGGCATGCGCGAATACTGCAGCCGCTCGCCGCCGCCGTTGAGCGGATAGCGGCCCGTGGGCGTGCCCAGCAGCTGCAGCGTTTCGGCGGCGGAGGTGCCGGGCCGGATGCGCGCGGGCTCGCTCACGCAGCCCGCCAGCCCCAGGCCGGCGGCCGCGAAGACCGCCAGCGTGGCGAAGGTGCGAAAGCCGCGCTGCATCGTCATGTCAGGCCCGTTCCCGCAGTTCTTCGCGCTGCTGCTTGAGCAGCTTGCTCTTGATGCGGTTGCGCTTCAGGGGGGAGAGGTATTCGACGAACACCTTGCCCAGCAGGTGGTCGAGTTCGTGCTGGATGCACACGGCCAGCAGGCCGTCGGCCTCGATGGTGCGGCTTTCGCCGTTCTCGTCGAGCGCCTGCACCTTGACCGAGGTCGAGCGCATCACGCCGTCGTAGATGCCGGGTACCGAGAGGCAGCCTTCCTCGTTCAGCACCTTCTCTTCGCTGGCCCAGGTGATCTCGGGGTTGATGAGCACGATGGGCTCGTTGCGCTCTTCCGACACGTCGATGACGACGAGCCGCTCATGCACGTCGACCTGCGTGGCTGCCAGGCCGATGCCGTTGGCGTCGTACATTGTTTCCAGCATGTCGGCCACCAGCGCCTTGACGCGTGCGTCGACGCCCTGCACCGGCTTGGCCACCGTGTGCAGGCGCTTGTCCGGGTAACTCAGAATGATTCGTTTGGCCATGAAATCGGGGGGAAGTTGTGGCTATTTTCGCCAATTCCGCGACGCGACGGGCCCCGCGAGCCCGAAAACGTTGCCCTGCCAGGGGCTTCAGCGCAGAATTCGTAGCAAATTGTGAGATTCGTATGTGCGGCGATACCTCGCGCGCTCACCCATCCAGACATGAAAAAGCTCAGATCAGCTGAACGCCAGCGCCCCTCATTTCTTGCCACGCTGACCGCCCTGGCGGTGCTCGGCAGTTGCGGCGCCACGACGGCCTGGGCCCAGAACTACCCGGTGACGCCGCAGCAGCGCGCCACGGCCCAGCAGACCGCGCAAACCGGCGTGCCGCTGAGCGAACTCTCCCCCAACGCCCCCGACGAATACACCGTCAAGCCCGGCGACACGCTCTGGGCCATCTCCCGCCTCTACCTGCTGCGCCCCTGGCGCTGGCCCGAGCTGTGGGGCATGAACCTCGACGAAATCGCGAACCCGCACCGCATCTACCCCGGCCAGGTGCTCTACCTGGACAAGACCGGCGGCCGTGCCCGTCTCACGACCACCCGCCGCGGCGGCTTCAGCGGCGACGGCGGCACCATCAAGCTGTCCCCGCGCACCCGCTTCGATTCGCTGGCCGGCATGGCGCTGCCCACGCTCAACCCGAGCATCATCGAGCCGTTCCTGAGCGAGCCCATCGTGGTCGACGCCGGCACGCTGGAGAGCGCGCCGCGCATCGTGGCCGGCAACGACAACCGTGTTCTGCTGTCACGCGGCGACCGCGCCTATGCGCGCGGCAACGCCAATTCGCCGCTGGTCGAGGCCCCGGGCCCGGTGCAGCATTTCCGCGTGTTCCGCAACGCCACCCCGCTGAAAGACCCGGGCACGGGCGAAATCCTCGGCTACGAGGCGCAGTACCTGGGCAAGGCGCAGCTGCAGCGCGGCGAGTCGACCACCGTCGAGACAGTCGAGGACAAGGACGTCATCACGGTGGTGCCCGCGACCGTCGACATCATCGCGTCGCGCGAGGAAATCCGCGCCGGCGACCGCCTGCTGCCCGAGCCGCCGCGCCAGCTGCTGAGCTACGTGCCGCGCGCGCCCTCGACGCAGGTCGACGGCCGCATCATCTCGGTCTACGGCAACGCGGTGCAGTTCGCCGCGCAGAACCAGGTGGTGGCCATCAACAAGGGCACGCGCGACGGCATCGACAGCGGCCACGTGCTGGCCATCCTGAAGAACGGCGAGACCATCGTCGACCGTACCGGCGCCCGCAAGGAAACCATCAAGCTGCCCAATGAACGCATCGGCCTGCTGATGGTGTTTCGCACTTTCGAGAAAGTGTCCTACGCGCTGGTTCTGGAAATCAACGACACTCCGCGCGCTGGCGACTTCCTCGTCAATCCCTGACCCACGGCTACGGCTCTTTCGCACATTCGTTTGGAACGCGCAGAACTCGCAGGCTGGCTGCGACTTTCACTGACCCCCGGCATCGGTGACGGCACCGTGCGCCGGCTCCTCGCGGCGTTCGGCCTGCCCGAGCGCGTGTTCGCGCAGCCGGAAGAAGCGCTGCGCGAAGTGGTGTCGCTCGCGCAGGCCGAGGCACTGCGGCAGCCGCCCGCCAATCTGCAGGCCCAGGTCGACCAGACCTGGCAATGGCTGCACAGCACCGACAACGGCAGCTCGCGCCGGCTCGTCACGCTCGGCGATGCAGGCTACCCGGCCTCGCTGCTCGAAATGGCCGATCCGCCGCCCATGCTCTATGTGCTCGGCGCCGCCGACTACGACCTCACGCAGCTCGGCCACAGCATCGCTGTCGTGGGCAGCCGCAACCCGACACCGCAAGGCGCCAGCAATGCGCGCAGCTTTGCGCGCGCGCTGGGCGAGGCGGGCCTGCCGGTGGTCTCGGGGCTGGCGCTGGGGGTGGACGGCGCCGCGCACCAGGGCGCGCTGGACGCCGCCGGCGAGACGTCATGCCTGGCCACGGTCGCCGTGGTCGGCACCGGGCTCGACCGCGTCTACCCGGCGCGGCACCGCGACCTCGCGCACCGCATCACCCAGCAAGGCCTGATCGTCAGCGAGTTGCCGCTGGGCACGCCGCCGCTCACGCAGAACTTTCCGAAGCGCAACCGGCTCATCGCCGGGCTGGCGCGCGGCACGCTGGTGGTCGAGGCGGCGCTGCAGTCGGGCTCGCTGATCACCGCGCGGCTCACCTCGGAGCAGGGCAAGGAAGTGTTCGCGATACCGGGTTCGATCCACTCGCCCCAGTCGCGCGGCTGCCATGCGCTGATCCGGCAGGGCGCCAAGCTCGTGGAATCGGTCAACGACATCCTCGAAGAGCTGCCGCCGCTGCAGCACACACCGTCCGCATCGCCGCCCAAGAACGGCAACGGCAACGGCAGCAGCGACGCAGCCGAAGCGCAGCAGGCGCCGTCGTCGGCCGAGGCCCCGCTGCTGGAGGCCCTGGGCTTCGACCCGGTCAGCCTCGACGCACTGAGCGCACGCACCGGCTGGAGCGCCGCCGCGCTGCAGGCGAAGCTGCTTTCGCTCGAACTGGACGGCCATGTCTCGCGCCTGCCCGGCGGGCTCTTCCAGCGATCTGCCAGCAGCTGATCGAGGCCCGCGCGACCGCCTGCGCATGCAGGAAGGAAAAGTGATGCGAAGTGCGCAAAGCCCGGGGGCGATCGGCCACTTCCTGGGCTATATTGGTGCGCATGTTCGAAGTACTTGTTTTTGTCTACGAGAACTACTGGCGCGGCGATGCATGCCCCGAACCCGAACAACTGGGCCGCAAGCTCAGCGCGCACGGCTTCGAGGCAGAAGAAATCCGCGAAGCCCTTCACTGGCTCGACGGCCTGAGCCTTGCAACGCAAGGCATGCAGATCGAGCACCACGCCGACGACGCGGCCTCGGCCACCGTCACACTGCGCGGCGCACCCGAAGCGGCCCTGCCCCAATCCCCCGATGCCATGCGCATCTACTCCCAGGCAGAGCAGGAGCACCTCGGCGCCGAATGCCTGGGCTTCATCCGCTTCCTCGAATCATCGGACGTGCTGCCCTGCGGGCTGCGCGAAATCGTGATCGAGCGCGCGATGGCGGCGCCGGGCGATCCGGTCGCGATCGACGAGCTGAAGATCATCGTGCTGATGGTCCACTGGAGCACCGGCATCGAGCCCGATGCGCTGGTGCTCGACGAACTCTGCGAAAGCCGCGAAGGCCGCACCGCACACTGAGCTCGCCTCCCGGCTAGTTCAGCAGGCGCTCGGGGTTGGCGTCGAGCTTGGCCAGCGCTTCGCGCGTGGCGCGCACGGTGAGCGTTTCTTCCTCGGCCGGCACCAGCAGGCCGGCCTGCAGGTACATGGCCAGGCGACCGGCCTGGATCAGGAAGCTGCGGCCGTCCGCGGAGGCGAACAGGTGCAGTTGCTTGCGGTCGCTGCGCCACACGAACTGAACCTGGCTCACCCGGTCGTTGTGGTCGAGCATGAACCAGGTGCCCACCTGCAACTCATGCGCCCAGGCGAGCATGTCCTCGGCCACCTTGGCGCCGGCGGCATCGGGAACGACCTCGATCGAGGCGGCGTCCACGCCGAGCAGCAGCTCGATGCTGTGGGCGTCGAGCGGCAGGTCGGAGGCGCCGCCGACGTCGGTCACGAAGTCTTCCAGGTGCGTCAGCCGCTCGGCCATGGCTTCGATCTTGGCCTGCGGAATCGCCTCGGTCTTCGACAGGAAGGCGTCGGACAGCGTGGCGCCGATGATCTTGATGTGCGCTTCCTGTGGCTCGTCGACGATGCCCAGCAGCGCCATGCCCTGGCGCAGGCGCTGCAGCAGCTGCGGCAGGTCTTGTATGACGCGGGCGCGGTCGGTGCGGTTGGGCTTGGCGCTCGCGGCCCACACCAGGTCGGAGGCCACGCGCTTGAGCATGACCGTCTGCTCGCCCTGCGCGCCGTAGCGCAGCGCGGCAATGGCCAGCACCTCGGCCCAGACCTTGAAGAGGAACTCCCGGATCTCGTCGCGCACCGGCATGTCGTTCAGCATCTTGCGCAACTCGATGGTGTACTGGATCGCCATCGTTTCCTTCTGCTCGACCTGCTGCGCCACGCTCATCACGCGCTGCGTGGTGTCGCTCTGGGTCAGGTAGCGGTTGAGGAAGGCGACGAACTCGTCGAACACCAGCTTGAACACGCGCTGGCCGGTTTCGGGATATTGCTCGATGACCTGCACCACGCGGCGGATCTCGCCTTCGAGCGCGCTGCCGGTGATGGCCGCCGCGTCGAAGCCCATCACGCACGAGCCCATGCGGTCGATCAGCATGCGCGCCGGGTGCTGCAGGGTGCCGAAGAACTCAGGCTCGGCAATGGCCACGCGCAGCACCGGCATCTGCAGGCGCGCGAACCACACGCGCGCCGAAAAAGGAATGCGTTCCTCGGCCAGGATGGCCTGGAACATCAGCGCCACGATCTCGACCGTGGCCTTGTCGGCGGTCGTCGGCGCACGCTTCTTGAGCTCGGTGGTCCGCTTGCGCAGGTCGACGGCGGTCTGCTGCATCAGCGTGGCCTGCTCGCCCGGGCCGTCCATGAACTGGGTGGCCGCCATGCGATAGGCGACTTCGGCGTCGGCGATGGCGCCGGCGAAGGTGCGCGAGAACGCGCGCGTAGCCGGCGGCCCCCCGCCGCCACCGGCATCGGTGGCGCGTCCATCGGGATTCGCGGCCTGGTAATGCTGTCCCGCGCCTGCGCCCGTGTCGCCGCCGATGCGCGCGGTCACGAACCGCTTGAGGCTGAGCAGGGCGGTCTGCGCGCGTTGCCGGGCGATCATCAACGGCGATCCGCCGGTGGTTGCGGGAGGCGCCACGGCCGAGGGCACCGAACCCTGCTGCGAGCCGGCGAACCCGAAGCCGGGGCGCTGGGCGCTGTGGGGGCCGCCGGACATGCCGCTGTCGCGGGCCATCGAGCCGCTCGACGTGGTCGGGCCGCCGGAGCCGCCGCCTGCGCCCGCTGCGCCGCCGCCGCTGCCCGTGCGCCGCACGAAGCTCTTGAGATCGATCTCCTGCATCACCCCGTTGGCGACCAGGAACACGTTGGCGTCCTTGTAGGCCTTGACGACCACGTCGACCAGCGCCTGCTGCACGGTGTCCTGCACCCGGGTCCACATGCCACGGCTCAGGCCCGCGCCGAGCCATTGCTCGACCAGCAGCTTGGCCAGCGTCTCGGGCTTGAGCACGTCGTGGGCGTCGAGTTCGGAGGTGCCTTCGAGGTGCTGGATGCGCAGGCGCAGGTCGCTCAGCTCGAAGCTGGCCTTGTCGTGGATCACCTGCGCCAGGCGCGAAGAGAGGATGTTGCTCTCGACCTCCTCGTCGCCGATGAGCTCGAGGCGCAAACCCGAAGACGCCGCGGCCGTGCCGCCGCCCGAGCCCGCCAGCGCCTTGCGCCAGCCGGTCTGCGCGAGCGAGACCCAGCGGGTGCCCTGCCCCTGGAACGCCACGAAATCGTCGCGGTGCTCCTGCATGGCGCGGGCGTTGCCCGCTTCCGAGGCCAGCGCGGTCAGCCGGTCCCGGATTGCGCGGGCCAGCGGCACGATCGCGCCTTCCGTGGCCGCCACGAAACGCTCACGCGTCTCGCGAGCGAGCTGCAGGGAAGAAGCGGACCGCGCAATGCTCATTGAAAAGTCGGAAAGGCCAGGGTGTTCGGTTTATCGGCGACAACCGCGAGCTTGCATCGGGATGCTCAACCGCACAAGTGTGGAGAGCGCGCGGCGTTGCATGCATACCGCGGCGCCGCCCTGGCCGCCTGAATTAAGCCTGAAGTATCCGTCAGACCACGGCTCCGGCGTTCGGGTCGTCCCCCGATTCGCCGTCGCGCTTGGTCGGGCCGCCCTTGACGAGGTCTTCGCGCTTGATGCCGAGCCACATGGCGATGGCCGCCGCCACGAAGCACGAAGAGTAGATGCCGAAGCAGATGCCGATGGTCAGCGCCAGGGCGAAGTAGTGCAGGGTCGGCCCGCCGAAGAAGAACATCGACAGCACCACGAGCTGGGTGGAGCCGTGGGTGATGATGGTCCGGCTGATGGTCGAGGTGATCGCGTTGTCGATGATCTCGGTGGTCGTCATCTTCCGGTAGCGGCGGAAGTTCTCGCGGATCCGGTCGAAGATCACCACCGATTCGTTCACCGAGTAGCCCAGCACCGCCAGCACCGCCGCCAGCACCGCCAGCGAGAACTCCCACTGGAAGAAGGCGAAGAAGCCCAGGATGATCACCACGTCGTGCAGGTTGGCCAGCACGGTAGCCAGCGCAAACTTCCATTCGAAGCGAAACGCCAGGTAGATCATGATGCCCACGACCACCATGCCCAGGGCCTTGAGGCCGTTGGTGGTCAGCTCTTCGCCGACCTGCGGGCCGACGACCTCGATGCCGCGCTGCGTGGCCGACGGGTCGACCGACTTCAGCGCCTGCATGACCTGCGCGCTCTGCTGGTCGGAGCTCATGCCCTTCTGGGCCGGCAGGCGGATCTGCACGTCGCGCGAGGTGCCGTAGTTCTGGACCTGCACCTCCGGGTAGCCGAGCTTGGTGACGGCATCGCGCACCTTGCCGATGTCGGCGGACTGCTCGTAGGCGACCTCGATCACCGTGCCGCCCGTGAACTCCACCGACAGGTGCAGCCCGCGGTGGAACAGGAAGAACACCGCCAGCGCGAAGGTGACGACGGAGACGATGTTCAGCACCACCGCGTGGCGCATGAACGGGATGGTCCTGTGGATGCGGAAGAATTCCATGACGCTTGTCCTCGCCCTTTACTTGGTTGCCACGGCCGAGCCGTCGGTTGCGGGGCGCCAGACCGTGCCGATGGACACCGTCTTGAGCTTCTTCTTCTGGCCGTACCAGAAGTTCACGAGGCCGCGCGAGAAGAACACGGCGGAGAACATCGAGGTGACGATGCCGATGCAGTGCACCACCGCGAAGCCGCGCACCGGGCCCGAGCCGAAGGCCAGCAGCGCGATACCCGCGATCAGGGTGGTCACGTTGGAGTCCAGGATGGTGCCCCAGGCGCGTTCGTAGCCGGCATGGATGGCCGCCTGCGGCGACGCCCCGTTGCGCAGCTCTTCGCGCACGCGTTCGTTGATCAGCACGTTGGAGTCGATCGCCACGCCGATGGCCAGGGCCATGGCCGCGATGCCGGGCAGCGTGAGCGTGGCCTGCAGCAGCGAGAGGATGGCCACCAGCAGCATCAGGTTGACGGCCAGCGCGATCGAGGAGAACAGGCCGAACAGTGCGTAGTACGCGCACATGAAGACCATGATCGCCAGGAAGCCGTACATCACGCTCTTGAAGCCCTTCTCGATGTTGTCGGCGCCCAGCGTCGGGCCGATGGTGCGTTCCTGGATGATTTCCATGGGCGCGGCCAGCGAGCCGGCGCGCAGCAGCAGCGCGAGGTCGTTGGCCTCGACCACGGTCATGGAGCCCGAGACCTGGAAGCGGTTGCCGAGTTCGCCGTTGATCGACGGGGCGGTGAGCACTTCGCCCTTGCCCTTCTCGAAGATCAGCATGGCCATGCGCTTCTTGTAGTTCTCGCGGCTGACGTCGCGCATGATGCGGCCGCCCTTGGCGTCCATGGTCAGGTCGACCTTGGGCTGGTTGCTCTGCTGGTCGAAGCCGGGCTGCGCGTCGGTGAGGTTCTCGCCGGTGACGAGCACCTGCTTCTTCACGATCACGGGCCGGCCCTGGCGGTCGAGGAATTTCTCGGAGCCGAAGGGCACGGGGCCGCCGCTCAGCTCGGCGGCGCGGCCCTCGGCGCTTTCGTCGACCATGCGCATTTCGAGCGTGGCGGTGCGGCCCAGGATTTCCTTGGCCTTGGCGGTGTCCTGCACGCCGGGCAGCTGCACGACGATGCGGTCCAGGCCCTGCTGCTGGATCACGGGCTCGGCCACGCCGAGTTCGTTGATCCGGTTGTGCAGCGTGGTGATGTTCTGCTTGAGCGCGGCGTCCTGCATGCGGCGCGCGGCCTCGGGCTTGATGGTGGCCACGAGGCGCCAGTTGCCGCCGTCCTGGCTGTCGGTGGTGGCGAGGTCGGGGAACTGGTCCTGGATGATGCGCTTGGCCGCGTCGAGCGAGGCCGCGTCGCGGAACGTCACCTCGACGGTCTGGCCGTTGCGGCTCACCGCGGTGCCGCGGATGCTCTTGTCGCGGAAGGTGGTGCGCAGGTCGCTGGCGAAGGACTCGGCCTTCTTGTCGATGGCGCCCTTCATGTCCACCTGCAGCAGGAAGTCGACGCCGCCGCGCAGGTCGAGGCCCAGGTACATGGGGAAGGCGTGCAGCGCGGTCAGCCACTTGGGCGAGCGCGACACCAGGTTGAGCGCCACCGTGTACGGCGGGTCGTTCGCGTCGGGCACCAGCGCGCGCTGCACGGCGTCGCGCGCCTTGAGCTGGTCGTCGGTGGTGGCGAAGCGGGCGCGCAGCGAGGTGGCGTCCAGGGTGATCAGGTCGGGCGTCAGGCCAGCGGCCTTGAGCGCCTCCTCGACCCGGGTCTGGGTGGAGGCATCGACCTTGACGACCGTCTTGGCCGCCGACACCTGCACCGCAGGCGCCTCACCGAAGAAATTGGGCAGGGCGTAGATGAGCCCCACGAGCAACACGATCACGATGATCGTGTACTTCCAGACCGGGTAGCGGTTCATGAGCGGGCGCTTTTCTCAAGCTTTTCAGAAATGGAACACCGCGTGACTTGGGGCCCTGCGCCGCAAAGCGCAAGGTTCAGCTCACGCTTTTATTGCTTGACGGCGCCCTTGGGCAGGACCTGCACCACGGCGCTGCGCTGGATCTTGATCTCGACGCCGTTGGCGATCTCCAGGCCCAGGTACTGGTCGCTCAGCGAGGTGATCTTGCCGAGCACGCCGCCGGCGGTGGCGACTTCATCGCCCTTGGCCAGCGCCTCGATCATTGCGCGGGCTTCTTTCTGGCGCTTCATTTGCGGGCGGATCATGACGAAATACAGCACCACGAACATCAGCACCAGGGGCAGCATGCTGCCGAGCGAGGACAACATGTCACCGCCGCCGGCTGCAGCGGGCGCGGTCTGGGCGAAAGCAGAGGAAATGAACAAGAGAGTCTCCAGCAGAGGGAAGAGAAAACGAGAGGAAGGCGGGCCGGTCCCGACTCTTCTCATGGCTTCGCGGCCACGAACGGAATTGGGGCCGCAAGTCAAAGCTCGGCGGGGCTTGGCCGCGCACAGCACCGGGCATTGTATTCGGCGCGGATGGCCGTTCCACGGGCTTATCCGGCGCGGCGGGGAGGGCTTTCCGGCCATCCGTTCCGCTTACCGAATGCTATCTTTTCAATAGCAAAAAGCGCCCGTCGGGCGCTCTTTGCGGTGGGATTCCGTCGAGAAATCAGGCAGCCGCGCGCTGCGCCTGCGGGTTGCGCCACTTGGCCAGCAGCTCGTTCCAGCGGGTGCGGGCGGCCGCGAGATTGCGCTCCTTGACGTGGCCGTAGCCGCGGATCTGCTCGGGCAGGCCGGCAATTTCGAGCGCCAGCGCATGGTTGTCGGCCCGCAGCGCGCCGAGCACTTCCTCGATGCTGGCGCGGTACTCGCCGATCAGCGCGCGCTCGGTCTTGCGCTCCTCGGTGCGCCCGAAGATGTCGAGCGCCGTGCCGCGCACGCCCTTGAGCTTCGCGAGCAGCCTGAAGCCGGCCAGCATCCAGGGGCCGAACTTCTGCTTCTGCAGCTGGCCCTTGCTGTTCTTCTTTGCGATGAGCGGCGGCGCCAGGTGGTAGTTGAGCTTGTAGTCGCCCTCGAACATGCCTTCGACGCGGTCGAGGAACGTGCGGTCGGTGTGCAGGCGGGCGACTTCGTATTCGTCCTTGTACGCCATCAGCTTGAACAGGTAGCGCGCGACCGTCTCGGTCAGCGCGGTGCTCTTGCCGACGGCCGCCTCGGCCCGCTGCACCTTGCCCACGAACTGCTTGTATTCGTCGGCGTAGGCGGCGTTCTGGTAGCCGGTCAGGAACTCCACGCGGCGCGCCACCAGGCTCTCGACCGATTCGCGCTTCTTGAACTCGATGACCTGGCCGGGGCGCACGCGCTTTTGCAGCTCTTCGGGCCGCACCGCCGCCTGGCGGCCCCACTCGAAGGCCGTCTTGTTGTTCTCGACGGCCACGGCGTTCAGCTCGATGGCGCGCATCAGCGACTCGTGCTCGAGCGGGATCCAGCCCTTCTGCCAGGCGTAGCCCAGGATCATCGGGTTGACGTAGATGCTGTCGCCCATCAGCGTGGTGGCGGCTGCATCGGCGTCGAAGGTGCCCATGGCGTCGATGCCCACGGCGCGCGCGATCTCGGCGGCGCAGGCGTCTTCCGGGTTCTGCCAGTTGGCGTTGCGCACGAAGGCGGCGGTGGGCGAGCTGTGGCTGTTGAGCGCCACGTGCGTGCGCCCTTCGCGCATGCGCGCCATGGTTTCGCCGTTGACCGTGACCAGCGGATCGCAGGCCAGGATCAGGTCGGCCGCCGCGGTGCCGACGCGCGTGGTGCGGATGTCGTCCTGCGTGTCGCCGATCAGCACGTGGCTCCAGGTGGCGCCGCCCTTTTGCGCAAGGCCGGCCGCGTCCTGCGTGACGATGCCCTTGGCCTCGATGTGCGCGGCCATGCCCAGCAGCTGGCCGATGGTGATGACGCCGGTACCGCCGACGCCCGCCACCACCACGCCCCAGACCTTGCCGCCGACCAGCGACGGGATCGCGGGCTCGGGCAGCAGGCCGAACTCGGCCGGCGTGGCCGCCTTGTTCTTGCCCTTCTTCTTGAGCTGGCCGCCTTCGACCGTCACGAAGCTCGGGCAGAAGCCCTTCAGGCAGCTCATGTCCTTGTTGCAGCTGCTCTGGTTGATGGTGCGCTTGCGGCCGAATTCGGTTTCCAGCGGCTCCACGCTCAGGCAGTTGCTCTGCACGCTGCAGTCGCCGCAGCCCTCGCACACCAGCTCGTTGATGACCACGCGCTTGGCCGGATCGACGGCCGTGCCCCGCTTGCGGCGGCGGCGCTTCTCGGTGGCGCAGGTCTGGTCGTAGATGATGGCCGTGGTGCCGGGGATCTTGCGGAACTCGCGCTGCACGTCGTCGAGCAGGTCGCGGTGCTTGACCTGCACGTGGTCGCCGGGGATGTTCACGCCCTCGTACTTCTCGGGCTCGTCGGTCACGATCACGACCTTGACCGCGCCTTCGGCATGCAGGCTCTCGGCGATCTGCAGCACCGAGTGGCCTTCGGGCCGCTCGCCGACCTGCTGGCCGCCGGTCATGGCGACCGCGTCGTTGTAGAGGATCTTGTAGGTGATGTTCACGCCCGCCGCGATGCTCTGGCGGATGGCGAGCAGGCCGCTGTGGAAGTAGGTGCCGTCGCCCAGGTTCGCGAAGATGTGCTGGTCGGTGGTGAAGGGCTGCTGGCCCACCCACGGCACGCCCTCGCCGCCCATCTGCGTGAAGCCGATGGTGGAGCGGTCCATCCAGGTCGCCATGAAGTGGCAGCCGATGCCGCCCATGGCGCGCGAGCCTTCGGGCACCACGGTGCTGGTGTTGTGCGGGCAGCCCGAGCAGAACCAGGGCTGGCGGGTGGCGTCGACCACGCTGGTGGAAGCCTGCTGCACCACCATCGAGCGCTCCTTGGCCTCGAGGATGGCGAGCTGGGCGTCGATGCGCGCGGCCATGTCGGCGCCGGCGGCGGCCAGCAGGCCGGTCTTGCGCAGCCGCCCGGCGATGGCCTTGGCGATCATGGCGGGGTTCAGGTCGGCGTTGGCGCGCAGCAGGGTGTGCGCGGTCGGGTTGGGCATCGACCATTCGCCGCCCGAGTAGCCCTCCGCCGCGTGCACCTCGCCCTCGTCGAACTTGCCGACCACGTTGGGCCGCACGTCGGAGCGCCAGTTGTAGAGCTCTTCCTTGAGCTGGTATTCGATGACCTGGCGCTTTTCCTCGACCACCAGGATCTCCTGCAGGCCGGTGGCGAACTCGCGCGTGAGCTGCGCTTCCAGCGGCCACACCACACCCACCTTGTGCAGGCGGATGCCCAGCTGGCGGCAGGCCGCGTCGTCCAGGCCCAGGTCGATCAGCGCCTGGCGGGTGTCGTTGAAGGCCTTGCCGCTGGCCATGATGCCGAAGCGGTCGTTCGGGCCTTGAATGACGTTGTGGTTCAGCCGGTTGGCGCGGATGTACGCCAGCGCGGCGTACCACTTGTAGTGCATGAGCCGGGCTTCCTGATCCAGCGCATGGTCGGGCCAGCGGATGTGCAGGCCGCCGGGCGGCATTTCGAAGTCGGTGGGAATGACGATCTCGACGCGCTCGGGGTCGATCATGGCCGTGGCGCTCGACTCGACGATCTCCTGGATCGTCTTCATGCCCGACCACACGCCCGAGAAGCGGCTCAGCGCGAAGGCGTGGATGCCCAGGTCGAGGATTTCCTGCACGTTCGCGGGAAAGAACACCGGCGTGCCGCAGGCCTTGAAGATGTGGTCGCTCTGGTGCGCGGCCGTGCTGCTCTTGGAGATGTGGTCGTCGCCCGCCACCGCGATCACGCCGCCGAACTCGGTGGTGCCGGCCATGTTGGCGTGCTTGAAGACGTCGGAGCAGCGGTCCACGCCCGGGCCCTTGCCGTACCAGATGCCGAAGACGCCGTCGAACTTGTTGGTGCCCTGCGGAGAGAAGCCCAGTTGCTGGGTGCCCCATAGCGCGGTGGCGGCCAGCTCTTCGTTCACGCCGGGCTGGAAGACGATGTTCTGTTCCTTCAGGAACTTGCTGGCCTTCCACAGGGCCTGGTCGTAGCCGCCGAGCGGGGAGCCGCGGTAGCCGCTGATGAAGCCGGCGCTGTTCTTGCCGGCCTGCTGGTCGCGCAGGCGCTGCAGCATGGGCAGCTTGACGAGGGCCTGGACGCCGCTCATGAAGGCCCGGCCGTAGTCGAGCGAGTATTTGTCGTCGAGCGTGACCGTTTCCAGGGCCTTGCGAATGTGCGCGGGCAGCGGTGCATTCATTTTTTCTGTCTCCGTATGGCAGGGCCTTGTGGGCCTGGCTGATTACTGTGGGTCTTCGCCCGGGTAGGGCACGAGCCCATGATCATGCAAAGTGTATGCCGGGGTCCGCGACAGGTGTTTGCGTTCTTTGCACTGAAAAACCCTGTTCCAGAAAGAATCTTGCTTAAGATTCGACTCCATGGAAAGCATTGACAAGTTCGACCTCGCAATCCTGCAAGAACTTCAGGCCGACGGACGCCTCACCAACGCCGAGCTTGCGCAGCGCGTGGGCCTCTCGGCCGCGCCCTGCTGGCGCCGGGTGCGGGCGCTCGAGGAAGCCGGCTTCATCAAGGGCTACCACGCCGAGATCGACCGCCACAAGATAGGGCTGGGCGTGCTCGCTTTCGTGCGCGTGGACACCGAGCGCGTCACGCACGAGGCCACCCGCAAGCTGGAAGACGCCATCCGCAAGCTGCCCGACGTGGTCGCCTGCCACTACATCAGCGGCACCGGCACCTTCGAGCTGCAGGTGGTGGCGCAGGACCTGGACAGCTTCTCGGCCTTCGCGCGCCAGCACCTGATGAACCTGCCGAACGTGAAAGACCTGCACACCAGCTTCTCGCTGGGCGAGGTGAAGGCCAGCAGCGCGCTGCCGCTGGGGCACCTGGCCGCCCGGGGCAAGTAGCCGCGCGGCGGTGTGCGAGCATGCGCCGATCACAACGAAGAGGAAGGGCTGCTCCATGAATCCCGACACCGGCCGCCGGGCACTGTCCTGGCTGCATGAAATGCGCTTGCTGACCGACGCCGAACACACGGCCGCCGCCAGCGACCCCGAGCTCGGCGTGGTCACGCTGCGCACGCCCGCCGAAGCCCTGGCCTGGGTGGTGGCGCGCAAGATCGTCTCGACCGCGCAGCTGGCCGACCTGCCCGCCCGCGCGGCCGCCGGCCGCGCAAACGAAGCGCAGGCGATCGTGTCGGAAGCGACCGGCCTGGTGAGCAGCGAGCTGCCGCTGCCGCCGTGGGCGCAGTTCCAGCTGCGCCTGCGGGAGCGGCGCATGCAGGACGGCGTGAGCGCCGACGCGCTCGACCGGTTGCTCGCCCTCGGGCTCGTCGACGCGGTGCAGCATGCGCACAGCCTCGCGATGCTGCCCACGCACCAGGCAGCCTGGGCCGCGCCCGATTCGCTGCCCGCGACGCTCGCCTGGACAGTGCTCGGATCGGGCGCCCTGAGCGACGACGACCTGGCGGCGCTGGCCGGGCGCGCGGGACACGCCGACATCGTCGCCGACGCGGCGGCCCGCGTCGCACAGGCCAGAAAGCCTTCGCGCACGGCGACGTCGTTCGTCACGTCGACTTCGAGCTCGGCGTCTTCCTCGACCTCTTCCACCTCGGCGTATTTCTCCAAGACCACGATTTCCGTCAACACCTCGCCCGGCCTCGTTCCCGCCCGCTGGAAGATGATCGGCGCCGTCGTGGCGGCCCTGGTGGTGCTGTACGTCCTGTTCGGGCGCTGATCGCGCCGCGGCGCGGCCCGGCGGCCGCCTAAAATCGTCGCCCACCATATCCCGCCAACCGCGGAAACGAGGACCCTCAATGAACCCCATCCGCCGCGCCCTGGCCCTCGGCCTTGCCGCCGCCACGCTCGCCTTCGGCGCCCAGGCGCAGAACCGCGAACTGATCGTGGCCTCCAGCGCCACCTACGCACCCTTCGCCTTCGAGAACAAGGACAAGCAGATCGTCGGCTTCGACATCGACATCATCAATGCCATCGCCAAGCAGCAGGGCCTGAAGATCAAGGTCGTCAACACGCCCTTCACCGGCATCTTCGGCGCGCTGAACAACGGCGACGTCGACCTCGTGATCTCGGGCGTGACCATCAACGAGAAGCGCAAGCAGAGCTACGACTTCACGCCGCCCTACTTCGCGGCCCGCCAGCTGATCGCACTGCCGAAGAACAGCAAGGTGGCCTCGCTGAAGGACCTGGCCGGCAAGAAGATCGCCGTGGTCAGCGCCTCCACCGCCGACGACATCGCCTCGCGCGAGTTCGGCAAGACCAACCCCGACATCCGCCGCTTCGAGAGCACGCCGCTCATCATTTCCGAGCTGGCCGGCGGCGGCGTCGATGCGGCCATGGGCGACAACGGCGTCATCGCCTATCGCGTGGCGCAGAACCCCGAGCTGAAGACCATCGACGACAAGTCCTTCCCCGAGGAAGGCTTCGGCATCGTCGTGAAGAAGGGCGACAAGGCCCTGCTCGACAAGCTCACCGCCGGCCTGGCCGCGATTCGCGCCGACGGCAGCTACGTGACCATCTACAAGAAGTGGTTCAACAAGGACCCGAACGTGCGCTGAGCCGCACGGCATTTCATTGAATACGGCCGCCTTCCAGCGGCCGTTTCGCTTTTCGTTGATTGAGAGTTTGAGGAGCTAGGGATGGAACAACCGATCCTGCTTTTTGGATGGTTCCGATGGGACATCCTGGTCGAATACAAGGACCTGTTCTGGCAGGGCGCCTGGATGACGCTGCGCATGACCGTGGTCTGCGTGCTGCTGGGCTCCAGCTGGGGCCTGTGCCTCGCGCTCGCGCGGCTGGCGCAGCCGCGCCACGCGCCCTGGACCTGGGTCGCGCGCTTCTTCCTGCGCTGGCCCGCCACGGTGTACGTGAGCTTCTTTCGCGGCACGCCGCTGTTCGTGCAGATCCTGCTGATCCACTTCGCGGTGATGCCGGTGTTCATCCACCCGACCAGCGGCCTGCTGATCGACGGCGAACTGGCGCGCACGCTCAAGCAGGAGCACGGCGCGCTCATCTCGGGCGTGGTGGCGCTCACGCTCAACTCGGCGGCCTACATCTCCGAGGTGTTCCGCGCCGGCATCCAGTCGATCTCGCGCGGGCAGTTCGACGCCGGCCGCTCGCTCGGCTTCTCGCCCGCGCAGGTGATGCGCTACGTGGTGCTGCCGCAGGCCTTCCGCCGCATGCTGCCGCCCCTGGGCAACAACGCGATCGCGCTGCTGAAAGACACCTCGCTGGTGTCCGCCATCGGCCTGGCCGAGCTGGCCTACGCGGCCCGCACCGTGGCCGGCGCCTATGCGCGCTACTGGGAGCCGTACCTGGCGATCTCGGTGATCTACTGGGTGATGACGCTGGTGCTCACGACGATGCTGCGCCGCCTGGAAATCCGTCTCGCCCGCAGCGATCGGGGCTGAGACGGGAAAGGGGCGCGCCACAATAACGGCACATGCCACCCATATCCCCCGAAGAGACACCGATCCCGCCCAAGCGGCCGCAGCCCTCGAAGCTCGCGGCCCTCGAGCCCCTGAAGCTCCCCGTGTTCCGCATGCTGTGGAGCACCTGGCTCATCGCCAACATCTGCATGTGGATGAACGATGTGGCCGCGGCGTGGATGATGACCTCGCTCACCTCCTCGCCCATCTGGGTGGCGCTGGTGCAGTCGGCCTCCACGCTGCCGGTGTTCCTGCTGGGCCTGCCGAGCGGCGCGCTGGCCGACATCCTCGACCGCAGGCGCTGGCTGGTGGCCACGCAGTTCTGGCTGGCCGGCACCGCCATCGTGCTGTGCGCGGCACTGGCGCTCGACGTGATGACGGCGCCGCTGCTGCTGGCGCTCACCTTCGCCAACGGCATCGGGCTGGCGCTGCGCTGGCCGGTGTTCGCGGCCATCGTGCCCGAGCTGGTGCCGCGGCCGCAGCTGCCGGCCGCGCTGGGGCTCAACGGCATTGCCATGAACGCATCGCGCATCGTCGGCCCGCTCACCGCCGGCGTGCTGATCGCGAGCGCCGGCACCGTGTGGGTGTTCGCGCTCAACGCGGTGCTCTCGGTGGCCTCGGGCTTCGTGGTGCTGCGCTGGCGGCGCGCGCACACGCCCAATCCGCTGGGCCGCGAGAAGCTCATCGGCGCGATGCGCGTGGGCGTGCAGTTCGTGCGGCAGTCCCAGCGCATGCGCGCGGTGCTGGTGCGCGTGTCGATCTTCTTCTTCCACTCCACCGCCCTGCTGGCCCTGCTGCCGCTGCTGGCGCGCAACCTGAAGGGCGGCGGCGCCGGCACCTTCACGCTGCTGCTGGCGGCCATGGGTTCGGGCGCGATCATCGCTGTGCTGTTCCTGCCGCGGCTGCGCCAGGCGCTGGGACGCGACCAGCTGGTGCTGCGCGGCACGCTGCTGCAGTCGGGCGCCACGGCGGTGATGGCCGTCGCGCCCAATGCCTGGGTGGCGGTGCCGGCGATGTTCTTCGGCGGCATGGCGTGGATCACGGTGGCCAATTCGCTCTCGGTGTCGGCCCAGCTCGCGCTGCCCGACTGGGTGCGCGCGCGCGGCATGTCGATGTACCAGATGGCGATCATGGGTGCGAGCGCGATCGGCGCGGCCATCTGGGGCCAGGTGGCCACGGTCACGACGCTGCAGCTGAGCCTGGTCATCGGCGCCATCAGCGGCACGCTGGTGATGCTGCTGGCCCTGCGCTGGGTGACCGACGTGAGCGACGAGGACGACACCAGCCCCGCCGCGGCCGGCTGGGCCGCCGGCCCGCCGGCCGAGGCACCGCAGGAAGAAGGCCGGGTGGTGATCACGGTCGAATACATCATCGACCCCGCCCGCGCCGCCGCCTTCCACCTCGTGATGCAGCAGACGCGCCGCGCGCGCCTGAGCCAGGGCGCCATCGGCTGGGAGCTGCTGCACGACATCGTGCAGCCCGAGCGCTACGTGGAGCAGATCGTCGACGACTCGTGGACCGACCACCTGCGCCGCTTCAACCGCGCCACCGCGAGCGACATGGCGCTGCGGGAACGCAGGCTCGCCTTCCACATCGGCGAGGCGGCGCCGGTCATCACGCGCTACGTGGTGCGGCGCTGACGCACCGGTTCGGGGCGCCCGGCGGGTCAATTTTTGACCAAACGGGTGAATTTGATGGCATGGCGCTTGCATGCGAAAAATCGCCGGGTATCCACGGATAGCCAGTCTTTTTTGACCATATGGATAATTTAAGCCACCGCCAACTCCGGCGTCACGAGGTACAGCCCCGATGAATACACCTCCCCTGCGCAGCCGTTTCTGGTCCGACCTGACCAGCGAAGAGTTCTCCCGCCTCGACCGTGAACGGCTCATCGCGGTGCTGCCGGTCGGCGCCACCGAACAGCACGGCCCCCACCTGCCGATGTCGACCGACACCGCGACCATCGACGGCATGGTGCGCGCCACGCTGCCCCACCTGCCCGACGACCTGCCGGTGCTCTTCCTGCCCACCGTGCCCTACGGCAAGAGCAACGAGCACTCGCGCTACCCGGGCACGCTCACCGTGTCGGCGGCCACCCTGATCGCGATGTGGAAAGACATCGGCGCCTGCGTTGCGAAAGCCGGCGTGCGCAAGCTGGTGCTCTACAACAGCCACGGCGGGCAGATGAGCGTCATGGACATCGTGGCGCGCGACCTGCGCGAGGAGCACGACATGATGGTCGTGGCCGCCAACTGGTACACGCTGGGCCTGCCCGATGGCCTGTTCACCGCGCACGAGGGCAGGCACGGCATCCATGCCGGCGACCTCGAAAGCTCGGTGATGCTGCACCTGACGCCCGACTACGTGCGCCGCGACCAGTTCCAGAACTTCAGCTCCATGACCGAGCAACTGGCCGCCGAGAACAAGTTCCTCTCGATCACGCCCAGCGGCAAGCTCGGCTGGCAGATGCACGACATCAACCCCGCGGGCGCCGCCGGCGACGCCACGCGCGCCACGGCCGAGAAGGGCGCGGCGGTGCTCGACCATGTGGGCCGCCGCTTCGTCGAGCTGCTGCACGAAGTCGACCGCTTCCCGCTCTCCCGCCTGGCCAACGTGCCGGCCTGGCGCTAGGCTCGCACGCCATGGACAGCACCCGGACCCCTCCCCTGGTCAGCCTGCGCAACGTAGGCAAGCGCTTCGCCAACGGCACGCTCGCATTGCAGGGCATGTCGCTCGACATCGGCGAGCACGACTTCATCAGCTTCCTCGGCCCCTCGGGCTGCGGCAAGAGCACCGCGCTGCGGCTGATCGCGGGGCTCACGCGCCTGAGCTCGGGCGAGATGGCCTGGTCGGGTGCCAACACCGGCTCGGCCAAGGACAGCAAGAGCGACCGCGACCTGGGCTTCGTGTTCCAGGAGCCCACGCTCATGCCCTGGGCCAAGGTGTTCGACAACGTCTGGCTGCCGCTCAAGCTGGCCGGCACCAGCCGCGACGCCGCCGCGCCGGTGGTGCAGCAGGTGCTGGAACTGGTGGGCCTCTCGCGCTTCGCCGACGTGTATCCGCGCGAGCTGTCGGGCGGCATGAAGATGCGCGTGTCGATCGCGCGCGCACTCGTCACGCACCCGCGCCTGCTGCTCATGGACGAGCCCTTTGCCGCGCTCGACGAAATGACGCGCATCAAGCTCAACAACGACCTGCTGGCCATCTGGCGCGAGCACCGCTTCTCCATCGTGTTCGTCACGCACAGCGTGTACGAGTCGGTGTACCTGTCGAACCGCATCGTGGTGATGGCGGCGCGCCCGGGCCGGGTGATCGACGAGATCCGCATCGACGAGCCCTACCCGCGCGGCGAAGAGTTCCGCACCTCGAGCCGCTACAACGCGCATTGCACGGCGGTATCCCAATCCCTGCACGGAGCGCTCCATGGCCTCGACATCGACCATTGAACCCGCCATGCCCATGGACACGACCGACGCCACCCCGTCCGCCGACATGCTGCGCGCCCATGAAGACCGGCTGCGCCGCCGCGAGTCGCTGCTGCGCATCGTCGTGCCCGCGGGCATCGTCATCGCGCTGCTGCTGATCTGGGAATGGACGGTGCGCGCCAACAACATCCCGCACTACATCCTGCCCGCGCCCTCGCTCATTCTTCGCACGCTGTTCGACAACTGGGATTCGCTCTCCAGCGCGCTGTGGTTCACGGTGAAGCTCACGCTGCTCGCGCTCACGGCGGCCATCGTCGGCGGCGTGCTGCTGGCGATTGCGTTCGCGCTGTTCAAGTGGGTGGAGATCGGCCTCTTCCCCATCGCGGTGATCCTGCAGGTGACGCCGATCATCGCGATCGCGCCGCTGATCCTCATCTACGTGTCGAGCACCACGGCGGCGCTGCTGCTGTGCGCCTGGATCGTGGCCTTCTTCCCGATCCTGTCGAACACCGTCATCGGCTTGAAGAGCGCCGACAGCAACCTGCGCGACCTGTTCCAGCTCTACAAGGCATCGCCCTGGCAGACCTTCCGCTACCTGCTCGCGCCCAGCGCGCTGCCGTACTTCATGGCGGGCCTGAAGATCGCGGGCGGCCTGAGCCTGATCGGCGCGGTGGTGGCCGAGTTCACGGCCGGCACGGCCGGCAAGGAAACGGGCTTGGCGTCGCGCATTCTCGAATCGAGCTTCCGCACCGAGATCCCGATGATGTTCGCGGCGCTGCTGCTGGTGTCGTTGCTGGGCATCGTGATCTTCATCGTGTTCGCCGCGCTCTCCCGCCTGGTATTGGGCCACTGGCACGAAAGCGAGATGCGCCGTGAAAGGTAGTTTGCTCGCCCCCAGGCTGCGCGCACTTCGTGTCGCTTCGCCAACCCCCTACCGGGGGCAACACCTGCGGCCCGGCCAAGCCGGTTCCGCGGTGCTCCCTTGCAAAGAGTTCCCCCGGACAGAGCCTCGATGAGTTCCGAACACCCTTCCCCGACAAACGTTGACTGGGACGCCGTACGCGCCGACCTGCGCGGCCTCAACGTCGTCACCGCGCCGGCCCAGCGCAAGCAGCTGTCGAAAGACTTCTACTGGTACAGCCCCATCCTCAGCGCGCAGCTCGCGGGCTGCGTGGCCGACCTCGTGGTCAAGGTCAGCACGGAAGACGACGTGCGCCAGGCCGCGGCCGTGGCCGCGAAGTGGAAGCTGCCGCTCACGGTGCGCGCCGGCGGTACCGGCAACTATGGCCAGTGCGTACCGCTCGAAGGCGGCATCGTGCTCGACGTGACGCAGATGTGCCGCGTGCTCGACATCGGCGAAGGCCGCATGCGCGTGGAAGCCGGTGCGCGCATGCACGACATCGACCTCACCGCGCGCGAGACCGGCCAGGCGCTGCGCATGTGGCCGTCGACCTGGCACGTGGCTTCCATCGGCGGCTTCATCGCGGGCGGCTTCGGCGGCATCGGCTCGTTCCGCCACGGCATCCTGCGCGACCCCGGCAACCTGCTGCGCGCGCGCGTGATGACGGTGGAGCGCGAGCCGCGCGTCATCGAGCTGCACGGCGACGAGATCCAGCAGGTGCACCACGCCTACGGCACCAACGGCGTGATCCTCGACGTGGAAGTGGCGCTCAGCCCCGCCGTCGAATGGGTGCACTGCACGGTGCTGTTCGACACCTACCGCGGCGCGCTCGACTTCGGCATCGCGGCGCAGGCGCCAACGCTCGACATCTTCCTGCTGTCCACGGTGGAGGCACGCTTCTCGCCCTACTACACGGCCATGCGCGACCGCTTTCCGCCAGACCGGCATGCGGTGTTCACCATGGTCTCGCCCGATTCGATGGCGGACTTCCGCGCGCTCGCCGAAGCGCACGGCGGCACCATCTCGGTGGCCGGCACCGAGGCCGAGTTGCTGGCCGACGGCCTGCCGCCGGCCTACGAATGCGCGTTCAACCACACGACGCTGCAGGCACTGAAGGCCGACCGTGGCTGGACCTATCTGCAGGTGGCTTACGCCCAGCCCTTCGACCCCGCAGTGGTTGAGCGCCATCTGCAGATCTTCGGGGACGACGTGCTGCAGCACCAGGACTTCGCCCGCGCCAACGGCGAATGCGGCACCTTCGGCATCCTGCTGGTGCGCTGGAAGGGCGAGGCCCACCAGTACGAGCTGATCCGCGAGATCGAGTCGCAGGGCGGCTGCAAGATCTTCAACCCGCACGTCGTGACCATCGAGGACGGCGGCATGAAGACCATCGACACGCAGCAGATCGAGTTCAAGAAGCGCAGCGATCCGATGGGGTTGATGAACCCGGGCAAGACGCGCGGCTGGACTGCCGACATGGCTGTCGAGCGCTGAAATGAAATCTCCTCTTCCTTTTCGCCGTGATCGTTGGACAGAGCAGTCGTTGATCGGCCGCGCACCAGCAGCGTGCCCCGTGCACAGGGCGTCGGGTGCTCCCCGCAGCGAAATAAAGGAGGAGGCCGCAGGCCGGGGGACATTCGCGGAGGGGAGTACCCGACGCCCTGTGCACGCACCCCAACCACACTCACCTCTATCAGTTCCATCCATCTCACAGTGGACCGCTGACATGAAAATACCCCGTCGCATTCAACCCAGGAGTCCACTGCCATGCGCGTTCCCGCTCTGACAATCCGTCCGCTTGCCCTCGGCCTCGCCCTCGCTGCCGCCGCCTTCGCCGTGCAGGCGCAGGAAAAAGTGGTGTTCGCCACCAACTGGAAAGCGCAGGCCGGCCACGGCGGCTTCTACCAGGCGCTGGTGGACGGCACCTACAAGAAGTACGGCCTCGACGTCGAGATCCAGCAGGGTGGCCCGATGGTCAACAACCGGCCGATGCTGCCGGCCGGCAAGGTCGACTTCCTCATGACCGGCAACCTGCTGCAGTCCTTCGACAACGTGAAGAACGGCGTGCCCACCGTGGTCGTCGCGGCCTTCTTCCAGAAAGACCCGCAGGCCATGTTCGCCCACCCGGGACAGGGCTTCGACACCTTCAAGGACATGACCAAGGCGCCCGTGGCCTTCATCGGCAAGGACGGCCAGTTCAGCTTCTGGCAGTGGATGAAGTCGGAGTACGGCTTCAAGGACTCGCAGCTCAAGCCCTACACCTTCAACGTCGGCCCGTTCCTGGCGGACAAGAAGTCCATCCAGCAGGGTTATGCCATTTCGGAACCCCTGTCGATCAAGGCGCAGGCCGGCTTCGACCCCGTGGTGCAGCTGCTGGCCGACAACGGCTTCTCGACCTACGCGACCACCATCGAAACCCGCGCCGACCTCATCAAGAACAAGCCCGAGACGGTGCGCAAGTTCGTCGAGGCCTCGATCATCGGCTGGAACAACTACCTCTACGGCGACAACAAGGCCGCCAACGAGCTCATCGCCAAGACCAACCCCGACTCGCCCATCGCCGCGCTGCAGGGCTCCATCGAGCTGATGAAGAAGATGGGCATCGTCGACAGCGGCGAGTCGCTCACCAAGGGCATCGGCGCCATGGACGAAGCCCGCGTGAAGGACTTCTACGACAAGATGGTCAAGGCTGGCCTGTACAAGCCCGGCGAGGTCGACCTGTCGAAGGTCGTGACCACGCAGTTCGTGAACAAGGGCGTCGGCGTCGACGTCCGCAAGAAGCTCACCGGCAAGTAAGCACGCCGGTTTTTTCCCGTGGGTCGCGCGGGGCTTGCGCCGGGGTCAGATGCCGGCGCCTGGGTTGCCATAAGGCACTGCGCGGCCTTTTGTTCCTTGGGCTCTGACCCCGTCTCGCCGAACAGGCGAACCGGCCCTCAAATGAAAACGCTCGTCGTCCACTGCCATCCGAACCCTGACAGCTTCAATCACGCGCTCTACCGCACCGCCCTCGAGGCGCTCGAGCCCCGGCACTCCGTCAAGGCCATCGACCTGTACGCCGAGGGCTTCGACCCGACGCTGACACGCGAGGAGCGCATGGCCTACCTGGACAACCCCGAACTGATCCGCGAACGCGTGAAACCCCACGTCGATGCGCTGCTGTGGGCCGAGCACCTGGTGTTCGTCTACCCCACCTGGTTCCACGGGCCGCCGTCGATGCTCAAGGGCTGGCTGGAGCGGGTGTGGCTGCCGGGCGTGGCCTTCCTGCCGGCCGAGCGCAAGGGGCAGCTCGTGAAGTCGGGCATGCGGCACATCCAGCGGCTGACGGTGGTGACCACGGGCGGCTCGCCGCGCTGGTTCGTGATGGCGATCGGCGATCCGGGCCGGCGGCTGTTCACGCGCGCGCTGCGGGCGCTGTTCGCATGGCGCTGCAAGGTGACGTGGCTGCAGCTGCACGACATGAACGCCGCGACCGCGCACGACCGCAGCCATTTCATTGCGCGCGTGTCGCGCAAGCTGCAGAGCATCTGAGCCATTTCAAACAGAAAGAATAGGGAGCTCGCACCATGAGCCTCGAACGCACGCTCACCGTCCGCGTCGAACGCATCTCGCGGCAGACGCCGGAAATCCTGGCCTTCGAGCTGGCCCATCCGTGGGGCCGGCCGCTGCCGGCCTACGAGGCCGGCGCGCACATCGACGTGCACATGCCCGGCGGCTTCTCGCGCCAGTACTCGCTGGCGCGGGCGCCTTCGGGCAATGCGGCGCCTTACGTGATCGGCGTGAAGCGCGAGCTCGGCAGCCGCGGCGGCTCGGCATCGATGCACGAGCGCGTGCGCGAAGGCGACCTGCTGCCGATCAGCGCCCCGCGCAACACCTTCCCGCTGCGCGAGGAAGCCGCGCATCACCTGCTGCTGGCCGGCGGCATCGGCATGACGCCGCTGCTGGCGATGGCGCAGGCGCTGGCCGCGCGCGGCGCCTCCTTCACGCTGTGCGTGTTCGCGCGCAGCGAGGAGCACCTGGCCTTTGCCGATGCGCTGCACGCGCCCGCGCTGGCGCCGCATCTGCGGCTGCACCTGGACCAGGGCGACGCCTCGCAGCGCATCGACCTGCGCGCGCTGCTGGCCGAGCGTGCGCCGGGCACGCATCTCTATGTGTGCGGGCCGGGCGGCTTCATGCAGGCGGTGCGCGACGCGGCCGCAATGACGGATTGGCCCGAAGACGCCCTGCACGCCGAATACTTCGCCGCCCCCACCGACGCCAACACCGCCACCGGCCTGCCCTTCACGCTCAAGCTCGCGCGGCGCGGCATCAGCGTGCCGGTGGCGGCCGACCAGACCGCCGTCGATGCGCTGCACGAAGTCGGCATCGACATCCCGGTGTCGTGCCAGCAGGGCCTGTGCGGAACCTGCGTGGTCGAGGGCGACGGCGAAGGTGCCGAGCACCGCGACTTCTGCCTGACCGGCAGCGAGCGCCGCCACAAGGTGGCGCTGTGCTGCTCCCGCGCCAGGGGCACGGAGCTGGTGCTTCAGCTGTGAACGCGCGCGCTTCCAACAACACCACCACCAAGCCCCCCGCCGCTGCCGACGAGGGCGACGGCGAGGCCCCCGCCACGCGCGGACGCTCGCGCAAGTACACGCAGGTGCTCGGCCTCATCAACCAGGCCGCCATCGAGGTGTTCGCGAGCGAGGGGCTGGCCGGCGCGTCGACCCAGGCCATCGCCGACAAGGCGGGCCTGTCGAAGGCGCAGCTGCACTACTACATCGAGAGCAAGGAAGCGCTGTACCGGCAGGTGCTGCAGGACATCCTGACCGACTGGATCGTGGTGTTCGGCTTCAGCGACGAAGCCTTCGGCCCGCGCAAGGTGCTGGGCGACCTGATCCACCGCAAGATGGTGTTCTCGTTCGACCATCCGCTGCGCTCGCGCATCTTCACGGCCGAGATGATGCGCGGCGCGCCGGTCATCAACGACATGATGACCACGAGCAAGGCCCGCACCGACCAGGCCGCCGCCGTGATCCAGAACTGGATGAACCAGGGCCTGATGGACAAGGCCGACCCGATGCTGGTGCTGTTCCACATCTGGGCCGTGACGCAGTTCTATGCCGACCATGCCACGCAGGCCGCCTACTTCCGCGATACGGCCCAGCAAGGCGACGAGAAAGACCGGCGCTACCTGATCGAGCAGGTGACCGATTTCCTGTTCAAGGGCGCAGGGGTCAGGTAGCCGCGCGCTGCGGCAGGTACATCGTCGCTTCGACTTCCACCAGCACCTCGTCGCCCGGCAGGAAGCGCGACACCTCGACCACCGTGCTCACCGGCGGCTCGCCCGGATAGAACAGGCCGCGCACGCGGTTGTAGAAGGCGTAGTGCGGCAGGTGGCGGAAGTACTGCACCAGCTTGACCACGTCTTCCATGGTGCCGCCGTGCTCGGCGGCGATCTGGCGGATGCGCTCCAGCACGAACCAGCTCTGCGCCACGATGGGCCCCTCGAAAACGTCCACCGACATCTGGCCGGTGGCGTAGCCCACCCCCTGCAGCGCGGTGCGCGCTTCTTCGGGAATGGCGTCGTAGCCAGCGACGGCGCGACGCGTGGCCGGATCGACCGCGACCACGCCGCTCATGAAGACGAAATCGCCGACGCGCTTGGCGGCGGCGTAGTTGGCCATTGGCTTGCCCATGCTCATTGGGTTTTCTCCAGATTTTTCTCGATGATCCGGCCGGCGCGGATGACGGTGCGTTGCCGTCCGCGCGGGCCGATGAGTTCGTGTTCAGCGGTGGCCGACAGCACCAGCAGGTCCGCCGGGCAGCCCGGTGCGATGCGCCCGTCCCACGCGAGCCCCAGCGCCTTCGCGGGGTTCACGGTGATGGTGTCGAGCCAGTCGGCCGCAGGTGCCAGGTGCGCCACCTGCACTCCGAGGCCGAAGGTCTCCAGCAGGTCATAGCTGCCGTAGGGATAGAAGGCGTCCTGCACGTTGTCGGTCGCCAGGCTCGCACGCAAGCCCCGTGCCGCCGCCTCGCGGATGCGCGTGATGCCGCGCTGCACCGGCGTGCGGTCCCATGCGCCCTGCAGGTAGAGGTTGGTGGTGGGCAGCGCGATGAGATGCAGCCCGGCGCCCGCGCACAGCGCGAGGGTTTCGCCCGCGACCGCATCGTCCTGCACCGACAGCGAGCAGGCATGGCCGCAGGCCACGCCGCCCTTGAAGTCGCGCGCGCGCACCAGTTGCGCGATGCTGCGCAGGCCGCCGGCTTCGGCGTCGAGCCCTTCGTCCACGTGGAAGTCGAGCGCCAGCCCGTGCTGCTGCGCCAGGTCGAACACGCGCCCCAGCTTGTGCACGATGCCGTCGTTGCGGTAGACGAAGGCGCCCAGCACGCCGCCCGCGCGCTTCACCTCGCGCGCGATGCGCTCGCCGGCCGCGAGGTCGGCGAACAGGTCGAGCGGCGTGAGCGAAACGAACTGCAGCTCGACGCGGCCGCGCCATTCCTCGCGCAAGGCTTCGAACACCGGTATCGCGGCCGGCGGCTCGGCATGCACCCAGTCGAGGTGCGTGCGCAGCGCGCGGGTGCCGCACTGCCATGCGTCGAGCAGCGCGCGCTCCATGCGCAGGCGCAGCGACTCGCCGGTCCAGCTGTCGCGGTGCCGGTTCATGCGGTCGATGGCCGCGAACAGGTTGCCCTGCGCGGCGCCCACGTCCTGCACGGTGTAGTTCTTGTCGATGTGCGCATGGGCCTCGACCAGCGCGCTCAGCAGCGTGCCGCGCGCGTGCTTCTGATCGGCGCTCGGCGTGATCGATTCGACCTTGCCGGCAGCCAGCACGATGTCGAACAGCTCCGCGTCGCCGGCACCGAAGCCCCGCAGCGGCGCCGGAATGCGCAACGCCTCGAGCTTCATGCGCGCTGCCGCCAGGCGCGCAGCCAGCCCAGGCCGGCCGACGTACCGCCGGGTTCGGCGCCGCGGGCGGGCCGGTACTCGCAGCCGACCCAGCCCTGCCAGCCGCACTGCGCCGACACCTCGTCGATCACGTCGAACAGGTAGGGGTAGTTCTGCTCGCCGATGTCGGGCTCGTGGCGCTCGGGCACGCCCGCGATCTGCAGGTGGCCGACGCGGCCGGTGGGCAGGTATTTGTGGATCTTCATCGCCACGTCGCCTTCGACGATCTGGCAGTGGTACAGGTCCATCTGCACCTTGAGGTTGGGCGCGCCGACGGCTTCGACGATCTCGTGCGCATGGTCTTGCCGGTTGAGGAAGAAGCGCGGAATGTCGCGCGTGTTGATCGGCTCGATCAGCACGTCGCGCTCGGCCTTGGCGGCTTCGGCGGCGGCCCAGCGCAGGTTGTCGAGGTACACGGCCTGCACGGCATCGCGCTCCAGGCCTTCGGGCACGAGGCCGGCCATGACGTGGATGCGCGGGCAGTCGAGCGCCACGGCGTAGTCGACGGCCCGGGCGATGCCTTCGCGGAACTCGGCGTCGCGCCCCGGCAGGCAGGCGAGGCCGCGGTCGCCGCCGTCCCAGTCGCCGGGCGGGCCATTGAAGAGCACCTGCTTCAGGCCGTTGGCCTGCAGGCGGGCCATGATCTCTTGCTGCGGGAAGGCATAGGGGAAGAGGTATTCGACGCCCTGGAAGCCGTCTTTCGCGGCGGCGTCGAAGCGGTCGAGGAAGTCGAGCTCCGGGTAGAGCATCGAGAGGTTGGCGGCGAATTGGGGCATGGGGTGTTTTTACTACCAGCGCGCGCCGAAGGTGCGGCGCAGTTCATCGATCTGTGCGGCATCCAGCGGCTCTGGGCTGGCAGCCTGGGTGAGCATCCGGAGCCGGGCGGTTTCCTCGAGTTCCTCGAGCACGGACATGGCGGCGGCGGGGGTGTCGTGCCAGACGTTGGGGCCCAGGCGCGAGAGCATCACGGCGCGGATCGGGGTGCCGGCGGCGCCCATGCGTTCGATGGCCTGAGCGACTTGTTCGGCCGCCTCGGCTGCACCGGGGCGGTGGTACGGAATGACCGGCACGTGGCCGACTTTCATCACGAAGTAGGGCGTGAGCGCGGGGAGCAGTTCGTCGCCCGTTGGGTTCAATGTGAGCGCGACGCAGTGGGTGCTGTGGGTATGAATGACGCAGGCGGTGTGTGCGTCGAACTTGCGCGCGGCGGCGTAGATGCGGGTGTGCAGCGCGATGGTCTTGCTGGCGCGGTCGCCGCTCGTCTGCCGGCCTTGCGCGTCGAGCCTTGCAAGGCGTGCGGGGTCGAGGAAGCCGAGGCAGGCGTCGGTCGGCGTGATGAGGAAGCCGTCGTCCAGCCGCACGCTGATGTTGCCTGCGGTGGCATGCACGTAGCCTCTGTCGAACAGGCTGCGGCCTGTGCGGCAGATTTCTTCTCTGGCTTGGGTTTCGGTCATTTCTTTTTTCTGTTCAGTTCCGTTGTTCGGGGGCTTGCACAGGCCACCGGGTACTCCCCTCCGCGAATGTCCCCCGGCCTGCGGCCTCCTCCTTTATTTCGCTGCGGGGAGCACCCGGCGCCCTGTGCAGTGGACACGCTGCTGGTGCTCGGCCGATCGACCGGCGCTCTGTCCAACGATCACGGCGATGGGGTGCCTTGCGCAGCGAAATAAAGGAGGAGCCCGAAGGGCGGGGGACATTCGCGGAGCAAGGTACCCCGTCGGCGTGAGCGAGCCCTGAATCACGAACGTCATCCAAGCACCGCAAACGCCTTGGTAAAAAAATCATCGCTGCCGAAGTTGCCCGACTTGAGCGCGATATGCAAGCCGCCTCCAGGCGCAGCGTCGGAACGCGCATGGCACCACGGCACGCCGGGGTCGATCTGCGGGCCGATCTGCATCTGCGAGATGCCCAGCGCCTGCACGCATGCGCCGGAGGTTTCGCCACCGGCCACCACCAACTGGCGCACACCGCGCTCGACCAGGCCACGCGCGATGGCGGCGATGGTGCGCTCGACCATCGCGCCGGCCTCCTCCACGCCGAGCTTGCCCTGCACCGACTTCACGGCGCCGGCATCGGCTGTGGAATAGACGAGCACCGGGCCCTTGTCGATCAATGGCGCAGCCCATGCCAGCGCTTCTGCCGCGACGTCGACGCCCTGCGCAATGCGCAGCGGGTCGACGGCCATGGCCGCGCCGCCGCGCTGGATGAAGTCTTGCACCTGCCGGTTGGTGGCGAGGGAGCAGCTGCCCGAGACCACCGCCGTCTTGCCGCCGGCCTTCGGCAATGCGCTGGCCTGCGAGGAGGGCGCGAGGCCGAAGTTGGCCGGCAGGCCGATGGCGACGCCGGAGCCTGCGGTGACGAGCGGCATCTTCGCGAGCGCGGGGCCCATGCGCACCAGGTCGTCGTTCGACACCGCATCGACGATGGCGATCGAGACTCCTTCGGCCTTCAGCTGCGCGATGCGTTCGCCGATGGCCGCCGCGCCGCGCGCCACCACGGCGTAGTCGATCAGCCCCACCCTGCGCGTGCACTGCGCCTGCAGCACGCGCACCAGGTTCGGGTCGGTCATCGGCGTGAGCGGATGGTTCTGCATGCCGCTTTCGTTGAGCAGCACGTCGCCTGCGAACAGGTAGCCCTTGAACACGGTGCGCTTGTTGTCGGGGAAGGCGGGGGTGGCGATGGCGAAGTCGCAGTTCAGCGCATCCATCAACGCTTCCGTGACGGGGCCGATGTTGCCCTGCGGCGTGCTGTCGAAGGTGGAGCAGTACTTGAAGTAGATCTGCTGCGCGCCCTGTGCCTGCAACCAGCGCAGCGCATCCAGCGATTGCGCGATGGCCTCGGCCGGCGCGATGGTGCGCGACTTGAGCGCGACCACCACGGCATCGACATCCGCGTCGAGCGGCGGCCGTTCGGCCCCCGCGCTCGGCGCTTCGGGCACGCCGATGGCCTGCACCACGCGCATGCCGGCGCGCACCAGGTTGTTGGCGAGGTCGGTGGCGCCGGTGAAGTCGTCGGCGATGCAGCCGAGCACGAGCTTGGCCATGGCTCAGTCCTTCAGCGGCAGCTTCACGGCCTGCGCGTTCTCTCGCACGTAGTCGCGCAGGATGGCGTCGAAGCTGGCGTCGGCCTTCAGGCCCAGCGCCTCGGCGCGCGTTGCCTGGATGCGGCTGGGCCAGCTGGTGACGATCTTCGCGACGGCGGCATCGGGCGCCCAGTCGATCAGGCCGGTGGCTTCCTTGCCCGCGATGCGTTCGAGCGCCTGCGCCATGTCGCGCACGGTGGTGGTGAGCGCGGGCAGGTTGACGGCCGTGCGTGCGCCCCACTCGGCGGCGCTGGCCGTGGCCGCGCGGATGATGCCGGCGACGGTGTTGCCGGGAGAGGCCAGCGCGACCGGCGTGTCGGGCGGTACGGGGCAGCGCGCGCGCTCGCCGGCCAGCGGCTCGCGCAGCATGCCGCTGAGGAAGCTGGAGGCCGCGCCGTTGGGCTTGCCCGGGCGCACCGACACCGTCATGAGCCGCGCGTTGCGGCCCTGCACAAAGCCCTTGCGCGTGAAGTCGGCCACCAGTTGCTCGCCGATGAACTTCTGGATGCCGTAGCTGTTCTGCGGCGTCGGCAGCGTGGTGTCTTCGATCACCGCCGGCAGGCGCTGCTCGGGCGAATCGCCGAACACCGCGACCGAGCTGGAGAACACGAACACCGGCGCATGGCCGGCGCGGCGCGCGGCTTCGAGCAGGCCGCGCGTGGCGTCGAGGTTGCTGCGCATGCCGAGGTCGAAGTCGGCTTCGCACTCGCCGCTGACTGCCGCGGCGAGGTGGAACACGAGCTGCGTCTCGGCCATGGGCAGCGCGCCGCTCGCGAGCTGTTCGAGCAGGTCGCCCTGCACGAACAGCACGCGCGCATCGCCGGCCAGGTCGGCGGGCGGCGGCACGCGGTCGGCCAGGGTGATGCGCGACACGGGCTGCGCGGCGGCGCCGGCCAGCGCGAGATGGCCGCCGGCGAGCAGCGTGCGGGCGAGGCGGGCGCCGAGAAAGCCGCAGCCGCCGGTGATGAGGATGTTCATGTGTGTGTGTCTCTCTGTGCTTTCTTTTCAGGCTTCTTTTTTCGGGGCCGGCACTTCTATGCCGGGGAAGATCTTGATGACCGCGCTGTCGTCCTCGCGCGCATAGCCCGCGGTCGAGGCCTGCATGAACATCTGGTGCGCGGTGGACGACAGCGGCAGCGGAAACTTGCTGGCCCGCGCCACGTCGAGCACCAGTCCCAGGTCCTTCACGAAGATGTCGACGGCCGACAGCGGCGTGTAGTCGCCAGCCAGCACATGGGCCATGCGGTTCTCGAACATCCAGCTGTTGCCCGCGCTGTGCGTGATGACCTCGTAGAGCGCGGCCGGGTCCACGCCTTCGCGCAGGCCCAGCGCCATCGCCTCGGCCGCGGCGGCGATGTGCACGCCCGCCAGCAGCTGGTTGATGACCTTCACCTTGCTGCCCGCGCCCGCGCGGTCGCCGAGGCGGTAGACCTTGGCGGCCATCGCGTCGAGCACCGCGCCGGCTTTCTCGTAGGCGGCCGGCGTGCCGGCGGTCATCATCGTCATCTGGCCGCTCGCGGCCTTGGCGGCGCCGCCGGAGATGGGCGCGTCGAGGTACAGGATGCCCAGCGTCGCGAGGCGCGCCTCGAGCGCGACAGACCAGTTGGGATCGACGGTGGAGCACATCACGAACAGGCTGCCGGGCTTCATCGATGCGGCGCAGCCGGGCGCGGCGCCGTCGCCGAACAGCACCGATTCGGTCTGCGCGGCGTTGACGACGACGGACACCACGATGTCGCACTGCGCGCCCAGCGCTTCGAGCGTGGCGCAGGCCGTGCCGCCGTCGCGGGCGAAGGCCTCGGCGGCTTCGCGGCGCACGTCGAACACATGCGGCGCATGGCCGGCGCGGCGCAGCGACTGCGCCATGCCGGCGCCCATGGCACCAAGGCCCACGAGGCCGACGACGGGGACAGGTGAAGAGGTCATGGACGCGCTTTCCTTGAACGGTGTACAGCGTAGGCCACGATGGCCTGCGGCTCGATTTGTAAGGTCATCATACAAATTCCCATCGCTCGGGCCGATCCGATCTAACCCGCACCGGGGCGTGCGCGGCTCAGCTGCGCGCGGGCCAGCCTTCGACCAACGGCCGCGCGAGCTGCGCGCCCTCCTGCTGCCAGAACGCCGGGTCGGCCTGCTCGATGCGGCGGATCGCGTTGTCCATGTGCGACTTGGCGGCTTCGCGCGCACGCACCGGGTCGCCGGCGTCGATGGCGTCGACGATCAGCGCATGCTCCTGCGCCACCTGGGCGGCGAAGTCGGCACGGCGTGCCTCGTTGGCGCGCGTGACCCGGGTGGCGCCATGCAGGAACTGCCGCAGGTACTGCAGCGTGCCAAGAAGGAAGGGATTGCGCGCGGCCTCGGCGATGGCGGTGTGGAAGCGCACGTCTTCTTCGGCCCCGTTGCCGCCGTCCGCCACCGCCGCCTTGAGCGCCTTGATGGCTTCGCGGATGCGGCGCAGGTCGGCCCTGGTGCGCCGCTCGGCGGCCAGCGCGGCCACCTCGGCTTCGAGCGCGCGGCGCAGCTCGACCATCTGGACCACCGCCTCGCGCGAGGCGACATGCGGCATCTCGAAGCGCAGCGGCTCGATGCCGGCGGCGCGCACATACACGCCGCTGCCCTGGCGCGAATCGACCAGGCCCAACGACTTGAGCCGCGACACGGCTTCGCGCACCACGGTGCGGCTCACGCCGAACTGCGCGGCCAATGCGGTCTCGGTGGGCAGCCGGTCGCCTTCGGACAGGCGGCCGCTGCGCACCTCGGCGACCAGCGCATCGGCCACCTGGTCGGCCAGGCGGACGGTGGGGGCGACGGACTGGAAGCGGGCGGTCATGGGCATGATGCGGCGATGGGCTGCGACTCTAACGCAGCCCCCGCGCGGACCGCTCCCGCCCTTCCGCGCCTGCTCAGGCCAGCGCGTGACGCGCGGCGCTCGCGATGCTGGCCGCATCCACCCCGAAGAAGCCGCGCAGCGCAGCGCGCGTGTCGCTGCGACCGAAGCCGTCGGTGCCCAGCGTGATGTAGCGGCGGCCTTCGGGCAGGAAGGCGCGCACGCTCTCGGGCACGGCGCGCACGTAGTCGGTGGCGGCAACGATGGGCGCATTGCCGCCCTTGCCGAGCTGCCGCGCGACGAACGCAGCGCCGACTTCTTTCTCGCCAGCCAGTGCGCGCTGCTCGCAGGCCAGCCCGTCGCGCGCGAGTTCGCTCCAGCTCGTGACGCTGAACACCTCGGCCTCGATGCCTTCGTCGGCCAGCAGCTGCGCCGCCTTGACGACTTCGGTGAGGATCGCGCCCGAGCCCATCAGCGTGACCTTCTTCTTCGCCTTGCCCGATGCCGGCGCGTAGGTGCCGAAGCGGTAGCAGCCGCGCAGGATGTCGCCTTCCGCGCCCTCGGGCACGTCGGGCTGCGCGTAGTTCTCGTTCATGAGCGTGACGTAATAGAACACGTCCTGCTGCTCGACCATCATCTCGCGGATGCCCGCGTCGACGATCACCGCCATCTCGCCCGCATACGCCGGGTCGTAGGCCTTGCAGTTGGGAATGGTCGCGGCCACCAGGTGGCTGCTGCCGTCCTGGTGCTGCAGGCCTTCGCCGCCGAGCGTGGTGCGCCCCGACGTGGCGCCCAGCAGGAAGCCGCGCGCACGCTGGTCGGCCGCGGCCCAGATGGCATCGCCCACGCGCTGGAAGCCGAACATCGAGTAGTAGATGTAGAACGGCAGCATCGCCAGGCCGTGCACGCTGTAGCTGGTGGCAGCCGCCGTCCAGCTCGCAATGGCGCCGGCCTCGCTGATGCCTTCCTCGAGGATCTGCCCGTCGGTGGCCTCGCGGTAGCTCAGCACCGAGCCGATGTCTTCCGGCGCATAGCGCTGGCCCACGCTCGAATAGATGCCCACCTGCTTGAACAGGTTGGCCATGCCGAAGGTGCGCGCCTCGTCGGCCACGATGGGCACGATGCGCGGGCCCAGGGCCGGGTCTTTCAGCAGGTTGCCCAGCATGCGCACGAAGGCCATGGTGGTGCTCATTTCCTTGCCGGCGGCCGCGGTCGCGAACTGCGCGTAGCTCGCGATGTCGGGCTTGGGCACCACGTCGCAGGCGGTCTCGCGCCGTGGCATCGCGCCGCCGAGGGCCTCGCGGTGCTGGCGCAGGTAGCGCATCTCGGCGCTGTCTTCCGGCGGGCGGTAGAAGTCCATCGCCGTGGCCTGCGCGTCGGTCAGCGGCAGGTTGAAGCGGTCGCGGAATTCGATCAGGTCCACGTCGCCCATCTTCTTGTGCGAGTGCGTGGTCATCTTGCCCTGCGCGGCGCTGCCCATGCCGTAGCCCTTCTTGGTGTGGGCGAGGATCACGGTGGGCTGGCCCTTGTGCCGGGCCGCCGCCGCGTAGGCGGCATAGATCTTCACCAGGTCGTGGCCGCCGCGCTTCAGGCGGTCGATCTGCTCGTCGGTCATGCCTTCGGCCAGGCGCGCGAGCTCGGGGTTCTGTCCGAAGAAGTTGTCGCGGTTGAAGCGGCCGTCCTTGGCCGCGAAGGTCTGCATCTGGCCGTCGACGGTGTTGGCGAACACGCGGGCCAGTGCGCCGCTCACGTCCTGTGCGAAGAGGCCGTCCCAGTCGCTGCCCCACACCAGCTTGACGACGTTCCAGCCCGCGCCGGCAAAGAGCTTTTCGAGCTCGTCGATGATGCGGCCGTTGCCGCGCACCGGGCCGTCGAGGCGCTGCAGGTTGCAGTTGACGACCCATACGAGGTTGTCGAGCTTCTCGCGCGCGGCGAGCGTCAGCGCGCTCATCGACTCGGGCTCGTCCATTTCGCCGTCACCGAACACGCCCCACACCTTGCGGCCTTCGCAGTCGAGCAGGTTGCGGTGCGTGAGATAGCGCATGAAGCGCGCGTGGTAGATCGAGCTGATGGGGCCGATGCCCATCGAGCCGGTGGGGAACTGCCAGAAGTCCGGCATCAGGTACGGATGCGGGTAGCTGCACAGGCCACGCGCGCCGCTGCCGTCGGTGAAGGCGGGCGCGGTGAGTTCCTGGCGGTAGTGCTTCAGGTCTTCCTCGCTCAGGCGGCCTTCGAGGTAGGCACGGGCATAGACGCCGGGCGCGCTGTGCGGCTGGAAGAACACCAGGTCGCCGCGATGGGCGTCGCTGCGCGCATGGAAGAAATGGTTGAAGCCGGTTTCGAACAGGTCGGCCGCGCTTGCGTAGCTGGCGATGTGGCCGCCGAGTTCGCCATACGCCTGGTTCGCCTTGGCCACCATCGCGAGCGCGTTCCAGCGCATCAGCGAGGCGAGCTTTTCCTCGATGGCCAGGTCGCCCGGAAACGGCGGCTGGTCCTGCGCGGCGATGGTGTTGACGTACGGCGTGGCCAGTTCGGGCTGCCAGCCGATGCGCTGCTGGCGCGCCAGCCGTGCCAGCTCGGTGAGCATCTGCTTGGCGCGCTGCGGACCCTGCGACTGCGCCAGCGCCAGGAAGGCGTCGCGCCATTCGGCGGTCTCGGCGGGATCGGGGTCGTGCGACAGCGGCGTATCGAGCAGCAGCGCGCGCATCTGGTCGGCGGAAATCGGGGCGTTCATGGCGGCACTTTAGGCCGGCATGCGAAGAATTAGCTACCGGCGCGTGCAAGTCCATGCGCACCTCGCGGCATAAAATTCCGCGAAATTACGGAGACGCGGCATTTCATGCAACTGGACACCATCGACCTGCGCATTCTTGATGAACTGCAACGCGACGGCGCGCTGTCGAACGTGGAACTGGCGCGCCGCGTGCACCTGTCGCCGTCGCCCTGCCTGGCCCGCGTGAAGGCGCTCGAAACCCACGGAGTGATCGACCGCTACGTGGCGCTGGCGAACCCCAAGGCGCTGGGCCTCGGGCTCAACGTGTTCATCTCGATCAGCCTCGCGACGCAGAACCGGCAATCGCTCGCCGACCTGGAACAGCGCATCGCCGAACACGACGAGGTGATGGAGTGCTACCTGATGACAGGCGACAGCGACTACCTGATCCGCATCGCCGTGGCCGACATGGCGGCGCTGGAGAAATTCATCATGGAACAGCTCACGCCGATTCCAGGAATCGAGAAGATCCGCTCGAGCTTTGCGCTCAAGCAGGTGAGATACAAGACGGCGCTGCCGCTGCCGAAGGACTAGGTACTCCCCCAGGCTTCGCGCACTTCGTGTCGCTGCGCCTACCCCCTCGCCGGGGGCAACACCGGTGGCCCGGCAGAGCCGGTTCCACGGTGTTCCCTCCCGGAAAGGGGGCGACCCTTGCTTACAGGCCGATCAGGCCGCCGTCGTTCTTCGTGATGACGATGGTTGCCGAGCGCGGGCGGGCGTTGCCGCCTTCGGGCCAGTGGCTGGAGAACTTGGCCGGGGTCGTGATGTCGGCCACCTTGGTGTCTTCGCCCGGGTGCTGGATGTTCACGAACAGCGCGCGGCCGTCGCCCGATTCGGCGATGCCGGTGATCTCGCACTCCTTCGGCCCGACGAGGAAGCGGCGCAGGCCGTCGGTGCCCGGTGCCTTGCCGACGAAAGTCGCCTGCTGCGCGGTGGTGGCGCCGTCGAAGTTGGTGATGGTCCTGGCCGCACCGTCGCCGACCTTGCCAGGCAGCGCCCCGAGCAGCATGCAGTTGGTCACGTCGGTGTACTTGCCGTCGTCGGTCTCGATCCACAGCAGGCCGGGCGCAGCCTGGCTGAACCACATGCCGTCGGGGCTGGAGAAGTCGTTGTCGGCGCCGAGGGCGGACACGTTCACGTCGGCCGATGCGGTCGAGCGCGCGCCGAACAGGTACACGTCCCACTTGAAGCTGACGGCCGCCGGGTCACCGCCGGTGTCGGTGAAGCGGACGATGTGGCCGTTCGGGTTGCCACGCTGCGAGCTGGTGCCCTTGGGGTCGTTGTAGAAACGCGGGTTGGCGGCATCGGTGGTGCCGATCGCGCGAGCCGAGTTGTTGGTCAGGGTGAGGTACACCTCGCCGTTCTTCGGGTTCACGGCCGTCCATTCCGGGCGGTCCATTTTCGTGGCGCCGGCTGCGTCGGCTGCATGGCGCGCGTTGATCACCACGTCGGCCGCGTCGGCGAACGCGTAGCTGGCGTAGCTCGCGGTGATGTTGTTGACGCCCAGCTTCAGTTCGAGCCAGTCGCCCGTGCCGTCGGCCTTGAACTTGGCGACGTAGAGCTTGCCGTCGTCCATGTACTTGTCGCCGGCTGCAATGCCGCCGCCGATGTCGGCCGCATCCCAGTTCCTGGTCGACACGAACTTGTAGAGGTACTCGTTCTGCGAGTCGTCGCCCATGTACCAGACGAGCGGCTTGCCGGCCACGACCGGGCCCAGGCAGGCGCCTTCGTGGCCGAAGCGGCCGAGCGCGGTGCGCTTCTTCGGGGTGCTGGTGGGGTTGAAGGGGTCGATCTCGACCACCCAGCCGTAGGTGTTGGCGCCGTTGCGGTAGTCGTCGGTGGCGGTGCCGCCCACGACGGTGACTTCGGTGTTCCAGCGGCCGTACAGGTTGTCGGCGGTGTCGGGCGTCACGGTGGCCCAGAGCTCGCGGCCGGTGCCGGCGACGCCGTAGCGGCTGAAGGAAGCGAGTTCCTTGGCGGTGCGGTTGGCGTTGTCGTTGGCGGTGACGCGGCGGAAGTAGCCGGCCCAGTTCTCTTCGCAGGTCAGGTACGTGCCCCACGGCGTGGTGCCGTTGGCGCAGTTGTTGACCGTGCCGCGGGTCTTGCTGCCGTCGGTCGAGTACTTGGTCTTCAGGTAGTCGGTCTTGGCGGCCGGGCCCGAGAAGGTCATTTCGGTCAGCGTGTGGACGCGGCGGTTGAAGCTCGAGTCCTGCTTGTAGCTCCAGGTGCTGCCGCTCTTGTTGACCTCGATCACGCTCACGCCGTGCAGGTAGAACTCGCGCAGCACTTCATCGGCAACCGTGCGCACGCCGCTGACGGCGGTCTGGCCCGTAGGGTGCAGGAACACGGGGGTGATGGCTTCGTGGTTCATCACGAGCAGGCCGCGCGTGGCGCTGGTGGCGTCCCACTTGTTCGACGCATTCATGCCGAAGAAGGTCATGCCGTCGTGGTGGTCGCCGGCGCGGCGGTCGTAGGTGGTCGCGTCGTCGGTGCCGTCGTTCTTGTAGGCGGCGACACCGGCTGCGGTCGGATCGCCCAGGCGGTACAGCACGCTGGCGGTGTAGCCGGCGGGCACGGTGACCACGTCGGCGAGGCTCTTGGCCACGGCATTGAAGCCAAGCTTCATCGGGCCGGCGGGGGCCGGTGCCGGTGCCGGCGCGGGGGCTGGGGCGGGTGCCGGCGGCAGGATCGGGAAGGGTGCGGCGCCTGCGCCGCCACCACCGCCGCCGCAGGCTTGCAGCAGGGCCGTGCCGGCGGTGCCGGCGCCGAGGCCGAACAGGCGCCGGCGGCTCAGGCGCGCGGCGATCAGGTCGGTGAACGAGGGGTTCGACGTGGGGTTGGTGCCGATGTCGTCGAGATCGACCGAGGGATCGTCGGTGCGGGTGTTTGCGGTCATGCGCAATGTCTTTCTTCGTGGGGTGGAAAGGAAACCAGCCCGCGAAGTTAGGCACTTCGTATGACGCTTCTGTGAATTGCTCAGCTTCCCGTCAGGTTGAATCGATCTCCCTGACGGCCCGCCGCGCCGGCAAAAATCAGGGCGCCGGCAACTGCCTCGGCCACAGCGCCCAGAGCCGCAGCGGCTGGTTCATGCTTGCCGCAAGCCGCCCGGCGTCGGCGCCGGTGCCGGCGAAGTAGTCGGCCCGCACGGCGCCCAGGATCGCGCTGCCGGTGTCCTGCGCCACCACCAGCTTCTGCAATTGCGCAGCAGGTCCGTTGGATGCCAGCCACACCGGTGTGCCGTAGGGGATGCTCTCGCGGTCGACCGCGATGGAACGCCCCGCCGTCAGCGGCACGCCCTGCGCGCCGCGCGGGCCGAAGGCGGCATCGACCTCGCTCATGGTTTCTTCGCGGAAGAACACGTAGCGCGGGTTGCTCCACAGCAGTTGCGTCACGCGCTGGGGGTTCTGCGCGGCCCAGGCCTTGGTGTCGTCGGGCCACTTGCCGACCTTGGTCACGCCCTGGCTCATGAGCCATTGCTGCACGCTGCGGTAGGGCTGCTCGTTGGTGGCCGAGAAGGCCATGCGCACGGTGTGCTGCCAGCCGTTGGCCTCGGTGATGCGCAACCGGCCGGAGCCCTGGATGTGCAGCATCAGCGCGTCGATGGGGTCGGCCATCCATGCGATCTCGCGGCCGCGCAGTGCGGCCTGGGCTTCGGGCAGGGTCTCGATTTCCTGGCGCGTGTACCAGGGGCGGCGCGGTGCCAGGCCATCGGGGGCCTGGTAGATCGGCACGTTGAAGGTGGCGGTGGGCACGCGCGAGGCCTCGTACACCGGCTCGTAGTAGCTGGTGAGCTTGCCTTCGCTCTGGCCGTTCAGCGCCTCGACGCGGTAGGGCTGCAGCCGCTCGGTCATCCACTGGCGCTGTTCTTCGGGCGTGGCGATGGTCAGCTGGCGCACGTCGCGGCACAGCGGCGCGAAGGCGGCATTGGGGCGCGAGCAGTTGGCCAGCAGCGCGATCCAGGCTTCGTGCAGCGGGTCTTCGCCGAAGCCCGGCAGCTCGGCCCAGCCGACCGGCACCCAGCGGCTCTTGGGATGCGCGAGCGAGCCGGTGAGCGGGCCGAGGTCGCGCGGCGGGGTGATGACGGGGGGGCGCGTCGGCAGGTCGGGTGCGCGCGGGCCGGTGGAGCAGGCTGCGAGCGTTGCTACGATCAAGAGCCCGACCAGCCACTGGAGTCCATTTCTCATGGGTTTGATTCTGCTTGAAGCCCTCGCCGCGGGACTTGTGTTCATCTTGATCATCTGGTGGACCATGTTTTCCGGCCGCAAGAAGGGTGAATTGCACGACGAGGACGACACCGACCGCAAGCCGCCGCCCGAAGCGTGAATTGCTTGTGCAGTCCGGCGCCGCCGCAACTTGTCGGAGAAGTACCCCATTGCTATTACTTTCGTAGCAATCATCGCAGCATTCATGGGCAATGGCGAAACTTTTCTTATTTTCCGTGGGGCTTTGAGGCCGTACCATCCGTGGCACCCGGGAGCTAAGCTGTGGCCCGCTTGACTCAACCCTGAAAGGTATCGCCATGAAAAAGTTCGTACTCGCAACCGCCGCCGCCGCCCTCGTTCTCTCCGGCTGCGCCGGAGGCATGACAGACACGCAGCGCAACACCGGCATCGGCGCCGGCATCGGCGCCCTGGGCGGCGCGGCGATCGGCTCCGCAACCGGCGGCAACCGCGGTGCCATCGGCACGGGCGCGGTGGTCGGTGCCGCGGCCGGCGCGCTCGGCGGCTACCTGTGGTCGCAGCGCATGGAAAACCAGAAGCGCCAGATGGAAGCCGCCACGCAGGGCACCGGCATCGCCGTCACGCAAACGCCCAACAACGAGCTGAAGCTGCAGATCCCGAGCGACGTGTCCTTCGACGTGGGCCGCGCCAACATCAAGTCGAACTTCGCGCCGGTGCTCGACCAGTTCGCGAACGGCCTGCGCAACAACCCGAACGCCGAGGTGCGCATCATCGGCCACACCGACAGCACCGGCTCCGACGCCATCAACAACCCGCTGTCGGTCGAGCGTGCAGCCAGCACGCGCGACTACCTGGTGGCGCGCGGCGTGAACCCGGCTGCCTTCCGCATCGAAGGCCGCGGCTCGCGCGAGCCGATCGCCGACAACAACAGCGACGCGGGCCGCGCGCAGAACCGCCGCGTCGAGATCTTCGTGGGCGAGCGCGCTCCGCAAGGCTGATCCGGCAGGGTGCCGGCGCGCCTCGGTGCGCCGGCACCCTGACCACTCCACCGGGGAACCGGCCGCTTTCAAGAAGCCGGAACCCGCCATTTGTCCGTTTAGAGAAGAGGGAATCTCATGAGGAAGTTTGTCGTTTCGAGTGCGGCCGCGGCCGCTTTGCTGTTCATTGCGGGCTGTGCTTCGCAGTCGACGCCGCCACCCGCACCGCCGGCCGCCGAGGCACCGGCCCCCGCACCGGCGAACAGCTGGACCGCGCGCCTGGCCACGCTGAAGGCCGACCTCGAAACTTCGACCAAGGGCACCGGAGTGGTGATCGAGCAGACCGCCGACAACCAGCTGCACGTGGTGATCCCGAACGAGCTGTCGTTCGACACCGGCCGTGCCAACGTCAAGCGCAACCTCGCGCAGGTGCTCGACAAGGTCGCCGCCGGCCTGAAGAGCGCCACCGCCGCCAGCGTGCGCGTGGTGGGCCACACCGACAACACCGGCAGCGAAGAAGGCAACGAGCGCCTGTCGGTGAGCCGTGCCGACAGCGTGCGCAACCATCTGGTGGCGCGCGGCGTGTCGACCACCGCCATCACCACCGACGGCCGCGGCTCGCGCGAACCGCTGGCCGACAACGGCACGGCCGCCGGCCGCGCACAGAACCGCCGCGTCGAAATCTTCGTCGCGGAGAAAGCCTGACGGGCCTCTAGAGGTCCCGCAGGCGGTTGGCCAGCTCCACGGCCGACTTCACTTCCATCTTGTCGAACACGCGCGCGCGGTGGACTTCCACCGTGCGCACGCTGATCGCGAGCTGGTCGGCGATGAGCTTGTTGGGCAGGCCCTCGATCACGAGCCGCATCACGTCGCGCTCGCGGTCGGTCAGCTCGGCGATGCGCTCCGACAGGCCGCGGCGCTGGCGCTGCAGCTCGAGCGCCTGCAGCGACGCATTCAGCGCATGCTCGATGCGGTCGACCAGCGCGTTGTCCGAGAACGGTTTCTCGCAGAAGTCGAACGCCCCGCGCTTCACGGCGTCGACGGCCGTCGGCACGTCGGCGTGCCCGGTCAGGAAGATCACCGGCATGGCGGGCAGCAGGCCGCGCTCCACGAGCCGGTCGAACAGCACCAGCCCGCTCGTGCCCGGCATACGCACGTCCAGCAGCAGGCACAGCGGCTGCTGGGGCAGCGGCCCCTGGTCGAGGAACTGCTCGAAGGCCTCCGCGCTGCCGAAGTGCTCGCTGGCCAGGCGGCGCGAGCGCAGCAGCCAGGCGAGCGCTTCGCGCACGCTGGCGTCGTCGTCCACGATAAAGATCAATCCATCGATCAGCGGTTGCATGCCATGAGGTCCAGCGGAAGATTGTTTGCTTGAGGAAAAAGGGCGCCGTCAGGCTGCCGCCGGTAGCGTAAACCTGAAGACGGTGCCGCGCGGCTTGTTCGGCTCGAACACCAGCGCGCCGCCATGCTGCTCCACCACCGTGCGGCACAGGCTCAGGCCGAGCCCCATGCCGTCGGCGCGGGTGGTGAAGAAAGGCGTGAAGAGCCGCTGGGCCACTTCGTCGCTGATGCCGCAGCCCAGGTCGGCCACCGAGAACTCGAGCCAGCGCCGGCCGTCTTCCTGCACCGCGCCGCCCACCGCCGCCGCACGCGCCACGCGCAGGCGCAGCACGCGGCTGCCGACGTTGTCGGGGCTGTCCATGGCCTGCATCGCGTTGCGCGCGAGGTTCAGCAGCACCTGCTCGACCAGCGTGCGGTCGCACATGGCCGCTGGCAGGCGGTCTTCGAACACCACCTCGATGCTCACGCCGAGCTTGCGCGCCTGCAGCCGCACCAGCGGCAGCACCGCGTCGATCAGCGCCTGCGGCGCGACCGGCTCGCGCGTGCGGTCGCGCCGGCGCACGAAGTCGTGCACGCTGCGGATCACCTGGCCGGCGCGGTCGGCCTGCTCGGCGATGCGCCTCACCGCCATCGCCACTTCGCCCTGGTCGCCGCGCGCATGCGGGCCGAGCAGGTTGAGCGAGCCGCTGGCATAGCTGGCAATGGCAGCCAGCGGCTGCGTGAGCTCGTGGCTCAGCAGCGACGCCATCTCGCCCACCGTGGCCAGGCGCGCGCTGGCCTGCAGGCGCTCCTGGCTGGCGCGCGACAGCTCCTCGATGCGGCGCTGCTCGCTCACGTCGATGAAGGCGCTCATCCAGCCGGTCTGCACCTTGTGGGCGTTGATGAGGGGCGCCTCGAAGATCAGCACCGGAAAGCGCGTGCCGTCCTTGCGCATGAAGACCGACTCGAAGCCCTCGCGCGGCGGCATGCCGCCCGCCAGCCGCCGCGCCTGGCGCTGCTGGTATTCGTGCGCCAGTTCCGTGGGCCAGTAGGGCGCCTCGGGCGCCTCCGCGTTGCCGGCCATGAGTTCTTCGGGCGTGAAGCCCACCATCTCGCAGAAGGCCGGGTTCACATAGGTGATGCGGCCCTGCAGGTCGCGCGCGCGCAAGCCGGTGATGACCGAGTCTTCCATCGCCTTGCGAAAGGCCAGCGCGTCGGCCAGGTCGCGTTCGGCGCGCAGGCGGCGGCGGGTGTCGCGCGCCAGCAGCACCAGCACCGACACCAGCGCGATCGAGATGGCCGTGACCAGCGCGGTGAGCATGTTCGGGAACAGGTCTGGCGCCGCGCGCCAGCCGTCCACGCGCAGCATCAGCGAGGTGCCCGGCAGGTCGATGAGCTGCTGCGAGGTGAACACGCGCGTGCCGGTGCGCCGCGAGGTGCCCAGCGCCACCAGCCGCGTGCCGTCGGCCTCGGTGAATGCCACTTCCTGCCCGCGCGTGAGCGTGGGGCCGACCAGCTCGATCAGCGCGTCGCGCAGCGAGTAGCTGGCCACGAGGTAGCCGCCCGCGTCGATCGGCACGCACAGCTCCATCACCTCGACGCCGCCGCCGCCCGCCACCGGCACGTAGTGGCTCGGCGAGTAGGCCGACGCGCCCAGCTTACGCGCGGCCGCGCAGGCCAGGGTGACGTCGGACTGCTCGGGCCCGCGGCTGGCCTCGTCGAGGATGCGCATGCGGTAGGGCGTGTTGACGGCCTGCAGCGGGCGCAGCGCGGCGTCGCGCCATTCGAGCCGCAGCCACTCGCGGTGCTCGCGCAGCAGCGAGGCGGCGATGTCGCTCCACTGCCCCAGGTTGGCGCCCGGAGCCTGCGTGGCGCGCAGGCTCTGCGCGTTGCGCTGGAAGCCGCTGCGCAGGTCGGACACGGCGTCGGCGGTGTCGCGGTCGAGCGAGGCCTGCACCTGTTCGACCTCGTGCCGGCCCGCGAGCCACACCACCGTGACCAGCAGCGCCGACACCAGCACCGCCAGCAGCAGCCACAGGAACCAGCGCTGCCACAGCGAGCGCAGGCGCGCGAACGCGATGAGCGCCCATCGCCTCGGTGGGACGGTCAGCAGCGCATCGGACATTGCTACAGGACGCTGTGCGAAAGCACGGGCAGCTGCATGCGCATGCGCGCGACCTGTCCGGCGTCGATGTCGAACAGCACCACGCCTTCCTCGGTGGCCTGTTGCGCCACCACCGTGCCCCAGGGGTCGACGACCAGCGACTGGCCCCAGGTCTGGCGGCCGTTCTCGTGCGTGCCGCCCTGCGCGGGCGCGACCACCCAGGCGAGGTTCTCGATGGCGCGGGCGCGCAGCAGCACCTCCCAGTGCGCCGCGCCGGTGGTGCGCGTGAAGGCGCTGGGCACCAGCAGCAGGTCGGCGCCCTGCTTTGCCAGCGCGCGGTACAGCTCGGGAAAGCGCAGGTCGTAGCAGACGCTCATGCCCACGCGCCAGCCGTGGCCGTCGCGCGAGGGCAGATCGAACACCACGGGCTCGGCGCCGGGCGCGATGACGCGGCGCTCGTCGTAGCGCTCGGTGCCGTTGTCGAAGAAGAAGAGATGGATCTTGTCGTAGCGCGCCACGCAGCGGCCTTCGGGCGAGAAGGCGAGCGAGCTGTTGAACACGTGCTCGGCGTCGGTGCTCTCGATGGGCAGCGTGCCGCCGACGATCCACAGGCCGAACTCGCGCGCCGCGTCGGCCAGGAAGCCCTGCACCGTGCCCGCGCCGGCGGTCTCGCGCAGGCCGAGCTTGTCGGTGTCGCGCGCGCCCATCATGCAGAAATACTCGGGCAGCACCGCGAGCTCGGCGCCGGCTTCGGCGGCCCGTGCGAGCAGGTCGTGGGCGCGCGCGAGGTTGGCCTCGCGCGCGATGGCCGACACCATCTGGATGGCTGCGACTTTCATTGCGTAGTCTCCGTTTTCTTGCCGTCGTCCGCGGTGGGCGTGCTGGGCAGCCCCGGCATGTTGGGAATGCCCTGGGGCAGCAGCTGCAGCGAGCGCGGCACCTTCGCTATTTTGGGGTCGGCCCAGGTGCCTTCGATATGGAACTCCTGCGTGGCCGCGGCCGAGAGCGGCTTGCTCAGCACCCACTGGGCCAGGAAGGTGCCGAGCCCGACGGCCGGATTGATGGCGGTGGCCACCAGCGCGGCGGTGCCGGCGTTGATCTCGGGCACCACCACCACGCGCAGGTTCTGCGTCTCGCGCACGATGTCGGCCGAGCCGTCCATCAGCACCGCGGCGTTCACGCCCTTCATCTGCAGGTTGTTGGTGCTGGCGATGCCCTTGCTGATCTTGGCGTCGCCGCGGATGAAGTCGAAAGCGAAGCCCTGGCTGAACACGTCGCGGAAATCGAGCGTGAGCCGCCTCGGCAGCGCCTGCAGGCTCAGCACGCCGAGCAGCTTGGCCAGGCCGGGGTCGGCCTTGAGGAACTGGCCCTGCTCGACGTCGACCTGCAGCTGCCCGCCCAGGCTGGGATAGTCAAGCGAGAACGGCGAACCGCGCCAGTTGACGTCGCCTTCGAGCCGCCCGCGCCCGCGCCGCAGCACGCCGGGCATGCCGAAGCGCGTCAGCAGCTCGCCGGCGTCGACGATCTCCAGCTTGAAGCTCATGGCGGTGCGGCGCTGGCCGGCCGCGGCACCGGGAATCGCGGCCCAGCTGCCCTTGGCCGAGAAGTTGGCGTCGGGCGTGCTGAAGGCCAGCTTGTTGAGCGCCCATTCGCGGCCGGCGCCGCCGCGGTTGACGGCATCGATCTCGGCCCGGCCCAGGCGCTTGCCGAGCAGCTCGAAGTCGTCCACCACGATGTCCAGGGCGGGCAGGGTGCCGGGCTGTTCGTCGAGCAGGGTCTCGACCTGCGTGGCCTCGGACGGCGCGATCTTCAGGCGCGCGAGCCGTGCATAGAGGCGGCCGGCCTGCGTATGACTGTATTCGGCGTAGCCGCTGAGCTCGGCGGCGTCGATGTTGGCGCGCCAGAGGGCGCCGTCGCGCGTGCCGCCGAGCACCACGTCGTGCAGCGTGCGCCCGGCAACGCCCAGCTGCTGCGCGCGCACCGCGATGCGCGTGGGCAGGTAGGCGAGCAGGGAGGTGTCGTCGGACCGCTCGGCGGCTTCCGTGCCCGTGCCCGTGCTTGCAGCGGCATCGCCCACCAGCGACTGCCACGCGCCCATGTCGAGCTTGCCTACGTTGATGTTCGCGAACACGCCCTTGTCGGGCAGGCTGGCGGTTTCGCCGGGCGCCAGGCCCACGCCGATGCTGCCGCGCGTCACGCGCGCCTCGCCGCCCACCAGCTCGCGCACGTATTGCGCCGAGCCGACCCGGCCGAGTTCGAACGAGAGCTGGTCTTGCGTGGCGACGCCCTGGCGGCTGTCGCGCGCCAGCACTTTCTTCTCGACGCGCAGCGGCATCTGCTCCTCGGCGGACTTCGTGAGCGGCGGCGGCAATTGCAGCGCCAGGCCCTGCAGGCTGCTGGCAAGCGAGAACTCGGGCGTGCCGTCGCGCATCGAGAAGGTGGCTGAGAACGGCGTGCTGCCGCTCGCGTTCTTCGCGAGGCGGGCGAGCCAGTCGACCTCGCGCGTGCCGCGCAGGCCGTCGGCCGTGGCGGTGCCCTGTGCCTTCAGCGCGACCTCCCGGTTGGGGCCGGAGAAACGCCCGCGGCCTTCGATGCGGATGTCTCCGCCCAGCAGCCTGGCCTGCACGCCGGCCAGCGAGAAGCCGGTTTCGGTGAAGTTGAGCGTGCCGCGTGTCTGGGAGAACGACGGGGCCTCGGGCACGATCTGCAGCTCGTTGTCGGCCAGCGTCACGCTGGCCTGCACCTTGGCGTTGTCCATGGCCGCGAGCGGCAGTTCGAGATGCAGCTTGTAGTCGGCCGAACCGGTGGCGCGCGCGCGCTGCATGACCTCGCCGACGCCCCCCGTCTCGGTGCCGGCCAGCGGCGCGCCGACGCGCAGCACCTCGGCCAGCGGCCCCTTGGCCTGGGCATCGACGCGCAGTTGCGGCGCGTGGTGCGACAGCTCCGGGATCTGCGCCTCGGCCCTGGTCACCTCGACACCGGCGGCGCCGGCCAGGCGGCCACGCGCGTTGCGCACCAGCATGCTGTCGCGCTCGAACACCAGTTCGCCCGACAGCGCGGTGAGCGGCGGCCACACGGCCGGCGGCTTGCCGTTGCGCGGCGCGGTGGCCGGCACGTGGGGCGGCGAATAGGCGTAGTCGACGTCCGCCACCTTGGCCGCGATGCGGAAGTCGCCCTGCTTCGGGTCCAGGAAGGGCATGTCGTGCAGGTCGCCGCGCACGCGGAAATCGACGCTGCTCGCAGTGCCCTTGGTGACGGCCTCGCGCACGTAGTCGCGCGTGTGCTGGGGAATGTCGAGCGGCAGGTAGCGGAACACGCGCGTGCCGTCGGCACGGGTCAGCTTGCCCTGCAGGTCGAGCACGCCGGGGTAGCGGCCCTTGCTGCTGGAGGTGGCGGGGTCGCTGGTGCGCCAGCTGGCCTCGGCGTCGCCTTCCGCGTCGACGTTGGCGAAGCGCAGCCTGGAGACCTGGAGCTGCGCATTGCCGTTGTCGAGCTTCCATTGCAACTGCGTCGAGAGCCGGTCGATCGGAATGACGGGATCCTCGAACACGCCGGGGAATTCGAGCGTGCCCTGCGCGATGGCCAGCGTGGCGGTGCCGCCGGCGTGGGTGGCGTCGAAGTCGACCGTGGCGCCGCTCAGGCCGGGGGTGCCGGCATGGACCTTCGGCGCAGCAGCCGCGGCGTTGGCCGTGGCCGTGGTGGTGGACGGAGCCGGCGCCGCGGCGGCGGCCGGCTGCGGCGGCGTGCCGGGTTGCGAGGCCACGCGCAAGCCGCTCACGCGGCCCTTGGCCTGGTAGCGGTCGGGCGCGCCCAGGGTGCCCTGCCAGTTGAAATCGATGTGCTCGACCAGCCCGCGCGGCGCATAGGCCTCGAGCAGGCGGTGCGAGGCTTCGCCCAGCGGCAGCCGGTCGGCAATGAGCGCCAGCGCCGCGAGGTCGAGCCGGTCGGCGCGCAGCGCGCCGTGCTCGGGCGTGCGGCCCCTGGCGGGCGTGTGCTGCAGCCACAGGTTGCCGCCGGGCCAGCGCAGGCCGTCGCTGGTGCCGAACTGCAGCGCGGTGGTCGAGAACTCGAGCGTGTCCGCGGTGAGCCGGCCGGACAGCCGGCCGGTGACGCCGCGAAGCACCAGCGGCTGCAGCCCCTTGTCGAGCGACACGTCGACCTTGTCGAGCCCCAGGTCGGCCGCGCCGCCGACGATCTGGCCGTCGTCCACGTCGGCCCACACGCGCAGCGCGCCGTTGCCTTCGCGGATGCGGGCGTCGAGCGACACGTACTGCCCGAGGCGGGTCACGTCGATGTAGGGCAGGTCGGCATAGAGCTGGCCGTCCCAGGTCTGCCAGTGGCCGCTGCGCATGGACAGCAGCGGCTGGCGGAACTGGCCGCGCAGCGTGAAGCGCTCGCCCCAGCCGGCCGGCGGCGTGGCGTCGAGCCGCACGCCGTGGCGCAGGCCGGTGTTGCGCGCGACGAAGCGCACGTCGGTCAGCAGGAGCGGTTCGGCCTTGCGCTGCTCGTCGGTCCAGCGCACCGTGCCGCCTTCGATGACCAGCTCGCGCTGCGCGAAAAACCAATCGGCGCCGCGGGTCTCTCCGGTGGTGTCGGTCTCCATGTGCAAACCAGCCACATGGAGTTTTCCCTGAGTGTCGCGGCGCACGTCGAGCTGCGGGCCCTCGATGTAGAGCTGCTCGAAATTGAGGCGCCACAGCGAGCGCGGCGACACGCTGGCCACCACGCGCACGAGGCGAAGGGCCTCGCGCCTGTCGGCATCCTGCAGCACCACGTCTCGCAGCTCGAAGGCCGGGAAAAGCCCTTCGGAGCGGGCGGTGATCGATCCGATGCGGACCGGCACGCCGATGGCCTTGCTAGCCTGTGCTTCCAGAGCCCCGCGAAAATCGCCGATTCGCGGCACAATCCACGCGTGTAGGACAACGACTGACAGCGCCAGCAGAAGCCATGCAGCGATCAACAGACCCAGCAGCCAGCGCGCCGTCACAGCGGTTATTTTGAGCAGACGTGAAGGGGTAGACGCCGTGTCGTTCATTGAGGATCGCGCTGTGTCGGGAATTATGACCGCCAGCATTCAGAGGGGTTCCACGGAAACCAGCATCAGTGTGAACCAGTTGCCAGCCACTTCGACGCAAACAGCGTTCTCCTCCTACTCGCGCTTCGTGCAGCGCCTGCGTCGCAGGTATGCGGCCGAGCTTTCATTGCTTCCCCCTGGCGCGCCGCGGCGCGAGTCGATGACGGTGGCTTACGAGGCATTGCGCCTGCGTGGGGACAGCGTCGGCGATGCCCTGAGGATTGTGCGGCAGCTCGTGATGGAGCGGCTTGTAACTCTTGATTGCGACGCGCAGGCGCCGCTGGCCGTGGTGACCACCGCGGTCACCGAGCTGGCCGAGCTGGCACTCGACATCGCCTGCCGGGACGCCTGCCACGAACTCGACGCCGTGCACGGCGCGCCGCTGGGCCCCGACGGCCAGCGCGCGCAGCTGTGGATCGTCGGCATGGGCAAGCTCGGCGCGCGCGAGCTCAACGTGTCGAGCGACATCGACCTCATCTACCTCTACGACCTGGACGGCGAGACCCGCGGCGACGCCGACGGGCGCGGCCGGCTGTCCAACCAGGAGTACTTCGCGCGTGCCGTGAAGCGCATCTATGCGCTGGTGGGCGACACCACCGAGCACGGCTTCGTGTTCCGCGTCGACCTGGCGCTGCGGCCCAACGGCAACTCGGGCCCGAGCGTGGTCTCGCTCGACGCGCTGGAAGAATATTTCCAGGTGCAGGGCCGCGAGTGGGAGCGCTTCGCCTGGATGAAGAGCCGCGTGGTGGCCCCGCGCGACGTGGTGCAGGCAGGCCAGGCCCAGTCGCTGCGCGGCGCGGTGCTGCCATTCGTGTTCCGCCGCTACCTCGACTACAGCGTTTTCGATTCGCTGCGCGTGCTGCACCGTCAGATCCGCGAGCAGTCGGCGCGCCGCAGCGCCGGCCGGCCCGAGCGCGCCAACGACGTGAAGCTGTCGCGCGGCGGCATCCGCGAGATCGAATTCACCGTGCAGCTGCTGCAGGTGGTGCGCGGCGGCCAGTTCCCCGAGTTGCGCACGCGTCCCACGCTCGATGCGCTGCAGCGCCTGGCGCGCGCCAACCTGATGCCGCAGGAAACCGCCGATGCGCTGGCCGCGGCCTACGAGTTCCTGCGCCGCGTGGAGCACCGCATCCAGTACCTCGACGACCAGCAGACCCACGTGCTGCCGGTGGCCGACGACGACCTGCGCTGGATCGCCCAGACCATGGGCTATGCCGATTGCTGCCCCTTCCTCGCGCAGCTCGACACGCACCGCGAGTTCGTCGCGCAGGAGTTCGACAAGCTGCTCGGCGGCGAGAAGCCCTGCAACGGCAAGTGCAGCGGCAAGAAGGCCGCCGCCCCCGCCGAGCTGGCCGACCTGCTCGGCGACCTGCCGCAGGTCTTTGCCGAACGCATCCGCGACTGGTGCGAGCAGCCCCGCGTGCTGGCCCTGCGCGAGGAAACCCGCGTGCGGCTGCGCCAGCTAGTGCAGCGCACCGGCGTGTGGCTCAAGGAGGCCGACGGCGACGGACCGGGGCAGACGCCGCGCCACGTCGACGCCGCGATGCGCTGGGCCGACTGGATCGAGCCGCTGATGCGCCGCGAGAGCTACCTCGCATTGCTGGTCGAACGGCCCGCCGTGCAGGAACGCCTGCTGCGCCTGCTGGGCGCGGCGAGGTGGCCCGCGCGCTACCTGATGCAGCACCCCGGCGTGATCGACGAACTGGCGAGCGACGAGATGCTCTCCGGCCGCTTCGTGGCCGCCGAGTTCGAGCGCGAACTGGAGGCACGCCACGCATCGCTCACCCGCACCGGCGAGGCCGACGAGGAACGCCTGCTGAACCTGCTGCGCCACGCCCACCATGCCGAGGTGTTCCGCACGCTGGCACGCGACGTGGACGGCCGCATCACCGTCGAGCAGGTGGCCGACGACCTGAGCGCCCTGGCCGACACCACGCTGCGCGTGACCGCCCGCTGGTGCTGGCCGCACGTGCGCAACCGCCACCGCGAGGAGCCGCAGTTCGCGATCATCGGCTACGGCAAGCTGGGCGGCAAAGAGCTGGGCTACGGCAGCGACCTCGACATCGTGTTCGTCTACGACGATGACGACGAGCGGGCCGGCGAGGTGTACGCGGCCTACGTGCGCAAGCTCATCAACTGGCTCACGGTGAAGACGCGCGAGGGCGACCTGTTCGAGATCGACACCGCGCTGCGGCCCAACGGCAACTCCGGCCTGCTGACCACCAGCTTCGAGGCCTACGAAAAGTACCAGCTCGGCCGCGGCAGCAACACGGCCTGGACCTGGGAACACCAGGCCATGACCCGCGCGCGATTCGTGCTGGGCAGCAGCGACCACGGCGCCGAACTGGGCGCGCGCTTCGACCAGGTGCGCGAGGCCGTGCTGGTGTCGCCGCGCGACCGCGAGGCGCTGAAGGCCGAGATCATCGCCATGCGCGAAAAGCTGCGCGGTGCGCGGCCGGTGAAGGCCGGCCGCTTCGACGTGAAGCACAGCCCCGGCGGCATGGTCGATGCCGAGTTCGCGGTGCAGTTCCTGGTGCTGTCGTCCTCGGGCGAGCATCCCGAGCTGATTCCCAACGTGGGCAACATCGCGCTGCTGCTGCGCGCCGAACTGGCCGGGCTGCTGCCCGAAGGCGTGGGCCGCAGCGCGGCGCGGGCTTACCGCGAGCTGCGCCGCGTGCAGCATCGCGCGCGCCTGAACGAAGAACCGACGCAAGTCACCCCGCCCGCACTGGCCGCCGAGCGCGACGCCATGCTGGCGCTCTGGAAGGCGGTATTTGGCTGACGGCACCCGCACCCCACTGGGCACCGCGCTGGCCGCCTGCGCGGTGGCCGTCGCCGTCTTCCTCGCGGGTTGCGCGAGCGGCCCGCGCTCCGGCGGCGGTGGCGCCACCGGCGGCCGCGACGGCCCCGGCACCAATATTCCGCCCGACCTGGCGCGCGTGCCCGACGCCGAGCCCCGCATTGAACCCATCCGCACCAGCGGCGGCACCGCCAAGCCCTACACGGTGCTGGGCCGCGGCTATGCGCCGATCACCGACGACCAGCCGTTCCGCGAATCGGGGCTGGCCTCCTGGTACGGGACCAAGTTCCACGCACAGTCGACGTCGAGCGGCGAGCCCTACGACATGTACGCCATGACGGCCGCGCACAAGACGCTGCCGCTGCCGAGCTATGTGCGCGTGCGCAACCCGGCCAACGGCCGCGAGGTGATCGTGCGTGTGAACGACCGCGGCCCCTTCGTCGACGGCCGCGTCATCGACCTGAGCTACACCGCCGCGCTGAAGCTCGACCTGCTGCGCGGCGTGGCGCCGGTGGAGATCGAGCGGATCACCAACGAGGACATCCGCACCGGCGCATGGCGGCGGGATTCGGGCACGGCCTATGCGGCGGCAGCGCCTGCCGCTGCACCCGCGGCACCGGCTGCGCAGTTCGTTCCGGTGCGCGTGGCGTCATCCTCGTCCTTGTCGCGTGCGTCGAATGCGCAGCAGCCCGTGGCGGTGCCCGTCCAGTGGACGACGCCCGTCGCCGCGAGCAACAACAGCGGCTACAACGACCTGCCGCCGCCCGCATCCACGATGCCGGTCGCGCCGCAGACGCCGATCGCCACCGTGCCGCCGGCCGGGGCCGAGCCGGAATCGGCGCAGTCGCCGCCATCCATTCCGCCGTCGCGCCCCGCCATCGTGGTGACCGACCTGGCGCCGCTGCAGGCCGCGCCTTCGTCGCCGCCGCCGTTGCCCGCGGGCGCACCGGCGCCCTCCACCGCGCTGCAGGGCTTCTGGGTGCAGCTCGGCGCCTTCCGTGAGCGGGACGGCGCCGAAAGCATGCTGAACCAGGCCGCGCACGGCGTGCCTGCGCTGGCGCCGCAACTGCGCGTATTCAGCGAGGCGGGCACGCACCGGCTGCAGGCCGGGCCGTTCCCGTCGCGCAGCGCGGCCAGTGAGGTCGTCACGCAGTTGCGCGACAGCCTGCGCATTGCGCCGATGGTGGTGGAGCGGCGCTGAGCCTTCAGGCGATCGCCTTGGCCGCGACGGGCAGGCGCATGCCGACGCCCAGGCGGTTCCAGCTGTTGATCTGCGCGATCGCCACCGAGAGTTCGGCGATTTCCTGGTCGTTGAAATTGGCCTTCAGCGCGGCGAATTCGGCATCGCGTTCGTCATGGCGGTCGGCCAGCCGCGTGAGCGACTCGGCCCAGGCCAGCGCGGCGCGCTCGCGGTCGCTGTAGAAGCTCACCTCGCGCCATGTCGGCAGGCTGTTGATGCGCTGCCATTCCTCGCCCTGCTTGCGCAGGTCGCGCACGTGCATGTCGAGGCAGTAGGCGCAGCCGTTGACCTGCGAGACACGTGCGAAGACGAGATCGATCAGCACCTTGCCCAGCGTGCTCGACTCGAGCGTGGCATTGACCGACAGAAAAGCCTCGAAGGACTTCGGGGCGAGCTTGGACCAGTTGAGGCGCAAAGTGGGGTTCATGGGTTTCTCCAGTTGGGTTGCAATGAAATCTGCCTGCTCACCCACTGAAGACGGACGGGTCCCACGCCCTGTGACACGCCGCGCGAGTTATTTCGAAGAAAAGAGCTGCGCGATGCGCGCCAGCTTGTCGGGGTTGCGCTGCGCGCGGATGCGCACGATGCGGCCATCCTCGATCTCGAAGGTCTGGGCCGATTCGAGTTCGCCGCCGAGAAAGCGCAGCATTCCCGGCTCGCCGTTGATGTCGACGATTTCCATGCGCACCGCCGGCCCCATGCGGCGCCAGAGCGCAAAGTAGAGCTGCGCCACGCGCTGGCTGCCATGCAGGCTCTTGCCGAAGGTCGGCACCTTGCCGCCGCCGTCGCCGATGAGCTCGGCGTCCTCGGCCATCAGCGCCTTCAGTTCATGCAGGCTGCCGCGCGCGGCGGCATCGGCAAAGGCGCGCAGCAGGCGCTCATGGGTCTCGCGCGGCACGCTGAAGCGCGGGCGCCCCTCCTGCACCTGGGCCTTGGCGCGATGCACCAGTTGCCGGCAGGCGGCCTCGCTCTTGCCGAGGGTGCGGGCGACTTCGTCGTAGTCGGCATCGAACACCTCGCGCAGCAGGAAAGCCGCGCGGGCCTCCGGGGCGAGGCGCTCGAGCACGGCCAGGAAGGCGACGGAGATGTTGTCGGCGCGCTCGAGCAGTTGCTCGGGGGTCGCGGGGGAATCAGGCGCGCCGGTGAGCGTGGGCTCGGGCATCCAGGCGCCGATGTAGTGCTCGCGCTGGACCTTGGCGGCGCGCAGGCGGTCGATCGACAGGCGGGTGACGACGGTCACGAGCCAGGCCTCGGCGCTGTCGAAGGCGTCCTTGGCGGCTTCGTGCCAGCGCAGCCAGGCGTCTTGCACGACCTCTTCCGCCTCGGCAACCGAGCCGAGCATGCGGTAGGCGATGCCCTGCAGGCGAGGGCGGTGGCGGTTGAAGGTGAGGGTGGCGTCGTCCATGGCTGCTAGACGGCTGGCACACGCGGTTTGTGACACCCGCCCCAAAAAAATCGCCCCGGGGTGCGGGGCGAGTGTTTTCTTTGCTTATGCGCCCTGGTATTCGGGCTTGGGGCCGAGCGAAGCGGCCAGTTCCTTGCGGTAGCGGTTCAGTTCCTGGACCGTCTTGAAGCTGCGGTCCATGAGCAGGCTCAGGTTGTGCAGGATGCGCTCGCCGACCTTGGTTTCCCAGACGGCGTCGAACTTGATCTGCTTGTCGAGCCAGTGCTCGAGCCAGTCAGGGTCGGGCATGCGGCTCTGGATGGTGTCGTTGGGGAACAGCGCCTTGTTGACGTGCAGGTTCGTCGGATGCAGCGCCTGCGCCGTGCGGCGGGCGCTGGCCATGAGGACGCCGACCTTGGTGAAGGCGGCACGGGCCTCGTCGCCGAACTTTTCCATGGCGCGCTTCATGTAGCGCAGGTAGGCGCCGCCGTGGCGGGCTTCGTCCTGGCTCAGCGTGGTGTAGATGTGCTTGATGACCGGCTCGGTGTGCCACTGGGCGGCACGGCGGTACCAGTGGTTGAGGCGGATCTCGCCGCAGAAGTGCAGCATGAGGGTTTCGAGCGGGGGCGCCGGGTCGAAGTCGAAGCGCACCTCGTGGAGTTCGGCCTCGGTGGGCGCGTGCTTGGGGCTGAAGCGCTTCAGGTACTCCATGAGCACCAGCGAGTGCTTCTGCTCTTCGAAGAACCAGATCGACATGAAAGCCGAAAAATCGCTATCGTGGCGGTTGTCGCGCAGGAACATCTCGGTGGCCGGCAACGCAGCCCACTCGGTGATGGCGTTCATCTTGATGGTCTGCGCCTGCTCTTCCGTCAGCAAAGAAGCGTCGAACGACTGCCAGGGAATATCCTTGTCCATGTCCCAGCGGACGGATTCGAGTTGTCTGAAAAGTTCCGGATAGAGCATCAATGTCTTTCTATGGCCGTCGATTTTAGTCGGCCCGTTTGGCGCGACCATGACAGACGCGCGATGATGCGGATACGCGCGCCCTCGCGGCGCGGATGCGCATTCCCCCTTTTTGACCAGGAGTCCGCCATGCGAACCCGTTCCCCATTGTCGGCTCTAGTCGGCCTCGTACCGGCTATCTCCCTGCTGGCGAGCCTGTTTACCGCCCTTCCGGCCAGTGCGCAGACACCGCCGGCAGCCATCGCCCCGGCGGAGGCTGCAGGATGCCCGGCCATCCTGCAGCACACCTTCCCGCGGCTGCAGGATGAAAAACCCCAGACCTTGTGCCAGTACTCCGGCAAGGTGGTCCTGGTGGTCAACACGGCCAGCTTCTGCGGATTCACGCCGCAATACAAGGGCCTGGAGGCGCTGGACATGAAATACCGCTCGCGCGGCCTCGTGGTGCTGGGCTTCCCATCGAACGACTTCTCCCAGGAATCGGGCTCGAACAAGGAAATCGCGGACTTCTGCGAGAGCACCTTCGGGGTGAAATTCCCGATGTTCGCCAAGTCGTCGGTGCGCGGCACGGAGGCGAATCCGCTGTTCAAGCAGCTCGCGCAAGCCTCGGGCACCACGCCCAAGTGGAATTTCTACAAATATCTGATCGGGCGCGACGGCAAGGTCGTGCAGGCGTGGTCGAGCATGACCGCGCCAGACGAAAACGGTTTCGTGAGCGTCATCGAGAAGCAGCTCGGACCAAATTGAGACTGCACAGTTCACAGAAAGACGGATCGGTAATATTATTTACCGATGCGTCCAAATCAATGTGAACTGAGCGAAACAAACGTTTACCACTGCGGCGGGAACCGTGCCGCAGCCGCTTCGCTCCTAACTTGCGTGGGCAGTGATTGCCCACCAGTTTTCATGTTGCGAGGTCTTCCGGACGCCAGCCGTCCGGTCGAAATCCCGAGGCGATTCTTCTCCTCCTCCCTCCCTCCCTCCTTCGCGTCGGGGCGCCTCGCAGCATTTTTGTATTCTGGCCGGGCGGGGGCTGTGCGATGACGCAGCCCACCCGCATCGCCGTCATCGGCGCCGGCATCTCGGGACTGGCCGCGGCGCACACGTTGCGTGACGCGGCCGCCGTCACCCTCTTCGAAGCCAGTGACTACTTCGGCGGCCACGCCCATACGGCAACGATCGAGCTTGCGCGCTCGCCCGCCGATGCCACCCGCGTCGCGCACGGCGTGGACACCGGCTTCCTGGTCTACAACGACCGCACCTATCCCCACCTGATCCGGCTTTTCTCCGATCTCGGCGTCGAGACCGCCGAGTCGGACATGTCGTTCTCGGTCCAGGCCACGCGTGACGACGGCCGCCCGCTCGAATGGAGCGGCAACAACCTCGACACCGTGTTCGCGCAACGCCGCAACCTGTTCGACGCCCGCTTCCTGGGCATGCTGCGCGACCTGCTGCGCTTCAACCGCCTGACCACCCGCATCGCCGAGGCCGGCACCGAGGGCGAGCTGGCCCAGCCGCTCGGCGAATTCCTCGATGCCAACCGCTTCGGCGCGGCGTTCCGCGACTGGTATTTCCTGCCGATGATGGGCTGCATCTGGAGCTGCTCGACCACGCAGATGCTGGCGTTCCCGGTGGCCACCATGATCCGGTTCTGCCACAACCACGGCCTGATCCAGATCGCCAACCGGCCGCAGTGGCGCACCGTGCGCGGCGGTTCGCGCAACTACGTCGAGAAAATCGTCGCCGGCCTGCCCGACAAGCGCCTGAACACCCCCGTGCGGCGCATCACCCGCACCGGGAACGGCGTGCTGCTGGCGACCGACGCCGGCACCGAGCGCTTCGACCACGTCGTGCTGGCCACCCATTCCGACCAGTCGCTGGCAATGCTGGGCGACGCCAGCCCGGCCGAGTCGGCCGTGCTGGGCGCGATCCGCTACCAGCCGAACCACGCCGTGCTCCACACCGACGCGGCCGTGCTGCCGCGGCACCGCTCGGCCTGGGCCGCCTGGAACTACGAGCGGGCCGCCGTCGGCGAGCGCGAATCGGGCCGGGTCTGCCTGCACTACCTGCTGAACAAGCTGCAGCCGCTGCCCTGGGAGCAGCCGGTCGTCGTTTCGTTGAATCCGGTTCGCGAGATCCAGCGTAGTCAGGTCATGGCGGAATACGACTACGACCACCCGGTGCTCGACCTTGCCGCGATCCGCGCGCAAGCCGAGGTGCCGGCCCTGCAAGGCCAGCGCAACACCTGGTTCGCGGGCGCCTGGATGGGCTACGGTTTCCACGAGGACGGCCTGAAGGCCGGCCTGGCCGCCGCCGCGGGCCTGCGCGCGCGGTTGTCCCCCGGCAGCGACGCGACCGCGAGGCGCGCGGCATGACACCGACGCAGGCCGTGCCGCTGATGGGCTTCGGGGAAGTCCGCCATGCACGCCTGCGCCCGGCGCGCAACGCCTTCGCCTATCCGACCTATTTCCTGATGCTGCCGATGCGCACTCTGCGCGCGCATGGCAGCGAGGCCGTGGCGCTCAATCGCCGGGCCGCGATTTCCTTCCACGACGTCGACCACGGCGACGGCCGAGCGCCGCAGCAAGGCGGCGCGCTGGCCTGGCTCGACGAACTGCTGGCCGCCCACCGCATCCACGACGCCACCGGCGAAGCCTGGCTGCACTGCTATCCGCGCGTGTTCGGCTACACCTTCAAGCCGGTGAGCTTCTGGTATTGCCACACGCCCGAAGGCGTGCTGCGGGCGATCGTGGTCGAGGTGAACAACACCTTCGGCGAGCGCCACTGCTACCTGCTCGACCGGCCGGTGTACGGCGCCGAGCTCAAGGCCGCGAAGGCTTTCCACGTCTCGCCGTTCTGCCAGGTCAGCGGCGGCTACCGGTTCCGCTTCTTCGTCGATGCCGAGCTGACGCGCACCGTGGTGCGCATCGACCACGACGACGCCGAAGGCCCGCTGCTGCAGACCAGCGTGAGCGGCCAGCTCGCCCCCATGGACGCGGCCAGCGTGCGGCGCGCGCTGTGGCGCTACCCGGCGATGACCTTCGGGCTGATCGCGCGCATCCACTGGCAGGCCGCCAGGCTCTGGCTCAAGCGCGTGCCGTTCGTCGCCAAGCCGGCGCCGCCCACCCATTTCGTTTCACGCGACAACCAGCAGCAGGCGAATCCATGAGCGCCGCGCCGGGCCGCCCCAAGCAAGCTCGCACCGCAGTGCGCAGCATGAAGGTACTTCAATGACTTCCTCCCTCACCACTGCCTCCCGCTTCTCGCTGCCCCAGGATGCGCCCGGCGCCGCGCGCACCGTGCTCGGCCTGCTGCAGCGGCTGGCTTACGGCTCGCTCACCGTGCGCCTGCCGGACGACTCCGTGCGGCACTTCGGCGCCACGCCCGGCAGCGGCCCCACCGCCTCGCTCACGCTGCGCAACTGGAACGTGTGCAAGGCCGCGCTCAAGTCGGGCGACATCGGCTTTGCCGAGAGCTACATCGCGGGCGACTGGACCACGCCCAACCTCACCGAGCTGATCAAGGTGTTCATCGCCAACCGCCGCGCAATCGAAGACGTGGTGTACGGCAACTGGTTCGGCCGCCTGGTGTACCGGGTGCGGCATCTCATGAACCGCAACAGCAAGGCCGGCAGCTCGCGCAACATCCATGCGCACTACGACCTGGGCAACGCGTTCTACAAGCTCTGGCTCGACGAGACGATGAACTATTCGTCGGCCTGGTTCGAGGGCGACCTCTCCAAGCCGATGCCCGGGGCGCAGCGCGCCAAGGTGCGCCGCGCGCTCGAACTCGCAGCCGTGAAACCCGGCGACCGCGTGCTCGAGATCGGCTGCGGCTGGGGCGCGCTGGCCGAGATGGCCGCCGTCGACTTCGGCGCCTCGGTGACGGGCGTGACGCTCTCGACCGAGCAACTGGCCTTCGCGCAGCAGCGCACCGCCGGCCTGCGCGCGGACCTGCGCCTGCAGGACTACCGCGACATTTCGGACGCGCCCTTCGACGCGGTCTGCTCCATCGAGATGGTGGAGGCCGTGGGCCGCGAGTACTGGCCGACCTACTTCCGCAGCGTGAGCCGGCTGCTCAAGCCGGGCGGCCGCGCCTGCGTGCAGAGCATCGTGATCGACGACGAGCTGTTCGACCGCTACATCGACTCGACCGACTTCATCCAGCAGTACATCTTCCCGGGCGGCTGCCTGCCGTGCCCGCGCGAGTTCCGCCGCGAGGCCGAGGCCGCGGGGCTGGAGGTGGTGGACGAGTTCGCCTTCGGCGCCGACTACGCCGAGACGCTGCGCCGCTGGCGCGAGAGCTTCCTGGGACAGCGCGCGCAGATCCTGCAGCTGGGCTTCGACGAGCGCTTCATGCGCATCTGGGAGTTCTACCTGGCCTACTGCGAGGCCGCGTTCTCGCAGGCCAACATCGACGTGGTGCAGTACACGCTGCGCAAGCGCTAGATCGCGCGGACCTTGGTGTCGTCTTCCTTCGGACCCCTGGCCGGCTTGCGCTACGGCCTTCTCGGACTGCCGCTCGCCTTTGTCGCGCTGCCGCTCTACGTGCTGCTGCCCAACCACTACGCGCGCGCCTTCGGCGTGCCGCTGGCCACGCTGGGCGCCGTGCTGCTGGGCGCGCGACTGCTCGATGCGCTGATCGACCCGCTGCTCGGGCGGCTCAGCGACCGGCTGCATGCGCGCTCGGCGCACGCGGTGCTGGGCGGCGGTGCCGTCGCGGCCGGCGTGCTGCTGCTGGGCTTCGGGCTGCTGTTCTTTCCGCAGGCGCTGGTCGATCCGTCGAGCCATGGCGCGCTGCTGGTGGCGGCGGCCGTGCTGCTGGCGCTGACCTACGCGGGCTACAGCATGCTGAGCATCGCGCACCAGTCGTGGGGCGCGATGCTCGGCGGCGACGCCTTGCAGCGCGGGCGCATCGTCGGCTGGCGAGAAGGCCTGGGGCTGGTCGGCGTGGTGCTCGCCTCGGTGATCCCGACGCTGGCGGGGCTGCCCGCGATGGTGGCGCTGTTCGGCGTGCTGCTGGTGATCGGCTGGGTGCTCTGGACGCGGGCGCCACGGCCCGTGCGTGGCAGCGCTGCGCATCAAGAGGTCGACCTGCGGCTGCCGCTGCGCCGCCCGGCATTCCGCCGGCTGCTGGCGGTGTTCGTGCTCAACGGCATCGCGAGCGCGGTGCCGGCCACGCTGGTGCTGTTCTTCGTGCAGGACCGGCTGCGCGCCCCGGCCTCGCTGGAGCCGGCCTTCCTGGGCCTGTACTTCGTGATGGCGGCGGCGTCGATTCCGGCGTGGCTGCGCATCGTGAAACGCTTCGGGCTGGCGCGTTCGTGGCTCGGCGGCATGTGCATGTCGGTGGCGGTGTTCGCCTGGGCCGGCGCGATGGGCGCGGGCGATGCGGTGCCGTTCCTGGTGGTGTGCGCGCTGTCGGGCTTCGCGATCGGCTCCGACCTGGTGCTGCCTAGCGCCCTGCTGGCCGGAATCATTGCCGACGCCGGCGACCAGCCGCATGCCGGCGCCTACTTCGGCTGGTGGAATTTCGCGACCAAGCTCAACCTGGCGCTGGCGGCGGGACTGGCGCTGCCGCTGCTCGGACTGGCCGGCTATGTGCCCGGAGCGCGCGAGGCAGGCGCGCTGCAGGCGCTGTCGCTGGCCTATTGCCTGCTGCCCTGCGTGCTCAAGGTGCTTGCGGGCGCCTCGCTGTGGGCACTGGTGATTCGCCCGGCGGCGGCATCGCAGCAGTCCATCCCGGTCTCGAAGGCCGCGCCTTGAAGCCGCTGAATCCTCCGCTCGCCGACTGGCAGGGCAAGACCGCGTGGATCGTCGGCGCGTCCACCGGCATCGGCCGGGCGACGGTGCTGGCGCTGCTGGAGCGCGGCGCGCGGGTCGGGGTGTCGGCGCGCAACGTCGAGGCGCTCGAAGAACTGGCGCTGCTGCACAACCATGCCGGCCAGCCGCCGCGCGTGATCGTGCTGCCGCTCGACGTGCGCGACAGCGCCGCGGTGGCCGCCGCGCATGCGCAGCTGCTGGCGGCCACCGGCGCCATCGATTTCGTGCTCTTCAACGCCGCCACCTATGGCGCGCTGCGCGCCGATGCGTTCTCGCTCGAGCAGATGCTGGCGCACCAGCAGGTCAACTACGTCGGCGCGCTCAATGTGCTGGCGGCGGTGCTGCCCGGCTTCGTGGCGGACGGTGCGGGGCATGTGTCGATCACCGGCAGCGTGGCCGGCTTTCGCGGGCTGCCCAAGAGCCTGGCCTACGGTCCGACCAAGGCGGCGCTCACCAACCTGGCCGAGGTGCTGTATGTCGACCTGCATGCGCGCGGCATCGGCGTGAGCGTGGTGCAGCCGGGCTTCGTCGACACCCCGCTCACGGCGAAGAACGATTTCAGGATGCCTGCGCTGATCACCCCCGCCCAGGCGGCCGAGGCCATGCTGGAGGGCTGGCGCCGGGGCGATTTCGAGATCCACTTCCCGCGCCGCTTCACCTTCTGGATGAAGCTCATGCGGCTGTTGCCCTACCGGCTGTACTTCCCGGCCGTGGCGCGCTTCACCGGCCTGTGAGGTTGGCGAAGGGAGGCTTCGCGAGACACCGTGGAACCGGCTTCGCCGGGCCACCGGTGTCGCCCCCGGCGAGGGGGAAGGAGAAGCGACACGAAGTGCGCGAAGCCTGGGGGAGAGTCAAGGCTTCGTGTCGATGAAGCTGGGGCGCAGCATCAGCTTGTCGTACAGCTTGGCGAGGTTGGCGTGGTCGGCGCGCCACTCGATCTCGGGGAAGCGCAGGTCCAGCCAGCCCAGCGTGCAGCCGACCGCGATGTCCGACAGGCTCAGGTGGATGCCGCTGCAGAAGGGCTTGTCGCCCAGCCCCTTGGCCATGGCCGCGACGCCGTCCAGCACCTTGGTGCGCTGGCGCTCGATCCATGCCGCGCTGCGTTCGCCGTCGTTGCGGCCGGACCAGGTGGCTTCCAGGCGCCAGAGCACGCCGGCGTCCATGACGCCGTCGGCCAGAGCTTCCCAGGTCTTGACCTCGGCGCGCTCGCGGCCTTGCTGGGGAATCAGCTTGCCGACCGGAGACAGGGTGTCGAGGTATTCGACGATCACGCGCGAGTCGAACATCGCCTCGCCGCCTTCCATGATCAGGCAGGGCACCTTCCCCAGGGGATTGGAGCTGGCGATGGTGGTTTCGGCAGCCCAGACGTCTTCGATCAGGAACTGGTAATCGAGCCGTTTCTCGGCCAGCACCACACGCACCTTGCGCACATACGGGCTGGCGGCCGATCCGATCAGTTTCATGAAGGCTCTCTCCCCAAACTATGACAACATTAGTTAATAGTCATTTTAGGTGAATGGGAAAACCGGAGGTCCGAATCGGCCCCGATGTGTCGGGCCGGCCCCACGGACCGCCGGCCGCCTAAAATTGAGGCATGAGCTTTTCCACCGTTTCCGCCCTTTCCCCCCTTGATGGCCGCTACGCGGCCAAACTCGCGGCGTTGCGCCCGCTGATGAGCGAACAGGGCTATATGCACCGGCGCGTGCAAGTCGAGGTGGCGTGGTTCATTGCGCTGTCCGACTGCGGCTTCGCCGAATTCAAGCCCCTCACGGGCGGCGCCCGCAAGTACCTGCTGGGCCTGGTGTCCCACTTTTCCGAGGCCGACGCGCTGGCCATCAAGGAAATCGAGAAAACCACCAACCACGACGTGAAGGCCGTCGAATACTGGATCAAGTCCAAGTTCGAGGCCCGGCCCGAGCTGCTGGCCGCTGCCGAGTTCGTGCACTTCGCCTGCACCAGCGAAGACATCAACAACACCAGCCACGCCCTGCAGATCCAGGCCGCGCGCGACAAGGTCATGCTGCCGGCCATCGACGGGCTGATCGCCAAGCTGCGCGAAATGGCGCACCAGTTCGCCGGTGTGTCGATGCTCTCGCGCACGCACGGCCAGACCGCCAGCCCGACCACCGTGGGCAAGGAAATCGCCAACGTGGCGGTGCGCCTGTCGAAGGCGCGCGCGCAGATCGCCTCGGTGCAGCTGCTGGGCAAGATGAACGGCGCGGTCGGCAACTACAACGCCCACCTCGCCGCCTGGCCGGAGTTCGACTGGGAAGCCTTCAGCCGCAAGGTCATCGAGACGCCCGCGCCGCTGGGCCTGGGCCTGAGCTTCCAGCCCTACAGCATCCAGATCGAGCCGCACGACTACATGGCCGAGCTGTTCGACGCGGTGGCGCGTGCCAACACCATCCTGATCGACTTCTCGCGCGACATCTGGGGCTACGTGAGCCTGGGCTACTTCAAGCAGCGCCTGAAGAAGGGCGAGATCGGCTCCTCGACCATGCCGCACAAGGTCAACCCCATCGACTTCGAGAACGCCGAAGGCAACCTGGGCCTGGCCAACGCGGTGCTGCGCCACCTGAGCGAGAAGCTGCCCATCAGCCGCTGGCAGCGCGACCTGACCGACAGCACGGTGCTGCGCAACATCGGCGTGGCCTTCGGCTACGCCACGCTGGCCTATGCCAGCCTGGCAACCGGCCTGGGCAAGCTCGAACTCAACGAGGAAGCGCTGGCCGAAGACCTCGAAGCCTCGTGGGAAGTGCTGGCCGAGCCGATCCAGACCGTGATGCGCCGCTTCGGCGTGCAGGGCGCCTACGAGCAGCTCAAGGAAGTGACGCGCGGCAAGACCGTGACGGCCGAGGCGCTGCACGGGCTGATCCGCTCGCTGGAAATTCCGGAAGAGGAAAAGGCCCGCCTGCTGGCGATGACGCCGGCCAGCTACGTCGGCAAGGCTGCCGAGCTGGCCAAGCGCATCTGATGGCACTCAAGTCCACCATCTTCAAGGCCACTCTCGCGGTGGCCGACATCGACCACGGCTACTACGCCGACCATGCGCTGACGCTGGCGCGCCACCCCAGCGAAACCGACGAGCGGATGATGATCCGGCTGGTCGCGCTCGCGCTCAACGCGCACCAGCTGCAGGACATCTGCAACGGCGACGGCACGCTGGCCTTCGGCGCCGGCCTGTCGAACGTCGACGAGCCCGACGTGTGGCTGCGCGACTTCACCGGCGAGGTGAAGATCTGGATCGAGGTCGGCCAGCCGGAGGACAAGCCCATCATCAAGGCCTGCGGCAAGGCGGACGAAGTGATCGTCTATTGCTTCAACCACGCGGCCGAGATCTGGTGGCGAGGCATAGAGAACAAGCTGACGCGGCCGCAGAACCTCAAGGTCTACCGCGTGCCGACCGCTGCCTCGCAGGCACTGGCCGCGCTCGCGCAGCGCAGCATGCAGCTGCAGGCGACGATCCAGGAAAACACGCTGACGCTGGGCGACGGCACGAACAGCATCGACGTCGAGCTGCTGCGCTGGAAGTAACGCCGCGCGGCTAGAACGCCGGCATCATCTCGCCGCACTGCCAGCACTGCTCGAAGCCGCCTTCGACGTGCTCGCCGCACACGCACTGCCAGCTGCGCTGCGGACGGTTCTGCAGCTCGTGCAGCAGGCGCCTGGCAAGGTCGAACTGGGTCTCGTCGTCGATCCAGATCTCGGGCAGGCACTGGTCGGGCGGCAGCTGGCCCATGACCGCGCCGAGAAACTCGCGCTGCACGGTGGCGGCCACGCCCTCTTCGCGCAATGCATGCGCCCACACGGTCGCGATGGCGAGGTTGGGGGCTTGCGCGAGGCGGCGCATCGTCAGGGCGCCCAGTTCTGCTCGTTGTCGGGGTCGAACCCGGGTTCGGCGGCGGACGGCGGCGGTTCTGCCTCGCGCGCGCGCTCCGCATAGCGGTTGAAGCGCCAGGCCGAGTCTTCCATGGTGATGCGGCGCCAGGTGGCGCGCTTCTCTACCGGCGTCATGGCGGGCCAGAGCTGCACTTCGTCGAAACTGCGGCCGCAGCCCTTGCATTCGTCGTCGCCCTGGCTGGTGGAGCAGATCGCGATGCAGGGGGTGTCGGGCGTGCTTTCGTACCAGGCCATCCATGCGGCCCAGGCCTTGGGCGGAAAGCCGACCTCGTCGACCTCCTCCTCGTGATGAAAGACCATGAGCGCGTAGACCTCGGCCAGCGCCCGCAGCTCGGGGCCCAGCGTGACCCCGTCGGGCGAGGGCGATTTCTCGCGCCAGTGATTGATGGCGGCCTCGATGTCGGTGATGTGTATGGCGGCCATGAAGAATGAAGAATCCAGCGAGCGGGGATCATAGACCGGCAATGCCCCGAAGCCGTGAAGGGCCATGATTGCTACAAAACAAGGAGCATCGGAGCCCCTGTTCATGCGCATTTTCAGCGCATTCTTTTTAAACCCCTGAAAACTTTCGGTTGCGCCGCCGATGTCTTCGATGCTCTAATCCCGCCCACGAAGGGGAGTAGCTCCCGACCGCCGTCCACGACGGCGCGAATCGTCAGGTCGTCAATACGAAGCAAAACACTTCCGGCCTGCCGGGCAGCGTACGCGCATTGTTTTTTGCGCGCGCGGTGTCGAGCAAGACCTTCGATTTGAACCTGTGCAGGTTTGGTCGAAGCGTTCGCGAGTCCCCGGTATCACCCGGCCTTTCTTCCTCGCTTTCGACCATCCGCCCAGGATGAATCGAAACGCATCGCCATGCGCCTTCGTCGTCGCCCTTCCGGGGGCGAGGCTGGGGCGCGACAACCAAGAGGAACCTATGGAACTGTTCATGGCCCCGGAATTCTGGGTCGCTGTCGGTCAGATCATCATGATCGACATCCTGCTCGGCGGCGACAACGCCGTCGTGATCGCACTGGCCTGCCGCAAGCTGCCGCCGCACCAACGCACCAAGGGCATCCTCTGGGGCACCGCCGGCGCCATCATCCTGCGCGTCATCCTGATCTTCTTCGCGCTCACGCTGCTGGCCATTCCGTTCCTGAAGCTGGTCGGCGCCATCCTGCTGGTGTGGATCGGCGTGAAGCTGCTGGCACCCGAGCATGACGACGCGCACGGCAACATCACCGGCAGCGACAAGCTGTGGGGCGCGGTCAAGACCGTGATCATTGCCGACCTCGTGATGAGCGTGGACAACGTGATCGCCATCGCCGGCGCCGCGCAAGGCGCGGGCGAAGGCCACCAGATGCCGCTCGTGATCTTCGGCCTGCTCGTGAGCATCCCGATCATCGTCTGGGGCAGCCAGCTCGTCATCAAGCTGATGGACAAGTTCCCGATGATCATCACCGCCGGCGGCATGCTGCTCGGCTGGATCGCCGGCACGATGGCCGTGTCCGACCCCGCGCTCGCCAACGCCGCTGCCTGGACCTGGGTGCCGAAGGTGCCGCAGACCGACACCATCAAGTACGCGGCCGGCGTTGGCGGCGCACTGCTGGTGCTGGTGATCGGCAAGTGGATTGCCGCCCGCCAGGCCCGCAACAAGCCGCAGACCCCGGTGACCACCGGCTGAGCATCGCTCGCAGCCACCGGACATCGATACCGCGAACTTCCGTCACAAGCCAGCCTCTGTCACTCTAACTATCTGAAGGAGCACGCCATGGAAAAGATCATTCTTTATATCGACGACGTCACCTACGCCTGTGAACAGTTCGCCGAACTCGCGCCCGACGCGAACAACGTCGTGGCGCGCCATTGGGTGCTGGTGGCCTGCGCGCCGCGCATGACGCATCGCATCAGCAAGTGGGTGAGCCACAGCGCGCGCGAGAACTGGCGCGCCAAGTGGTTCAGCAAGGTGCAGGCACAGATGCTGCCCCTGCTGGAGCGCAACGGCGGGCAGGTGACGCCGGTGCTGGCCAAGGGACCGCTGGCCGAGCTGACCGCGCAGCTGAAGCGCGAGCACGGTGCCGCGCACGTGGTCGATGCGCGCCGCCCGAAGATCGGCGTCGACCTGGAGCCGGTGACGCCGGAGCAAAAGCCGGCGCACCAGTCAGGCTGGGCCTTCCCGGGCGCGGTGATGGGCATGGGCGCACTGCTGGTGCTGGCGAACGAGCTGGCCGAGTAAGCGGCTCGCGTTCTCTTCTTCCACGAGCCCCGGCGCGGCAACGCACCGGGGCTCGTTTGTTTTGTCCGGGCACCCTGGGGTATCCTGCGCCGCATGCGCATCATCATCAAATGGCTGCTCAGCGCCGTCGCGCTGCTGGCGGTGGCTTATCTCTACAGCGGCGTCCAGGTCAACAGCTTCGGCTCCGCGCTGATTGCCGCGGCCGTCATCGGACTGCTCAACATGATCGTGCGGCCGGTGCTGGTGGTGCTGACGCTTCCCGTCACCATCGTCACGCTCGGGCTGTTCCTGTTCGTGATCAACGCGCTGCTGTTCTGGGCGGCCTCGGGGCTGCTCGCCGGATTCCACGTCAACGGCTTCCTGGCCGCGCTGATCGGCTCGCTGCTTTACTCGCTGCTGGGCCTGCTGATCGAGTCCGCGCTGGGCGGGCTGCTGTCCAGGCGCTGAAGCAACAGCCCTGCGCGGGCTACTTCAGCGGCGGCTCGGCCGCCTGTTCTTTCACCAGCACATCCACCGCCCGCGCCCGGGTGTCGATGATCGACGCCTCGTAGTGATCGACCGGCTTGCCGGACTGGCGGATCAGCTCCTGCGCTGCCTTGAAACGGTCTCGCGCGGCCGGATAGTCGAGGATCGCGACGTTGGCCTCGGCATCGGCGCGCACCGCGCGCAGCGTGTCGTTCTCCGCCCCGTAGAGGTTGGCCAGCGTGTGCCATGCCGTCGCATCGCGCGGGTTCGCGGCGACCCAATCGCGCAGCACGGGAATCATCGGTGCGGGCTGGCGCAGGGCGGTCGCGGCTTCGGCGGCGAGCATCATCTCCGGCCGCTCCTTCGACTTGGCGTCGACCAGCGCGGCGGCCTTGGCCGGGGCGCCCGCGGCGAGTTCGATCTCGGCGCCGAGCCAGCGCGCCTGCTTGGCCGCGGCGGGGTCATCGGCCGTGCGAGCCGTCAGCCGCTCGGCCAGCGCGCGTGCCGCCTTGTAGTCCCGCAGTTCCTTCGCCGACAACGCCGCCGCGTAGAGCGTGCCGGCCTGCTGTGCCGGCGAGCTTTTCGCGAATTCGCCGGAGGACGCGGAATCGACCCACAGCCGCAGCACGTCGACACCCGGCCGCGTCAGCACGCGGGCGCGCGAAGCGATCATCGCGTGGTCCATGACGAGCGGCAGCGGCGGCGTGGCGTCCATGCGGAACTGGAAGCGGCCCTGCATGTCGGAGATGCGCTCCGTGGTCAGCGGATGGCTGCGCAGGTAGGGGTAAGAGCCGTTGTCGTTCAGGCGCGAGGCGTACTGCAGCTTCTCGAACATCGCGGCCGCGCCCTGCGGCGCGAAGCCCGCCTGCGTCATCACGCCGAAGCCGACGCGGTCGGCCTCGCGCTCCATGTCGCGAGAGAAGTTCAGCTGGTTTTGCGCGAAGAGCGCCTGGCTGCCCATCATCACGGCCTGGCCGGCATCGCCGTTGCGGCTCTTGCCGGCCGCGATCATGCCGAGGATCAGGCCCGCGATCATCAGCGGCATCTGCTTGCCCTGCTTGCTCATGATGCGCGAGATGTGGCGCTGGGTGACGTGCGAGAGCTCGTGCCCCAGCACCGTCGCCAACTCGTCGCGGCTGCCGACCGCGGCGACGAGACCCAGGTTCAGGCCCAGATAACCGCCGGGCAGCGCGAACGCGTTGATGTTGCGGTCGCGGCCCAGCAGGATGGTCCAGGCAAAGCGCTCGTCGAGCTCGGGCGTGAGTTCGCCGCGCGCGCGGGCGGCCGCCAGCAGGCGCTGCCAGATGTCCTGCACATAGGCCGCGACCACGGGGTCGTCGATGTAGTCGGTGTCGCGATAGAGCTCGCGGGCGATCTGGTCGCCGAGGTGGCGCTCGGCGCTGGCGGTCATCTCGCCGCCGTCGCCCAGGCCGGGCAGGACCTGCATCTGCATCTGCGCCAGCGCGGGGGCCGGCAGCAGGGCCTGGGACGCTATCAAGAAAGTAGCACAGAACGTCCGCAAGGCGGGTGTCAGGCGGCGTCTTCTGAAGGGAGTGGGAGTCAAGCGCGGCATTCCTCGTCTGTGGCTCGGGCTCGTATGATGCATCTTCAAAACGAACGTTCACCATGAGCACTCTCACCCATTTTGACGCCCAGGGCCAGGCCCACATGGTCGACGTGGCCGGCAAGGCCTCCACCCACCGCGTGGCCGTGGCCACGGGCCGCATCGAGATGCAGGCGGCGACGCTGGCGCTGATCGAATCGGGAACGGCGAAGAAGGGCGACGTGCTGGGCATCGCCCGCATCGCGGGCATCCAGGCGGCGAAGAAGACGAGCGACCTGATTCCGCTGTGCCATCCGCTGGCGCTGACGCGGGTGGCGGTGGCGTTTGCCCTCGCCGACTCGGGCAACGCGCCGCAGGTGGCCTGCACGGCCACCGTCGAGACCGTGGGGCCGACCGGGGTGGAGATGGAGGCGCTGACGGCCGTGCAGGTGGCGCTACTGACGATCTACGACATGTGCAAGGCGGTGGACCGGGGGATGCGGATCACCGACGTGCATGTGCTGGAGAAGCATGGGGGGAAGTCGGGAAGTTGGGTGGCGGGGTAGCGCGGCTCAGTTCCAGCACGCGCTTGCAGCCGCCAGTGCCGCGCTGAAGCCCGTGTAGTTCTCGACGGATTTCCGGCCCGTGTGCGTGACGACATAGTCGCCGCAGCGGTCGCCTCCCATGGAACCCGTGCGCACTGCCTTCAGGGTGTAGCCGGTGCCCTTGTCGTTTGGCGTCAGCGCGATGTTGTAGTTCGCGGCGCCTTCGCCCGGCAAGGGTGAGGTGCTGAACTGGGTCTTGAACACGCCGCCGTTCGCGTTGATGTCCGTTCCGTCCGCCGTCTTGGCGTAGCTGTAGTTTTCGCTGTAGTGCCGCTCCAGCCATTGCTGGGCCTGCGCGAGCGAGGCCTTCGCCTGGGCGCGCTTGCCTCTGGCGATGTGCTCGCGGTAGTTCGGGTAGGCGATGGCGCTGAGGATCGCGATGATGACCACGGTGATCATCATCTCTATCAACGTGAAGCCCCGCGCGCGTGCTTGTCCGGCGCTCATCGGTGCTTCTCCACGGTCGTCTTCAGGCCGGGGATCTCGCGCCAGAAGATGCGCGCCTGCACGGTGTTCTTCTTCATCGTGATGTCGGTGTTCGGCCCCACGATCCGGGCGCAGGACAGGCCCGCCGCGCACCGGGCGGTCGAGTCTTCCGGAATGGCGAAGCGCTGGTCGAGGCCGACGATGCCGATCACTTCGCCCGCGGCGCCGGCAATGCCGAAGAGATTCGGTGTCGTGGCAACGCCCGCGACCCCGTTCACCTGCACGTCGGCCCCGGCGCCGCTGTCGGCGCACATGACCTCCGCCGCCGCCTTCTTGTAGACGATGGGAATGTTGACGTCCTTGCCCATGGCCTTCGGATTGCCCAGCACCATGCCCGAAGCCAACGAACCCGGAATGTTCACGTACCAGCCCTTCTTGCGGCTCCAGTCGATCGCGCCGGTGGCGCTCTGGACGATCGCCTCGGGCTTGTTCGTGTCGAGGCTCCACGTGCGCTGCTCGAGTTCGGTCACGCCCGACGGAATGGTGGCGGGGGCTGCCGCATAGCTCGGCTTGTCCCAGATGCCGAAGACGCGATGCTGCCGCGCCTTGTCGGGAAAGTCGCCGGAAAAGATCGATTGCCCCGTCCCGAAGACCACGACCTGCCCGCCGCCGGGATGGAAGCGCGTGACCGGCGCCGTCGTGATCGGGAGCACGTTCGACAAGGCGTCCATGGCGACGTACAGCGGCTTGCCGTAGGCCTCTGCCCAGCGGCTCGCGTCATCACTGGAAACATCGAACTTCCACATGTTGCCCTTGAGGTCGCCGGCATATATGGCGTCCGCGATGCCGTCATCGTTCGTGTCGAGCCAGGTCGGCTGCATCAAGCCGCCGCCGCCCGCCGTGCCGACTTCGATGCGCTTGTAGTGGGTGTTGTGCACCCATCTGCCATCGGCGCCCGGCCCGTCGACGAAGAGGATGTAGAGCACGGTCTTGCCCGACGCGCTCGACACGCCGTTGCCGAACAGCACGGCGAACTTGCCGTTGGCCATTCGCGCGACCTGCGCGGCCTGGTTGCTTGCCGGGTGCACGCCGCCGTCGGAAATGACATGGCCCAGGTCGGCGTCGTCCGCGGTGGTGAACTGCCATTTGAAGACGCTGGCGGCATTGGCCTCGGTCAGCGCTGCCGGCGACGTCACGTCCAGCGCGAAGATCGCCTTGGCGCCGCGCCCCAGGCTGGAGAAAAGGTACGTGCGCCACGCGGCCGTGGCGGCGGAGGTTTTCACATCCGCGGTGAATGGAGAGCCGTCCATGTAGGCGCGCAGATCGGTGACCGTGGGATCCGGAATTTCCTTGAGGCGCGAGGAGAGCGCCTGCGGCACATAGGACATGACAGGCGTCAGCGCGTCTGCGGTGAACGCGTGGAGCATGCCGTCCGCGGCGCCCACCCATACCAGCCTGGTGCGCGACTTCTGGGCGGCCTTGAATGTGCCGTAGCCGCCGAAGACGGCGCCGAAGAAGTTGGCCGAGGGCCGGTCCTGCAGCCAGGGGTTGGCGTTCACCACGCCGCCCATGATCGAATCCGAGTTCCGGTCACGGAAGGTGCCGCCGTACAGCTTCTCGTGGGTGCGGATGCCGCGCAGGTAGCCGATGACGTCCTGCTGCACGCTCGTGGAAACGCCGAGGCCGGCCAGGTACGTGGCGCCCGCGGGGACGTTCAGGCCCGCATGGGTGAACGGCACCCCGGTGGTTCCGAGGTTCGTGATGATCGCGCGCGTCGCTGCGCTGGTCAGGTTGGCATGCCCCTTCGCGGAAGGCGTGGCGCCGAAATTGCCGGCCGCGTCGAGCCGGTAGGCCAGCAGTTCGCCGTGCAGGTCGGACGCGGAGAAGTTGGCGACGTACTTGTAGTCGCCGGCGCGCAGGTCGGGCCGCGACACCGCCGGCGCGGAATTCGAAGTTCCGGTGATGTCCGCGAAGACCTGCCGCAGCGATTCCTCGAGCAGGTCCGGACGCCGTGCGAGGAAATAGTTGTCCGGAATGCCGTCGCTGCAGTCGGGCTGGCCGGCGGCCCCGCAGGCGGCACCGTCGGCCCGCCTGGTGTCCCACTTGGAAACGGCGTCGGGGAATCCGGTCGGGGTCTTCTCGGAGTCCTTGAAGCCGCCGTATTTGGCAACGTACCAGAGCGGGTCCTGGATCGCTGCCTCGCTGGAGCCGAGCATCTGGTAGTCGAGCCGGGTCTCGCCCTTGACGAAGACATTGCCGAACTTCACGCACAGGCGCGGCGCCACCTTGTGGTTCCACCCCTCCGGCTTGCTTCCGTTGTCGTTCAGGTAGCACTTGGCTGCGGTCGGCCGGTCTTCGCGCTGCACGTTCGATGCGGCATAGGACGCGGTCGACTCGCTGGAGGCGTAGTTGTTGATGCCGCTGTGGAAGTGGCTTCCATCCCTGTTGCTGCCCACCACCGTGTAGCCGAAGGCGAACGGCCCGGCGTTGCCGGTGTTCGACTCCAGGGTCTGCGTGAACACGCGCAATGTGGGCGGCGTGGTGCTCGCATCGGTCTCGTACCGGATGGAGCCGAGCATGTCCTGGTCCTGGTCTTCACCGAGCGCCTGGTGCTGCCAGAGCACGAGAAAGGTCCCGGATTCGCCGTTCGCTGCGCGCTTCAGGACCTTGAAGTCCACCATGTTGCCTGGAAGCGGAGTCGTGCCGTTCCAGTCGATGCTGGCGGGGGTGATGAAGACATAGCGCTTCGGGCTGGAACCTGGAACCGGAATGCGGATGGAGGCGGACCCGCCCGACATCGTCACCGCGTACTGGCGGACCTTCAGCACGTTGGCGTTCGCGTCCTTGGGCACGGTCAGTTTGGGGCGGATGCGGTTCACGTGGGCGTAGTAGGCGGCTCCGGCGCCGAGGTAGGTGCCCCGCATGTTCGGCGCCTCGGGGCACAGGCCCGACACCATGCTCAGGTCTCCGATGAGCTTGCCGGTGCAGATGCCCTTGGTGCCTTCGCCCTCGGTTGCGGCTCCCACGGACCCAGCCAGGCGGATCGTGTCCGAAATACCTTCATGCGCGGACTCGCCGATCAGCTTCGTGTAGTACGCCGCGCTGTGCGGAGCGCCAATGCCCAATTCGCTGTGGTCGAGAGCGCCCATGTTGTCGCCATCGAACGTGCCCACGCCGCTGGAGATGGTGACCATGTTGAGCGGTCGGCAGATGCTCTTTCCGTAGAGCGACTCACGCGACTTTCCAGAACCCGGGTACTGCGGATTTGCCTCGAGCGGATCGATCCAGGCGGGGGACGGCAGGCCCAGCGTTGCGTCTTTTTCTCCGCCACGGTAGAGAGCCCCTTTGGAGGCGTAGTAACGCAGCCCCTCCAGAATGATTTCTCCGATGGGATTGCCCCATGACGGGCAATCTCCGTTCTTGATGGTGTTGGAAAAGCAGTCGTCTGCGTATCTTCCGGTCACGGGTTTGTATCCAAAAGGCCTTAGCCGATTCAGCGAATAGATGATGCCGCGATCGTTTGCATTGGAGAAAACCTTGAACACCCCCGTTTGCGCATCGATTTCATCATTGATCTCGGACATGTTCTTGCGAAGCACGCCGCCATCGAGATTGGTGTCGAAGGAGCCGAGGAACATCGCAAATTCAGCCTTGGCTGCGCTGTGCCCGTAATTGCTGCTTTCTCCAAATTCATTCAGCAGGCCGATCGGCTTCAGATTTGAATTCGGATATTGCTTGCAACGCTCTTCCCCGATCAGATCTTTTCGGCAGACTTCCACTCGGGCCATGTATTCATTGGCCTTCGCCGGATTGCTGCCCTGGTGCGCCGATGCGCCACCAGCGCCCACATAATTCGCGGTCATGAATGCGACGGTCGAATCCTGCCAATCGTATTTTTCCTCGTTCAACCAGTTGCAGCTGCGGACTTCCGTCATGTTCCACAGAACGTAGTTGCCTTCGGCCGCACGAATCACCGGGTTCAATTTCGATATCTGCGATTCTTCGGCATTGGTCGGATTCTCGTGCCGGCGGCACAGCGTGAGCCCTGTAGCGTATGAAAACGGCGTGAGGCGAATCAGGTCGGGGCCGTTGTAGTACTTGGCGTAGGCCTGGCTGTTGCGCGGGACGAAAGCCATTTCGAGCACGGTTTTTCCAGGATTCTGCGAAGACCCGGCTTCATCGGTGGAGCGCAATCCGCCGTAAAGAATCTTGCGAAGCACGTCCATGCGGGACATGGTGGCCCAATTCAGGAAATTGCCGCTCCAGAGGCTGGATGACCTGGCACCCGCTTCGGCGCAGTAGTATCTCGGCGAACCTGCCGGGTCTCCGGCCACAGTCACCTTTTCGGCCAATTTCTCCGGAACGAAATTGCCGGCTGCTCCGGTGCCGCCATAGCTGTAGCATTTCGTCGGATCGAAATATCCGTAGTATTTGAAATACGGCAGAAAATAATAATCGATGCTGCCGTCGAAATTCAGGTCTTCGTAGTCCGTATAGGCGCGGCTGAACATGCTGTAGTCCTTGGACACGTTCAACACCACCATGGGCAGATTCGGATCCGGATTCACGTTGGGCGGAACCGCCTGGATCTGGGCATTGGCAGCACCCGCCACGGCCAGAAACAACATTGCCGCAAATTCGATGATTGCTTTTTTCATTTTCAGCTTCGCTTGAAATAGCTTTGCAGCACGACTTCCGTATTCGGGTCGAGCCCCCAGCCGCGCGCGGTGTTCCTGAAATAGATTTCTTCGCCGCGCTGCATGTACTCGATCAGGTATTCGGGCTGGCGAGACACACCCTTGACGCCCGGCGTACCGGTGAAGGTGCCCAGCGGGACGCCCCCTGTGAAAGCGCAGCCGGAAGGCGGGCTCGCCTTCCAGCCAACGCCGCCGCTGTCCGCGGGCCACCACGGTTCGGGGTTGGTCTTCGACTTGGCGTTGCTGTCCGCGTAATAGGAAGCAGGCGTCTGCTCGCCGAAGCGGCACTGCCCGCGGGGGCAGTCGGTGCCGAAGTTCGGCTCGCTGTAGGCCGACTTGATGGGGCGGTCGTCCCCGCGTGGGCAGGCGGCGCCCGTCACGTCGTCCGCCAGCGAAATGTCTCGCTCCGCATCGCGCAAGGCGGCCTCGGCGGCCTGCCTGGCAACTTCCATGTCGAGCACGTTGCGTGCGATGTGCTCGCCGAACATCACGCGCCGCACGGCGAAGGCGGCCACGCCGGACAGGATCACGATGAACACCAGCACGATGACCAATGCGAGTCCGCGCTGGGCGGCGGGGCGGCGCGTGCGGTTCAAAACGTCCTCGTGAGGTTGTTGCGGACGCCGAAGACGCGGGTCTGCTGCTTGTAGATCGCGCGATCGGCGCCGGAGAAGCTGCGCGAGACGCCGTCGCAGTCCACATAGCTGCCGCTCGAGGTCTGCCGCACCGATGCATCGAGCGTCTTGGTCACGACGCACACCTGCACGGCGACCACGCGCTGCCAGGCGGTCTTGCTCTGCCCGTCGATGGTGGCTGCCGGCTGTGCGCTGACCTCCGTTGCGGTGAAGAAGCGCGCGGGCGACTCGAGTGTGTTCGCCTCGGCAACCCCGTAGCGAAACCTCAGTTCGACGACGCCCGGGACGATGGGCTGGTGCGGTTTGGTGTTGGGCCCGTTCCCCGCGCAGCGAAAGCTGCGGGTGGAGATGGACCTGCCGTCCTGCGTGTAGGTGTAGCTGTCGCCCAGGCCGTAGACGTTGCTGATGAACAGCGGCAAGACCACGGTTCCGGTGCCTTTGTCGCCCGAGCCGGCGCGGTCCTTGTTGTATTCGGCCCCCTCGAAAGTGGCCAGTTCCACGTCCTGGCGCAGGCAATCCTTCCGCGTGCCGACGCCTTCTATCCCGAAGTTGTCCGCGGAAAAGTAATTGACCACGAGCGAATCAGGCGCCGAGGTGCCGGCTGCCGGGCAGGTTCCGCTGGCCACGTCGAACAGCGCCGCGCTGCAGCCGAAGATGCCCTGGTCGAACGCGTTCTTCGAGCTCGACACGATGTTCGAGTAGGCGCCGGGCAAGCGCGAAGAGCCGGCCGAAGCCGCGAAGCTGGCCGGATAGAAGCCCGCGTTCTTCAGGTCGCGGCCGATGATGTCCAGCACGATGTTGGCGGCTTCCTGCTGCTCGGCGCGGGCGTCGATGGCCCTAGCCACCCGGTTCGTCGAAACAAGCAGATAGCCGGCCACGGCGGCCAGCAGCAGCCCGAGCGCGATCGCAACCAGCAGCTCGACCAATGTGAGGCCGCGCGACCTGTGGGCACGCGCCTTCATGGCAGAACGCTCGTGGTGTAGCAACGCACGCCGGCAGGCGCCGAGGCTCCCTCAGGGCAGCAGAAGCGGGCCGACGCCGTCTGCCGGTCGTCGGCCTCGTCGGTGCAGACGGCCGGTTCGATCGCATCGCCGGCCTTGTCCGTCGCGCTCTTGTCGAACCACATCACGCTGACGACGAAGCCGGACGAGATGTTGCCGGTTACGTAGCCCGCCCCGCCCGGGAAAGCCGTGCGAAGAATGTTTTTCCAGGCCGCGAGGTCGTAGGCCGCCAGTTCCGCCGGGCTGCAGACCGCTGTCAGGCAATTCTTCGACGGTACGGTCACCGCCTCGGCGGCCTGCGTCGAATAGTCGTCGGTCAGCTGATAGCCCGACCCGGAAGCGGCGACACCGCCGACCAGGCCCGAATAGCCGTTTGCACCGGGTACGTTGATGCGGATCCTTTCCGACAGGTCGTCGATGACCGCCGAAACATTCAGCCGGGCTTCGTTGCCGGTCTGGTATCTCGTCGCCGCGGCCATCAGGCCGGCGATGCCCAGCAGCCCGAACGAGAAGACCAGTAGAGCCGCCAGCGCCTCGATCAGCGCCACACCCGATTGCCGAGCGCGATTCATCATTCGCCGTCCCGCCTAGTTTCGATTGCTGTCGTCGCAGCTGATGCCGCCGACGTTGCCGACGCGGGCGCGACCCATCACGTCCAGGCACACCACCTTGGTGGCGGAGGCGCCCACAGGCGCGAGCCCCAGCGACTGCTGGGCGGTGAGGCTCGAGCGCCCGCGCGCGTCGAAGCGCAGCGCCGCGACCTTGCCGGTGGGCGCGGTCAGCGTGGGACCGTTGGCCTTGCCGATGTAGAACTTCAGCAGCCGCGCCGTGTCGTCGTCGGCAACGCTGTCGCACTTCGGATTGGAGAACACGATCCAACCGCCGCTCCATTCGACCCCTCTGCCGGCGCAGGTGGGATCGGCGACGGTGATGTCCGCCGGCACGCAGACGGTGACGCACTTGTTCGTCGCGATGGCTTCGGAACGCGCGAAGCCCACCGCCATGACGAACTCATTGCCCAGCGTCGCCGCCGCCGAGTTCCGTTGCATCGCCACAAAACCCGGCACGGCCAGCGCCAGCAGTATCCCGAGCATCGCGACGACGACCACCATTTCGACGAGCGTGAACCCGCCGCACCGCAATGCTTTGCGCCTCCAGGACATGTGTGGCACCTCTCCCTTGCATCACTGTTTCTATATGTGTCCTGGATGCTAGGTGAGTTTGAAAGTACTCAATTGCCGTTTGTCACCTGGCTGCGACCGTTCGATGGGCACTAACAATCGAGTAACAAATGTTCCGAATGGTTGCTCAGGTCCGACAGGCGGCGCGCCCTTGCAAGAGCGCCCCCGGCATCATCTCCGTTCACATTTGAAAAATCTTGTTCACAACTCGGCCCGCGCACTGGAACGATGAACCCTGCAAATTTCCGGATCCGGCAAGCCCAGAAAACCAGCGGCTTCACGCTGCTCGAAGTCCTGGTGTCCATCGTCGTGCTGTCCTTCGGGCTGCTCGGCATGGTCGGCCTGCAGGCGGCTTCGCTGCAGGCGAACCGCGATGCGCGGCTTCAGTCGACAGCCGTGGTGCTCGCGCGCGAGCTTGCCGAGATGATGCGGGGCAACAAGGACCAGGCGCTGCTTGCTACGAACAATCCGTACCTGACAGCTGAGCTGACCAGCCCCCTGGTGGCCCCGACCGCGTCCTACTGCCTGTCCGTCGGCCAGAACTGCGCGAGCACGACCGCCGTCGCGCAAGCCGAGCTCACCGATTGGCTGGCACGGCTGGATGACGCGCTGCCGGGTGCACACGTGCGCATCTGCCGCGACAGCGCGCCGTACGGGTCGGACGGCAGGGCCGTGTGGGCGTGCACCTCGACCGATACCACCGACCCGATCCTCGTCAAGATCGGCTGGAGCCGCCCCTCCACGAAGACCGGCACCACGGTCGACCAGGCGGCGCAGCCGTCCATCGTCCTGCCGGTCACGCCTGGGAGCACTCTGTGATCGTCCGTTCACGCAGCCGCGACAGTGTTCGCGGCTTGACCCTGATCGAACTGCTCGTTGCCATGGCCGTCGGCCTGATCGTGGTGGCCGCGGCGGTATCGGCCCTGACGGTCGCGCGCCGTGGCTTCACCACGGTCGACGCAGCCTCGCAACTGCGCGACAACGGCCGGTTTGCCGCAGACATGATCCAGCGCATCGGTGTGCAGACCGGCTACCGGGACGTGTTCTTCGCGGCCACACTCCGCCAGGCGACAGCGACCGATCCGGCGCCGAGCATCATGGGGTTCGACAACGCCAAGGTGAACCTGACCAACCCGTTGACGACGTCCACCACACGGCCCGGCACCGAAGCGGGCACCGGCAGCGACGTGCTGATACTGCGCTACCAATCCGCGCAGGCCCACACCATGGTCGCCGGCTCCACGGACGCGGACAAGACGATGATCGACTGTGCCGGCAACGCGCAGGCCACCGTCGCGGACATCAACACCGCCGCTGCGCGAGACACGCTTCTGGCAAGCATCTTCTCCGTGGGCCTGAGCCAGGGCGAACCGTCGCTCCTGTGCACCTACTACGACACCGCGACCAGCTCATGGCTGTCCAGCCCCATCGTGCAAGGTGTCGAGAATTTCCAGGTGCTGTATGGCGTCGATGGCGTCACGGCCGGAACAGCGCCGGCGGCTAACGCCCCCTCTCCCAACGTGCCGAACGCCTATCTTCGAGCGGACCAGATCACGGTGACCGGCAACAGTGCCGCCACCAACGCCAACTGGCGCAGGGTGCGCAGCGTGCGCATCGGCATGGTGCTGCGCAGCGCCAAGGGCGCCGCCCAGGATTCGCAGTCGCAGACCTTCTACCCGTTCGGCCCGACCAAGAGCAGCGCGAACGGCGCGCTCGGAAGCGCCTTCGCCTCCAGTAACGACGTCAACACGGTCTTCCAGCCCACGCCGGACGGTCGACTTCGCCAGACGCTGACCTTCACGATCCACCTGCGCAACGACCAGGGGCTCTGACATGAAAAACACACGCTCTTCTTACCGTTCCGCAGGCCAGCGCGGCGTGTCCTTGATCATCGTGCTGCTGCTGCTGGTGATCGTTTCCATACTGGGCGTGGGCGCAGCGCAGATCGCGACCATGGGTGAACGCAGTTCACGGAATGACAGGGACATGCAGGTGGCCTGGCAGTCTGCCGAAGCTGCGCTGATGGATGCCGAGTTCGACATCCACGGCCCTGTGGACTCCAGCCGGCGGACGGTGTTCACCCGCATGGCCAACACCAATGCCTTCGTCAGCGGGTGCGGCAGCTCCGGCACCAGCAAGGGCCTGTGCGCACTTGAAACGACGGCCAAGCCCGCATGGCTGACCGTGGACTTCACAGCGACGACCGGAGCCAAGACGGCCGCCTATGGCGACTTCACGGGTCGAAGCTTCCCGTCAGGCTCGACCGGCATCCAGCCCTCCAAGCCGCCGCGCTACGTGATCGAGCCGATCGAAGACCCCGCCAACCGCGATATCGCGGGCTCGACGACCAGCTACATCTACCGCGTGACAGCCATGGGCTTCGGCCCCCGGGACGACATCCAGGGCGTCGTCCAGATCATCTATCGCGACTGACGCGAACCGCCTTCCATGAAAACGTCCAACACCAAAGCCCGTCCATGGTTCGCGCAGCCGCGCACGCTCGCGTGGCTTGCCTTCCCGCTGGTGGCCGCAACGATTGCGCTGTCTTTCGCAGCCATCTCCAGCACAGCCCCCAACATCAAGCCCGTTGCGCTGGCCAGCGACCCGCTCTATGCCACCACGTCCGGCGACAAGCCGACTCTGGCATTGGCGCTGTCGGTGGAATACCCGACGGTCGGCGCCCAGTACACCCCCAGCGGCGACACGGACAGCACCTACAGCAATCTCAACGAATACATCGGCTACTACGACGCCAATGCCTGCTATTCGTACAACGACACGCCGACCGAATCGCCTGCCTCAGGCCTCACGGCCTCCGACTACAAGCGCTTCGACCGCATCCTGTCCAGCGCGCGAACGGACCGCATGTGCGATGACGGCTTCAGCGGCAACTTCCTGAACTGGGCCAGCAGCTCGGCCATCGACATGCTGCGGCTTGCGCTGTCGGGCGGCGACCGCTACATCGATACGACCGACCTGACCATCCTGCAGCGCGCCGTGATCCCGAACGGTGACCCGATCTGCATGTGGAATTCGACCAACTTTCCAGCCAAGCAACTGCAGCGCAACGGCGGCAGCACCGGCGCATATTGGGGCGCGGTGCCCAGGAAGATGATCAACGCGGCCGGCACCAGCGACATCTGGGTGGCGAACACGCTGAACAAAATCTACTTCGGCACGGCCAAGGGTGGCAGTTGCGGTTCTCCCAGCAGCTACAGCCTCAGCGTGAAGCCATCCACGTCCGCGGTGGGTCCGGTGTCGAACTACTCGGGCGCGAAGCCCTCCGATGTGGCGAGCAGCAGTTGCGCGGCCGAGAACGGCAGCTGCACCTTCACCGGGACGCGAGAGGTCTGGTACGGCGCCGGCACCAAGTGGGCCGTGGCACCTGCGTCCAACGGCGTGACATGCTCCAACGGCGTGTTCGGCGACCCGATCAGCGGCACCGTGAAGGCGTGCTATCTGCGCACCTACAACGGAACCTGGACGCCACCCAGTTCCGCGAACGGCCTCAACAGCGACGGCTTCTTCTATTCCCGCGTCAAGGTCTGCGACAAGGATGCCTCCGGCAACCTGGCCGACGCACGGGACTACACCTTTTGCACCAAATACCCGAGCGGCAACTACAAGCCGACGGGCACCGTGCAGAAGTACAGCGACCAACTGCGCCTGTCCGCCTTCGGCTACCTGATGGACCAGACGAACAGCGGAGCCAGCCCGCCGGGCCGCTACGGCGGCGTGCTGCGCGCGCCCATGAAGTACGTCGGCGCCAAGACTTTCGACATCAACGGCATAGAGAACACACCGACCGGCGGCAACGCGGCGGCCGAATGGAACGCCACCACGGGCGTGTTCGCAACCAATCCGGACAGCAGCTCACTCTCGGGCACCAACGCCACCTTCGGCGTGAGCGGCGTCATCAACTACCTCAACAAGTTCGGCCGCACGGGTCCGGTGGCGGGCCGCTACAAGCAGTTCGACCCCGTCAGCGAGCTCTACTACGAATCCCTGCGCTATCTGCAAGGCTTGCAGCCCAGCGACATCGCGATCAGCAACATGACGACGAGCATGTACGACGGCTATCCGGTGTTCACCACCTGGAACGACCCCTACGGAGACAGCCGGTCCAGCTCGAGCAACTATTCGTGCCTGAAGAGCAACATCGTCGTGATCGGCGACATCAACACCCACGACGGCAACCGCTACCCCAGCACCAACGTGGCAGGGAACATTCCGAACCTCTCGGCCTGGACGGGCGTGGTCCAGAACTTCGAGCGGGGCAACGACACCACCTACATCGACGGACAGGGCGTGACGCAGCACACCACCGGCAACACCAGCACCAACGGCAGCCCGCGCGGCGAAGCGATCATCGGCTATTCGTATTGGGCGCATACGCAAGACATCCGCGGCGCCGGCTGGACCGACCAACCGAGCATGCAGCGCCCTGGCCTGCGCGTGAAGAGCTTCTTCTTCGACGTGAACGAATACGGCGACCAGAACGACGCGAACACCCGTCGAAACCGGAACCAGTTCTTCACCTCGGCAAAATACGGCGGCTTCGAGTCGGACCCATCCAATACCGGCAGCAAGCCCTACAACACCTTCGGCAACCCGTTCAAGCGGCAGGACGGCACGGTCGACGCCAACGTCTGGCAGGACAGCGCGCGCCCCGGCGAGGCCAGCACCTACTACCTGCAGAGCAGCGCGCGCAGCGTGCTGAGCGCGTTCGACAGCATCTTCAGCCGGGCTTCCACCTCCGCGCGCAGCATTGCCGGCAGTGCGGTGCAGTCGAAGTCGCTGCAAACGAGCAACTCGGTCTACCAGGGCGCCTTCGACACCAGCGACTGGAGCGGCGACCTGCTCGCGCAGTCGATCAGCGTCAGCAACGGTACCGCCAGCATCACGCCCACGCCCACCTGGTCGGCCACCAACCGGCTCTCGTTGCTGTCCGCGCCCGCAACCTCGCGCAACATCGTCATCGGACGTCCGGGCAATGCCGTACCCAAGGCCAGCGCATTCCTGTGGGATTCCCTGACCAGCGCGCAGCAAGCCGACCTGAACAAGATCACCCCTTCCTCCACCGCCGACTCGCTGGGCTCCGATCGCGTGACCTATCTGCGTGGCAGCAATGCCCGCGAAGGCTCGCCGTTCCGCCGCCGCAACAACAAGCTGCTGGGCGACATCATCAATTCGGGCGTCGTGTATTCCGGCGCGCCGTCCAACAACATCAACTCCACCAGCTATGCCGCCTTCAGGACGGCCAACCTCAACCGTACGGCCGCCGTGTTCGTGGGCGCCAACGACGGCATGCTGCACGCCTTCAACGCCGGCACCGGCGACGAGTTGTTCGGCTACATCCCCAGCTGGATGACACCCAAGCTTGCCGCGTTGACCGATGCGAGCTATGTGTCCAACCACCAGAGCTATGTCGACGGTCCGCCCGTGGTGGCGGAAGCGCAGTTGGGCTCCGCCGGTACAGCGGCCGACTGGAAGACGGTGCTCGTGTCGGGCACCGGCGCAGGCGGACGCGGCGTGTTCGCGCTCGACGTGACCGACCCCACGTCGTTCTCCGCGTCGAACGTGATGTGGGAGTTCACGCAGGACGACGACGTCGACATGGGCTTCGTCGTCGGCCAGCCGCAGATCCTGAAGATGCGCACCAGCGCGCCGACAGCCACGACCCCCACCTACAAGTGGTTTGCGGTGGTGGCCAGCGGCGTCAACAACTACACCAAGGTGAACGCGGCCAACAACTACAGCTCCGGCAACCCCGCCCTGTTCCTGCTCGACCTTTCGAAGGCGCCCGAGACGGCCTGGACGCTTGGCACCAACTACTACAAGGTGGAATTTCCATTCGATGCGACGCTGGCGGTCACCAAGGCCACCGGCATGCTCAACTTCAAGGCGGCCATTGCCACCGGCGGCAACCGCGAAGTGGCCCAGATCTTCGCGGGTGACCTGCACGGCAACATGTGGAAGCTCGACTTCCGCAACCACGGCACCTCCGAGTGGAACATGGCGAACCTGTCGGCCTTCAAGAACGCCAGCAGCAACGCCCCCTACCCCCTCTACGTCGCCAAGGACAGCGCGGGCAACGTGCAGCCCATCAGCATGGCCCCCACGCTGGTGGCCGCGACGAACAACATCAACGCGATCCAGGTGGCCTTCGGCACCGGCAAATACCTGGAAGTGGACGACCGCTCGTCGACCGCGCAGAACTCGTTCTACGTGGTGTACGACGACGGCACGAGTGTTGCCGATGCGACGCCGAACGGATCCGGCGCCATCAGCGGGCGTGCAAGATTGAGAGCCGCCTCGATCGACTCCACCGGCGCGATCACCGTGCCCAGCTTCACCTGGGGCCGCGCCACCAGCGACCTCACCAACTCATCGACCGTGAGCTCGGGCTGGTACATGGACTACGCCAGCACCGAGCGCCAGGTGAGCGGGGCGCTGTTGAACGGCAGCACACTGATATTCGGCAGCCTGATTCCGGGCACGGCAGGCAACTCGACCAACTGCGGCGTCAGCGGGGGCGGCGGCAATTCGTACATCGTCGACGTGGACACCGGCATGGGGACACGACGGGTATCGACCGTCGGCATCATGGGGCAGCCCTTGGTGATCGAGGTGGCGTCCACGGTCGAATCAATCAGCGACAGCACCGGCCGGCGCAAGAAGAGGATCACCAGCCAGGTGATTGCACAAGGTTCCGGCGGTGTCGGCAATGCCGCTGGCGGCACGGGCAACACCGGCCAGAGCAGCGTCGTCATAACCGCGGGCCGGTTGAGCTGGCGGCAGATCAACAACTACCTGGACCTGAAGCGCGGATCTTGAACATGAACCACATAAAGAAACGTGCCTCCATGGGCGGCTTCACGCTCATCGAATTGATGATCGTCGTGGCTGTGATCGGGATCCTGGCGGCTATTGCGTATCCGGCGTATACAGATTCGGTGCTGAAGGGTCGGCGCGCACAAGCGCGCACAGCGTTGCTCGAACTCATGCAGCAGCAGGAGCGGTACATGACGCAGCGCAATGCTTACCTCGATTTCACGACCAGTAATACGGGCGTGGTCACCCAAGCAACCACAACTTTGCCGAATCCGCTGCCTTTCAAGAATTACTCGGGCGATAGCTCGTCCAGCCCGGCCTATTGGCTCTCTGCAGCCAAATGCGGTAGTCAGTCCCTCTCCGAGTGTGTGCTTCTGACTGCCACGCCCACGGGAACGGATTCCGTCGTCGGCGCGCTGACCCTCAGCAGCACGGGCGCAAAAACCTGCAACATCGCTTCGACCGATGCCAAGTTCAGGCTTTGCTGGCCATGAGACGACTCAGCCAAAGCCAGAACATCGGCTTCACGCTGATCGAATTGATGGTGACGATCGCCATCGCGGCAGTCTTGCTGGTGATTGGCGCGCCAAGCTTTGTGACCTTTCAGCGCAATTCGGAACTCACATCGGCGGCCAATTCTTTCGTTGCTGCCCTGGGCGCCGCACGGGGAGAAGCAATGAAGCGTGGCCGGCAAGCAGTTGTAGTGCCCCGCGCGGACAACAACTGGGCAACCGGTTGGACCGTTTTTGTCGACACAGACAACAACCAACAATTCAATGGATCAGACATCCTCATCGTGCAGGGAAGCGCACTGCCTAGCTATTTCAACGCCACAGGACAGGGAACAGCGCAGAACAGCCCGGCGTACATCATGTTCAATCCCTCGGGCTACACACAGACCAGTGATTCGACTTTTCAGTCAGCGACGTTGAAGATTGAACGCAACGACATCTCGGGCACGGCGAAGACGCAGCAGACTCGGATTGTGGTGATTGCAAAGACCGGCCGCGTCCGCGCGTGCCAGCCTGCTACGGATGCAACCTGTACGACTTCGGCAACGGAATAGCAGCGTCCGCGCTACCGAATCGCGCCCACGAATCGAGGAAGCACGAAGTGGATGCAAGTCGTCCGCAGTCTGAATCGGAGCAAGAGTTTTTCGGTGTAACTGCGTCGCTATACTGCGCCAGTCATGCCAGAAGACGGCGTGATCGGGATTGGTCTCCCGTGCAATCACTGCGATACAAGCCGCGGTTTCCTCGCAGGGTCTGCGGCTTCGTCGTTCGTGCCTCCAGTTTTGGCGGCTCGGCGGGCGGGCGCGAACCCGGCCGGTTTCACGCAAGTGGTTGCCCGGTAGACCAACCCGTCGAGCTGCCGCCCCGATTGGTCTCGTGACGGCAGTTTTTGAAAGCTGCAATCACTTGGAGGCCGTTCATGGCTGCATCCGCCCGCGCGTCTGCGCACGCTCCTTCGCTCCCTGAGTCTTCTGAAAACGTCAGCGCGGAATCGCTTGCACTGCAGGCATGCGATGACATTGACAACCTGCAGATTGTGCGGCGCGCCTACACGTGTCTCGAAAAACTCATCGCTCCGCACCACGTGAACGACACGGAAGAGGTTTATCCGACGCGTTCTGAATTCAGCGCCTTGGTCTGGCTGGTCAACGATGAGTTGGGGCGGCGAATCGACGCAGCCGAAATCACGGTTCGATCGCTTCGTATTGCGCTAAATGACAGAGCGTCAATTGGAGTCTGACCCTGTTTTTTCGTGGTCGACCGAAGCCACAAATCAAGACGGCGTCTTGAGGTTTATCTGCGCAGGACCGGTATTAGCACCCCGTCAAAGGTCGCGGTTGCTAACTAAGTCCCAGTGGCGCAGCCAACAAAAAAGAAAAAGCCGGCTGACACTTTAATGTCAGCCGGCATTATTTTTTAATTACGGATAGATACCGCGGCAAGAAGCCGGAAGATATTTTGGAGGAATCGTGGTTGCGCCAGCAGGAGTCGAAGCCGTGGTGCCACCGCAGGCCCATCCAGCAATCGTCTTCCCGCCATCTTTCGTCCCATCAACTGCAGTGGTTCCAGTTTGAACGGGCACCAAGGTAAGCACATTGGTAGCGGTGGTCAGGGCGGTAAGGTTTGCTTCGTTCGCGGTTACGGTGATGACACCATTTGCACTGGCAGTGACAGATTTGACAAACTTGCTCGTAGCAGTAGTGCAAGCGGCGGGCAGTGCGGCGGATGCATCGACACCACTTGACGACTGCAGTGCCTCCGTGATGCCAGTGCGGCAAGCAGATGCGGCCAGAACAACTTCAGAAAGCTTGGCCCGTACCGTGTAATCTTGATACGCAGGCAGCGCCACAGCAGCCAAGATACCGATGATCGCCACAACGATCATCAATTCGATAAGGGTGAAACCCTTTTGCACGTTGCGTGCGATAGAACGACGGTTCATTCACTAACTCCAGGTTGGTTGGTTGTCACGCCCGGGAACCTGCCCGGAGCGGGAGAACTTCCGCAGCATCTGTGCCACCCTCCAAACCAGCCTTCTGTCGACCGAACACGTCACCTTTGTTTACCAACGTGTAACACGATGCGACACATTTTGTGTCCAGATGCTTCTTGCATGACAAATATGTCAACCGGCAAGGGCTGCCGATGCGTCAGAAAGTCAACACCCCATCCGCCTTCAACCACCGGATATCCCGCTGCGCCACCCCCGCCACCTGATGCTCTCCCAGCGCCTCGATCTGGCTCATGATTTCGTCGGTTTCCGCCGGCTTGGTATGGGTGATGTAGATCGGAAACTGCTTCGCGGGGTCGATCCGCGCCAGTTCGCCTGCCAGCATCACTGGTGACAAATGCAAGCTGCGCTCGGCCAGCGCCTGCTCCCTGTTGCTGAAGGCCGTCTCTATCACCAGCATCGCCACATCCAGCGCGTTGACCCGGTCCCAGAACGGCGGGTTGCGCTCGGTGTCACCGCTGAAAACCCAGTTCGCGCCGCCGGAAGCCCGTCGCACGGCAAAGCCGCAGGCCGGCACGGTGTGCACGGCCGGCAGCACCTCGATCGACTTGGGCGCACAGCTGCCCAGCTGCAGCATCTGCCCCACCTCGATGTCGTGAAAGCTCACGAACGGCGCTTCAGGGCTGGGAATGCTCTCGAAATCGGGCCAGATGACGTTGTTGAACACGTGAGCGCGCAGCGCTTCGATGGTGGCGCGCAGCGCATGCACGCGCAGCGGTCTGGAGCGGCGGCTGCCGATGGCGTCGAGCATCAGGGGCAGGGCGGCAATGTGGTCGAGGTGGCAGTGCGTCAGAACCACGTCGTCGATGGCGGCCATTTCTTCGAGCGAGAGGTCGCCCACGCCGGTGCCCGCATCGACGAGCAGGTCGGTGTCGACCAGGAACGAGGTGGTGCGGCAGTCTTTGGCAATGGCGCCTGAGCAACCCAGCACACGAACCTGCATTGTGAAAGACCCCTTGTGTGTGTCTGTCGTCATTTGGTTTCGAACCGGGTTGCGCCGTCCCAGTTCGGATCCTGGGGTCGCAACGCCATGGAGGCTAAACGCTGGGCGTAGAGCTGGTAAAGGACTTTTTTGGCATCCGCGGCGAGCAAGGGGGCCAGCAAGTTCCGGCCCACGGCCCAGTCCTGGCGGCGGTAGGCGGCGAGCACGGCGCCCCAGCGCTCGAGCATCGGCTGGGCCTGTTTTTCGGCTTCGGGCGTGCGCTCGGCCAGGGGGGTGAACACGGCCACGGCCTGCGCCTTGCCCTTGACGCGCACGCTGTCGAGCTCCTGCCAGACGTAGCCGGGCGCCAGTTCCTGGGTGGCGCCGCTGGCGACGATCTCCACCCCGTAGTGGCCGCTCAGGCCTTCGAGGCGCGACGCGAGATTGACCGCGTCGCCGACGACGGTGTAGCTGCGCCGCGCGGCCGAGCCCATGTCGCCCACGCTCATGACGCCGCTGTTGATGCCGATGCCCACGCTGATCTCCGGGCGGCCGCCGGCGCGGTTGGCGCTGTTGATGTCGCGCACGGCATCGGCCATGCCGAGCGCGGCGCGCACGGCCAATGCGGCGTGGTCGGGCGCGTCGATGGGCGCGCCCCAGAAGGCCATGACGCAGTCGCCCATGTATTTGTCGACGGTGCCGCGGTGCGCGCTGATCACGTCGGTGAGCCGGCTGAAGACGGTATTGAGGAAGGCCTGGAGCTGCGCCGGGGTCATCTGCTCCGACAGGCGGGTGAAGTCGCGCATGTCGCAGAACATCACGGTCATCTGCTTGCTTTCGGCGCGCATGCTGTAGCGGTCCGGCTGGACCAGCATTTCGTCGACCAGCTGCGGCGGAACATAGGTGCCGAAGAGCCGAACGAGCCCGCGCCGCGCGCGCGATTCGACGAAGTAGCCCCAGCTCATGCTGAGCACGAAAGCGAGCATGGTCATGGCAAGGGCCGATGCCAGCGGCAGCACGAGGCCGTACCCCACGAAGAGCCAGGAATTGAGCCCGACCAGCCCGGCGATGGTTGCCGCGACCAGCAGCACCGCGCGCGGCGCCGACAGCAGCGACAGGCCGAAGGCCAGCAGCAGCCCCGTCACCAGCACGCTCAGCACTTCGTAGCCGGGCGCATAGTCCGGCACGCTGAACAGCCGCCGGTCGAGCAGGCCGGAGACGACGTTGGCGTGCACTTCCACGCCCGGGAACGCGGCTTCGACGGGGGTGGCGCGCAGGTCCTGCAGGCCCGGCGCGGTGGCGCCGACGAGCACGATCTTTCCTTTCAGCTCGCCGGGGGCGAGGCGTCCTTCGAGCACGTCGGCGGCCGGGATGTAGCGGAACGATCCGCCGCCGGCGCCGCCCGGGCCACGAAACGGCACCTCCATGCTGGCGGTCTGGTCGACCGGCACGCGCAACTGGCCGATACGCAGCGATTCGAGCCGCGGCACGGCGCCGCCGGAGGCAAAGGCCGGACGCACGGGCGGCAAGCCGTTCGCCAGCCGGTAGACCGCGAGCGCGAGCGACTCGTAGTAGCCGGGCTGGGCCTGGTCGCCTTGATAGCGGGCAATGAGGGGCACGCTGCGGATCACGCCGTCGCCCTGCGCGCCGACCAGTGTGTTCAGGAAGCCCGCGGTGGGCGCGGCCTTGGCGAGCGCCGGCAGGCTGGCGCCGAAGCCGTTCCAGCTGGAAGCGTAGATGCCGCCGGCGGGAAACGCATCGGCCGGCAGCAGGGGCGCGTCGGGCAATTGCCCCTTGGCGCCGGGCTTGCCGGTCCGCGTGAAGTAGTAGCCGAGCGCCACCCGCCGGCCTTCCAGCGACCTGGCGAGGGTGGCGTCGTGGTCCAGCGCGGGGGCGAGCCGCTCGATCTCGTCAGCGAGCCCCTGCATGCCGCGAAGGGGGCCGGCCGCCATTGCCCGCAGCCTCTCGAGGCCGGAACTCCGGTCGGGCTCGAGGAACATGACGTCGAAGCCCAGCACCGCCGCCTGCTGGCGGTCCAGCAGCTCGGTGGTGAGGCCGGCGATCTTGTCGCGCGCCCAGGGCCACTGTCCCTGGCGCGCGAGGCTGGCGTCGTCGACATCGACGATCACCACGCGCGGGTCGAGCGTGCGCGGCATGGTCGCGCGCAGGCGGATGTCGTAGATCAGGCGGTCGAGGCGCTCGAGCGCGCTGAGCGGCCAGGCGCCGGTGGCGTGCGCCAGCGCCAGCAGCACCGGCAGCAGGCTGATGACGATGCGCGGCCAATGCCGCCGCAGCACGCTCACGGCGCGCCGTCCGTACGGTTCACGCCGCCACGAAACCCAGGGGGAAAGGAATCAGACCCGCACGAACTGCATGCGCGCGGTGCCGCCAAGCTCGAGCACGTCGCGCTCCTGCAGGGCGACTGCCTCGGTGCCCAGTTGCAGGCCGTTGAGCGTGACGTTGCCTTCGACGCCCGCCGCCACGTAGCCTTGACGCCGGCGCGTGACGACGGCCACGGCCACACCGGGCTTGCCGATGGTGGTGACGACCTTTTGCAGTGCGACGTCCTGGCCTTCGTTGGGGCCGGCCAGCACCCGCAGCACGGGAATGCCAAGCTCGACGAGCGCACCCGATTCCGTGGGCGCCGAAGACAGCGGCGTGGCCGGCGAATATTCGCCCACGGGATTGCGCACGGAACCGGGGCCGACGGCCAGGTTGCTGCGGGCCCGGAAATGGATGCGGCAACCTCCGACCTCGATGACGTCGTTGTCCTTGAGCGCCTGCTTCTGGATGGCGAGCGCATTGACGTAGGTGCCGTTGGTGCTGTTGAGATCTTCAATTTCGACGTCGCCATCGCTCATGTGCAGCACGGCGTGCTCGCCGCTGACTGCCAGGTTGTCGATCACGATGTCGTTGTAGGCGCGACGTCCCAGCGTCGTGCGTTCCTTGGCGAGCGCCACTTGCCCGATGACAACGCCATCGACCGAAATGATCATCTTCGGCATTGCCGACTCCCCGATTGCAAAGCTTGAATGACTGCAAGCGCAGCAGTGGGGTACCGCTGGGGCCTGCTACTTGGCTGCGCGAGGCGCTTGCGCAACGCCTGCTCTTGCCAGAACAACCGAAATATTGTCCCTGCCGCCATTCTCGTTGGCAATTGCAACCAAAAGCGAAGCTTTTTTCTGAAGCCCGACATCGTGTTCTAGAAGCGTGAAAAGCTGCTCATCGGAAATCATCTCGCTCAGTCCGTCGGAGCAAAGCATATAGAGATCGCCCGGCCTTGCGCTGTGCTCATGCATTTCCAGCAGGACCTGGGCCTCCACGCCGACCGCCCGGGTCACGAGATTGCGGGTTGGCGAATTGAGCGCTTCCTCGGGGGTGATGGCACCCGCGTCGAGCTGCTGCTGGCGCAGCGAATGGTCACGCGTGAGCAGTTCGAGCTTGTTGTTGCGCACCCGGTAGCAACGCGAATCTCCGATGTGCCCGACCACCACGCGCTGCGGCCGGAAGGCCGCCAGCACCAGCGTCGTTCCCATGCCCTGCAGCTCGGGGTTGGTGGTGCCGGCTTGCAGGATGGCGCTGTTGGCCTCGTCGGTGGCGGCCTGCAGCGCACGCCGGACCACCCGGGCCGGCGCCTGCATGCCGGCCTGGGCGAACCAGCGGCCGAAGCTGGCGTGCAGCAGCGAGACAGCCATGGCGCTCGCCACCTCGCCGCCCTTGTAACCGCCCATGCCATCGGCCAGCAGGGCCAGCCCCAGCGCGGAATCCACATGTACGGCGTCTTCGTTGTGGGCGCGCAGCCTGCCGACATCGGTCAGTGCTGCGAACTCCCAAGTCAGCGGTGGACGGGTGGAGAACAGGGAGACGCCGACACTCGCCATGGTTTGTCAGCGCAGACTTCGCGAAATCAGTGAGCAGCGGCGTGCGCGCGCCGTTGCATCAAGCGGCCCGCGGCCACGACAAACACCGCACCGGCCGCAGCCGCCGCATAGTGCAACCAGGGATTGGCCGCCAGCACGTCGCGCAGGGCGACGTCGCTCACGATGGTCTCGCCGCCGACCCAGCCGATCAGCGCGGCGCCCAGCATGACGATGATCGGGAAGCGTTCCATGAGCTTGATCATGAGGGTACTGCCGAAAATCACCAACGGAATGCTGATGGCCAGGCCCAGGATCAGCAGGACCATGCTGCCCTGCGCGGCGGCCGCGACGGCAATCACGTTGTCCAGGCTCATCACCAGGTCGGCCAGGAGGATGGTGCGCACGGCCGCCATCATGCTGCCGTATTCCTTGGACTCGCCGTCGTCCTCGTCGTCCTCGCTGAGCAATTGCATGCCGATCCACAGCAGCAGCATGCCGCCGATGATCTGCAGGTAAGGCAACGCCAGCAGCTTGGCCGCCACCACCGTCAGCACGATGCGCAGCACCACGGCCGCACCCGAACCGAACAGGACGGCCTTTTTCTGCTGCGCAGGCGGCAACGAGCGCGCCGCCATCGCAATCACCACCGCGTTGTCGCCCGACAAGATGATGTTGATCCAGACGATCTTGAGCAGACCTAACCAGAAGTCCGTGCTTTGAAGAATTTCCATGTCTCTGATCCCACTGTGTTTTATTGAAAAAAGCGCCCGCAATCCAGTGCGGGCGCTTTTTAATTTCTGCGTGGTCCTCGCATGACCCGGCTCTGCGGCCGGTGTCTAGGGGCCGTTTCTTACAGCTTGGCCTTGAGCAGCTTGGCCAGTTCCGAGAAGTTGCGCGTCACGGTGAAGCCGCATTCTTCCATGATGGCGAGCTTGGCATCGGCCGTGTCGGCGCCGCCGGAGATCAGCGCGCCGGCGTGGCCCATGCGCTTGCCGGGAGGGGCGGTGACACCGGCGATGAAGCCGACGACCGGCTTCTTCATGTTGTCCTTGCACCAGCGGGCTGCGTCAGCCTCGTCCGGGCCGCCGATTTCGCCGATCATGATGACCGCGTCGGTGTCCGGATCGTCGTTGAAAGCCTTCATCACGTCGATGTGCTTCAGGCCGTTGATCGGGTCGCCGCCGATGCCGACTGCCGACGATTGGCCCAGGCCGATTTCCGTCAGTTGAGCCACGGCTTCGTACGTCAGCGTGCCCGAGCGCGAGACCACGCCGATGCGGCCCTTGCGGTGGATGTGGCCGGGCATGATGCCGATCTTGATCTCGTCGGGCGTGATCAGGCCGGGGCAGTTCGGGCCCAGCAGCAGCGTCTTCTTGCCGCCGGCCGCTTCCTTGGCCTTCATCTTGTTGCGCACTTCGAGCATGTCACGGACCGGAATGCCTTCGGTGATGCAGATCGCCAGGTCCAGGTCGGCTTCGACGGCTTCCCAGATGGCGGCCGCGGCGCCTGCCGGCGGCACGTAGATCACCGACACGGTGGCGCCGGTCTGCGTGGCGGCTTCCTTGACCGAGCCGAAGATCGGGATGTTGAAGATCGACTCGCCGGCCTTCTTCGGGTTCACGCCCGCCACGAAGGCGTTCTTGCCGTTCGCGTATTCCTGGCACTTCTCGGTGTGGAATTGACCGGTCTTGCCGGTGATGCCTTGCGTGATGACTTTGGTGTCTTTGTTGATATAGATCGACATGACTTGTTCCTTAGGCCTTCTTGACTGCTGCCACGACCTTCTGGGCCGCTTCCGCCATGGTGTCGGCGCTGATGATCGGCAGGCCCGAATCGGCCAGCAGCTTCTTGCCTTCGACTTCGTTGGTGCCCTTCATGCGCACGACCAGCGGCACTTGCAGGTTCACGGCCTTGCAGGCCGCGATCACGCCGGTGGCGATGGTGTCGCACTTCATGATGCCGCCGAAGATGTTCACGAGGATGGCTTCCACGTTCTTGTTCTTCAGCATGATCTTGAAGGCTTCGGTGACCTTCTCGGGGGTGGCGCCGCCGCCCACGTCCAGGAAGTTGGCCGGCTCGCCGCCGAACAGCTTGATGGTGTCCATGGTGGCCATGGCCAGGCCGGCACCGTTCACCAGGCAGCCGATGTTGCCGTCCAGCGAGATGTAGGCGAGGTCGAACTTCGAGGCTTCGACTTCGGCCGCGTCTTCTTCGTCGAGGTCGCGCAGGGCCACGATTTCGGGGTGGCGGAACAGCGCGTTGCTGTCGAAGTTGAACTTGGCGTCCAGGGCGACGATGTTGCCCTTGCTGTCACGGTTGAGCGGGTTGATCTCGACCAGCGAGGCGTCCGTCTCCATGTAGCAGGTGTAGAGCTTCTTGAAGATGTCCACGGCTTGCGCGGTGGAGTCGGCCGGAATGCCGATGCCGTCGGCGATCTGCTTGGCCTGTTCGTCGGTCAGGCCCAGGGCCGGGTCCGCGAACACGGTGATGATCTTCTCGGGCGAGGAGTGGGCCACTTCCTCGATGTCCATGCCGCCTTCGCTCGAAGCGATGAACGCCACCTTCTGGGTGGCGCGGTCGGTCACTGCCGAGACGTAGTATTCCTTCTGAATGTCGGCGCCGTCTTCGATGTAGAGGCGGCGGACCTTCTGGCCTTCGGGGCCGGTCTGGTGCGTCTTGAGCTGCATGCCGAGGATCTCGCCGGCGAGCTTCTTGACGTCTTCGATGGTCTTGGCGACCTTGACGCCACCGCCCTTGCCGCGGCCACCCGCGTGGATCTGGGCCTTGACGACCCACACCGGGCCTCCAAGTTTCTGGGCGGCTTCCACCGCCTCCTGGACCGTATAGGCCGGGATGCCGCGCGGCACCGGCACGCCGAACTTGGCAAGGATTTCCTTGCCTTGGTACTCGTGAATCTTCATGAGGGATGTCTCTCGGAAGGAGGAGGTTGAGAACGGGAGATCTGGGGTGAGAGTGTTTCTGCTCTGTTGCTCGCGGGCGACGGCAGCCTGACGGCTGGGGGCGGCGAACAACCGCGGACTGTATCATGGTGCGCCGCACCAATACTGTACGTGGGGTTGCGGTCAATACGTACTTTCTTCTAGCTACCCCGGGCAAACTCCATCATGGCCAAGGTTTTCATCGACGGCGAAGCCGGTACCACCGGCCTGCAAATCCGCGAACGGCTCCAGACGATGCCGCAGGTCGAACTCGTGAGCATCGCTCCCGAACTGCGAAAAGACGCCAATGCCAAGCGGGACCTGATGGCCGGCGTCGACCTGGTGGTGCTGTGCCTGCACGACGACGCTGCGCGCGAATCGGTTGCGCTGATCGACCAGCTGCCCGGCAGGAAGCCCAAGATCATCGACGCCTCCACGGCGCACCGCATCGCTCCCGGCTGGGTGTTCGGCTTTCCCGAACTCACCGAAGGCCACTGGCAGGCCGTGGCGAAGGCCGATCGCGTCGGCAACCCCGGCTGCTACGCCACCGGCGCCATCGCGATGGTGCGCCCCCTGGTAGACGCTGGCCTGCTGCCCGCCGATTTCCCGATTTCGCTGCCCTCCGTGAGCGGCTACTCGGGCGGCGGCCGGACCATGATCGAGGCCTACGAAAAGGGCGAGGCCCCGCTGTTCGAGATCTACGCGCTGGGCCTGAAGCACAAGCACATCCCCGAAATCATGACCTACACCGGCCTCACACGCAGGCCGGTGTTCATCCCGTCGGTGGGCAATTTCAAGCAGGGCATGCTGGTGCAGCTGCCGTTGCACCTCGACCTGCTGCCCGGCAAGCCGAAGGCCGGCGACCTGCAGGACGCCCTGGCCGCGCACTATGCCCGGAGCAACACGCCCGAGCAGTTCGTGAAGGTGCTGCCGCCCACGGAAGACGGCAAGCTCGAAGCGCTGGCGCTCAACGACACCAACAACCTCGAGATCCGCGTGTTCCCGAATGAAGATCACCGCCACGCCGTGGTGATCGCGCGCCTGGACAACCTCGGCAAGGGCGCCAGCGGCGCCGCGGTGCAGAACCTGAAGCTGATGCTGGCGCTCTGAGCGCCAGCCGCTCGCTCGTCAGTTCACCAGCCAGAGCCCCACGCCCAGCAGGGCCGCGTGCGCGCCCAGCGCGATGTAAAGCGGCTTGCGCGAGGGCGTCGCCATGTCCTGCAGCGTCTCGTTGATGCGGCGCGTGAGCAGAGCGCGCAGCGCGGGGTCTTCGCCAGCGGCAGGGGCGCCATGCTCGGCGCGGCTCTGCTGCCATTCGGCAAGCATCTCGCTCATCGGCAGGCGGTTCAGCACGAAGGCCACCACCGAGCGCACCGCCCTGCCCTCGCCCAGCACCGGCGCGAGCTGCTTGCTCAAGGCATCGACCGACAGCCAGTCGGCCGCGCGATGCAGAACGCCCTGCGTGCGCGGCATCGCCTCGATGCGACCGGCAATGCCGCCCGCCAGCCGCTGCGACACGGCCTCCCCGCGCGCCGCGACCAGATGCTGCATCGCACGCGCGCGCCCCTGGTGCACGCCCAGCATCACGTAGACGACCACGAACAGCAGCAGCAACAGCGCCACCAGCAGCGGCGGCGAGGTGACGAGCGCCACCAGCGCGCCGACGCCGCCGGCACGCGCGGCCACGTTGCCCGGACCCTGCAGCTGGCTCAGATAGAAGAAGAAAACGCCGCCGCCCAGCACGACGCCGAGCAGGCCGCCCTTGATGACGGACCCGGCAAAGGACAGGCCGGCCTTGGCGCCGGTGCGCACCAGAGACTGCTGGCCGACGGGATCAGATGACATGGAAGGCTCCTCCGTAGTTTTGCCACGGATGATGCCACCGCCCCACCCTGCCTTGCCCTCGCGCTATTCGTTGTCGTTGTAGCCGCTGGCCCCCATCAGCGCCGACAGCCGCCCGGCGATGTTGCCCACGATGCCGCGCACCTGCACCGCGTCGGGTGCCGACTTCTGGTCGATGCGCTCGATGTACGGCACGTTGATCGACGCGATGACATGGTCGGCCGCCCCCATCACCGGGAACGCGATGTTGGTGATGCCGCGCGTCTGCTTGCTCGGCATGGCCGAGTAGCCGCGCTCGCGCACGTCCTGCAGGATGGCGAAGAGCTCCCCCGGGTCCATCTCCAGCTCGCCTTCCACGCCGATGTGGGCGCGCAGCATGCGGGCGCGGTCGATCTCGTCGCGGAACGCCAGCAGCACGTGGCCCGAGGAGGTGTCCGTGAGCCCCATCACCACGCCCACCTTGAGCCCGAAGGACCAGCGCTCCGGGCTCTCGACCTGCGCGATGACCACCACGCGCCCGCCCTGGTACATGGCCAGGTGGCACGACTGGCGCGAGCGGTTGGCCAGTTCGCGCAGCAGCGGCAGCGCCACGCTCACCAGGCTCTTGAGCGGCTGCTGGCGATGCGCCAGCTCGAACATGCGCAGCGTGAGCGTGTAGCGGTCGTTCTCGTCGACCTGCACGAAGCCGCGCCGCTGCAGGGTCACCGCCATGCGGAAGATCTCGCTGACCTTGCGCCCGACCTTCTGCGCCAGCTCGTTGAGCGTGTAGCCGGAGACGCTGTCGGCCAGCGCCTCCAGGATGTCCAGCCCCTTCTCCAGGGCCGGCGCGGCGTAGCGCAGCGCGCCCTCGCCTTCCGGCGCGGCCTCTTCGTGGCCTTCCCGGCCCTGTGGTTCTTGCGGCGCTGGTGCTGCTTGCTTCATCGTTCCCCGTTCAGTTCGACCATCCACCGTCGATCATATGGATGGCGCCGGTCGTGAAGCCCGACTCGTCGGAAGCCAGGTACACCACCAGCGCTGCGATTTCCTCGGGCTTGCCGACGCGCCCCAGCGGCTGGCGCGCCACGAAGGCGGCGCGCACCGCGGCCTCGTCGGTGCCGGCCTGCTGGGCCTGCGCCGAGATCCGGTCGCGCAGCGAGGGCGACTCCACCGTGCCCGGGCAGATCGCGTTGCAGCGCACGCCCTGCTGGATGAAATCGGCCGCCACCGCCTTGGTCAGCCCGATGACGGCGGCCTTCGAGGCGCCGTACACGAACCGGTTGGGCACGCCCTTCACGCTCGACGCGGCCGAGGCCATGTTGATGATCGAGCCGCCGCGCTCCAGCATCGCCGGCAGGAAGGCGCGGATCGTGCGGTACATGGACTTCGCGTTGAGGTCCATGCTGAAGTCCCAGTCGGCTTCCTCGCAGGCCAGGATGTTGCCGCTGTGCACGAAGCCGGCGCAGTTGAAGAGCACGTCCAGCCGCCCCGTGGTCTGCGCGAAGGCCTGCACCGCGGCGTTGTCGCGCACGTTGAGCGTGGCGGTCTTCAGCCCCGCCAGCCCTTCTTCGCGGGCCAGCGCGGCGAGTTCGGCCAGCGCGGCTTCGTCCACGTCGGTGGCCCACACGGTGCCGCCCTCGCGCGCCAGCGCCAGCGCGCTGGCCCGGCCTATGCCCTTGCCGGCGGCGGTGACGAGGATGTTCTTTCCCTGAACGCGAGAAGTCATTGGCGGTGTCCTTTGAGTGATGGTTGCGGCACAAGTGAAATACAAATTTCACTGATGAAATCAAATATACGCGACCGGCAAGCCCCCAAGCCCCCTCAAAAACCCGATCCGACTCACCGATTCATTGGTAAATACCCTCGAATAGGCGCAAACCCCAGCGTCAGGCGAGTACCCCGCTGCTAACCTCATTAATGAAATCTAGTTTTACCTAAGAAAACGAGACATATCCATGGCCCACGCTTTCGATGCCCCGGCTACTTCGCTGCTTCCGCGCCTGCAAGCCTGTTACACGGGCATCCTCCACGACGTGATGCGCGCCGCGGGCCTGCGCGACTTCACGCTGCCGCCCACGCTGCGCCCGCTGATCGCCGGCCAGAAGATGTGCGGCCCGGCCTTCACGGTGAACGGCCGAGTCGACGCCACGGCCGATCCCCACGAGACGCTGATGGCCTGGACCGGGTTTCTCTCGCGCGCCAAGTCGGGCCACATTGCCGTGATCCAGCCGAACGACTCGACCGTCTCGCACATGGGCGAGCTCTCGGCCGAGACGCTGGGCCGCAAGGGCGTGCTGGGCGTGATTGCCGACGGCGGCGTGCGCGACGCCGAATTCATCCTGCAGCAGGGCTTCCAGGTGTGGCACCGCTACTTCACGCCGCGCGACATCGTCGGCTACTGGCTGCCCGACGCGATGGACGTGCCGGTGCGCATCGGTGACGTCACGGTGAACCCCGGCGACCTGCTGCTGGCCGACACCGACGGCGTGATCTGCCTGCCGCTCGCGCAGGCCGAGGCCGTCATCACGGAGGCCGAGCACATGATGGGCCGCGAGAACCTCGTGCGCACCGCCATCCTCGCGGGCACCGACCCGCAAGAGGCCTACCTCAAGTACCGCAAGTTCTGAGCGACGGATGCCGACCCCGCAATCCATCGACGCCCGGCTGGTGCTGCTCTCGCCCGGCGACAACTGCCTGATCGCCTGCACCCATCTCGCCGCCGGCACCGCCGTGCAGCTCGAGGGCGGCACCGCCGTGCTGGCCAGGGACATCGGCCTGGGCCACAAGCTCGCGCGCCATGCCATCGCCGCCGGAGAGAAGGTGCTGAAGTACGGCGCCGTCATCGGCAGCCTGCACGCGCCGGTCGCGGCGGGCGAGCACATCCACACGCACAACCTCGACAGCGACTACACGCCCACCTACACGCTGGACGAGGGCAAGACCTTCGTCGGCCACGCCTGAGGCGCCCTCCCCGCATGAACGCTCCCGAATTCCAGATCCGCGGCTTCCCGCGCGCCGACGGCCGCAAGGGCATCCGCAACGTCGTGGTCGTGGCCTACCTGGTCGAATGCGCGCATCACGTGGCGCGCGAGATCACGCTCGACTTCCGCCAGCAGGACGGCGAGTCCGAAGTGCATCTCGTCGGCTTCCCCGGCTGCTATCCGAACGAGTACGCCGAACGCATGATGCAGGCGATTGCCACGCACCCCAACGTGGGCGCGGCGCTGCTGATATCGCTGGGCTGCGAGAGCATGAACAAGCGCAAGCTGGAAGAAGCGGTCGCCGCCTCGGGCCGGCCGGTGCACACGCTCACCATCCAGCAGGAGGGCGGCACGCGCAGCACCATCCGCGAAGGCACGCAATGGGTGCAGTGGGCGCTGGCCGAACTGGCGCAGCAGCAGCGCGTGCCCATGGACCTGAGCGAGCTCGTGGTGGGCACCATCTGCGGCGGCTCCGACGGCACCAGCGGCATCACCGCCAACCCGGCCGTGGGCCGCGCCTTCGACCTGCTGATCGCGCAGGACGCGCGCTGCATCTTCGAGGAAACCGGCGAGCTGATCGGCTGCGAGTTCCACATGCAGCGGCGCGCCGCCACGCCGGAACTCGGCCAGGCCATCGTCGAATGCGTGAACAAGGCCGCGCGCTACTACAGCACCATGGGCCACGGCAGCTTCGCGCCGGGCAATGCCGACGGCGGGCTCTCGACCATCGAGGAGAAATCGCTGGGCGCGTACGCCAAGAGCGGCGCCTCGCCGATCAACGGCATCGTCAAGCCCGGCGACGTACCGCCGCAGGGCGGCCTCTACCTGCTGGACGTCGTGCCCGACGGCGAGCCGCGCTTCGGCTTTCCGAACATCAGCGACAACGCCGAGATCGTCGAGCTCATCGCCTGCGGCGCGCACGTCATTCTTTTCACCACGGGGCGCGGCTCGGTGGTGGGCTCGGCGGTGTCGCCGGTCATCAAGGTCTGCGCGAACCCCGACACCTACCGCCGGCTGCACGAGGACATGGACGTCGATGCCGGCCGCATCCTCGAGGGGCGCGGCACGCTGCAGGAAGTGGGCGAGGAGATCTTCGACGCGGTGCGCCGCGTGGCCGATGGCGCCGCCACCAAGTCCGAAGCGCTGGGGCACCGCGAATTCATCCTGACCTACAAGGCCTTCGAGCCGCTCGGGCCTTCGTGCCTGCCGCTTGCGCGCGCCGCGTAGCCGCGCCTTTTCCTTCCTGTCTTTTTCTTCAATGGACTTACGGAGCCCGACGCATTGAACTACCAGTTCGACTTCATGCCCGTGCTCGAGCAGTGGCCGCTGCTGCTCGAAGGCGCGTGGACGACCGTGCAGCTGTCCTTCCTGGCCACCGTGCTGGGGTTCGCGCTGGGCACCGTCTGCGCGCTGGGCCGCAACAGCCGGCACGGCTGGCTGCGCGGACTGACGGGCGGCTACGTGGAGGCGATCCGCAACACGCCGCTGCTGATCCAGAGCTATTTCTTGATCTTCGGCCTGTCGAGCGCGGGCGTGACGATGCCGATCATGGTGGGCGCGGTGCTGGCGCTGGTGGTGAACATCGGCGCATACAGCTGCGAGATCATCCGCGCGGGCATCGAGTCGATCCACAAGGGCCAGCTCGAGGCGGCCGAGTGCCTGGGGCTTTCGAAGCCGCAGGTTTTCTGGCACGTGATCCTGCGCCCGGCGGTGGAGCGCGTGTACCCGGCGCTCGCCAGCCAGTTCGTGCTGCTGATGCTGGCCTCCAGCATCATGTCGTCGATCGGCGCGGAAGAGCTCTTCGGCGTGGCCAACCGCATCCAGTCGGACACCTTCCGCAACTTCGAGATCTTCATCGTGCTGTGGGTGGTGTACCTGGCGCTGTCGTACGCCATGCGCCTGGGCTTCTGGCTGCTCGGCATGGTCGTGTTCCCGCGCCGGCGCAAGCTCGGCACGCCGCTGTGAAGAAGAGGCCCGCGCCATGACATTCATGCCGGCCGAGCACTTCGGCTTTCTCCTGATGGGCGCGTGGGGCACGCTGCAGCTCTCGGCGCTCGCATTCATCGGCGGCGGGCTCATCGGGCTCGCGGTGGCGCTGGCGCGCGTGTCGCCGGTGAAGGCGGTGCGCGTGGCGGCCGCGGGCTACATCCAGGTCATCCAGGGCACGCCGCTGCTGGTGCTGATGGGGGTGTGCTTCTTCGGGCCCAACATCGCGGGCATCGGCTCCGTGCCCGCGCTGGCGGCGGCGGCGCTGGCCATCACCGTGTACGCCAGCGCCTTCCTCGGCGAAATCTGGCGCGGCTGCATCCAGGCCGTGCCGCGCAGCCAGTGGGAAGCGGCCGAATGCCTGGCGCTCACGCGCCTCGAGCGCATGCGCCGCGTGATCCTGCCGCAGGCGCTGCGCATCGCGACGCCGCCCACGGTGGGCTTCCTGGTGCAGATCATCAAGAACACGTCGATTGCGTCGCTGGTGGTCGGCTATGCCGAGCTTTCCTACAACGCCAAGGTGCTGAACAACTCGACCTTCCAGCCCTTCCTGTATTTCGGGTGCGCGGTGGTTCTGTATTTCATTCTTTGCTACCCGCTCTCGCGATGGAGTCGCGCCCTTGAAAGGAAGCTCAATGCAGCCCGTGGTTGAACTCAACGACGTCCACAAGCACTTCGGCAAGCTGCATGTGCTCAAGGGCGTGTCGTTCTCGGTCCAGCGCGGGCAGGTGGTGGCGATCATCGGCCAGAGCGGCTCGGGCAAGAGCACGGCGCTGCGCTGCATCGACCGGCTGGAGACCATCGACAGCGGCACCATTCAGTGCTGCGGCCACGCGGTGCACGACCCCGCCCTGAACCTGCGCGCGCTGCGCAAGGACGTGGGCATCGTGTTCCAGAGCTACAACCTGTTCCCGCACCTCACGGTCAAGCAGAACATCACGCTCGCGCCGCAGTCGGTGAAGAAGATGAGCGGCTCGGAAGCCGGCGCCATCGCCATGGAGGTGCTCGAGCGCGTGGGCCTGGCCGAGAAGGCCGATGCCTACCCCGAGCAGCTCTCCGGCGGCCAGCAGCAGCGCGTGGCCATCGCGCGCTCGCTCGCGATGAAGCCGCAGCTCATGCTGTTCGACGAAGTCACCTCCGCGCTCGACCCGCAGCTCACCGGCGAGGTGCTCAAGGTGATGGAGAAGCTCGCCTCCGAAGGCATGACCATGATCCTCGTCACGCACGAGATGGCCTTCGCGCGCGGCGTGGCCGACAAGGTCATCTACATGCACCAGGGGCTGGTGTGGGAGGAGGGCGACGCCAGCATCCTCGGCAATCCGCAGACGCCGGAGCTGCGCCAGTTCATCGGCACCGGGCTTTGAGCCGCGCGCCACCGACACCCGCTTTCATCAACAACTCCAGGAGACCATCGATGACCCGCTCTTTCCTCGCCCGGCGCCGCGGCGCACTGCTTTCCGCGCTCGCACTGGCACTGCCGCTCGCCTTCGCCGGCGGCGCGGCGCATGCCGACCAGCTCGACACCATCACGGCCGCCAAGAAGATCCGCGTGGCCATCGACCTGGCCGTGCCGCCCTATGGCCTGAAGGACGAAAAGCTCAACGCCACCGGCTCCGACGTGGAAACCGCGCGCCTGCTGGCCAAGAGCCTGGGCCTCGAACTCGAGATCGTGCCGACCACCGGCGCCAACCGCATTCCCTTCCTGCAGACCGACAAGGCGGACATCGTGATCTCCAGCATGTCGGTCACGCCCGAGCGCGAGAAGGTGGTCGACTTCTCGGTGCCCTACGCCGCCATCCTGGCCGTGGTGGGCGCGCCCAAGAGCATGAACATCACCGGCCCGGCCGACCTCGCGGGCAAGAAAGTGATCGCCACGCGCGGCACCACCAACGACCAGGAAGTGACGAAGATCCTGCCGGCCGGCGCGCAGATCGTTCGCTTCGACGACGACGCCACCTCCATCACCGCCGTGGTGAGCGGGCAGGCCGACATCTTCGCCACCGCGCCGCCGCTGCTGAAGACCATCAACGACAAGAACCCGGCCAAGCAGATGGAGCCGAAGTTCACCATGAAGGTCAACATGATGGCCATCGGCATGCGCAAGAACGAACCGCGCCTGAAGGCCAGGCTCGACGAGTTCGTGAAGGCGCAACTCAAGAGCGGCGAGCTCAACACCATCTACAAGAAGTTCCACGGCGCCGACCTGCCGGCCGACGTGACGCGCAACGCAGGCTGATCGCGATGGCGAAGATCGACCAGGTCGAGATCGCGCAGATCGACATCGCGCCGAAGGTCAGGCGCACCGACGCCATCCAGTCCTTCGTGACGCAGGAAACCGTGATGGTCACGGTGCGCTGCGACGACGGCTCGTCGGGCACCGGCTACACGTACACCATCGGCACGGGCGGCTCGTCCATCGTGGCGCTGCTGAACGACCACCTGGCGCCGCGGCTGATCGGGCGCGACCCGCAGCAGTACGAGGCCATCTGGCGCGACCTGTTCTTCCACACGCACGCCACCGCCGTGGGCGCGATCACCAGCCTGTCGCTGGCGGCGATCGACACCGCGCTGTGGGACCGCAACGCGCGGGCGGCAGGCTTGCCGCTGTGGAAGCTGGCCGGCGGCGCGCAGCAGCGCGTGCCGGTCTACACCACCGAAGGCGGCTGGCTTCACATCGAGCCCGCGCAGCTGGTGGAGCAGACACTGGCCGCCAAGGCCGACGGCTTCCTGGGCGCGAAGATCAAGGTCGGCAAGCCGCACGTGGCGCAGGACATCGCGCGCCTGTCGGCCGTGCGCGAAGCGGTCGGCGCGGATTTCGAGCTGATGGTGGATGCCAACCAGAGCTTCACCGTGGCCGAGGCCATACGCCGTGCGCGCCAGTACGCGCCGCTCGACCTCGCGTGGTTCGAGGAGCCGATGCCGGCCGAGCATGTGCGCGCGCATGCGCAGCTGCTGGCCAGCACCTCGGTGCCGATCGCGGTGGGCGAATCGATGTACCACCCGTCGCAGTTCGCGGAATACATCCAGCAGGGCGCCTGCTCCATCGTTCAGGCCGACGTGGCGCGGGTGGGCGGCATCACGCCGTGGCTGAAGATCGCGCACCTCGCGGAGGCGCACAACATCGCGATGTGCCCGCACTTCCTGATGGAGCTGCATGTGAGCCTGTGCGCCGCCGTGCCGAATGCGCGCTGGGTCGAATACATCCCGCAGCTCGACGACCTGACGACAAGCCGCCTGCGCATCGAGGACGGGCATGCGGTGGCGCCGGAAACGCCCGGGCTGGGCATCGAGTGGGACGCCGACCAGTTGAAGGCGCGGCGCAAGTTCACGCCGCTGGTGCTGCGCGGCTGAGCCGGCCGGTCAGTCGGCTTCGATGAGGCTGCGCAGCGACTGCAGGTCGCGCGCGATCCAGCCGGCGTCGCGCTCGAAGGCCGCATCGTCCATGTGCGGCTGTCGCAGCAGCGTGAACTGCAGCTCGCAGGCGTCGGGCCCGACGCCGATCACGCGGAACGGCAGGTAGACCTCGGGCACGCCTTCAGGCGTGACCCAGTGGTCGAGCACGCCGAAGTCGTTGCGCGGCGCGAAGCGCATGCGGGCGTCGCCGCTCTCGGGCGTGCGCACGATCCAGTGGTCGCCGTGCGGCACCAGCGCGCTCTTCGCAAGGCCGCTGGCCCAGTCGGGCAGGCGCTTCGGATCGGCGGCCAGCACGTAGGCGCGGCGCCATTCGCAGGCCACGCGCTGCGTGATGACGCGGGACTGGACGGCAGCACTGCCTTCATTCGTCGTCGATTTCATCGAAGTCGCTCCTGAGTACCTTGGACACGACGGCGCCCGAGAAACCGCGCGCCATCAGGAATCGCATCTGCTTGGCCCGTTCCTTCGCGTCGGCGGGCGCGGCGTCGAAGCGGCGGCGCCAGAGGGCGGTGGCGCGCTCCACCTCGGTTTCCTGCAGGCCGGCCACCGCTTCGGCGATGGCCTCGGGCGCGATGCCCTTGGCCTGCAGTTCCTGCTTCACCCGCAGCGCGCCGGAGCGGGCCGCCCGCTGGTTGAGCACCGAGGCCACCACGCGCGGCTCGCTGATGAAGTCCTTGGCGGCCAGTTCGTCGAGCGCCTTGGCCAGCGTGCCGGGCTCTTCTTCATGCTTGGCGAGCTTGCGCTCCAGCTCCAGGCGCGAATGCTCGCGCTGGCTCAGCAGGCGCAGTGCGCGGCCTTTGAGGGACGGGGCGTCGAATGCCATGCGGGAACCGCTCGCGCGGCCCGGCAGGGGACCGCGCTCGGGGGCTTGTTACTCGCCCTTGTCCGCCTTCTCGGCCTTGGCGGCCTTCTGCGGCTTCTCGGGCGTGGAGCCGGCATCGGCTGCCAGCAGCGGAATGCCCAGCGACTCGCGCACCTTGTTCTCGATCTCGCGCGACAGCTCGGGGTTCTCGCGCAGGAACTCGCGGGCGTTGTCGCGGCCCTGGCCGATCTTCTCGCCGTTGTAGGCGTACCAGGCGCCCGACTTGTCGACGATCTTGGCGGTCACGCCCATGTCGATGATCTCGCCTTCGCGGCTGATGCCTTCGCCGAACAGGATGTCGAACTCCGCCGTCTTGAACGGGGGCGAGACCTTGTTCTTCACCACCTTCACCTTGGTTTCGTTGCCGATGGCCTCGTCGCCCTTCTTGATGGTGCCGATGCGGCGGATGTCCAGGCGCACCGAGGCGTAGAACTTCAGCGCGTTGCCGCCGGTGGTGGTTTCGGGCGAACCGAACATCACGCCGATCTTCATGCGGATCTGGTTGATGAAGATGACCATGCAGTTGGTCTTCTTGATGGTGGCGGTGAGCTTGCGCAGCGCCTGGCTCATCAGGCGGGCCTGCAGGCCGGGCAGCGAGTCGCCCATCTCGCCTTCGATTTCGGCCTTGGGCGTGAGCGCGGCGACCGAGTCGACCACGATCAGGTCGACGGCGCCCGAGCGCACCAGCGAATCGACGATTTCGAGGGCCTGTTCGCCGGTGTCGGGCTGGCTGATCAGCAGGTCGGACAGGTTGACGCCGAGCTTCTGGGCGTATTGCACGTCGAGGGCGTGTTCTGCGTCGACGAAGGCGCAGGTGCCGGCCTGCTTCTGCATGGCGGCGATGACCTGCAGCGTGAGCGTGGTCTTGCCCGAGGATTCAGGGCCGTAGATTTCGATGACGCGGCCGCGCGGCAGGCCGCCGACGCCCAGCGCGATGTCCAGGCCCAGCGAGCCGGTGGAGACCACCTGGATGTCTTCCAGCGCCTCGCCTTCGCCGAGCCGCATGATCGTGCCCTTGCCGAACTGCTTTTCGATCTGGGCCAGCGCGGCTTGCAGCGCCTTGGCTTTTTCACTGTTGGCGACCGAGATGCTTGCGCCCTTGACGACTGCGTCCATGTGGAAACTCCTTGAATATCAACGGTTTGTGTCTGGTTTCACCCATCTGCTTTTAACCACAGGCTGGATGCTTGAACAGTAGTGTAGGGGCTGATGCCGCTGCGTAAACCTGTTTTTTGGTCAGTTTGCTTTACCATTTGGCACATGAGCGAAACCGCCTTTCCGACCGATCCCGACGCCTGGCGGCAGACCCACCTGGGCCGCCTGCTGGGCCACGCCATGCGCCGTTTCGACGAGCGCGTGCTGGAGCTGATGGCGCACGACGTCGACGTGCCGCTGGCGTTGTCGAACCTCGCGGCGCGCGCGCAGGTGAGCGCGGCGCACATCCACATCACCCGGCACCTGGCGCGCGAGGGCTCGCGCCTCACCGAGCTGGCCGAGCGCGCCGGCATGACCAAGCAGGCGATGGGCGCCCTGGTGGACCAGTGCGAGGCCTGGGGCCTGGTCACGCGCGGCCCCGATCCGCTCGACGCGCGGGCCCGGCGCGTGCTGTTCACGGCCGACGGGCTGGCCTGGCTCGACGCCTTCCACGGCGCGGTGACGCAGGCCGAGCGCGAGTTCCGCAGCAGCGTGGGCGACGACATCGCCACCGTGGTAACCATCGGACTGGAAGCCTATACAGCGGGCTAGACTTCGAGGCAGAGACAAACGTCGACGGCGCCGCCGGGCGCCCGACACCCAAACAGGCCGGAGGTGGCGCATATGCGGATTCTGATTGCCGAAGACGACCAGGTGCTGGCCGATGCCCTGCTGCGCAGCCTGCGCACCTCGGGCGCGGCGGTCGACCACGTGGCCAACGGCTCGCAGGCCGACACCGCGCTCATGACCCATGACGAGTTCGACCTGCTGATCCTCGACCTCGGGCTGCCCAGCCTGCACGGCATCGAGATCCTCAAGCGCCTGCGCGCGCGCGGCTCGCAGCTGCCGGTGCTGGTGCTCACGGCGGCCGACAGCGTGGAAGAGCGCGTCAAGGGCCTGGACAACGGCGCCGACGACTACATGGCCAAGCCCTTCAGCCTGCAGGAACTCGAGGCCCGCGTGCGCGCCCTCACGCGCCGCGGCATGGGCACCACCAGCAACGCGATCCGCCACGGCCCGCTGGTGTACGACCAGGCCGGCCGCGTGGCCACCATCGACGGCAAGATGATCGAGCTGTCGGCGCGCGAACTCGGCCTGCTCGAAGTGCTGCTGCAGCGCGCCGGCCGGCTGGTGAGCAAGGACCAGCTGGTCGACCGCCTCTGCGAATGGGGCGAGGAGGTGAGCCTCAACGCGATCGAGGTGTACATCCACCGGCTGCGCAAAAAGATCGAGAAGGGCCCGGTGCGCATCGCCACGGTACGCGGGCTGGGCTACTGCCTCGAGAAGATCCAGAACTGACAGAGGCCTCAGTCCACGCACCGGCCCGCTACGGCTGCTTGCGCAGGCCAGCCGACAGCGTGGCGCCATCGCTGGTACGGATCAGGAACATGATGTTGCGGAAGAAGCCGTTGCTGTCGAAGTTGCCGGCGGGCACAAGGCCGATGGCGGCCGGGCCCTTGTAGGGAAGATCGGTCCTGAGCTTGCAGGCGTCCTTGGCATCGGTGGCGGCGTTGACCGCACTCATGGCGAGACCGTACATGTTCTTGCTCGTGCCGGGCTGCGCCTGCGCGATCGTGCCCGAAATGCTGCAGGTGCCGATCTGCAAGCCGACCGTCTTGCCGGTGAATGCCCCCTTGTCGTCGACCTCGATCGTGACGCTGATGCCGAAGGTCGTATCCGTGTTGGCCCACTTGCCGACCACGCTGTCCTGCGACACCGCGAGCGCGTTCTCCGCGGCATAGCCCAGCGGCCCGAATTTCGACGGTTCACGCGAGCCGTGGGCATAGGTTCCGCTTATCGACTTCTTCGACACGAAAGTGCCGGAGCCCGTCACGGGCGAGGCGTCGATGAAGTAGTACAGCGTGTCGGGGTTGAAGGACCAGTCGAGTCCCGAAACCTTGATCGATCCCCACAGCGTGCCGACGACGAACTTGGCGGCCACGGAGCCGTCGGCACCGACAAAGCCGAGGTCGAGCAGCGAGCCGTATATGCCTTCGCTGTCGTTGCCCACTGCGGCGGTCGAGCCGGGTTGAGGCGCGCTCAGCGACGGCAGCGGTTCGCTGCCCTGCACGGGATCACGGTTCGCTGCAGGTGCGGGCGCAGGCGCGGGTGCCGGCGACGGTGCGGGTGCGGGTGCAGGCGAGCTCGATGGCAGTGGCAGCAACGGCATCCCCCCGCCGCCCCCGCTGCCGCCTCCTCCACATGCCGTGATCCCCACTCCCGTGGCAAGCACGGTCGCAGCAACCCAGAACGGCCTTGGGCAGCCGCCCGGTGACTTGGTCTTCATGATTCACTCCCTGAGATTTTTTCGAATTGCAGAAACTGCGTGCAGAGACTACAACCGAGCACCGCGCAAACTTCAGCATCCCGTTTTGTTGCAATGGCACTAAATCACGCTCGTCGTGGATTTCTTGAGCCTCATCAGGAACTTCACACTTGAAATTATTTCAGCGCGCGCAGCGCTCGCTGTTCGGCGAGATCCTCGACTGGATGCTCACGCCGCTGCTGCTGCTGGTGCCGGTGAGCATCGGCGTCACCTGGCTGGTGGCACAAGGCATCGCCAACGCGCCCTTCGACCGCGCGCTCGAGCACAACGTGAAGGCGCTGGCCGAGCTGGTGACGGTGAAGGAAGGGCACACGCAGTTCGTGCTCTCGCAGTCGGCGCGCGAGATCCTGCGGGCCGACGATGCAGGCCACGTCTACTACCAGCTGCTCGACGGCCACGGCACGCTGCTGAGCGGCGAGCGCGACATTCCCCAGCCCGGCCTCGACGAGCCGCTGCCGCCCAACCAGGTGTTCCTGCACAACAGCGACGTGCACGGCCAGCCGGTTCGCGTGGCCTCGATGTGGCTGGCCAGCGGCCGCGACGACGTGCCGCCCTCGCTGCTGCAGCTGGCCGAGACGCGCGAGAAGCAGTCGGTGCTGGCGGCCGAGATCATCAAGGGCGTGCTGCTGCCGCAGTTCGCGATCCTGCCGCTGGCGGTGCTGCTGATCTGGCTGGCGCTGGTGCGCGGCATCAAGCCGCTGTCGGTGGTGGAGGCGCGCATCCGCGAGCGGCGCCCCGGCGACCTGAGCCCGCTCGACGAATCATCGGTGCCGCTCGAAGTGGTGCCGCTGGTGTCTTCGGTGAACGAGCTGCTGGACAAGCTCAACGATTCCATCGGCACGCAGAAGCGCTTTCTGGCCGACGCGGCGCACCAGCTCAAGACGCCGCTGGCGGGCCTGCGCATGCAGGCCGACCTGGCGCAGCGCGAAGGCGCCAACGCCGACGAGCTGAAGCAGTCGCTCAAGCAGATCGGCCGCGCCAGCAAGCGCGCCACGCACACGGTGAACCAGCTGCTGTCGCTGGCGCGCGCCGAAGGCAACAGCGCCAACGTGCACCACCAGCCCTGCGACCTGGCGCGGCTCACCATCGAGGTGGTGCGCGAGGCGGTGCCGCGGGCCATCGAGAAGCGCATCGACCTGGGCTACGACGGCGCCGAGGCGGGCGCGCCCGGCGTGATGTTCGACGGCAACCAGACGCTGCTGAAGGAGCTGGTGCGCAACCTCGTCGACAACGCGCTGAACTACACGCCGTCGACGCCGGAGCGCCCGGGCCTGATCACCGTGCGCGTGCTGGCAGACCCCTTCGGCCACGTGCTGCTGCTGCAGGTGGAGGACAACGGCCCCGGCATCGCCGAGGCCGACCGCGAGCTGGTGTTCGAGCCTTTCTACCGCGTGCTCGGCAACGAGGCCGATGGCTCCGGGCTGGGGCTGCCGATCGTGCGCGAGATCGCGAACCAGCACCGCGCGCAGGTGAGGCTGGAGGATGCGCATCCCGGCAAGCATCCGCCGGGGGCGCTCTTCACGGTGCGCTTCGAGGCCGAGGCGCCTGTCTGAGCCTGATGGTCAGGGGGAGGGCGCGGGCGCGGCAGCTGCGGGGGCCGGGGTTGGAGTCGGAGCCGGCCCGGCAGGCTTCGCGTCGTTGCGGATCTGCAGCCACTCGGGCCGGATCTGCCGCGCGAGACGCTGCGGCTCGCGCTCGTTGAGCCCCGCCGGCGCCAGGCCGAAGCCGGCGAGATCGCCGCGCGCCCACAGGAAGTAGCCGGCGTTGGCCAGCAGCAATACGACGAGCAGGAGACGCAGCTTCATGCGGATCGGCCGGTCAGAACGCCATGCCGCGAGGGCGCACGCTTACTTCGTCGCTCGATATGAGCTGCAGCCCGGCGTCGGTGCGCACCTGCAGTTCGCCGCCCCAGGCCACGCCTTCGCACAGGCCGGTGGTGCCGTCGCTGAGCGCCACTTCACGGCCGCGCAGCACGTCGCGCGCGGCAAAGCGTTCGGCAAAAGGCGCGAAGCCGCGCGCCTCGAAATCCAGCACGGCCTGCACGAGCGGCGGGGCCAGCTCGCCCAGCACCTCGGGCGCGCTGGCATCGGGGCGCCACTGGCGCAGCCAGGCCGGCGGGGTGCGCATGCCGTCGGCATCGCGCGCGCCGATGTTCACGCCGATGCCGATCACGAGGTAGCGCGACGCATCGGGCCGGCCGCTGGACGGCAGCGCGGTCTCGATGAGGATGCCCACCAGCTTGCTGTCGTTGACCCACACGTCGTTGGGCCACTTGAGCCCGACCTTGTGTGCGCCGGAGGGGTCGAGGCTCTCGGCCACGCTGACACCCACGGCCAGCGACAGGCCGGACCAGTCGGCGGGCGCCAGCGGCAGGCCCAGCGAGAACAGCAGGGAGGCCGAGGCTTCCTGCCGCGGTGCGCTCTGCCAGGGCCGGCCCAGCCGGCCGCGCCCTGCCGTCTGGTGCTCGGCCACGAGCAGCACGGGCTCGACACGCCCGGCGCGCGCACGGCGCATCAGTTCGGTGTTGGTGGAATCGATCTCGGCCACGGCCTCGACGGTGAAGCCGGGCAGCAGCGGGGCGACCGCCGCGGCGATCCGGTCTTCGAACCAGTCGGCGGTGGTGCTGCCCATGTTCAGTCCTTCCCGGACTTGTCCTTCCTGGCGGATTTTTTCTTTTCAGCCTTATTGCCGGCCTTCTTTTCGGCCTTCTTGGCTTCTTTCTTTTCGGCCTCTTTTTTCTCGGCCTTCTTCTTCTCGGCTTTCTTTTTGTCTTTCTTCTTCTTTTTCTTTTCTTCGTCCTCATCCTTGGGCGTCAGCAGCGTGCCGCGGCACTGCTCGGAGCCGCACCAGCAAGGGAATTCGGACAGAAGCTTCGGCGTGTACGGCTCGTCGATGATCAGGCCGTAGTCGTAGTTGAGCTCTTCGCCTGCGGCGATGTTGCGCAGCGCCTTGATATAAACGCGCCCATCGACCTCGTCCGCCTCGCAGTTCGGTTCGCACGAGTGGTTGATCCAGCGCGCGTCGTTGCCCTTGACGTTGCCGTCGATCACACGCCCGTCGTCGATGTGGAAGTAGAAGGTGTGGTTGGGCTGGGCCGGGTCGTGCGGATGGCGGCGCAGCGCTTCCTTCCAGCTGATGATCTCGCCCTTGTATTCGATCAGCGTTTCGCCTTCGGCCAGGTCCTGCACCGCGAACACGCCGTTGCCGTGGACATCGGAGCGCCGCATCTGGATTCGGCGACCGGCGGAAAGTGGGGTTTTGGAAGGCATCGCCGAAGTCTGTTAGTTTGAATATGCACACATGCGCGTGTGCGCGTGCGCACGCGGGAAGCCGCAGATTGTATGTGGCCCCCACGCTCCCGCACTGCGTGTCGTCGCTGCCCCCCGAGGGGGCCGCAGGCCGCCTTGAGGCGGCTCGGCGGCGGCCTGAGAACTTTTTAGGAATTGTTGATGAAGACCTTGGTAATCGCAGAAAAGCCGTCGGTGGCGCAGGACATCGTCCGCGCCCTCACGCCGGTGGCCGGCAAATTCGACAAACATGACGAGCATTTCGAGAACGACAGCTATGTCGTGACCAGCGCTGTCGGTCACCTGGTCGAAATCCAGGCGCCCGAGGAATTCGACGTCAAGCGCGGCAAGTGGAGTTTTGCCAACCTGCCCGTGATTCCGCCGCACTTCGACCTGAAGCCGGTCGACAAGACCAAGACGCGCCTGAACGCGGTGGTCAAACAGGCCAAGCGCAAGGACGTGACGCAGCTCATCAACGCATGCGACGCGGGCCGCGAGGGCGAGCTGATCTTCCGCCTGATCGAGCAGTACGCCGGCGGCAAGTCGGGGCTGAACAAGCCGGTCAAGCGGCTGTGGCTGCAGTCGATGACGCCGCAGGCCATCCGCGACGGCTTCGACGCGCTGCGCACCGAAAAGCAGATGCAGGGCCTGGCCGACGCCGCGCGCTCGCGCTCCGAGGCCGACTGGCTGGTGGGCATCAACGGCACGCGCGCCATGACCGCATTCAATTCGCGCGACGGCGGCTTCTTCCTCACGACCGTGGGCCGCGTGCAGACGCCGACCCTCTCCGTCGTGGTGGAGCGCGAGGAACAGATCCGCAAGTTCGTCTCGCGCGACTACTGGGAAGTCCACGGCAGCTTCGCGGCCGAGGCCGGCGAGTACCCCGGCAAGTGGTTCAACCCCGACTGGAAGAAGGCCAGCGCGCCGCTCCTGGCCAACGGCGAACCCGACCCCGAACAGCGCGCCGACCGCGTATGGAACGAGCAGGAAGCCCGCGCCATCGCCGACGCCTCGCGCGGCAAGCCCGCCACCGTCACCGAAGAAAGCAAGCCCACCACGCAGGCTTCGCCGATGCTGTTCGACCTGACCTCGCTGCAGCGCGAGGCCAACGGCCGCTTCGGCTTCAGCGCCAAGACCACGCTGGCGCTGGCGCAGAGCCTGTACGAGCGCCACAAGGCGCTGACCTACCCGCGTACCGATTCGCGCGCGCTGCCGGAAGACTATCTTCCCGTCGTCAAGCAGACCATGGGCATGCTCGCCAACAGCGGCATGAAGCACCTGGCGCCGTTCGCCAAGCAGGCGGTCGACGGCAACTACGTCAAGCCCAACAAGCGCATCTTCGACAACGCCAAGGTGTCGGATCACTTCGCCATCATCCCGACGCTGCAGGCCCCCAGCGGCCTGAGCGAGGCCGAGCAGAAGCTGTACGACTTCGTAGTGCGCCGCTTCCTGTCGGTGTTCTTCCCAAGCGCCGAATACCAGGTCACCACGCGCATCAGCACGGTGGAGCAGGGCGGCAGGAAGTACCCCTTCCGCACCGACGGCAAGGTGCTGGTGAAGCCGGGCTGGCTCGCCATCTACGGCAAGGAAGCCCAGGACGACGAGAAGGAAGACGACAAGGACGGCAAGCGCCTCGTGCCGGTGAAGCCGGGCGAGATCGTGAAGACCGAGTCCGCCGACATCAAGGGCCTGAAGACGCGCCCGCCGGCGCGCTACTCCGAAGCCACGCTGCTCGGCGCGATGGAAGGCGCGGGCAAGACCATCGACGACGACGAGCTGCGCGAAGCCATGCAGGAGAAGGGCCTGGGCACGCCAGCCACGCGCGCGGCCACCATCGAAGGCCTGATCACCGAGAAATACATGCTGCGCGAAGGCCGCGAGCTGATTCCCACGGCCAAGGCCTTCCAGCTCATGACGCTGCTGCGCGGCCTGGGCGTGGAAGAACTCTCCAAGGCCGAGCTCACCGGCGAGTGGGAATACAAGCTCGCGCAGATGGAGAAGGGCGCGCTCAGCCGCGACGCCTTCATGCGCGAGATCGCCGAGATGACGGAGCACATCGTCAAGAAGGCGAAGGAATACGACCGTGACACCGTGCCGGGCGACTACGCCACCCTGCAGACGCCGTGCCCCAACTGCGGCGGCATCGTGCGCGAGAACTACCGCCGCTACGCCTGCACCGGCAAAAGCGGCACCGGCGAGGACGCCTGCGGCTTCTCGTTCGGCAAGTCGCCGGCCGGGCGCACCTTCGAGGTGGCCGAGGCCGAGGCGCTGCTGCGCGACAAGCACATCGGCCCGCTGGACGGCTTCCGCTCCAAGGCCGGCTGGCCCTTCACTTCCGAGATCGTCATCAAGTTCGACGACGAGGCCAAAAACTGGAAGCTGGAGTTCGACTTCGGCGACGACAAGAACGCCGACACCGGCGAGATCGTCGACTTCAGCGACCAGGACACCGTGGGCCCGTGCCCGGTATGCGGCGCGCCGGTGTTCGAGCACGGCAGCAACTACGTCTGCGAGAAGTCGGTGCCGACCAATGCGCAACCCACGCCAACGTGCACCTTCAAGACCGGCAAGATCATCCTGCAGCAGCCGGTGGAGCGCGCGCAGATGGAAAAGCTGCTGGCCACCGGCAAGACCGACCTGCTCGACAAGTTCGTGAGCATGCGCACGCGCCGCGCCTTCAAGGCCTTCCTGACCTGGAACGCCGAAGAGGGCAAGGTGACCTTCGAATTTGCACCGCGCGAGGGCGGCAGCAAGTTCCCGCCGCGCAAGACCTTCGGCAAGGCCGCGCCCGCGGGCAAGACGGCGGCAGCCAAGAAGGTGGCGGCGAAGAAGACGCCCGCCGCCAAGAAGGCACCGGCCGCGAAGAAGGCCGCCGCGCCGCGCAAGCCTGGCGCGGGCTTGAAGCCCAGCGACTCGCTGGCCGCGGTGATCGGCGCCGAACCGGTGGCGCGCACCGAAGTCATCAAGAAGCTGTGGGACTACATCAAGGCCAACGGCCTGCAGGACGCGACCAACAAGCGCGCGATCAATGCCGACGCCAAGCTCAAGCCGGTGTTCGGCAAGGACCAGGTGACGATGTTCGAACTCGCGGGCATCGTGGGCAAGCACCTCTCGGCGACCTGAGCCATGCGGCGCAGACACTTCGCAGCGAGCGTGGCCCTGGCGGCCGTCGCGACGCTGGGCGGCGCCGGCATGGCGCATGCCGCCGCGTGGCCCGACAGGCCGGTCAAGCTGGTGGTGCCGTTCCCGCCGGGACAGGCCACCGACATCTTCGCCCGCGCGATGGCCGAGCAGCTCGGCAGGCGGCTGGGCCAGCCGGTGATCGTCGACAACAAGGCCGGCGCCGGCAGCAACATCGGCACCGAGTTCGTGGTGCGCTCGCAGCCCGACGGCTACACGCTGGTGGTAGCGGGCAGCGCGATGGCGGTGAACCAGACGCTCTACGCCAAGCCGGGCTTCGATCCGCGCAAGGACCTGGTCGGCATCTCGCTCATCGCGAAGGTGCCGCTGGTGTTCCTGGCCACGCCGGAGAGCGGCATCCGCACGCTGGCCGAGCTCACCGCGCGCGCCAAGGCGGAACCCGGCCGGCTGAGCTACGCGAGCGCCGGCATCGGCGGCACGCAGCATCTGTCGGGCGAGATGTACAAGTCGGCCGCGCATGTGTTCATCACGCACATTCCGTACCGCGGCAGCGGCCCGGCACAGTCGGACTTCCTGGGCAACCAGGTGCCGCTGATGATCGACTCGGTGACGGCCGCGCTGCCGCACATCAAGTCGGGCAAGGCGGTGGCGCTGGCGGTCACGTCGGCCACGCGCTCGTCGCAGCTGCCCGAGGTGCCCACCGTGGCCGAAAGCGGCGTGGCCGGCACGAAGAACTTCGAGGCGGTGGGCTGGCTCGGCCTGATGGCGCCGCGCGGCACGCCGCCCGAGATCGTCGAGCGCCTCAACCACGAGGTGACGGACATCCTCAAGAGCGAGCAGATGGCGCGCTTCATCCGCGAGCGCGGCTCCGAGCCGGCGCCCACCACGCCGGCGGAGTTCGACCGCTTCGTGGCGAGCGAGATCCGCCTGTGGGGCGCCGCGGTGAAGGCTTCGGGCGCAAAGCCCGAATGAGCCGTTCGACCTAGCAGGGCTCAGGCGGGCGCCTGCGCCTCTTTGGCGCGGTCGACCTCCGCCAGCAGCCAGCTGCGGAAATGATCGAGCGTGGCCAGCTGGCCGCGCCCTTCCGGATAGCAGAACCAGTAGCCCTCGTTGCCCCTGTAGCCGCCGCCCGGCAGCGGCTCGTCCACCAGCCCCGAGGAAATTTCGTCCTGCACCAGGCAGCGCGGCACCAGCGCCACGCCCATGCCGACCATCACCGCGCGGATCATGGTCTGGAACTGGTCGAACTGCGGACCGGCCAGCGGGTCGAGGCCGCGCACGCCGTGCGTCTCGCTCCAGTGCAGCCACGACTGCGGCACCGTGACGTGGCGCAGCAGCGTGCAGCGCGCCACGTCCTGCGGCGTGCGGATGGCGACCTCGGCCTGCGCGGCGCGCGGCGCGATCAGCGCCACGTCACGGCCCGCGAGGTAGTGCGATTGCGCGCCGGGCCAGTGGCCGTCGCCGAAAAGAATGGCGCAGTCGAGCTCGGGCCGCTCGAAGTCGTAGCCGTGCACGAAGGGCACGAAATGCAGCGTGATCTGCGGATGGGCGCGCTGGAAGTCGGGCAGCCGCGGAATCAGCCACTTGGCGCCGAAGGTGGGCAGGGTGGACAGGTGCAGCGCGCCGCCGCCGTCGCCGCTGGTGATGAGCTCCAGCGTGGCCGCCTCCAGCTGCGCGAGCAGGGAGCGCACCGTCTTCTCGTAGCGCTCGCCGGCCGGCGTGAGCGCCAGTCGCTTGCGGTTGCGCTCGAACAGCGGCGCGCCGATCCAGCGCTCGAGCTCCTGCACCTGCTTGCTGACCGCGCCCTGCGTGAGGTGCAGCGCCTCGGCCGCGCGCGAGACGCCGCCGAAGCGCACCACGGTGGAAAAGGCACGCAGCAGGTTCAGCGGAGGATTGAGACGGCGCAACGACATGGCAGGATGCCCATTAAAACATTCCAGATCAGAATGTTAGCTGGTCTATCCTTTGCTTCTGAAGTGAGGCGAAATCGCTCCTTCTCACTCAATGCACATTGGAATCCACCCCATGCAACGTCGTCATTTCATCTCCACGCTGGCCGCTGCTTCGATCCTTCCAGGAATATCCTTTGCCCAGGGCAAGCCCATTCGCCTGGTCGTTCCGTTCCCGCCCGGCGGCGCCACCGACATCACGGCGCGCGTGCTCGGCGAGCCCGTGGCCAAGATCCTTCAGCAGCCGGTGGTCATCGACAACCGCGCCGGTGCCGGCGGCTCCATCGGCATGGCCGAGCTGGCCCGCGCCACGCCGGACGGCCTGACCTTCGGCATCGCCACCCTGTCCACGCACGGCGTGAACCCGGCCGTGTACCAGAAGCTGCCGTACGACCCGATCAAGGGCTTTGCCGCAGTGACCGAGATCGTCAAGGCGCCGGGCGTGATCGTCATCAACCCGGCGAAGCTGCCGGTGGCCAGCTTCGCCGAGCTGGTGAAGTACCTGAAGGCCAACCCGGGCAAGGTGTCTTACGCCTCTCCGGGCAACGGCACCATCGGCCACATGTGGGGCGAGCTGTTCAAGAGCAGCACCGGAACCTCGATGGTGCACATCCCCTACCGCGGTGCGGGCCCGGCCATCAACGACGTGCTCGCGGGCGAAGTGCCGGTGTACTTCGACCAGGTGGCTTCCTCGCTGCCGCACGTGAAGGCGGGCAAGCTGAAGGCGCTGGCCGTGTCGTGGAACGGCCGCCTCGACGTGCTGCCCGACGTGCCCACCTACGGCGAGCTGGGCTATCCGGCCAACAACGACCCGTCGTGGTTCGGCATGATCGCGCCCGCCGGCACGCCGGCCGAGCTGGTGCTGCGCATGCAGCAGGCCGTGGCCACCGCGCTGAAGGACGCCTCGGTGCGCGAGCGCCTGGCGCTGCAGGGCCTGTACGCATCGGGCACCACGCCGGCGCAGTTCACCAAGCAGATCGCCAGCGAGATCGACAAGATGAAGAAGGTGGCCGAATTCGCACGCGTGCGATTGGACTGAGCCCGGCCTGCCTATGCATCCAGTCCTGAAACTGATTCAAACCCGCGCCCAGGTGACGAGCGTTGCCGGGCATACGCCGCTGGTGCTGGACTCCCCGCACAGCGGCACCGTCTACCCCGAGGACTTCGGCACGGTGCGCGACCTCGCGACGCTGCGCCGCGCCGAGGACACGCACGTGGAAAAGCTCTACGCCTTCGCCCCGGCGATGGGCGTGGCCTGGGTGGAGGCGCACTTTCCGCGCAGCTACCTGGACGCCAACCGCGACACCACCGAGATCGACACCACGATGCTGCAGGGCGAGTGGACCGACCCGGTCTCCACCGATCCGCGCGTGCTGTCGAAGGTGCGCCTGGGCAAGGGGCTGATCTGGAAGCTCACCGACGAAGGCCTGCCGATCTACGACCGGCAATTGCCGGTGGAAGAGGTGCGCCAGCGCATCGACACCTGCTGGCGCCCGTATCACGCGGCGGTGGCGCAGGCCATCGACGAGGCGCATGCGCGCCACGGCTACAGCATCCACATCAACTGCCACTCGATGCCGGCCATCGCGGCCAGCCATGCCACCGACTTCCCGGGCCTGGCGCATGCCGACTTCGTGATCGGCGACCGCGACGGCAGCACCGCCGACCCGGCGCTGTCGCGCAAGATCTGCGAGCACCTGCGCGGCTTCGGCTACAGCGTGGACTACAACCACCCCTACAAGGGCGTGGAGCTGGTGCGCCGCAACGGCGACCCGGCAGGCCACCGGCACAGCATCCAGGTGGAGATCAACCGCAAGCTCTACATGGACGAGACCACGCTGGCGCTGGACGAGGCCGGCGCCGCGCGGCTGCAGGGGCACCTGCGCTCGCTGGTCGAGATGCTGCTGGCGACGGACCCGCGCTGAGCGGCCCGCCGCAGGCCAACAACCCTGCCGGCCCCGGTGTGTTGTTACACGAGGGGCCGGGCCGGCGGCCTATAGTGGAAACGGTCATGACCCACCACACCTCTTGGAGTTTCCAGTGAAGCCATTCATTGCAGCCGTTCTTGCCGTCGCGATGGGCGCGCTCGTCGCGGGTTGCGCGGGCACCGGCTCAGCCGGCAGCGCCAATGCATCGAGCGCCGCCACACCCACGGGCGGCAGCGGCGTCACCGTGTTCGGCACCATCGACGCCGGCGTCTCCGGCACGAAGAACAGCTCGCGCTGATTCAGCGCGCCACGCCCCTTCTTCGGGCCGTCGGCCGCCACGTCCGAGGCAGCCTCGAGCACGCCCACCCACTCGGCCACGAAACGGTCGTACATCTCGCGGTGCGCCTCGACCTGCGCGTCGATCACCGCATCGACGATCTCCCGCAGCGGCCACGGTCTCGCGGATGGTGATGGGAGCGCGGCCTCAGCGCCGCAGCAGTGCCTGCTTCAGCAGGCGCGCGGCGCGGTTGCGGATGCGCCCGGGCATGCCGCGCATGCTGCTCGTGCGCGGCGCCACGCGCGCGGTGGCGCAGGCCCAGAGGAAGTCGTGCAGGATGGGCGTGTCGTCGACCGTCTCGGTACTGCCGTACTTGTGGAACTCGGGGTGCCACTGGGTCGCGGCGATGTAGCTGCGGCCGCGATCGGCCCGGCGCCGGATGGCCTCGGGCACGCGGTCGGGCAGGCTCCAGGCCTCGATGTCGAAGCCGGGCGCGATGTCCTTCACGCCCTGGTGGTGGATGCTGTTCACCCGCGCGGTCTTCAGGTCGGGGTAGAGCTTCGACAGGCGGGTGCCCTGCACCAGCTCGATCTGGTGGAAGTTCTGGTCGTAGGTGACCGGGTCGCGGTGCTTGAGCGTCTCGGGGTGCCCGTGCTGCGCCTCGATGTCCTGGTAGAGCGTGCCGCCGAAGGCCACGTTGATGAGCTGCAGCCCGCGGCACACGCCGAAGATGGGCTTGCCGGCCTGCTCGAAGGCTTCGACCAGCGCCAGGTCGTAGAGGTCGCGGATGCGGTCGCCGATCCATGCGTCCTTCAGCGGCACCTCGCCGTAGCTGCCGGGCCAGACGTCGGCGCCGCCGTGCATCACCACCCCGTCGAGCCATTCGGCGTAGTGCGAGAGCTTGGTGTCGCCGCGCGCGGTCTCGCCGGTGGGGCAGGGCACCATCACCACCATGGCGCCAGCGGACATGAGCCAGTGCGCGATCGATTGCTCGACGTACTGCAGCGTCTTGTTGGTGAAGAGCGATCGGGCGGGGTCGGCATGCGAGAAGCAGGCGGACAGGCCGATCTTGAGCCGGGCGGAAACAGGTTGTGTCATCGCGGGACTGTCGACGGAGCGAACCGGACGGGTGATGCGAAAAGGAAAATCCATTGTGGCTCGTTGGCCTCTCGCACGGGGTCGGACGACACGCCAAGTATGCTTTCAACGCGACGCCCACGAACAAGGAAGACAAACCGATGAAGACAATCAAGGGTCCGGCCATTTTTCTCGCCCAGTTTGCGGGCGACACGGCACCGTTCAACACGCTCGACGGCATTGCGGGCTGGGCCGCCGGGCTCGGCTACAAGGGCGTGCAGATTCCCAGCTGGGACGCCCGCCTGTTCGACCTGAAGAAGGCGGCCGAAAGCAGGACCTACTGCGACGAGGTGAAAGGCACGCTGGCGAAGCACGGCCTGGAGATCACCGAGCTCTCGACACACCTGCAAGGCCAGCTGGTGGCGGTGCACCCGGCCTACGACGCGGGCTTCGACGGCTTCGCGGCGCCCGAGGTGCGCGGCGATCCGGCCAGGCGCCAGCAATGGGCGGTGCAGCAGCTTCACTTCGCGGCCAAGGCATCGGCCAACCTGGGCCTCACGGCGCATGCGACCTTCTCGGGCGCGCTGGCCTGGCCGTATCTCTATTCGTGGCCGCCGCGCCCGCCGGGACTCATCGAGGAAGCCTTCGACGAGCTCGCGCGCCGCTGGCGGCCGATCCTCGATGCCTTCGACGCGGCGGGCGTGGACGTGGGCTACGAGATCCACCCCGGCGAAGACCTGCACGACGGCGTGAGCTACGAGATGTTCCTGGAGCGCGTGAACAACCATCCGCGCGCCTGCCTGCTGTACGACCCGAGCCACTTCATGCTGCAGCAGCTCGACTACCTGGCCTACATCGACCACTACCACGAGCGCATCAAGATCTTTCACGTGAAGGACGCCGAGTTCAACCCGACCGGCAAGCAGGGCGTGTACGGGGGCTTCCAGAGCTGGATCAACCGCGCAGGCCGCTTCCGCTCGCTGGGCGACGGTCAGGTGAACTTCAAGGCCATCTTCTCGAAGATGGCGCAGTACGACTTCCCGGGCTGGGCGGTGCTCGAATGGGAGTGCTGCATCAAGCACCCCGAAGACGGCGCACGCGAGGGTGCGAAGTTCATTGCCGACCACATCATCCGCGTGGCCGACCGGGCCTTCGACGACTTCGCCGCGGGCGGCGTGGACGTGGCGGCCAACCGGCGGATGCTCGGGCTGGGCTGAAATCTTCAGCGGTGCAGCGGGCAACCGTTGCGCTCGCTGCGGTAGTCCGACGAAGCCGCATACGCCGCCTTGCGCGCGCGCATCACGTTGCCCAGCGGCCGGTGCGCGGCCAGCGCATGCCAGGGGTTGAAGGCCATGCCGTCGTCGATCTCGCGCGCCAGCGCCTCGCTCCAGCCTTCTTGCGGATCGGCCGTGATGCGCGCGACAACAATGAACGGGCTGAGCGCCTGCGGCCATTCGACCGATGCGTCTTCGACCGGCATGCGTTCCAGGTCCACGCACAGCTGCACGCGCAGTTCCCACACGGCGGGGTTCGCGCGGATGAAGTCGGCCACCGCCTCGCGCGTGCCGTCGGGCTTGCCGGCGAGGTCGAGCGGCGCGTTCTCCAGCGCCAGCAGCGCCGGGGAAACAGGCGCCAGCTGCAGCTTGGCGATGTAGGCGCCATAGCGGATCGGCACCTGCGTGAAGAAGGTGGCGCCGAGGGGGTGCGTCTCCGCATGGCCGCCGAGTGCGATCAGCGTGCCGCTCTGGCCGCCGAAAGTCTCGACCGCCTTCTCGACGCCCTGCAGCACGCCAGACAGCACGCGCTTGGCGTTCGGCGCCTTGTCGGTGGTGCCCGCAAGCAGCTTCAGAGTGCGCAGGAAGCCCTTGGCGTCGGGCGCGGAGAACACCGGTCCGTCGACGAACAGGAAGTCCTGCGTGGAGCCGCCTTCGGCACCGTCGACGCGCGGACCTTCCACGCCGAGCACCTTCAGGGCCATGCCGCGCGGCAGCGAGACGCGGTCGTCGAGCACCTCGGCGGGCGGCGTCGACAGCCGCATGACGACCGGGTAGCGGCGCGCCGACGCGAAGAGGCCCTGCGCCAGCGTTTCGGGCAGGCCGTCGAGCACGCTCAGTTCGCCGCGCAGCAGGCCGTGGCTCTTGGCGTGCACCGCGCGCATGGCATGGCCGGTGTGGTCGGCCATGGTTTTCTCCATGTCGACGAGCGTGGCCACCAGGTCGGTCTGCGTCTGCGCCTCGTCGTCGCGGAAGGTTTCCACGGCGGGGTCGTAGCGCACGGGGGTTGCTGAAGAGAGTGCGGTCGTGTTCATGCCTCGATTGAGCGCAGTGGCCCGCGCAACGGCTGTAGGAGCGCGACGCCATCGCGTGCGCTCGAATGCCTGCGTGGGCGGGCTTACAGCAGTTGCACCAAGCGCTGGATGGCGCCGTCGATCTGCGCTTCGCCGATCAGCCCGTAGCCGAACGACAGCCCGTTGGGCACGTCGGGCGCGTGCGGATCGAGCGCGAAGCGCGAGAGCGGCGGCAGCACGATGCCGGCCGCCGCGGCGCGCTCGACCACCACGTCGGCCCGCGTCGGGCCGTGCAGCCAGGCCGACAGGTGCAGCCCGGCGTTGGATGGAATCGCCTCGAGCCGCCCGCCGCCGTGCCGCGCCAGTGCGTCGAGCAGGGCGGCGCGCCGAGCGCCGTACAGCTTGCGCATCTTGCGGATGTGCCGGGCCAGGTGCCCCTCGGCAATGAAGGCCGCGAGTGCTTCCTGCCCCAGCACCGGGCCGTGCCAGTCGGCCAGTTCGCGCGCCCGCACCAGCGCCGCGCGGGCCCATGGCGGCGCGACCACGAAGCCCAGGCGCAGCGCGGGAAACAGGCTCTTGGAAAAAGTGCCGACGTAGAACACCGACTCGGCGCGGTCCAGCGTCTGCAGTGCATCGAGCGGCCGGCCGGCGAAGCGGAATTCGCTGTCGTAGTCGTCTTCCACCACGACCGCATTGCGTGCCCGCGCGAAGGCCAGCAGTGCGGCACGCCGCTGCGGCGACATCGCCACGCCGGTGGGAAACTGGTGCGACGGCGTCACGCAGACCACGCGCGCTTCGGGCGGAATGCGCTCGACGCACAGGCCCTCGGTGTCGGTCGGCACGGTGACCACTTTCGCGCCCGCGGCCAGCATCGCTTCGCGCAGCGAGGGATAGAACAACTGCTCGACCGCGACCACGGTGCGCCCCGGTACGACCAGGATGCGCGCGAGCAGCCCGAAGGCCTGCTGCGCGCCGGCCGTCACCACGATGTCGCCGGCTGTGCAGCCCACCGCGCGGGTGAACGACACATGCCGCGCGATCGCCTCGCGCAGTGCCTGCTGGCCCTGCGGGTCGGCGTAGTCGGCGGTCTGCCGCGCGACGCGGCGCAGCGCTCGGTCGGACAGGCGGCGCCAGATGTCGAAGGGAAAGGCGCTCACGTCGGGCAGGCCGACGCGGAAGTCGTCGCGCGCGGCTTGCGGCTGCAGCGTCGGCGCGAGATCGGCGCCGGGCACGTGCAGCGGCACCAGCCGGGGGTCGCGCCCGGCCGCCATGCCCCGCGCCGGGCGGGCGGGACGGCCGCGCCGCGAGGCCGGCAGGGTGTCGGCCACGTAGGTGCCGGCGCCGGGACGCGCCAGCAGGTAGCCCTCGCTCAGCAGCAGGTCGTAGGCCGCGAGCACGGTGTTGCGCGACACGCCGAGCCGCTCGGCCAGCGCGCGCGTGGCGGGCAGGCGCGCGCCGGGCTGCAGCCGGCCGTCGAGGATGGCGCCGCGCAACTGCCGGTGCACTTCGCGCAGCAGTTCGCGCGAGCCGGCGCCCGGCAGGCGGATGGCGAGTTCGAAAAGTGGTTCCATGAACTTCGCCGATTGTGGTTCTTTCAAGGAGCCAATCGCAATCCTATTCTGAAGGCCTCGGAACACCTTTGAACGGAGCATTCCATGCCAACCAACCCCACTGCCGCGCCCTTGCCCGAACGGTTGCCCATGAGCCTCGGCTGGCTCGCGCTGGGCGCCTTCGCCATCGGCACCGAAAGCTTCATGGTCGCGGGACTGCTGCCGGTGCTGGCGGCCGACCTGCAGGTCAGCGCCGCGCGGGCCGGACAGTTGGTGCTGCTGTTCGCGCTGAGCTACGCCGTCGGCTCCCCGCTGATGGCGGCGTTGTTCGCGCGCTTCGGGCGGAGGCCGCTGCTGATCGCCAGCCTCGCCGCGTTCTCGGGCCTCGCACTGGCGGCGGGACTGGCGCACGGCTTCGCGCAACTGGCGCTCGCGCGCATCGCGCTGGGGCTGGCGGCCGGCGTGTTCCTGCCGACCGCGAGCGCGGTGGCGGCGGCGATGGTGTCGCCCGCACTGCGCGGCCGGGCGCTGGCCATCGTGAGCGGCGGCGGCACCGTGGCGGTGGCGCTCGGCGTGCCGCTGGGCGCGTGGATCGCGAGCTGGGGCGGCTGGCGCACGGCCTACCTGCTGATCGCGGCGGTGGCGGCACTGGCCGCCTGGGGCCTGGCCCTGGGATTGCCGCGCGCCCTGGCCCAAGCCCCCGCTACCGCGAAGCAGGCACCGGCCTTCGAGGCGGCGCGCGCACCCGGCGTGCTGCCGGCGCTGCTCGTCACCCTGCTGTGGGCCACCGGGGGCTTCAGCTTCTACACCTACATCGCGCTGTTCCTGTCGGACACGCTGGGCCTAGGGGCCGAAGGCGCGAGCGCGGTGTTCTGCGCCATCGGCGTGGCCGCGGCCCTTGGCACCGCGGCCGGCGGCTGGGCCACCGACCGCTTCGGCGCCGACCGCGTGGCGCAGGGTTTTGCACTGTTGCTGGTGCTGATTCTGGGCGGGCTGTCGTTCGCGGCGCAGATGCTGCCGCGCGGGCTGGCGTTGCCGCTGATCGTGGGGCTGTCGGCGCTGTGGGGCTTTGCCGGCTGGGGCTTCGGGCCGGCGCAGGCGGTGCGGCTGATCCGGCTGGCGCCGGAGCGCGCGCCGATGACGCTGTCGCTCAATGCATCGGCGACGTACCTCGGCATCGCGGCAGGCTCGGCGCTGGGCGGCGCGGCCATCGAGCTGTTCGGCGTGAGCGCGGTGGGATGGGCGGGCGCCGCGATGCAACTCGCAGGGCTGGCGCTGCTGCTTCGGGCGGCTCGCAGGGCACGGAGGGCCTGTTCCGCCCCGGCATCGCTATGTTTTTAGTAGCTGAAAACCTCTGATCGCTGGCCCCTCGGGGCCTTTTTCATGGAAGCGTTGTAATTAAGACAAGCGGTCGTCATGCCCTGCGGGCTATAATGTCGGGTTCGTTTCGATACCACGACGAAGAATTTCGTCAATACCGCCGGCTGACCTGCACTGTCCTTGGATTCTTCAGGCCCCTCATTCCCAAGCCGGCTCATACAGTGTGTTGGAGCGCCAGACCGGGCGCCCATGATTGCCACCACTGCCTTCGTTCCTGTTGAAGCGAATAGCGCGTCCGCCGCGCCATTCCGGCCGGCCCACGCCCGTTTTCAATTATTTTTCAGGCTCTTCGCGCTTCGTATCCGCGCGCCGAGCCAAGGCTTCATGGACATCATTCAACACAGTATCGCGGTGGGCAAGTACCTTGTTTCGCCGCTCATCCGACACCAGGACGACGGCAATTTCGCCGCTTCCGTCTCCATCCGCTCCGGCAGCGGCAGCGGCATGCACGACCGCGTGATGCGTTTCACGCCGCGCTTCGCCAGCCACGCCGCGGCGGTCCGCTATGCCGTCGACGAGGGCCTTGGCTGGGTGCGCGAACGCGCCCCCCTCGCACTCCCGTGCGCGGCCTGAAACAATTACGCCCGATTCCATCTCCAACACACATCGAACGATTCAGAGGTAATCACACATGCCCAAGGAAGAACTGATCGAAATGAACGGCGCGGTGACCGAAGTCCTGCCCGACTCGCGCTACCGCGTCACGCTCGACAACGGCCATCAGCTGATCGCCTACAGCGGCGGCAAGATGCGCAAGCACCACATCCGCATCCTGGCGGGTGACAAGGTGTCGCTCGAACTCTCGCCCTACGACCTGACCAAGGGCCGTATCACCTTCCGTCACCTGGAACGTCGCGGCCCGCCGCCGACCAACTCCGGCAACAACAACGCACCCCGCCGCTGATCCGCGACTGACGCAAGGCCTTGCGGCGCCCCGCCAAGGGAGCCGGCAAGGCTTTTGTTTTTTGCGCTCCCCGGCTGCTGAACGATGACCACAACCAATCCCAAAGCCGGCGGCACCCCAGCCGACAACGGCTTTGCCACGCTGGCGCTCACGCCCCAGATGCTGGCCAACCTCACCCAGCTCGGCTACACGCAGATGACGCCGATCCAGGCGGCCGCGCTGCCGCCCGCGCTGCTCGGCAAGGACCTGATCGCGCAAGCCAAGACCGGCAGCGGCAAGACCGCCGCCTTCGCACTGGCGCTGCTTGCCAACCTCAACCCCCGGCGCTTCGCCATACAGGCGATGGTGCTGTGCCCGACGCGCGAGCTGGCCGACCAGGTCACGACCGAAATCCGCCGCCTGGCGCGCGCCGAGGAAAACATCAAGGTCGTCACGCTCTGCGGCGGCGTCGCGCTGCGCGGGCAGGTCGCCAGCCTGGAGCATGGCGCCCACATCGTGGTGGGCACGCCGGGGCGCATCATGGACCACCTCGAGCGCGAAAACCTCGACCTGTCCGCGCTCAACACGCTGGTGCTCGACGAAGCCGACCGCATGCTGGACATGGGCTTTTTCGACGACATCGTGACGGTGGCGCGCCAGTGCCCTTCGGCCCGCCAGACGCTGCTGTTCTCGGCCACGTACCCCGAAGGCATCGCCAAGCTCGCGCAGCAGTTCATGAAGAACCCCGAGCAGATCACGGTGCAGGCGCAGCATGAAGGCAGCAAGATCCGCCAGCGCTGGTACCAGGTCAAGGACAGCGAGCGGCTGCACGCCGTGAGCCTGCTGCTCGACCATTTCCGCCCCGTGAGCACGCTGGCCTTCTGCAACACCAAGCAGCAGTGCCGCGACCTCGTCGATGTGCTGCAGGCCCAGGGCTTCAGCGCGCTGGCGCTGTTCGGCGAGCTGGAGCAGCGCGAGCGCGACCAGGTGCTGGTGCAGTTCGCCAACCGCAGCTGCTCGGTGCTGGTGGCCACCGACGTGGCCGCGCGCGGGCTCGACATCTCGCACCTCGAGGCGGTGATCAACGTCGACGTGACGCCCGATTCCGAAATCCACATCCACCGCGTCGGCCGCACCGGCCGGGTCGGCCAGCAGGGCGGCTCGGAAGGCCTGGCGCTGAACCTCGCCAGCATGAACGAGATGGGCTTCGTCGGGAAGATCGAGCAGTTGCAGGGCCGCGAATCGGAATGGCACGAGCTGTCCGAACTCACGCCCGCCAAGGGCACGCCGCTGAAGCCGCCGATGGCCACGCTGCAGATCGTGGGCGGGCGCAAGGAAAAGATCCGCGCCGGCGACGTGCTGGGCGCGCTCACCGGCGACTGCGGCTACACGAAGGAGCAGGTCGGCAAGATCAACGTCAACGAGTTCTCGACCTACGTGGCGGTGGACCGCGCCATCGCGGCCGAGGCGGCGCGCAAGCTGTCCGCCGGCCGCGTCAAGGGCAAGTCGGTCAAGGTGCGGCTGCTGGAGCAGTAACGCCCGCCTGCGGCGTGGCCAGCGCCGATGCAGGCGCCACCGGTGCGTCGAGCACCGGGGCCGGTGCCGCGTCGGGCGCCTCCTGCCGCGCCAGCTTCGCGGCCAGCCTGAACGCCACCACCACCGCGAGCAGCCCGAAGATCGACGAGCCCACGGCCTGCCCGATCAGCACGCCGGCCGCCCCGTGGTGCGAGCCCCACCAGGCGAACGGAATCGTGCCCAGCGTGGCGCGCCCCCAGTTGAACGCGGTCGACAGCAGCGGATGTCCGAGGTTGTTGAACGACGCGTTCGCCACGAACAGCCCGCCCGCGAAGAAGAAGCTCGCGGCCAGCCAGCTGCAGAACAGCGAGATCAACTCCGCCGCCTGCCCTTCGGCCGAGAACGCGCGAATGAGCACGCCTTGCCCCAGCGCCAGCAGCAGCCACGCCGCGGCCACCGACGCCACCATGAACAGCAGGCTGTCGCGCAGCCCTTCCTGCACCCTTCGGTACTGCCCCGCGCCCAGGTTCTGCGCCAGGATCGGCCCGACCGCGCCGCTGAGCGCATAGACCAGCCCGAAGGCCACCGGCGTGAGCCGGTCGATGGTGGCCGCGCCCGCCACCGCTGAGGGACCGAACTGCGCCACCGCATGCGTGACGAAGGCCGCGCCCACTGGCGTGGCCAGGTTCGTCAGCACCGCCGGCCCGGCCACCGAGCCCAGCGCGCGCGCATCGGCGCCGAGCCGCGAAGCCTGGAAGGGACCGAGCATGCGGTGCTTCACCATCACGCCGTGCAGGCCGATGGCCGCCAGCACCGTGCGCGAGACCACCGCGCTGATGGCCGCGCCGTCGAGCCCCAGGCCCAGGCCGAAGATCAATATCGGGTCGAGCACCGCCGTCACGAAGGCGCCCGCCAGCGTGACCGTCATCGAGCGGCGCGCATCGCCCACCGAGCGCAGCAGCGCCGACGTCGCCATGCCGATGCCCAGCAGCGGCAGCGTGTGCACCGTCACCGAGAGGTAGCGATGCGCGAGCCGCGCCGTCTCGCCCTGCGCGCCCAGCGCCTGCAGCGCCGGGTGCAGAAAGAAGGCGGTGCCCGAGCCCGCGAGCACCGACAGCGCCACCATCAGCACGAGGCTCGAGGTGCCGATGCGTCGCGCGTCTTCCAAGCGCCCCGCGCCCACCGTGCGCGACACCACCGCCGCGATGCCGATGGTCAGCCCGATGCAAAGCGACGCATGGAAGAAGCCCACCACGCCCGCAAAACCGACCGCCGCCGCAGTCTCCTTTTCGCCGAGCAGCGAGATGTAGAACAGGTTGATCAGGTCGACCGCGAACACCGCGATCAGCCCGATGGCGCCCGTGCCCGCCATGACGCAGACATGGCGCATCAGCGAGCCCGAAACGAAGCGCGGACGCCCGGCGCCGGCGGTTGTTTCGGTTATTGGCATATGAAATCCTCGATGTGGCCTAATTGCGGGTTCGAACATTACTTTTACCCGAGCTTTTCATGCCCAAGACATTCCGTACCGAAGCCGAACGCGTTGCCACCCCGAAGCCGACGCCGCTGCCCGGCTACACCGTGCCTCGCTCCGGTGGCGGCCAGAAGGTCAGCCTCGAGCGCGGCACCGCAACGCGCAGCAAGAAGAACCCTGGCAAGCGCGCCAAGAAGGGCGGCTGATCCAGCCTTCGCCGGCTCCACGGAGCCACGACGACGAACGCGCCCCCGGGCGCGTTTTGTCGTTGGGACGACGGCCTTCCTGAGCGATTCGCGATGTCCGACGACAACCAGATCTACATCCCGCCCTCGTTCTTCGCGGTCTACAGCGACGCGCGCCAGCGCCTGAGCGAGCCGATCGGCGTGGTGCGAGCGCGCTACGAGATCTGCGAAGACCTGGCGAACCATCTCGTGGGCCACGCGCAGATCCAGCACTACACCGAAGTACCGGTCGAGAGCGAGATCCTGCGGCGCATCCACGCCGGGCTGGCGACGCCCGAGGCGGGCGTGTCGGCGGCGGAAGCCGCCTGGATCGTCCAGCGGCTGGCCGAGCTGCTGGGCTGGCAGGGCCCGGAACCGGCGCCAGACGCCGACTGAGCGCGCCGCTCCCGAGCGATCAGCGCGCTGAAAACCGCTCAGCCAGGAAGTCAACGAAAGCGCGCGTCTTCGCCGCGAGGTGACGCGAGGGGTAGACCGCGTACACCGGCGTCTTGTCGGCCTCCCAGTCTTCGAGCACCGCCTGCAGGCGGCCCGAGGCCAGCTCGTTCTCGACGTAGATGCGCGGGATCAGGCTCAGGCCGAAGCCCGCGAGCAGCGCGTCGCGCACTGCGATGCTGGAGCTGACCTTGTAGCGCCCGTCGACGGGCACCGCCACGCTGCGGCCGGCGCGGTTGAAGGTCCATTTGTTCGCATGCCCGGAGAGCGTGAACTGCACGCACTCGTGGGCCTTCAGGTCTTCGGGCTGCGCGGGGCGGCCGAACGCGGCGAAGTAGCCGGGGGCGCCGCACAGCACGTGGTCCATGGTCATGAGGCGGCGCGCGACGAGGCTGGAGTCCTCGAGCCGGTCGCTGCCGCGGATGGCCAGGTCATAGCCCTCGCCGATGATGTCCGAGCGGCCGTCCTGCAGGTTCAGCTCGAGCCGCAGCTTGGGGTAGCGGGCCATGAACTCGGGAATGGCGGGCGACAGCGAGGTGAGCGCAAAAGTGAGCGGCGCGCTCACGCGCAGCACGCCGCCGGGGCTGCTGCCCATGGGCGCGAGGGCGGCGTCGGCCTCGGAAAGCTCGTCGAGGATGCGCGACAGGCGCTCGTGGTACGCGGCGCCGGCTTCGGTCAGGCTCATCTGCCGCGTGGTGCGGTTGATGAGCCGCACCTTCAGGTGCGCCTCCAGCTGCGCGATGTTCTTGCTGACGGCCGCGGCCGAGAGCCCCAGTTGCCGCGCGGCACCGGCGAAGCTGCCCGTGGCGGCGGTGGTGCGGAACACCTTGAGGGCCGTGAGATGGTCCATGCTGGAAACGCTGCGAATTGACGACTGGCGGTAAAGAATCAATTCATTATTCGAACATTCACAACCGGCGGTCAATTCCATAGATTCGACCCATGACAAGCCGCACCACCGACGTCCTCCTCACCGCGTCAGCGCCCGCGATCTGGGGCAGCACCTACATCGTCACGACCGAGCTGCTGCCGCCCGGCTACCCGCTGACGGTGGCACTGCTGCGCGCGCTGCCGGCCGGGCTGCTGTTGCTGCTGATCGTGCGCAAGCTGCCGGAGCGCGCATGGTGGGGCCGCATCTTCGTGCTCGGCGCGCTGAATTTCTCGATGCTGTGGGCGATGCTGTTCCTGGCGGCGTACCGGCTGCCGGGCGGCGTGGCGGCCACCATCACGTCGGTGCAGCCGCTGCTGGTGGTGTTCCTGGCCGGCGCCTTTTTGGGCGCGCCGGTGCGCGCGCTGTCGGTGGCGGCGGCGGTGGTGGGCATCGGCGGGGTTGCGCTGCTGGTGCTCACGCCGAACGCGGCACTCGACGCCGTCGGCATCGCCGCAGCGATTGCAGCCGCGGTGTCGATGGCTTTCGGCACGGTGCTGAGCCGGCGCTGGCAGCCGCCGGTGTCGGCCCTCACCTTCACGGCATGGCAGCTCACGGCGGGCGGCCTGCTGCTGTTGCCGGTGGCGCTGCTGTTGGAGCCGCCGCTGCCCGCGCTCACGCTGCACAACTGGATCGGCTTCGGCTGGCTCGGCCTGGTGGGCGCCGCACTGACCTACATCGTGTGGTTCCGCGGCGTGGCCCGGCTGGAGCCCTCGGCGATCGCGCCGCTGGCCTTCCTGAGCCCGGTGACGGCCGTGATATTGGGCTGGGCGCTGCTGGGGCAGAGCCTCTCTGCATGGCAGGTGCTGGGCATCGGCATCGTGATCGCGAGCATCTGGCTCAGCCAGCGTGCGCAGCGCGGCGGGCAGCGTTGGCAGAATCACGCAGCCACGCCCCCTGGAGGAATCCGCTCATGCCCCTCGTCACCATCCGCCTCGCTCGCCGCGAGCAACCCGCCACCCGCGATCAGAAGGCCGCGCTGATCGACGGCGCCACCAGGCTGCTGCAGGAGGTGCTGGGCAAGCGGCCCGAAGACGTGACGGTGCTGATCGACGAGATCGACCCCGACAACTGGGGCCAGGGCGGCGAGAGCGCGACGGTGCTGCGGCAGCGGCGGCGCGCGGCGGGCGGCTGACCGGCCGGGCCTACCTGTCGATGATCTTGCGCGCGAACACTTCGAGGTAGTCCATCAGCCGGTCGGCGCCGGCAATGGCGGCGGCCTCGTCGCCGGTGGCGATGCCCTGCGCCAGTTCGAGGTGCGCGTTCGCGCCCTCGACGATCTCGCCCTCGTGCTGGTAGGCGTACCAGAAGCGCCGGCACTGCACGATCAGCGGCACCACGGCCTTCACCGCCGAATCGTTGTGGCTCGCCTGGTGGTTGACGAGGTCGAGCGCGCGGTCGGCCTTCATGTAGTCGTTGAGGTCGCCGCGGCCCGCGGCCTCGACCATCATCTCGGCGCAATGCACGATGGCCGTGCGCTGCTGCGCGGTGGCGCGGCGCGCGGAGCACGCGGCAATCAGCCGTTCGAGCACGCGCCGCGTGAGGATCACGTCGAGGTGGTCGGCCAGGTCGATGGTCGACACCAGCAGGCCCCGGCGCGGCTGCTGCACGATGAGGCCGATCGACACCATGCGCATCAGCGCCTCGCGCACCGGCGTGCGGCCGAGCCCGGTGCGTTCGGCCAGGTCGGCCTCGGCGATCTGGCTGCCCGGCTCCAGCTGCACGGTGGACAGCAGCGTTTCGATGGCGTCGTAGGCGAGGTCGGCGGCGCGGCGCTTGGGCGGGGGGCGGGAATCGGTCTTCGGGGCGGCCATGGTGTTCTTGTGCGGATGCTGCGGCGTCATTGTCGGGCGTCCACCGGGTCCACTGTGTCCACCAGGCCCGCCAGCGTCGCGATGCGGACCGGCGACAGCGGCGGCCTGGGCGCGGGCGGCGTCCAGCCGAAGAGGAACTGCGCCGCATCGCCGCAGACACGGCCCTGGCAGGCGCCCATGCCGCAGCGGCGGTGCAGCTTGGCGTCGGTCCAGCCGGTGCAGCCGGCCAGTGCGGAGAACGGAACGTCCTCGCAGCGGCAGACGAGGGTGTCGGCCTGCGGCATGCGCCTGATGGCGTCGGCCAGCGCGAAAGTCCGGTGCAGCTGCGCCGCGAAGGCGTTCCAGCGGGTGCGCTCGCTTTCGAGGGCTTTCGCCGCGCGCTCGTTGCCCACGGCGGCGTGGCCGGCAATGGCGCCTTGCACCAGCGCGCGCTCGCTGCCGCCGAAGCCGGTGCATTCGCCGGCGGCGTAGATGCGGTGGACGCTGGTGGCCTGCCTTGCGTCGACCGACAGGGCCTGCGTGCCGCCGCCGACTGGCGCGAGTGCGCAGCCGAGCAGCTGCCCGAGTTGCGTGTTGGGCGTGAGGCCGAAGCCGCAGGCCACGCGGTCGCAGGCGATGTCGGCTTCCTTGCCGCCTTGCAGCAGCCGGACCGATTCGACCTGCGCCGCGCCATGCACGGAGACGATGCGCGACGAGGTTCGATAGCCGGCGTCGGCCAGCGTCACGGCCTGCGCGGCCTTGCCCGGCCAGCGCGCCAGGCTGGCGCCGAAGCGCGCGACCGCTGCGAACGACGCCTGCTCGGCAATGCGCAGCACCTTCGCGCCTGCCGCGCGTGCGGTTGCTGCGGCGGCAAGAAGCAGCGGCCCGCTGCCCGCGATGACGATGCGTTCACGCTCGACAGGCATGCCCGCCTTGACGAGCGCCTGCAGGCCGCCCGCGCCTGTCACGCCGGGCAGCGTCCAGCCGGGGAAGGGCAGCAGCAGCTCGCGCGCGCCGGTGCAGAGAATGAGCTTGCGCCACGCCATGCGCGTCGCGCCGCCGGCGTCTTCGAGCAGCAGTTCGCAGGGCGCGGCGATGGCGACGATGCGCGTGCCGCTGCGCACGCGGATGTTCGCGTGCGCGGCGAGCGCGTCGCGCCACTTGCGCGCCGCCGGCGGCAGGGCGGCGCCGGGGCCGTCGCGCCAGATCTGCCCGCCGGGCGCGGGGTTGTCGTCGATCACGACGATGGATGCGCCGCTCGGCGCGGCCGCCACGGCCGCCGCCATGCCGGCCGGCCCGGCACCGACGACCAGCAGGTCGCAGCTGTCCGTCGCGATGCCGGTCATTCCGTCGTCTCCACGCGCATGCCCTCGGCGCACACGGTCTGGCAGGCGAGCCTGCGGCGGCCGTCGACCAGCACGCGGCATTCCTGGCACACGCCCATGCCGCAGAACGGCGCGCGCGGTTGCCCCGTGACCGAGGTGCGCGCAGCGCCCATGCCGCCGCCATCGGCCACGCGCAATGCCGCGGCCACCGAACTGCCCGTCTTCACGCGCACCAGATGCCCGTCGATGTGCAGCAGGGTGTGGGCGCTCATGCCATGCCTCGCAGGCCGCGCGGCGCGTAGGGCGCCGGGTCGAAATCGGGCCTGGCGCCGGTCATCAGCGCGGCGAGCAGTTGCGCGCTGCCCGGCGCGGTCGTCACGCCGAGGCCTTCGTGGCCGACCGCGAGCCAGAGCTTCTCGCGCCACGGATGCCTGCCCAGCAGCGGCAGGCCGTCGGGCGACGCGGCGCGCATGCCGGTCCATGAACGCACGGCGTTGAGGTTGGCGAGCCCCGGCAGGTAGTCGAGCGTGCGCTGCAGCATGCGCGCCAGCATCGGCGCTTCGACCGCCGGGTCGGTGGTGTCGAACTGGCGCGACGAGCCCACCAGCAGTTGCCCGGTGGGGCGCGGCTGCACGTTGAAGGCGACCGAATCGCCGTCGCTGTGGTGCGCGCTGGTCACGTAGCCGAGTTCGACGAGCTGGTGATGCACGGTGCCCGGGTAGCGGTCGGTGATCAGCAGGTGGCCCTTCTTCGGGCGGATCGGAAGTTCGGGGCACAGCGCCGTGGCCTCGATGCCGTTGGCCAGCACGATCTGCGGCGCGCGGCGACTGCTGCCATCGGCCAGCCGCAGCGTGCCGTCGTCCTGGATGGCGGCGACCTTCGCATGCTCGACACGCACCGAATCCGCGGCTTGCGCGAGCAGCCAGCGCGCCGCGTTGGGCGCATAGAGGATGCCGTCGCCAGGCACTTCGAGCGCACCGGCCAGGCCCTTGCGCAAGGCGGGTTCCGCGCTTGCCAATTCGCCGGCAGTCAGCAGGCGGCTGTCGATGCCGTGCGCATGCAGACGCTGGCGCTTGCGTTCGGCCTCGGCCATTTCTTCGTCGTTGGCCGCGATCCAGAGCGTGCCGCAGGGGCTGTAGGCGCAGTCTTCGCTCATGCGAGGCGCCAGCGCGCGCCATTGCGCGACCGAACGGCGGCTCAGTTCCAGCTCGGCCGCGTTGTCGTCCATCACCACGAGGTGGCCCATGCCCGCGCCGGTGGCGCCGCCGATGCGCGCATCGAGCACCAGCACCTGCAGCCCCGCCTGCGCGAGCGCATGCGCGCACGCCGCGCCGACGATGCCGGCGCCGATGACGATGACGTCCGCGTCCATGCCGCCCGGCGTCAGAGCCGGATGCCCCAGCCGAAGGGATCGTCGTCGTCGATCAGCAGCGTGGCCTCCGCGCTGATGTGCGCACGGCCGCGCAGCGTGGGAATGACCTTGTCGCCGTCCATCGCGTAGCTGGCCTCGAAGCGGCTGCCGATCACGCTGGCCTGCGTCCACACCGCGCCCGGCGCGAGCTTGCCGTCGGCCGCGAGGCAGGCGATCTTGGCGCTGGTGCCGGTGCCGCAGGGCGAGCGGTCGTAGGCGTTGCCGGGGCACAGCACGAAGTTGCGGCTGTCGGCGCCTTCGCTGTCGTCGGCGAAGAGTTCGATGTGGTCGATCTCCGCGCCGTCCGCGCCGGTGATGCCCTGCGCCGCCAGTGCGCGGCGCAAAGCGGCGGTGTAGTCGGTCAGCGCCGCGAGGTTGTCGCTGGCCACGCGCTGGCCGTGTTCGCTCACCAGGAAGAACCAGTTGCCGCCCCAGGCCACGTCGCCGCGCACGACGCCGTGGCCCGGCAGCTCGACCGCCACCTGCCGCAGGTGCCGGTAGGCCGGCACGTTGCGCACGCTCACCGAGCCGTCTTCATGCAGCGTGGTCGTGACCGTGCCCACGGGCGTCTCGATGCGGTGCTCGCCCACGCCGATGCGCCCCATGTGCGCCAGGCTCGCGACCAGCCCGATGGTGCCGTGGCCGCACATGCCGAGGTAGCCGGCGTTGTTGAAGAAGATCACGCCGGCGGCGGCGTCGGGCGACACGGGCTCGCACAGCAGCGCGCCCACCACCACGTCGCTGCCGCGCGGCTCCAGCACGGCGGCGGCGCGCCATTTGTCGTGCCGCTCGGCCAGCAGCGCGCGGCGCTCGGCCATGCTGCCGCCGCCCAGATCGGGGAACCCGCCGATCACAAGGCGCGTGGGCTCCCCACCCGTGTGCGAGTCGATGACCTGGATGCGTTGCATGCGGCCGGGCCCCATCAGTAGCTGGCCAGGGGAACGGGCGCGGCGTTCTTGAAGGTGAACACCGTGATCGGCGCCTGCTTCATGTTGCCCTTGTCGTCGTAGGCGTAGGTGGCGGCCACGCCCTTGTAGGTGGTTTTGTAGAGCTCGGCGCCGACCTTGTCGGGGTCGATGGAGTTGGCCTTCTTCATCGACTCGCCGATGAACATCACTTGGTCGTAGTACGAGGCGGCGTAGGCGTCGGCGTCGATGTTGAAGCGCTTCTTGAATTTCTCCTTGAACGCCGGGCCGCTCTGCGCCTTCTCGAGGATGGAGCCGCCCTGCGCGCAGAACACCACGTCGTTGACCGCGTCGCCGCCGAGCTTGCCGGTGGCGGGGCTGCAGACGGTGTCGCCGCCCAGCAGCTTGCCGGCCACGGCCAGCTGCTTCATCTGCCGGGCCATGGGCGCGGCCTGCGGCGCATAGCCGCCGAAGAAGATGGCCTCGGGCGCCTTGGCCTTCATGTTGGTGAGGATGGCGGTGAAGTCGACGGCCTTGTCGGTGGTGAACTCCTGGCCGACCACGCTCAGGCCCTGCGCCTTGGCTTCCTTGGTGAACTCTTCCGCCAGGCCCTGGCCGAAGGCGGTGCGGTCGTCGATCACGCCGACCTTCTTGACCTTGAGCACCTTGGCCGCATAGACCGCCATCGCGCCGCCGATCTGGTTGTCGCTGGCGATGATGCGGTAGAGGTTCTTGTAGCCGCCCTGCGTGACCTTGGGGTTGGTGCCCACGGTGGAGAGCAGCACGCCGCCGTCGCTGTAGATGCGCGAGGCCGGAATGGCCACGCCGGAGCAATACGGGCCCATGACGAACTTCACGCCGTCGTCCACGAACTTCTGCGCCACGCTCACGCCGGTCTTGGCGTCGCACTGGTCGTCTTCGGAGACCAGCTCGAACTTGAGCGTCTTGCCGCCGACCACGAGCTTCTTCGCGTTGAGCTCCTCCACGGCCAGGCGCACGCCGTTTTCATTGTCCTTGCCCGCGAAGGCGTTGGGGCCGGAAAGCGGGCCGCTGTGGCCGATCTTGACCACCTGCTCCTGCGCATGCGCCTGGCCTGCAAGGGCGAGGGCCGCGAGTCCGAGAAACGAAACCATGCTTGCTTTTGTCTTCATGCTTCTTCCTGCTGGGTTGGGGACGATGAAAAACGCGAGGCCGTGCGGTTATTACATGACCGACTGGTATTGAACAGGCCGGGTCGCGAGCGCCTTCTTCACGATGCCTTCGATGAACTCGCGCTCGGCGCCGATGAGCGGCAGGCGCGGACGGCGCATGTGCTCGGTGCCCACGCCCACCAGCACGTCGATGAGCTTGAGGTTCTGCACCAGCTTGGTCGACACGTCGAGGTGCAGCATCGGCGTCATCCACTGGTAGAGCTTGAGCGCTTCGGCGAACTTGCCTGCCTTCATCAGGTCGTACAGCGCCACGGTCTCGCGCGGGAAGGCGCAGCCGACGCCGGCCAGCAGCCCGTCGCAGCCGAGTGCCAGGCCTTCGTAGGCGAGGTCGTCCACGCCCAGGAACAGTTGGTAGCGGTCGCCCACGGTGTTGCGCAGGTCGGTGATGCGGCGGATGTCGTCGGTGCTTTCCTTGATGGCCGCGATCCATTCGCAGTCGGCCAGCTCGACCATGTGCTGCGGCTTAAGGTCGACGCGGTAGGCCACCGGGTTGTTGTAGACCATGATGGGTTTCTGCGCAGCGTTGGCGATCGTGCGCACGTTGAGCATGGCCTCTCGCGCGTCGGCCACGTAGATCACCGAGGGCATCACCATGAAGCCGGCCACGCCGAGCTTGTTGGCGCCGTCCACGTAGCGCAGCGCCTCCCGGGTGCTGGTTTCCGACACGTTGGCAAGCACCGGGATGCGGCCGTCGGCGGCCTCCAGCGCGATCTTGGCAACCTGCAGCTTTTCTTCCAGCGTGAGCGTGCTGGCTTCGCCGAGCGAGCCGCAGGTGACGAGGCCGTGGATGCCGTTGCGGATCTGGAAGTCGATGTGCCGGGCGGTGCCTTCGGCGTCGATGCTCTCGTCGGCGTGGAACTTGGTGGTGACGGCGGGGAAGATGCCTTGCCAGCGGGGATTGCTCACTTGGTCGCTCCTTGTGGATGTGCGGTGTGGAAGCGTCGCACTTTAAATATATTAACAATATACCGTCAAGATATTCGTGGGGCAAGCGCTCTTCCGGGCACGGAGCTTGTGTGATATGGCGGCCCGGGGGCGGGCCGCCGCCGTGCGCTACTTGCGGCCGTCGGCCGGGCGCAGCACGCCGCGCCTGAGCGTGACCGGCTTGCCGATGGGCGGCGCGCTCTTGGTCTCCACCGTACGCAGCGAGCCGTTGTCCATGCGCACGCCGACCTCGTAGACGGTGACGGTGCGCACGTGCTTCTCGATGGCATTGCCCGCGAAGCCGCCGCCGACCGCGCCGAGCACGGTGGTCGCGGCACGGCCGTTGCCGTGGCCGAACTGGTTGCCCACAAGGCCACCCACCACGCCGCCCGCGACCGCGCCGACACCGGTGGTGCGCTGTGCACGCTGCACCGGCCGGACCGATTCGACCCGGCCGCAGACTGCGCAAGGCGGCGGTGCGGGCTGGGCGGCGGCCACCACCGGCGCATTCGAGCCGGGGGCGGGTGCGGGCTGGACGGCTTGCGCCGGCAGCGGGGCCGGGACAGGCGTGGACATGGGCGCCGCGGCCATGGCCTGCGGTGCCGGGCCCGCGCCGGTAGGTGGCACGGCGGGGGCGGGCGGCATGAGCTCGGGCTTGAAGTCGTCCGGCGCCTTGGGCGCCATCGCGGCGGCCACGGGCGGCGAGGCTGCGGCGGCCGCCGTCGTGTCCTGCGACTGCTTGTGCAACAGCACGCCGCCCAGCGCCACCACGGCCACGGCCAGGACGCCGATCACTGCCCACAGTGCCTTCGGCGACCTGGCGGCGCCCGGCGCGCCGGAGGGTTGATCAAGGGGGGATGTCGAGTCCATGGGGAATCCTTTTTTCTTTCCCTCGCAGCATGCGGGGAACCCACCCCGGAGCATGGGCGCCGACGCCGCGTTGTCAATCCAGCGGCGTCCTACACGCAGCGTTTGCCACGCCGCTGCGGAAGAAGGGCGTCAGCCGGAGCGAGCCATCTCGGCGATGGGGTCGAGCGCGAGCAAGGTCAGGTGCCCATAGCCGACGTGCAGCCAGCCCTGAGCCTGCATGTGCTGCAGTGCCAGGTTGCAGCGCTGGCGTGAAACAGCGGCGATGGCGGCCAGTTCGTCCTGCGCGATGGGCAGGTGGACGAGGCCGAGCGGGTTGTTCAGCACATGCGCCAGTCCGCACAGCGCATTCGCCACTCGCGCGGGGCCGCGCATCAGCCGCACGTCGCCCACATGGTCCATGAAGTAGTGCAGGCGCTCGTTGATCTGCGAGTACACGAAGTCCTTGAACACCGGCTGCTCCTGCAGCAGACGGGCGAAATCGTCGAGCGGCAGCAGTACGACGCGGCTGTCGCGCAGCGCCACGTAGTCGGCATGGCGCGGCTTGCCGCGCAGCAGCGCGCCTTCGCCGAACCAGCAGCCCGGCAGGATGCCGCCGAGCGTGGAACTGCGTCCGTCCGCGGCGAGCACGGAGGTCTTGAGCAGCCCCTGCGCGAGCCCGAACCAGGCTGTCGGTATCTCGCCCCGCCGGGCCAGCAGCTGGCCCTGCGAGACCCGGTGTTCGCGGGCGCGTTTCAAGATCCAGCCCTGTGCCGGGGCCGGGAGCACCGCGTACCAGGGCGAAAGGCGCAACAGCTCGTCCAGCCGGTAGCCGGCAGGTTCGCCCACGTTCAGGCGCCGAGGCGGCAGGCGGGTGGCCGGGGCCGCGTGCGGCACCGTGCCAGGCGGAATCGGCAGATCGTCCGGCTTCGTTTTCAACGGGTAAACCCTTCCTCCAAATGTCCCCGTTTCAACAGTAACGCTTCGACGCAGACCGAACAATCCGGCCCAACCCGCCCGCACCCTGGATTCATCCGGCCACGACATGCACACCTCGACCCCCTCCGAAGCTCAAGCCCCACTGCTGTGGTCGCCTTCGGCCGAACAGATTCGCGCCAGCCGCCTGCACGACTACCAGCAATGGCTGGCCGACCGCCACGGCGTGCCCGCGGGCGGCTACGAAGCGCTCTGGCAGTGGTCGGTGGAGGAACTGGACGCCTTCTGGCAATCGGTGCGGGAGTACTTCGGCGTGGTCGGCCACGGCGATCCGCAACCGGCACTGGGCCGCCGCGAGATGCCCGGTGCGCAGTGGTTCCCGGGCATGCGGCTGAACTATGCAGAGAACCTGTTTCGCCGGGCGCCCATGGACCCGGCAAGTCCAGCGATCATCGCGCGCAGGGAAGGCGCGCCGCTGCGCACCGTGTCGTGGGCCGGGCTCGAACGCGACGTCGCCGCGCTGGCCGGGCAGATGCGCGCCTGGGGCATCGGCCCCGGCGACCGGGTGGCCGGCTACCTGCCCAACTGGCCAGAGACCGTCGTCGCTTTCCTGGCTTGCGCCAGCATCGGCGCCATATGGTCCAGCTGCGCGCCGGACATGGGCCCTGGCGTGGTCCTGGACCGGTTGCGCCAGATCGAGCCCTGCCTGCTGCTGGCCACCGACAGCTACCGCTACAACGGCAAGCGCCACGATCGCATCGCCCAGGTCAGGGAGTTGCTGGCCGAGCTGCCCAGCGTGAAGCGCGTAGTCCACGTGCCGGGCGCCGCGGACGAAGCGCCTGTGCCCGACTGGCGCGACCGCGTCGACTGGGCCGAGGCGCTGCGCAACGACGCGCCGCCGCACTACGAGCGCCTGCCTTTCGACCACCCGCTGTGGATCGTCTATTCCTCCGGCACCACCGGCCTGCCCAAGGCGATGGTGCACGGCCACGGCGGCATCGTGCTCACGCACCTGAAGACCATGGCGCTGCAGCACGACCTGCGCGAGGGCGACCGGCTGCTGTTCCTGGGCAGCACCGGATGGATCGTGTGGAACCTGCAGGTGGGCGCGCTGTTGACCGGCGCGAGCATCGTGATGTTCGACGGCAACCCCAGCTGGCCGGATGCCAAGGCCTTGTGGCGCTTCATCGACGAGCAGGGCGTCACGCTGTTCGGCTGCGGCGCGGCTTACTTGGTCAATTGCATGAAGGAAGGCTTGCGCCCGCGCGACATCGCGAAGCTGGACCGCCTGCGGGCCATCAACGCGACCGGCTCGCCGCTGCCCGTCGACGCCTACCTGTGGGTCTACGAGGCCGTCAAGCCCGACCTCTGGCTGGCCTCCATCAGCGGCGGCACCGACATCGCCTCGGGCTTCGTGGCTTGCGCTCCCAGCTTGCCGGTGCATGCCGGCGAGATCCAGTGCCCCGAGCTGGGCGTGGCGGCCTACGCCTTCGACGACGCCGGCCGGCCGGTGGTCGATGAAGTGGGCGAACTGGTCATCACCAAGCCGATGCCCTCGATGCCGCTCTACTTCTGGAACGATCCCGATGACCAGCGCTACCGCGAGAGCTACTTCACGACCTTTCCCCGCGTCTGGCGGCACGGCGACTGGATTCGCTTCACGCCGCGGCGCAGCGCGGTGATCTACGGCCGCTCCGACAGCACCATCAACCGATTCGGCATCCGCATGGGCACGGCCGAGATCTACCGGGTGGTGGAGCAACTGCCCGAGGTGCGCGACAGCCTGGTGGTCGACCTGGAGTACCTGGGCCGGCCGTCGTTCATGCCCCTGTTCGTCGTGCTGCAGCCGGGCGCGACGCTCGACGCTTCGCTCAAGGAGCGCATCTGCGCCGACATCCGGGCCAAGGCCTCGGCGCGCCATGTGCCCGACGACGTCGTCCAGGTCGACGAGATTCCGCGCACGCTCAGCGGCAAGAAGATGGAAGTGCCGGTGCGCAGGCTGTTGCTGGGCGCCCCGGCCGACAAGGTGGCCAGCCCCGACAGCATGCAAAACCCTCGCAGCCTCGCCTTCTTCATCGACTACGCCCGACAGCGCACGGCCGCCTGACGCCGGCGCCCCCCAGTTTTTCCCCGCACGCATACACACACACTCAAGGAGACAGAACCATGCAACGACGTCACTTCCTGAACACCATGGCCGGCGCCGCCACCGCGGGGGCGCTGATGCCCTTCTCGGCCATCGCGCAGGCACTGGACCAGGTGAAGGTCATCTACGGCTTTCCCGCCGGCAGCGCCGGCGACAGCGTGGCGCGCCGCGTGTCCGAAAAGCTGGGCGGCACGGCCTACAGCAAGAACCCAGGCTATGTGGAGAACAAGCCCGGCGCGGGCGGGCGCATCGCGCTGGAGACGCTCAAGGCCGCGCCGGCCGATGGCTCCGTGCTGGCACTGGCCCCCGTGTCGGCGTTGGCGGTCTACCCGTACATCTACCCGAAGCTCGCGTACAAGCCGGAAGACGTGACGGCCGTGTCCATCGGCGCGATCATGTTCCATGGCCTGGCCGTGGGGCCCGCCGTGCCCGCCGAGGTCAAGACGCTCAAGGACTTCCTGGCCTGGGCCAAGGCCCACCCCGAGAAGGCCAGCTACGGCTCGCCCGGCGCCGGCTCCATGCCGCACCTGCTGGGCGCGCTGCTGGGCATGCGCGCGGGCGTGGAGATCAAGCACGTTCCCTACCGCGGCACCGTGCCCAGCATCACCGACCTCGTGGGCGGGCAGATCGCCGCCGCCATGAACCCCAGCGGCGACTATCTGCAGTACATGAAGACCGGCCGCATCCGCGTGCTGGCGACCTCCGGCAAGAAGCGCTCGCCCTTCCTGCCCGACGTGCCGACATTCACCGAACTGGGCTACCCCGACGTGACGTCCGAGGAATGGTTCGGCTTCTACGCGCCCGCCAGGACGCCCGCCGCCACCATCGCCGCCGCCAATGCCGCCATCACCCAGGCGCTGAAAGACAAGGCCGTGGTTGACGCGCTGGCCCTGGTCGGCCTGGTCGCAAACGCCAGCACGCCGCAGGACATGGCGGCCGACCAGAAGGCCGAGTACGAGCGCTGGGGGCCGCTGGTGAAGCAGATCGGCTTCACCTCCGAGTCCTGAGCGGCTTCTACGCAGCGATGCCGTCGAGGCCTGCGAGGAATCGCTTCGCCTCGCCCCGCATGCCCTGCGAAATGGTCTGCCAGGTCCGCGCGGGAAAGCCAGGCGGCAGCAGCGCCTCGACTTCGTCCAGCGCGGCGTCCACCGACGCCACCAGGCCGAGCATGGCGTTCCATACGTCGATGCCGCCGTTCTTCATGGCCAGGCCATGCCAGTGGCGCGCCTGGATGGTCTGGAACACGTAGTGCGTGTTCCGCGAGCGCACGGCCATCGCCAGCCCCGCCTTGCGCGGCTGGAACTGATTGGCGCCATCGCCTAAGTACGGCCACATCGAGATGACGTCGTACAGCGGCGTCATCTCGTAGGCGTCGCCGCGCTGGAGATGGATCGAGAAGTTCTTGGCGTGCCCGTCCGTGGCCGCGAGCAGAAAGAAAGCCAGCTGCGCGAGCAGGAAGCGCATGCCGTCGTCCGCGCTCCGGCTGCCTTGCAGAAGCTGCAGGCACTTCGGCATGCCGGGGCCGCCGTGCTGCTCGTACTTCTTGTCTGACGGCAGGCCCAGGGCCTGGCAGAAGTCTTCCTGCGGCAGCCGCGCGATCCAGGTGCCGCCGTCCATCCATTCGCGGTCGAAGCGCTCCACCATCAGCACCGTCTGCCCGCCGAAGGTGGCCATGGAGGTCGGCGCCACCGGCAGGCCCAGGGCCTCGACGATCTGCGCGCACAGCCATTCGTTCTGCACCGAGTCGGAGGCGTCCACGCGCCTGGAGCCGCCGATCAGCCCGAGCGGCAGCTTCACGATGTGCGTGGTGGGCGTGGCGCCGTGCGGCCGGCACCACGCGCCATTCCATCGGGTCAGTGCCGTCTTTTCCTGCGCGCCGGCCAGCGAGATGCGAAACAGGTCTTCGTCGCGCATGCCTTGCGGGGCGTCTTCGGACGGCACGGCCTGCAGCAGTTCGGCGATCTGCGCGTCGTCCAGCGGCTCGCAGTTGATGGCGTTCCAGCCTTCCGGCACAGCCCCTTCGGGCAGCAGCTGCACGGCACCGACGCAGTCGCGGCCGATGGCTTCGAGCAGGCCGAAGGTGGTGGCATCCTTGAGCCGGAAGCGGTTGCGCAGCCGCGCGCGAATGCGGTCGTTGTCGGGCAGCAGGTTGTCGAAGTAGTTGCGGACCACATCGCCGCGAACCTCGAGCGTGCTGTTGAGCGGAATCGACAGCGACAGCGAGCGCCGCCGGGGCGATTCCAGCCAGGCCGGGTCGTAGCGGAAAGCGTGGGCGCCACGGTCGGCGAACCAGGTGCCTACGCGCTCTCCGTTCATCCAGGCATCCAGGGCCTGCGTCACCAGGATTCCCTCTTCGGCCGCACGACGAAGCTGCGGCGCGACGTGGGCTTGACCTCCTTGCCGGGATTCAGCGCCTGGAGCGCCCGAAGCGATTCGCCCGGTGCGCCCGGTGATTCGGCTTCCAGGCGCACCAGCACAGACTGATCGCTCATCTGCATGGCGGTCCATGGGCCGGGCGGGAGCTTCACCGCGTCGTACTGCGCGGCCTCTTCAGCGGCCACGAGCACGCGGCTTTGCGCAGCCTCGTCGCGCAGGCAAAAGGAGGCCCCCAGCGCCGACAGCAGTTTCATCAGCTGCTCGAAGCTGACCGCGCCGGGGTTTGCCTCGATTTCCGCGACGCGGGCCTGGCTGACGCCGATGAGCGCGCCGGCCTGCGCTTGCGTCAGCCCGCGCTGCTTCCGCAGGGCCTTGAGGTGCGGCCGGAGCTGGTCGACGAAGCGCAGGGGATAGTCCATGGCGGACTCAGAATATCGGCCCTGGCTTGTTTTGTCAAAATATCGGCTTTGGCGTATTTTTACGAACTATCAGGCTGAGCCTGTATTCCTCCGGCCATTCAATCGATCTTTGCGCCCGACGCCTTCACCACCGCGCCCATCGCATCCCAGTCCGAGCGCAGCAGCTTCTGGAATTCTTCCGCGCTCTGGCTGCGCGGCTCCACGCCCAGGCGCTTGAAGCGCTCCTGGATCGCCGGGTCGGCCAGCACCTTGTTGGCCGCGGCGTTGATGCGCTCGACCTCCGCCTTGGGCGTGGCGGCCGGCGCGAGCAGGCCGATCCACGAGTCGAAGGCATAGCCGGGCAGACCGCTTTCGGCCACGGTCGGCAGCTTGGGCAGGAAGGGGCTGCGCGACTGGCCGGTGGACGCCAGCAGCTTGATGCGCGCGTCGTCCTGGAACCCGATCACGCCGATGCTCGACGAGATCACCGCCTGCACCCGGCCCGCCAGCACTTCGTTGACGGCCTCGCCGGTCGACTTGGTCGGGATGTGCGTCATCTGCAGCCCCGCCTTCGCCAGGAAAGAAGCCATCGCGAGGTGCGTGGCGCTGCCGTTGCCGGCCGAGGCGTAGTTGTACTTGCCCGGATGCGCCTTGACCTCCTTGATGAAGTCGGCCGTGTTCGACACGCCCATGCCGCCCGCCACCGCCAGCACGTAGCCCGCGTTGCCGACGTTGGCCACGCCGACGAAGTCCTTCAGCGGGTCGTAGCTGAGCTTGTTGTAGAGGAAGCCCGCGATGTTGTGGCTCGCGGCCGCGAGGATGAGCGTGTTGCCGTCGGCCGGTGCGCGCGCCACCAGGGCCGCGCCCACGGTGCCGCCCGCGCCCGCGCGGTTCTCGACGATGGCGCTGGCGCCCAGCGCCGCGCCCAGCTCGTTGTTGAAGGCGCGCGCCACCGTGTCCTGCACCGCGCCGGTGCCGAAGGGCACGACGATGTGGATCACGCGCTGCTGCGCATGCACCGGTGCGAAGGCACAGAGCGCGGCAGCCGCGGCAAGCGCGCCCAAGGCACGCCGGGAGAACAGGGTCGAAGGCATCGTGGGGGCCGCTTTCTTTTTCATCGTCATCAACACAGGGGAGGAATCTCAGGCGCCCGACGGCAGCCAGCGCTGCACCAGCTTCACGAAGTAGCTGGCACCGATCGGGATGATCTCGTCGTTGAAGTCGAACGAGGTGTTGTGGATGATGCAAGGGCCGGGCCCGTGGCCGTCGAGCCGGTGGTCGCCGTCGCCGTTGCCCAGGAAGGCGTAGCAGCCGGGCCGCGCGAGCAGCATGTGCGCGAAGTCTTCGGCGCCCATCACGGCGGGGAAGTTGTCGGTGACCATGTCGTCGCCCACCACCTCGCGCATCACGCCGGCGGCAAAGCGCGCCTCGGCCGCGTGGTTCACCGTCGGCGGCGACGAGCGGTTGAAATACACCTCGGCCGTGCAGCCGTGCGCCGCCGTCACGCCCGCGGCCACTTCGCGCAGGCGCGCCTCGATCTTGTCGATGGCTTCGATGGAGAAAGTGCGGATGGTGCCGCCCACCGTGGCCACGTCGGGAATCACGTTGGGCGCGTCGGAGCCCTGCAGCTGCGTGACCGCGAGCAACGCGCGCTCGGTGCTGGGAATGGTGCGCGCCACGATGGTCTGCAGCTGCTGCGCAAGGTTGACCACCGCCGCCACGGGGTCGATGCCCGTGTGCGGCATCGAGGCGTGCGTGCCGCGCCCGCGCACGGTGATCTTGTACGTGTTGCTGGAGGCCATGAGGGCGCCTTCGTTGAGCGCGAAGCGGCCCACGTCGCCGACCGGAAAGTTGTGCAGCCCGAAGACCGCGTCGCACGGGAAGCGCTCGAACAGGCCCTCGTCGATCATCTTCTTGGCGCCGGCCTTGCCCATCTCCTCGGCGGGCTGGAAGATGAAATGCACCGTGCCGTCGAAGTCGTCCGGCCCCTGCTGCGACAGGTGCCACGCGGCGGCCAGCAGCATGGTGGTGTGGCCGTCGTGGCCGCAGGCGTGCATGCGCCCGGGGTTGGTCGACTTGTGGGCGAACTCGTTGGCCTCGTGCAGCGGCAGCGCGTCCATGTCGGCGCGCAGGCCGATGGTGCGGCTGCCGGTGCCCTTGCGCAGCACGCCGACGAGGCCGGTGCCGGCAATGCCGCGGTGCACCTCGATGCCCCATTCGGCGAGCAGCTTCGCGACCTTCTCGGAGGTGCGGTGTTCCTCGAAACCGAGTTCGGGGTGGGCGTGGATGTCGCGCCGGATCTCGACGAAGCGCGAGATGTCGGCAAAGGAATCGGCAATGTTCATGGCGGGGCGTGGGCTGCGAGTCGGTCGTTCGACCGGAAGCGAACGATTCTGGCGCAGCCGCGCGCCACGCGCATGCAGGCTTACGAGAGTCGGCCTTGCTGCCTCAGCGCCGCGCCGATGCGGCGGATCTCGGCCTCGCCCTGGTCGAGCGCCGCCCGGCTGGTGTGCACCGAGTAGTGGCCCATCACCAGCTCGTGCGGATGCTTCACCGCCGAGCCCAGCACGAAGGCCGTGTCGCCATGCGCGATGAAATCGATGGCGTCGTTCGACTCCTCGAACACCGCGAGCTCGCCGGCGCCGATCGGCCCGCCGCGCGCGTCGCCCGTGCCGAGCCCGCCCTCGTTGACCGCGACCCAGCCCACCGTGTGGCCGGCAGGCGGCGTGTAGCGCCAGCGCTCGCCGTCTTTCAGCTCCACGGCCAGGTAGTTCATCGACGCGGGCGCGGCAATGGCGCTGCGCGCCGCGCCGTGGCGCCCGAGCAGCACGCGCGCCGGACCTTCGCGCGGCACCTGCGCGGGTGCGAGGTACATGCTTTGCGCAGGCGCGTTTTCTTCCGAAGGCGGCAGGGCCACCCACAGCTGGAAGCCGCGCACGCGCTTCACGCCCGGCGCGGGCGCGCCGGTGTGCCACACGCCGTTGCCGGCGCGCATCCACTCCACACCGCCGCCGCGCAGCGTGCCTTGTTCGCCGGTCGTGTCTTCGTACAGCGTGTCGCCTTCGATCAGGTAGGTCAGCGTGGCAATGCCCGAGTGCGGATGCAGGCCGAAGCCCTTGTGGCCGCCTTCGGTGTTGAAGCCGAAGAGGTCGAGGAAAACGAAGGGCTTCAGGAATTCGCCCAGGTCCCCGGGGCTCACCAGCCGGGTGATCGAGCCGTGCGAACTGCCGCGCGTGCGGTAGACCACGGCGCGGGCCCGCGTATCGATGGCGGCGGTCATGCGGCCTCCCTTGCGGTCTTCAGCGCCTTGGCCCACCAGGCGATGTCGTCGAGCATGCCGTTTGCGGACTGCGCGAGATGCGGGAAGTCGCCGAAGCTCTTGCCCTGCTGCCATATGCCCATGAACTCGACCATGCCGATGTGCACCGCATGGCGCACCGGGGCCATCTGCATCTCGACCGCCACCAGCCGCAGCTGCTCGACCGCGCGCGCCGCGCCCACGCCGCCGTAGCCCACGAAGCCGATCGGCTTGCGGATGAACTCCTTGTAGGCCCAGTCGATCGCGTTCTTCAGCACCGCGCTGGGGCCGTGGTTGTATTCGGGCGTGACCACTATCAGGCCGTCGAAGGTGGCCAGCCTGGCTTGCCAGCGCTGCGCGGCCTCGTTCTTCACCGGCCCCCAGGCGGGCGCCGACGCCTCGTTGAAGAAGGGCAGCGGATGGTCGCGCAGGTCGACCAGCTCGAAGGCGAGGTCGGTGCGCTGCTGCGCGATCTCATGGATCCATTGCGCGGGCTTTTCGCCGAAGCGGCCCTCGCGGGTCGAGGCGATGACGATGCCGATACGGGGTTGCAGTTGTGAGGTCATGGGGTGCTCCTGGACGGGTGGATGAAGGCCGCGAGGCCATGGACAGAAGCTTAGGTACGCACCCATTAATCGACTAGACGGTAGAGTCGGATTGCACTCGTCCATCAAACGAAGGAATCAACCCGCCATGCTCGACCTCAACGACGTTGCCATGTTTGTGCAGGTGGTGCGCCACGGCAGCTTTGCCGAAGCGGCCCGCAGGCTGGGCCTGCCGCCCAACACCGTGAGCCGGCGCATCCAGCAGCTCGAGTCGCAGCTGGGCACGCGGCTGATGCAGCGCTCGACGCGCAAGCTGACGCTGACGAGCGCCGGGCAGGCTTTTCATGACCAATGCGCGGGGCTGGTCGACGGGCTGGCCGCCGCCGGGCAGGCGCTGGCGGCCGGAGGCCAGGAGCCCAGCGGCCTCGTGCGCGTGGCGGCGCCGGCGGATTTCTTCGATTTCTTCCCGATGGAATGGGTCGCCGACTTCCTGGCCGGGCATCCGCTGGTACGGCTCGACTTCGTGCTCAGCGACGCGGCCGCCGACCTGATCGCCGAGCAGATCGACGTGGCGTTTCGCGGCGGCGTGCTGCGCGATTCGGGCTACATCGGGCGCCGGCTGATGACGCGAAGCGGCGGCCTGCTGGCGAGCCCCGGCTACATCGCGCGGCGCGGCCAGCCCACCACCCTGCAGGAGCTGGCGGACCACGACTGCGTGACGCCGCCGCACCCCACCGGCCACACCATCTGGCGCCTCACGGGCCCTGGCGGCGCGGAAGAAGAAGTGCAGGTCACAGGACGGTTCACCGGCAACACCGCGCAGGCGCTGCGCAGGGCCGCACTGGCCGGACTGGGCATCGCCCAGCTGCCGCCGGCAATGGCGACGCGCGACGAGAAGGAAGGACGGCTGGTGCGGGTGCTGCCGCAGTACGAGTACACCGGCCGGGGGCTCAGCGTGGTCTACCCGAGCCGCAAGCACCTGCCGCTGGCGGTGTCGGCGTTCATCGAGCTGGTGATGGCCAAGCTCGACCAGATGGACGTGCTGCACGAGCCCGCGTCGCAGGGGAAAGCCTAGGCGACGGGTTCCTTTCGTTTTCCACTGAAAATGCCTCCCCATGAAAATCGAAAAAGACACCGTCGTCACCATCAAGTACAAGGTCTCCGACGCCCAGGGCAAGCTCATCGAGGCAAGCCCAGAGCCGATGGCCTATCTGCATGGCGGCTACGAGAACACGTTGCCGAAGATCGAGGAAGCGCTCGACGGCAAGGAAAAGGGCTACCAGACCGTGCTGAACCTCTCGCCCGAAGACGCCTTCGGCCAACGCGACGAGACGCTGGTGCGCAGCATTCCCAAGACCGACTTTCCACCGGGCGTGAAGGTGGGCGGCCAGCTGCAGGGGCGCCTGGACGACGGCCGCGAGCACGTCTTCACCGTGATGAAGATCAAGGGCCCGGTCGTGCTGCTCGACGGCAACCATCCGTGGGCGGGCAAGGCGCTGAAGTTCAGCCTGCAGGTGACGGACGTGCGCGCGGCGCTGCCGGTGGAAATCGAGCACCGGCATGTGCATGGCGCCCACGGGCACCATCACTGATCTGCTTCTTCTAGCCGCTGCTGCGCGGCACCGGCGTGACGGGGCTCAGTGCCAGCAGCCGCTGCAGGCCGGCCTCGTAGGCCGCAGCGTCCATTTCGCTGCTGTGCCTCGCCACCAGGTAGCTGAGCCCGAAGCGCTCGGTGGCCTGGGTGTAGAGCCGGTAGAAGCGCCCGCCTTCTTCGATGCGCGTCAGCTTCTGCCACGGTACGACGGCGGCCTTGCTGCTTTGGGGCGCCATGAGGCTCAGGCCTTGCGCGCTGATCGTCACCTCGTGGATGCCGACGGCCCTGGTCGCGGAGCGCGTGACCGATCGATGCAGTGCGCGGGCCACGCGGTCCCGCCTGGCGGGCTGGGTCCTCGCCCTGCGGCGCGAGCCCAGGGCGGCTATTCGCTCGACGAGACGTGCGCGAAAGAGCCACAGCACCAGCCCCGACAGCACGACTGCCACGGCCGAGCTGATCCAGAACTCGGCACGCACGGGCCGGGGTTCGAGCGCGTACAGAAGCCCGATGGCGAGCACGGGCGCGGCCACCATCAGGGCCGACAGCGCCCGTGGCACCAGCCGCTGGACAGCCGCATGAAGGCGTTCCGACTGCCGGTCATGTTCCGCGAGGCGGCGTTCCAGGGCCGCTTCTCCGAGCAGCTCCGCGTCTTCCGGCGCCAGCCTGAATCGCAGTTGCAGTGGCTCATCCATCCGGTTTCCTATTTCTTCTTCCAGAACCTGGCGGCCTTGTCGATCTTGCCCAGCGCCTTGGCGCAGGCCCTTGCGCCCGCCGCATGGCGCGCGCTGAACCAGCCCACGGCGAACCACGCGCGGGAATCGCGTTCGGTCGCTTCGCGGTAGAGCGCGAGCGCGACGGCTTCGTCGTTGAACTCGCCCAGCGCATCCTGCGCGGGACGCAAGGCCTTGAGGTAGCGCTCGGCGCCGCCCTTGTCCGCCGCATCGAACAGCGGCGCGACGAATTCGGCGAGGTAGCGCAAGCGCTTGAGTCGCTTGCGCACGCGGTGCTGGCTTTCGGTGTCCAGCGATTCGAAGCGTTCACCTTCGCGCATCACCTGCTTGTGCAAGCGTTGCAGCCGCTTGCGCAGCACGCGCCGGGCGGCGTCGGCATCCAAGGGCGCCGGGCTGGCCGGTGGCATCTCTCCTCCTTCTTCGCTTTCCGACGCAGCCTTCGCGGGGCCGGCCGCGGTAAAGCCGATCAGCGACACCAGCACGTTCTGGAACGCCGAAGCGCGCACGGCGTCTCCGGCCGAAGGCGCGCTTTTGGCCGCCGCATCGCCCGCCAGCGGATCGAACTCCGGCGCGCCTGCCTCGCGCAGCCGGGGCTGCGCCAGCTTCACCACCTGCTCGCGGTCACGCAACTCGCCAAGCGCGCGGAAGGCTTCGACCAGGGGCGGCTCCCATGCAGCGGCATCGAACAGGCCCGAGGCGGTGTCGAGTTCGGCCAGCTCACGCAGCGCGGTGCGCAGCCGCCGGATGCCGATGCGCAACTGGTGCAGCTGCTCCTCGTCTTCGCTGCCCGCGGCGATCTCGCTCGCGTTCGGCAGCATCTGCGCCAGGCATGAGGCGACCACCGCCTGCTGGATGGCACGGCCGTCCGGGTGCTGGCTGCCGAAGCGCGGGGCCTCGGCCTTCACGGCTTCCACCGTTTCCTGCGCCGCCAAAAGGCGCGCGCCGCGCTCGGCCTTCGACACGGTGCTGAACCACAGGCCGTGCTGCTGCGACCAGCGCCGCGCGAGCGACACCAGGCCATGCACGTCGCCGTGCTTGAGTTCCAGCTCCAGTTCGCACACCGGCGATGCGCGTTGCTCCGGCGTGCCGGCGTGGGCGACGACCTTGCCGACGTCGAGCGCCATCTCGACCACCGCGCCGCCGGCCCCGGTGACGCGCACTTCGCGCGTGAGCCGCACGATGTCGGTCGATTGCCGCTCGACCAGCGGCACGCCGCCGTCGCTGCCGTCCGCCAGCAGCAGCTTCGCGAGCCTGTCGCCCACCGGTGTGCCCTGGTGGCGCTGCGGGTCGATGGCCGGCGCGGCACCGGCCGTGCCCAGGTCGACGTTGTGCTCCAGCCGGTGCAGGGCGTTGTCGCCGGTGGCCTTCACGGTCTGCACCCAGCGCCGGCCTTCCTTGCGCAGCCGAAGCACCATGCCGTCGGCGGCCAGCCGCTGGTCGGCGGTGTCGAAATAGCGCGCTTGGAGGCGGGTGCGCACGACGGTGCCGCGTTTCAGGGCGGCTTCGACGGCCTTCAGGCGGCCGGCGGGAATGCAGAACTTGAACTCGATTTCCATAGGGCGCCATGATGCCCGCGCCGTCACGCAGGGCCGCCAAATCCCCTGTCTGGAAAATCATGTGGACGCCGTCCATTTTCTTTGGTATCTTTTGTGGACGGCGTACACAAGACGCCGTTGAACATCCACATCACCCCTTCACCGACACAGGACGACACCATGGCCACCAAGCAGATCTTCGTGAACCTCCCCGTCAAGGACCTCGACAAGAGCAAGGCATTCTTCGCCGCGCTGGGCTACACCTTCAATGCGCAGTTCACCGACGCCAATGCCGCATGCATGGTCATCCAGGAAGGCAGCATCCACGCCATGCTGCTGGTGGAAGATTTCTTCAAGACCTTCACTAGCAAGAGCATCACCGACACCAGCAAGAGCACCGAGGTGCTGCTGTGCCTCTCGTGCGAAAGCCGCGCCGAGGTCGACGAGCTGGTGGCCAAGGCCAAGGCCGCGGGCGGCACCATCCCGGGCGAACCGAAGGACTACGGCTTCATGTACGGCCACGGCTTCCAGGACATCGACGGCCACCTCTGGGAGCTGATGTACATGGACCCGAACGCCGTCGTCACGCACCAGAACCAGTGACGTGACGCCAAACCGTTGAAGAAGCAGAACGATGCCGATCGTTCCATACGCGCTCTTCACTGTTGCACGGAAGGCCCCTACCGGACGGGGGCGGCGCCCCGATATTCCTTTCACCGGCACGGCATCATCGGCCGAGCCCCCCATGAAAAGGAATAGCCCCATGCCCGAACAAGACAACAGCCCCGTCGTGCGGGTCGCGCCCCTCGGTTTCCCGTGGCAGACGATCGACCCGTTCCTGTTCTGCGTCTACCACGACGATGCCTATCCGCAGGGCAACGGGCGCATGGGGCCGGCCGCATCGCTGGCCGGGCGCGACATCGGCCAGGACTTCAGCCGCAAGGACGGCTGGAGCATGTACCACGGCGACAAGGTGCCGGGCTTTCCCTCGCACCCGCACCGCGGCTTCGAGACCGTGACCATCGTGCGCAAGGGCCTGGTCGATCATTCCGACTCGCTGGGCGCCACCGCGCGCTTCGGCGGCGGCGACGTGCAGTGGCTCACGGCCGGCAAGGGCATCGTGCACTCCGAGATGTTCCCGCTGCTCGACGCCGGCGCGCCCAACCCGCTGGAGCTGTTCCAGATCTGGCTGAACCTGCCGGCGCGCAGCAAGATGGCCGAGCCGCATTTCACGATGTTCTGGTCCGACGCCATTCCGCGTTTCGCGTCCGACGACGCGAAGGGCGGCCGCACCGAGGTCGCCGTGATCGCCGGCCGGCTGGGCGACGCCGCGAACGGACAGGACCCGATCCAGCCGCTGGCGCCGCCGCCCGACTCGTGGGCCTCGCAGGCCGACGCCGACGTGGCGATCTGGACGCTCAAGATGACGCCCGGCGCGCAATGGACGCTGCCGGCCGCCAGCGGCGAGGGCACGCGGCGCATGCTGTATTTCTTCAAGGGCGCGGCGGCTTTCGTCGCGGGCCGGCGCGTGGAGAGCCCGGCGGCCATCGAACTGCGCGGCGATGCCGCGGTGGAGATTGCCAACGGCGACAGCGAGAGCGAGTTCCTGGTGCTGCAGGGCCGCCCGATCGCCGAGCCGGTGGTGCAGTACGGCCCCTTCGTGATGAACACGCAGGCCGAAATCAGCCAGACCATGGCCGACTACCGCCGCACCCAGTTCGGCGGCTGGCCCTGGGACGACTCGGCGCCGGTGCACGGCCAAGAGGCCGCGCGCTTCGCAAGGCACCCGGGCGGGCGAGAGGAAGTGCCCGAAGCCTGAGCGAGCCCCGGCTCAGATCGTCTTCAGGACTTCGGCGCCCGGCGCCGTCATGCTGGGCACGAACTCGATCACGTCGGTGCGCGCGACGCCGTTCTGCACGAACGGATCGCGCGCCAGCAAGGCTTCCAGCGCCGCGCGGTCGCCCGAACGCGCCAGGATCACGCCGCCCTTGCGCGGCACCTGCCGGCCCGAGGCCACGAACAGGCCGCTTTCGTAGTGCTTCTTCAGCCAGGCGACGTGCGCATCCATCAGCGCGTCGAGCTCTTCGAGCGGGCGGATGTAGGTAAGGGTGACGATGAACATGGATGAGGGCAGAGAGTGAACGAGGAAGCCACCATCCTATGAGTTCGGTGGTTCGGCCGCCTCCTCACTCGATTGCCACGCCGCCTTCCTTCACCAGCTTCGCGAACTTGGCCGTCTCCTCGCGGATGCGCCGCGCCATTTCTTCCTGCGTGCCGCCCAGCGGCTCGGCACCGATGGCCTGCATGCGTTGCGCGAAGTCGGGCGAATGGATGATCTTCACCATCTCGGCGTTCAGGCGCGCGACGATCTCCTTCGGCGTGGCCGCCGGCGCCAGCACGCCGAACCAGGTGCCGATGTCGAAGCCCTTGAGGCCCGCCTCTTCCATCGTCGGCACGTCGGGCAGCACCGTCGAGCGGCGCGCCGTGGTCACGGCCAGCGCGCGCAGCTTGCCGCTCTTGATGTGCTGCAGCACCGGCGTGATGGTGTCGAAGGACATCGCCACCTGGCCGCCGAGCAGGTCGGTGGTGAGCGGGCCGCTGCCCTTGTAGGGCACGTGCAGCAGCGTGGTGCCGGTGCTGGCCTGGAACTGCGTGCCGATCAGGTGCTGCGCCGTGCCGTTCCCGTTGGAGCCGTAGGCCAGCTTCTCGGGCGCGGCCTTGGCCAGCGCGACCAGTTCGGCGACGTTCTTCGCGGGCGTGCTGGAGGCGTTGACGACCAGCACGTTCGGCACCATGGCCACCAGGGTGACAGGCGCCAGGTCTTTCTGGAAGTCGTAGGGCAGCTTCTTGTAGACGCTGGTGGCGATGGTGTGGTGCACCGCGCCCATCAGCAGCGTGTAGCCGTCGGGTTTGGCCTTGGCCACGTAGTCGGCGCCGAGCGTGGCGCCGGCACCTGGCCTGCTTTCCACCACCACGGGCTGGCCGAGCGACTGCGAGAGCTTGTCGGCCAGCGCGCGCGCCAGCACGTCGGTGGTGCCGCCGGCGGGGAAGGGCACGATGAGGCTGATGGGCTTGGCCGGCCAGCCGGCCGGTGACTGCGCAAAGGCCAGCGCAGCGGCGCCAAGGCCCAGTGCGAGTGTCGCGGCCCGAAGCAGGGCGCGCCTGCCGCTGCTGCGGCGGCGCGCGTTGGAAGAAGCGTTCATGGTTTGTCTCCGGCTCGTTGTCGTGGTGCGCGCATCGAGGCGCGCGGATACCGTCGTGTCTGTCGCTGGCGGCCGTTCAGGCCATTGCGTGTGTCACGCCGCGAGCCGCATCGGCTCGCCCGCGATGTGCGCGCACACCGCCTGCGTGACCTGCTCGGTGGTCGCGCTGCCGCCCAGGTCGCGTGTGTGCAGCGCCGGGTTGGCCGTGACGTGCTCCACCGCCTGCATCACGCGCCGTGCCGCCTCGGCCTCGCCCAGGTGCTCGAGCAGCATCACCACCGACCAGAAGGTGCCGACCGGGTTGGCCAGCCCCTTGCCCATGATGTCGAAGGCCGATCCGTGGATGGGCTCGAACATCGACGGATAGCGCCGCTCGGGGTCGATGTTGCCGGTGGGCGCGATGCCCAGGCTGCCCGCCAGCGCGGCGGCCAGGTCGCTGAGGATGTCGGCGTGCAGGTTGGTGGCGACGATGGTGTCGAGCGTGGCCGGGCGGTTGACCATGCGCGCGGTGCAGGCGTCGACCAGTTCCTTGTCCCACGTCACGTCGGGGAACTCCTTGGAGATCTGCAGCGCGATCTCGTCCCACATCACCATCGCATGGCGCTGCGCGTTGCTCTTGGTCACCACGGTGAGCAGCTTGCGCGGCCGCGAACCGGCCAGCTTGAAGGCGAAACGCATGATGCGCTCCACGCCCGCGCGGGTCATCATGCTCACGTCGGTCGCGGCCTCGATGGGGTGGCCCTGGTGCACGCGGCCGCCGACGCCGGCGTACTCGCCCTCGGAGTTCTCGCGCACGATCACCCAGTCGAGCTGGCCGGGCGCGCAGCGCTTGAGCGGGCCGTCGATGCCCGGCAGGATGCGCGTGGGCCGCACGTTGGCGTACTGGTCGAAGCCCTGGCAGATCTTCAGGCGCAGGCCCCAGAGCGTGACGTGGTCGGGAATGTGCGGATCGCCTGCGGAGCCGAAAAGAATGGCGTCCTTGCCGCGCAGCGCATCGAGCCCGTCGGCCGGCATCATCTCGCCGTGCGCGCGGTACCAGTCGCCGCCCCAGCCGAAGTCCTCGAAGCTGAATTGCAGCGCGCCGCCGGAGGCCTCGGCCAGCGCCTCCATCACCCGGCGCCCCGCCGGAATCACTTCCTTGCCGATGCCGTCGCCGGGAATGGTGGCAATGCTGTAGCGGGTCATCGATGTCCTTTTGCGTGTGTGCTCTTTGGGAAGGCGCACTGTAGGATCCGGCGCGCTGAACAATTCATGCCCGAAGTGAATCCATCCTTAACTTCCATTCAACAGTGAGGCTGCCATGACGTCGCCTGTACAGCCCGCCGACCTCGGCTTCTTCTCCGCGCTCGCGGCCTGCGGCAGCCTCAGCGCCGCGGCGCGCGAGCTGGGCATCAGCACGCCGGCCGTGAGCAAGCGGCTCTCGCAGATGGAAACGCGCCTGGGGGTGACGCTGGTGAACCGCACCACGCGGCGCATGAGCCTCACGCCCGAAGGCGAGCTCTACGTGGCGCATGCGCGCCGCATCCTCGGCGAGATCGACGACATGGCGCAGCTGCTGGGCGGCGCCAAGGGCGAGGCGCAGGGCCTGCTGCGCGTGAACGCCACGCTGGGCTTCGGGCGCAGCCACGTGGCGCCGCTGATCTCGAAGTTCGTGCGCAAGCATCCGCAGGTCGAGGTGCAGCTGCAGCTGTCGGTCAACCCGCCGCCGCTGACCGACGACGCCTTCGACGTCTGCATCCGCTTCGGCGCGCCGCCCGAGGCCCGCGTGATCGCCCGGCGCATCGCGTCGAACCGGCGGCTGCTGTGCGCATCGCCGGCCTACCTGGCGCGCGCCGGGCAGCCCAGGGTGCCCAACGACCTTGCGCACCACCGCTGCATCGGCATCCGCCAGGGCGACGAGGCCTACGGCATGTGGCGCCTGAGCACCGGCCGGGGCACGGCGCAGCGCACCGAGGCGGTGAAGACGCGCGGCGCGCTGAGCACCAACGACGGCGAGATCGCGGTCAACTGGGCGCTCGACGGCCACGGCATCCTGATGCGCGCCGAGTGGGACATCGCGCGCTACCTGCGCAGCGGCCGGCTGGTGCAGGTGCTCGCGAACTACCGAACGCCCGACGCCGACATCTACGCCGTGTACCCGCAGCGCCACCAGCTGTCGGCGCGCGTGCGGACCTTCGTCGACTTCATCGCGGCCGCGCTCGGCAAGGACGCGGCCGAGCCTTCGCTCAACCGCCGCTGAGCACCGAGGCCACCAGCCACACGTTGGCGGCGCTGATCACGCCGAACAGGCCCCACGCCAGCGACTTGAGCACCGGCCCGTTGGCAAAGCCGCCCATCATGGCGCGGCTGCTGGTGAAGCGAATCAAGGGCCACATCGCGAACGGAAGCTGGAAGCTCAGCACCACCTGGCTGAGCACCAGCATCTTGCCCACGCCGCCGTCGCCGAACCACCAGACGCCGAGGAAGGCCGGGCCGAGCGCGAGCGCGCGCGTGATCAGCCGGCGCTGCCAGCACGGGATCTTCATGTCGAGAAAGCCCTCCATGATGATCTGGCCCGCGATAGTGCCGGTGAAGGTCGAGCTCTGCCCCGAGGCCAGCAGCGCGATGCCGAACAGCGTGGCCGCGAAGGCGCTGCCGACGACGGGCTCGAGCAGGCGGTAGGCGTCGTCGATCTCCGCCACTTCGCGGTGGCCGGTGGCATGGAAGGCGCTGGCCGCAAGCACCATGATGGCCGCGTTGACCAGCAGCGCGAGCGACAGCGACACCACCGCGTCGAGCGTGCAGAAGCGCACCGCCTCGCGCCGCGCCGGTTCGGTATCGGCCACGAGGCGGGTCTGCACGATGGACGAATGCAGGTACAGGTTGTGCGGCATCACCGTGGCGCCGACGATGCCGATGGCCAGGTACAGCGCGCCCGGCTGGTGCAGCCGCTCCAGGCTCGGCGCGAAGCCCATCGCCACGCCGAACCAGTTGGGCGGCGCCATCATCAGCTCGACCGCGAAGCAGCCCGCGATGGTGCCGACCAGCCCGAGCACGATGGCCTCCACCCGGCGAAAGCCCGCGCCCTGCAGGCCCAGCACCAGCAGCGTGTCGAAGGCCGTGATGGCGATGCCCACCGGAATCGACACGCCGAACAGCAGGTGCAGCGCGAGCGCGCTGCCCAGCACCTCGGCGAGGTCGCAGGCCACGATGGCCAGCTCGGCGCCCAGCCACAGCAAGCGGTTGACGCGCGGCGAGTAGTGCTCGCGGCAGGCGCGCGCCAGGTCTTTCTGCGCCACCAGCCCCAAGCGCACGCACAGCGTCTGCAGCAGCATTGCCGCCAGGCTCGCCAGCAGCACCACGAACAGCAGGCCGTAGCCGAAGCGCGAGCCGGCCTCGATGTCGGTGGCCCAGTTGCCCGGGTCCATGTAGCCGACCGACACCAGCAGGCCCGGGCCCGCGTAGCGCATCAGCTTCCTGAAGAAAGGCAGGTCCTGGGGAACGGCCACGCTGCCCTTCACTTCGGAAGGACAGAAAGGCGCGGTGGCCGTGCGGGGCAGCGGAAAGAACATCCGGGCGATGATAGGGACAAGGCCGCGGCGTTGTCGCGGACCTGACCGGCGCGGCGATGCCGGATCTCTTAGATTCGGCGTTCGCACCCCGGTGCGTCATCCCTCACATCAATCCTCGGAGACCTTTCCAATGATCCACGTCGTCGCAGTCATCACCGCCAAGCCGGGCCAGCGCGCCGCGCTGCTCGAAGCCTTCGCCGCCAACCGCGCGGCCGTGCTGGCCGAAGAGGGCTGCATCGAATACGGCGCGACGATCGACGCGCAAGGCATCCCAACGTCGAAGGCCAGCTTCGGCGACGACACCTTCGTCGTGATCGAGAAATGGGAAACGCTGGCCCACCTGCAGGCCCACGCGGTCGCGCCGCACATGAAGGCGCACAGCGAGAAGACCAAGGAGCTGACGGCGGGCAAGCTGATTCACGTGCTCGAGCCGGTTTGAGTTTTCCGCTCGTGGCCTTCGCTTGCGGCGCGACTACCTGGGAAGACGCCGAACTCCGAGCCCCAGACTTGGCACGCGCACTGGCTCGCATCGAGCTGGCGCTTGGAAACTGGGGTCCAGTCACTGCATCGGCCGAAGCGCTCGAAGCCGCCATTCAGTCGGGGTGGCACAGCGTTGTCGCATCGGCCAGGGAAAGCAAGGTGTCGCTCGAATCCTCATTCCTCGCCTCGCTTCATGCGCAGATCGCCCAAGCCATAGGCGCCCCCGGCGCAGGCAATTTCCGCGAAGGGGAGCATCCCTCGGATTGGGCAACGTTCAAGCGTGCCCTGGACGACACGGCGCTGGAATACGGCCTGGCTGGCAACACGGAAGCCTGGGTCCTCGCCCAGCTGTACTGGGGGAAACATCTGGACTCGCTGATGTTCTCCGTGGCGTGGCTGACGAGCGGCGGAATTCGCCTGCAGGCGGGAATGCAGATGCTGGTGCCGGACGCCAGGCGCGACCAGGAACTGCAAGAACAATTGGACTGGGCGGGCCCTCGTTCATACGACGCAGAAGGCTTGCGCGGGCTCCTTGCAATCTATGCGTCCGAGCAGATACCCGACTTGTCCTCGCCATGAAAAAACGCGCCCTCGGGCGCGTTTTTTCATTGAAGCGTCGAAGCCTTACTTCGACACGACCTTCACCATCTCCAGGCACTTGTTCGAGTAGCCCCACTCGTTGTCGTACCAGCTCACGAGCTTGACGAAGGTGCCGTCCAGCGCAATGCCGGCTTCGGCGTCGAAGATCGAGGTGCGCGGGTCGCCGCGGAAGTCGGTGGCGACGACCTTGTCTTCGGTGTAGCCCAGCACGCCCTTGAGCGCGCCTTCGCTCTGTGCCTTCATCTCGGCGCAGATTTCCTTGTACGTGGCTTCCTTCACCAGTTCGACCGTCAGGTCGACCACCGACACGTCGGAGGTCGGCACGCGGAAGCTCATGCCGGTGAGCTTCTTGTTGAGCTCGGGGATCACCACGCCCACGGCCTTGGCGGCGCCGGTGCTCGAGGGAATGATGTTTTCCAGGATGCCACGGCCGCCGCGCCAGTCCTTGTTGCTCGGGCCGTCCACGGTCTTCTGCGTGGCGGTGGCGGCGTGCACGGTGGTCATCAGGCCGCGCTTGATGCCCCACTTGTCGTTCAGCACCTTGGCCAGCGGCGCCAGGCAGTTGGTTGTGCAGCTGGCGTTGCTGACGATGGCTTCGCCGGCGTACTTCTTGTCGTTCACGCCGTAGACGAACATGGGGGTGTCGTCCTTCGACGGTGCCGACAGGATGACCTTCTTGGCGCCCGCGTCGATGTGCTTCTGCGCGGTTTCCTTGGTGAGGAACAGGCCGGTCGATTCGAGCACGACGTCGGCGCCGACTTCGTTCCACTTCAGTTGCGCGGGGTCGCGCTCCTGGGTCAGGCGGATCCTCTTGCCGTTCACGATCAGCGTGTTGCCGTCAACCGTGACCTCACCCTTGAAGCGGCCATGCACCGAGTCGTACTGGAGCATGTAGGCGAGGTAGTCGGGCTCGAGCAAGTCGTTGATGGCAACGATTTCGATGTCGTTCTTGAAGTTCTGCACTGCTGCGCGCAGCACGTTGCGACCGATGCGGCCGAAGCCGTTGATACCGAGTTTGATAGCCATCTGACTTGCTCCTAAGGTTGAAAAACTTGTTGTCTGTCGTGAACCGTGCGAAGGGACTCAGTCGCGCAGCGCTGCTTCCACCGTGGCGGCCACGTTCTCCGCCGTGAATCCGAAGTGCTTGAACAGCACCGGCGCGGGCGCCGATTCGCCGTACGTGTCGATGCCCACGACGGCGGCGCAGCCGTACTTCCACCAGCCGCCGGTGCAGCCCATTTCGACGGCGATGCGCGGCAGCTTCTTGGGCAGCACGGCCTTCTTGTAGGCCAGGTCCTGGCGGTCGAAGGTGGTGGTCGAGGGCATCGACACCACGCGCACGGCGATCTTCTTCTCGGCCAGCAGCTTCTGCGCGGCCAGTGCGAGCTGCACTTCGGAACCCGTGGCGATGATGACGGCGGCCGTCTTCTTGCTCTTCAGGCCGACGGCTTCCGGCTCGGACAGCACGTAGGCACCGCGGCTGATGTCGCCGAGTTCGCTCTTGGGCGCGTAGGCGATGTTCTGGCGGCTCAGCAGCAGCGCCGTGGGGCGCGACTGGTTCTGCAGCGCCACGGCCCAGGCCACGGCGGTTTCGGCCGTGTCGCCCGGGCGCCAGACGTCCAGGTTCGGAATCAGGCGCAGCGAGGCGGCGTGCTCGATCGACTGGTGCGTGGGGCCGTCTTCGCCCAGGCCGATGGAGTCGTGGGTGAACACGTGGATCACGCGGCGCTTCATCAGCGCGGCCATGCGGATGGCGTTGCGGCTGTAGTCGCTGAAGGTGAGGAAGGTGCCGCCGTAGGGGATGTAGCCGCCATGCAGCGCCACGCCGTTCATGATGGCCGCCATGCCGAACTCGCGCACGCCGTAGTTGATGTGGCGGCCGATGGTGCCGTGGGGCGTTTCGGCCGGGGCCTCGGACTTGGTTTCGTCTTCGGCGCCCTGCTTGGCTTCGACGGCCGGCACGTTCATGACCACCGCGCCGGTCTTCGCATCGAAGCGCAGCGCGGCGGTGCTCTTGGTGTTGGTGAGGTTGGAGCCGGTCAAGTCGGCGCTGCCGCCGAGCATTTCAGGCAGCGCGGCGGTGAAGGCTTCCAGCGCGAGCTGGCTGGCCTTGCGGCTGGCCACTGTCTCGGCCTTGGTGTGGGCGGCGACCACGGTGTCGAACGCGACCTGGTGGAAGTCCTTGGGCAGCTCGCCCTTCATGCGGCGGGTGAAGTCGGCGGCCAGTTCGGGGTAGGCGGCGGCGTAGGCGGCGAACCTGGCGTTCCACTCGGCTTCGATGTTGGCGCCCGCTTCCTTGTGGTCCCAGTCGGCGTACACCTCGGCCGGAATCTCGAAGGGCGGGTAGTGCCAGTCGATGGCGTCGCGCGTGAGCTTGATTTCTTCGGCGCCCAGTGCTTCGCCGTGGGCCTTGGCGGTGCCGGCGCGGTTCGGGCTGCCCTTGCCGATGACGGTCTTGCAGTTGATGAGCGTGGGCTTGTCGGTCGATTGCTTGGCCTTGGCGATGGCCTTCGACACTTCGGCGGCGTCGTTGCCGTCGATCGGGCCGATCACGTGCCAGCCATAGGCGTGGAAGCGCTCGGCCACGTTGTCGATGTACCAGGGCTTGACCTGGCCGTCGATGCTGATGCCGTTGTCGTCGTACAGCGCGATCAGCTTGTTCAGGTGCCACGCGCCGGCGAGTGCGCAGGCTTCATGGCTGATGCCTTCCATCATGCAACCGTCGCCCAGGAAGGCGTAGGTGTGGTGGTCGACGATCGCGTGGTCCTTGCGGTTGAACTCGGCCGACAGGAGCTTCTCGGCCAGCGCGAAGCCCACGGCGTTGGTGATGCCCTGGCCCAGCGGGCCGGTGGTGGTTTCCACGCCGGGGGTCACGTCGACTTCAGGGTGGCCTGCGGTCTTGCTATGCAGCTGGCGGAAGTTCTTGAGCTCGCCGATGGGCAGGTCGTAGCCGGTGAGGTGCAGCACCGAGTACAGCAGCATCGAGGCGTGGCCGTTCGAGAGCACGAAGCGGTCGCGGTCGAACCAGTGCGGGTTCGCGGGGTTGTAGCGCAGGTGTTCGCCCCAGAGTGCGACGGCCATGTCGGCCATGCCCATCGGTGCACCCGGATGTCCGGAATTCGCTTGTTGAACGGCATCCATAGCCAGCGCGCGGATCGCGTTGGCCATCAGGGCTTGGTTTGCCATGGGCATGGGACTTTCGGGGGAAAAGGGTGGGTGAGATAGGGGGGAACCCGCGATTTTACCGGGCGAGCCCGAACGGCTGCCGATACGGCCCGAACACCCCGCGGATGTTCTTGTGCGGCGGCCGGACTGCTAGAGTTGCCACCCATGCATGGGCTGCACCTCACCGCCGACCTCCACGACTGCCAATGCGGCCTTCAATGGCTCACCGACCGGGAGGCGCTGGGAGCGGTTTGCCTCAAGGCGGTATCGGCCGCCGGGCTGCAGGCAGTGGGCAGGCTGGTCCACGGTTTTCCGGCCACGCCGCAGGGGCCGGGCGGCGTCACCGCCACGGTGCTGCTGGCCGAATCGCACCTGTGCATCCACACCTGGCCCGAGCAGCGCGGCGTGACGCTGGACGTGTACGTCTGCAATTTCAGCGCCGACCACTCGGCCAAGGCGCATGCGCTGATGGAATGCCTGGTGGCGCTGTTCCAGCCCCGCCACAGCGAGCGCAACGAACTCCAGCGCGGACGGGTCCCGGCGTGAGCGCGGCGCGGGCCATGATCCTCGCCGCAGGGCGCGGCGAGCGCATGCGGCCGCTGACCGACACCTGCCCCAAGCCCCTGCTCGAAGTGCGCGGCAAGCCGCTGATGCAGTGGCCGATGGAGGCGCTGGCCGCCGGCGGCTTCACTGAACTGGTGATCAACACCGACTGGCTGGGCGCGCAGATCTCGCAGCGCTTCGGCGCAAAGCCCTTGCTGGACGGGCATGCCGCGCTATCGATTTCATACTGCGACGAAGGCCGCGACTTCGGCGGCGCGCTCGAGACCGCCGGCGGCATCGTGCGCGCGCTGCCGCTGCTGGGCGATGTGTTCTGGGTCGCGGCCGGCGATGTGTTCGCGCCCGGCTTCGCCTTCACGCAGGCTTCGGTCGAGCGCTTCCTGGCCGGCGGCAAGCTCGCGCACCTGTGGCTGGTGCCGAACCCGGCGCACAACCCCAAGGGCGACTTCGGCCTGTCGCCGGACGGGCTTGCGCTCAACACGGCGCCCGAGCAATTCACCTTCTCGACCATCGGCCTCTACCGCGCCGCGCTGTTCGCGCCGCCGTACTGCGACATCCCCCCCGGCAACCCGGCCGGCCGCAAAGCCCCGTTGGCGCCGATCCTGCGTGCCGCGATGGACAATGAACTGGTGAGCGCCGAGCTCTACACCGGCCCCTGGACCGATGTGGGAACCCCCGAACGGCTTGCCCAACTGAACACGCCAAGATGACCTCAGCAGACACCACCACGATCTACGCCGAGCGCCGCGCGCGCCTCGCTTCGCAACTGGGCAAGGACGGCATCGCCATCATTCCGACCGCGCCTGAGCGCCCGCGCAACCGCGACACCGATTTCCTCTACCGCCACGACAGCTACTTCTATTACCTGACCGGCTTCACCGAGCCCAACGCCTGGCTGGTGCTGGCGGGCGACGGCCGCGCCACGCTGTTCTGCGCGCCTAGAGACCTGGAGCGCGAAATCTGGGACGGCTACCGCCTCGGTCCCGACGCGGCGCCGGCGGCGCTCGGTGTCGACGAAGCCTTCTCGGTGACCGACCTCGACACGAAACTGCCGAAGCTGCTCGAGAACCGCTCGACCGTGTGGTTCCCGTTCGCGATCCACAAGGGCCTGGAGACCCGCATCGACGGCTGGCTGCAGTCGGTGCGCGCCCGCGTGCGCTACGGCGCGCTGTGCCCCGAGGAGCAGCGCGACCTGTGCGGCCCGCTCGACGAGATGCGCCTCGTGAAGGACGCGCACGAACAGGACATCATGCGCCGCGCCGCGCAGATCAGCGCCCGCGCGCACGTTCGCGCCATGCAGCTGTCGGCCCGCATGCTGCGCGAGGGCAAGGACGCTCGCGAGTACCACCTCGATGCCGAGCTGCTGCATGAATTCCGCCTTGGCGGCTCGCAGTACCCGGCCTACTACTCCATCGTCGCGGCCGGTGCCAACGCCTGCGTGCTGCACTACCGCGCCGATGCGGCGCCCGTGCGCAAGGGCGAGCTGGTGCTGATCGACGCGGGCTGCGAGCTGGACGGCTACGCCAGCGACATCACGCGCACCTTCCCGGCCGACGGCAGGTTCACCGGCCCGCAGCGCGCGCTGTACGACCTCGTGCTGGCCAGCCAGGACGCCGCGGCCGCAGCCACCAAGGCCGGCAACCGCTTCAACGACCCGCACGACGCGGCCGTGAAGGTGCTGTCGCAAGGCATGCTCGACCTGGGCCTGCTCGACGCCGACAAGGTCGGCAACGTGCAGGACGTGATCGACTCGCGCGCCTATTTCCAGTTCTACATGCACCGCACCGGCCACTGGCTGGGCATGGACGTGCACGACTGCGGCAGCTACGTCGAGCCCACGCAGGTCGGCGAAGTGAGCGAGCGGAAAGATCCGCTGTCGAACGAGGTAATCAAGAACCGCCCGAGCCGCATCCTGCATCCGGGCATGGTGCTGACGCTGGAGCCCGGCATCTACGTGCGGCCGGCCGACGGCGTGCCGGAGCAGTTCCACAACATCGGCATCCGCATCGAGGACGACGCGATCGTCACCGCCGCCGGCTGCGAGCTCATCTCGCGCGGCGTGCCGGTGAAGGCGGACGAGATCGAGGCGCTGATGCGAGCCTGACGGCCCGCTGCGCTCGCTGCTGGTCGTCAGCTGGCGGCCAGGGCCGCCAGCACCAGATGGAGCAGCGCGGCGCCGAGCGCCAGCACCGCGGCAGCGGAAGCGATCCAGTGGAAACGGCCAGGCACCGCGCTCAGCAGGCCCACCGTCGTCAGCGCGGCCGCGGTGAGCGCGCCCAGCCAGAGCACCCAGCCGATGGCGCTGCCGGCAGCCTGCAGGCTCGCGCCCAGCGACAGGCACAGGAGGGCAGTGCCCCCCAGCTGCAGCCAGCGCCGCCACGGGCCCGGCGTGCTGCCGCGGCCGAAAACGTCTTCGCTGTGGCGGTCCATCGCGAGGCTCAATGCGCAGAAGCCCGCGAGCGAAGCGGCGAACACCAGCGCCAGGAGCAGGGCGTGCATCAGGAGCCGCCTCCCGAGGTGGCGAACCCTTGCTGCGGCGGTGTCTTCGGGGCCGGCTTCTGCGTGATGGCCTTGCGGCGCTTTCGCTCGACGAGCCAGACCGCGCTCGCGAGCCCCAGGCCCAGCGCGATGGCGACGAGATCGAAACCCGCCACCGCGCTCGGTCCGCAGCGCAGGCTCACCGTCAGCGGCGCGGGGCCGGTGAACGCATTGAGCACCGGCAGCAGCACGAACAGCAGCGCGCCGAGCGCCAGTTGCGCCTGCCACATGCGCAGCGTCGGCCGCAGCAGGCCCAGCACCGCGGACGCGCCCCAGACGATGAAGAACCAGCGGATCTCCGCCTCGCCGCGCTCGGCCATCTCGACCGGCAGCAGGCGGTTGGCCCAGAAGAACGCCGCCATCGCGAGCGGCAGCCCGGCGATGGCGCCGAGGTTGAGCCCGTCGACCAGCCGCAGGCCGAAGCCGACACGCCCGCCCTGCTTGAGCGTCTTCGCGTACTTCTGCCGCTCCTTCACCGCCCACAGCAGCAGCCCCGTGGCCACCATCAGGCAGCCCGCGATGCCCGAGAGGAAGAACAGCGCGCGCAGCAGCGGATTCGCGAAGCGCCCGATGTGCAGGCCGTAGAGCACGCCGCGCGTCTCGGCGGCGGGCTTGGGCACGTCGCCGAACGTGCCGATCAGCGCGCCGGTCGCGCCGTTGAACTGCATCGTCGGCTGGTCGTAGGAAAGCTGCGGCCCCTCGGCGCGCGTGAGCGAGACCACCGCATTGGCATCGTTCGGCTGGTGCACGGTGACACGGCCCACCGCGGCGCCGTTCCAGTGCGCGGAGGCCTGCGCGATCATCGGCGCGATGGGCGCCAGCGGCACCTTGTTGCCCGAGGCCTTGAACTGGTCGCGGCCACCGCCGGGGAAGACTTCGGAGAAGAAAGCCTGCTCGCCGCCGCGGTCCTTGTAGGCCACCTGTGGCGCCCACGGCATGTACAGGAACATCAGCGTGACGAGGCCCGTGTACGTGATCATCAGGTGATAGGGCAGCGCGAGCACCGCCGTCACATTGTGCGCATCGAGCCACGAACGCTGGCCCTTCTTCGGCCGGAAGGTGAAGAAGTCCTTGAAGATGCGCTTGTGCGTGACGATGCCGCTGAAGATGGCCACCAGCATGAACATCGCGCAGAAGCCCACGATCCAGCGCGCCCACAGCGCGGGCATGTAGTGCAGGTCGAAGTGCAGGCGGTAGAAGAACTCGCCGCCGCGTGTGACGCGCGGCGCGGTAACCGGCTCGCCGGTGGCCGGGTCGAGCGATGCGCGGTCGAAGCGGCGGCGCGGCGGTTTCTTGTCTTCGGGCGTGGCGGCGCCGGCGGCGGCCGGCGGCGCGAGCCAGAGCACATCGGTCGACCTCTGGCGCTCGTTCGGCAGGTTGATGAACCAGCGCGGGCTGTCCGCGCCGCGTTGCTGCAGATAGGCCACGGCACTTTCGACCGCGCGCACCTGCGGCACGGCGGGCTGCGCGGCGGCGTGCAGCTCGGGCTTCATCCACAGCGTGATCTCGTCCTTGAAATACGACGCCGTGCCGGCCGCGAAGACCATGAACAGCACCCAGCCGACCAGCAGGCCCGACCAGGTATGCAGCCACGCCATCGACTGGCGGAATCCCTCCTTCATGCTGCTTGTCCTCCTGTGAGCCGCAGGAGGACAAGCAGCAGTACGCCGAGCGACCCCGCGACGACGACCAGGCCGGACCAGGCACGCAGCGCCGAGCGCGCCGCAAAGACCCACATCACGGCGAGCGCGAAGACGAGGAAGGAAGCCAGCGTGCCGGTCATCGTGGCTTCGCTGCGGGCCATGCCGAAGGCGAAGGGCAGGCACAGGGCGAGGACGGCGGCGAACAGGGCGGCTACGCCGTAGCCGCCCAGGATGGCGGCAACGGCGCGCACGGCCACGCCGAGGCGGTAACGAAGGCTGGAGCTCACGACGCGGGCCGGACGGCGGGCGAGGACGTTCGGGGATTCATTGGAAAAAAGAGATGTCAGATAATGAGAATCATACTCATCTTCGGCATGGATCTCTTCTTGCCCTGGTGACGCAGCAGCAATGGAACGCCACGGCAAAAGCCCCGGAGCGATGCGGCTGCACCGCCCGGGGCCTTGCCCGGCGTCAATCGAGATTGAGCGTCGGCTTCTGCGTACCGCGTCGTTACTTCGCCTGCAGCAGCGCGCCGGCTTCGAGCAGCACCAGCTCGTTGTCGTCGGCCTTGTTCGGCTCGCGGCTGCTGGAGAAGGGCAGGTTGTTGTCGTTGCCGACCACGATGTGCGTGGCATCGACCACGTCGACGTTCTCGATCGTGAAGAACGGGAACTTCAGCACGCCGTCGTTCAGCGGCTTGCGTGCGAGCTTGTTCGGGTCGGCAATGTTCAGCAGGTCGATGTAGCCGATCTTGCGCACCGGGCCGCCCACGTTGGCGTCGTTCAGCTCGACCTTGTAGACGCGCTTGAACTTGGCGATGTCGTGGAAGCAGTCGGTGCGCTTCTGGCCTTCGGGGCAGGCCTTGTCGCTGGTGCCTTCGCCGTTGTCGCGCTCGATGATGAGGCCCATGGCACTCGTGCCATCTCCTGCCTTGCCGTCGATCATGTTGAAGTCGCCGATGGCGTTGCCGTTGGCTTCGAGCACGTATTGCCAGTGGCGGCCGGTCCACTTCTCGGTGGCCACGTCGAACTCGAGCACGCGCAGCGCTTCCTTGCCGTCGACCTTCTCGTAGTCCTTGGCTTCGGCGTTCCACACCGGGCCTTCGAGCAGCGCGTAGAGCTTGCTGCCGTCCTTCGACGCGGCCATGCCCTCGAAGCCCTTGGAGCGCTTGACCTGGAACTCGACCGCGCCACCCGGCGCGCCCGGCGTGGTCACGGCCGGATGGTCGGGCGAGCGCACGGCCTTGCCGTCGACCAGCGTGTCGTACACCGCGAGCACCTTGCCCTTCAGGTCGGCCTTGATGAGGAAGGGGCCGAACTCCTCGCCGATCCACAGCGCGCCGCCGGCAAACTGGAAGCTCTCGGGGTCGAAGTCGGAGCCCGTCAGGTAGCGCTGCCTGGTGCCTTCGTGCACGATGCGGAAAGGCACCTTCTTGTCGGGGTCGTGCAGGAAGATGGTGTCCAGGCGATTGAACTTGCCGCTCTTGAAGTCCACCTTGTAGTGGTTCAGGTAGAGCATGAAGTCGGGCGAGTTGGCCTTGGCGCCGGCGCCGTTGTCGGTAAGGATCCAGAAGGTGCCGTCGTCCATCTTCTTGATGCCCGAGTGGCCTTGCAGCGGCTGGCCCTTGAAGGGCAGCGACACGCCGGTGGGGCGTCCGGCCGACAGGCCTTCGACGCTGCCCACGGCCTCGACACGCCTGGCCGTCGTGAACTTGCCGCTGACCTGCAGGTCGGCCGGTGCGTCCTTGGGCGTGGCAACGAAGCTCTGCGCGGGCAGCACGGCGTGGCCGGCGAGCGTGGCGGGGAAGGCGGTCTGCGCAGCCGCGGCGCCGCATGAGAGTGCGGCCGCCAGGGCAACGAAGGACAGGGAGGCAAGACGTGTCATGAGCAGGAGAGTGTTCAAGTCGAAAACGCGTGACCATGCCGAGGGGGCATGACGCCGCCATGACATCCCTTCAAGGTGCGATGTCGACCGTCACCTCGCGCGACTCGGCACGCCCCTGGTCGTCGACCGCGCGCAGCACGTAGCGCCGGCCCGAGGCCGCGAGGTCGGGCATCCACGTGATGCCTTCGCCGGGCGCGGCGCGGCCGATGAGCGCGTCGTCGGCAAACCAGTAGATCGCCTGCGTGCCCGCCGCGGCTTCGGCGCGCAGCACCAGCGGTTCGGGCTTGTTCGCGCGCAGCGTGTGGCGCACGCCGCGCAGGGGCGAGGTGATGAGCGGCGCGCTTTCCGGTGCGTCGCCATCCTTCTCGCAGCCATCGGCCGGTGCGCTCGCGCGCGGCAGGCCGGCCTGGCGGAACAGGCGGCGCATGTCGCTGCCCCATTGCTCCACCACCTGCTGACGGGCATTGGGCTGCGGGCCGCAGACCACCTTGCCGGTGGTCTCGTCGACCCATACCGCGCGGTGCAGGTTGCTGACCTGGATGGGCGACTTGCCGGCGATGAACCACGTCATGGTGCGCACGGGGCACAGCGCGTCGGGCAGGCCACCCGTCGCCGCGCAGACTTCGACCTGGCGCAAGTCGGGCGGCTGGCGCGACGCGACCTCGCCGGGGTCGAGCCGCTGGGCGCGCAGCGCATCGACCATGCGCAGGAACAGCGGCGCGGCCGCATCGACGCCCACCAGCGCGGGGTTGCTGGTGCCGTCGAAGTTGCCCACCCACACCACCAGCACATGCCGGCCGAACACGCCGGCCGTCCACGCATCGCGAAAGCCCCAGGACGTGCCCGTCTTCCATGCGATGGCGGGGCGCGCGGGCAGCGTGGTGTCGGGGCGCGGCGTGTGGCGCAGCATGTCGAGCGTGATGAAGGAAGCCTCCTCGCTCAGCAGGCGCAGCGGCTGCACGGGCCGCTCGTCGGGCGCGGGCTGCGTGTAGCGAATGGGCTGCGAGATGCCGCCGTTGGCCAGCGTCGCGTACATGCCCGCCAGTTCCTCGGGCGTGACCTCGCCACCGCCCAGCACCAGCGCAAGGCCGTAGTGCGATTCGCTCTGCAGCTTCTGCACGCCCGCGAGCCGCATGAAGTCGTACAGCCCCGGCTTCGAGAGCCTGGCCGCCACGGCGACCGCGGGCACGTTGCGGCTGCGGATCAGCGCCTCCTGCGCCGGCAGCGGCCCGGCGAAGCGGTGGTCGAAGTTCTCAGGCGTGTAGGGGCCGAAGGAGGTCGGCGCGTCCTTCAGCATCGTCTTCGGATGCAGCAGCCCCTGGTCGAGCGCCAGCGCGTAGATGAAGGGCTTGAGCGTGGAGCCCGGCGAGCGCTTGGCCAGCACGCCGTTGACCTGCCCCGCGATGGCGTCGTTGCGGAAGTCGGCCGAGCCGATCATCGCGCGCACCTGCATGGTCGAGGCGTCGAGCAGCAACGCGCTCGCGTTCGTCATGCCCACGTCGGCATGCGTGCGCAGGTACTGGCCCATCACGCGTTCGAGGGTGGCCTGCATGCGCAGGTCGATGGTGGTGCGCACTTCCTGCACGCCACGCTCCTGCGCGAGCAGCATGTCGGTGGCGTGCGGCGCAAGAAAAGGCAGGCTGCCGCGCGACTGCGCCGACAGCGCGAGCTGCGCATCGGGCGCATGCTGCTTCGCGGCCGGGTCGCGCTCGGCCCACAGCGCCCACAGCCGTTCGCGCGCCGACTGCAGCTCGGCATTGCGCCCGCGCTCGGCGATGCGCTTGACGGGGTTCTGCGGAATCACGGCAAGCGTCAGCGCCTCGGGCAGGCTCAGCTTGGCGGCGTCCTTGCGGAAGTAGATGAGGCTCGCGGCCTGCACGCCTTCGATGTTGCCGCCGTAAGGCGCGGTGTTGAGGTACGCCTCCAGGATGTCGTGCTTGCTGAAGCGCGCCTCCAGCCACAGCGCCGCGAAGATCTGCGCGACCTTGCCTGTGGGCGTGCGGCTGTCGATGCCGTAGACGCGGCGCGCGAGCTGCATCGTGAGCGTCGAGCCGCCCTGCCTGCGTTCGCCGCTGGCAATGCGCCAGGCACTGCGCGCCAGCGCGGCGGGGTTGACGCCGGGGTGCGCATGGAAGCGCCGGTCTTCGTACAGCAGCACCGCGTCGACCAGCGTGGGCGAGATGCGATCGAGCGGCACCCAGAGCCGGTACTGCTCGTCCCCCGCGAGCGTGAGGCGCAGCAGCTCGCCGCCCTGCGCATACACGGCGCGCGAACTGCCGACGGTCTCGCTCAACGCCGCGTGCGGCCACAGGCGCAGCAGCGCGAGCACGAGGACAAGCGCCAGCGCCCACAGCGCGGGCTTGCGCAGCCTTCTTCCTGCAGACGCGATGCCGATGCGCATGGCGGACCTGCCTTGCCTCAGTTGCCGACCACCTGGAAGCGCGCACCGGCCGAGCGCGAGAACACGCGCCGGTCGTACATCGCCTCGCCGTACGCCGCCGGCACCACGTAGTCACCCACGTTGGTGGCGCGCGCCTTGTAGGTCACTTCGAGCAGGTCCTTGTTGACGTTGCCGTAGAACACGACACGGTCTTCGCGGATGTCGGCGTACTGCACCTTCCACGAGCCGCCGCCGCCCAGGCGCTTCTTCCACATGGGCGCGTCGGCGTTGGCATCGTCGTCGTCGCCCACGGCCTGCAGCACAGGCTCGAGGCCGCCGGGCAGCACGTCGACCAGCGCCACGTCGTTGAGCTGCGCGCGCTCCAGGCTGCGCACGCGCACCCGTACCGTGACCTCTTCACCGAGCCTGGCCTTGGTGATCGGGTTGCCTTTGGCGTCGAGCACTTCGTGGAAGATTTCGAGGCCCTTGTTCACCGCCGTGGCGGGCACGTTGCGCTCGAAGCCCTGTTCGGCCCAGCTGTAGTAGAGGTTGAAGTCGCTGTCGTTCGACAGTTTCAGCTTGGCCGTGCCGGCCGGCACCGCTGCGCGCGTGATCGGGTTCACCGCGCCCAGCGCGAGCGCGGCGGCCTGGCCCTGCGCGTTGACGGCGCTCGCCGTGAGCTTGCCTTCGGCGTTCTGCCCCACGGCCTCGAAGTACGAATCGACCGCCAGCAGCATCGAGGCCGACGACAGGCTGTTGTACCAGCCGTCGCGCACCATCGCGGCCATGCCTTCCCACACAGCGGGCTTCAGCGTCTTCAGGCGCGACGGGAAGTGGCGGCCCACCAGGTGCAGCGTCATGCTGTCGTGCACCAGCGGGTCGTAGTAGGCACCCCATACGTTACGGCGCTGTTTCTTCTCCGTGCGCGCGAGCAGGTCGGCCCACACAGGGTTCAGCAGCTCGTTGGCCACCTGCTCCTGCTTCACGAGCTGGTAGCTCGCGGCAAGGTAGACAGCGCCGAGGTCGTCGCTCCAGCCCTGCGTCTGCTTGCCGCGCCATGCTTCGCGCAGGTTGGCCAGCGCGGCCGGCGCGATGATGCCCTGGCGCGTCAGCAGGTACGCCGCCTGCGTGCGCTGGCGCCAACCGTCCAGCGATACGTCGCTGCTGCCGAGCCAGCCCTGAAGGTAGGCGTCGGCCTTCTGCAGCAAGTCTTGCGGCACGGGCAGCTTGTGGTCCCTGGCCTCGACCAGCAGGTGCACCGCGTACAGCGTGGCGAAGGCATCGGTGCCGGCACCGGGCCACAGCGAGAAGCCGCCGTCGGCCGTCTGCCGTGCGCGCAGCTGCACGAGGTAACGCTCGAAGGTCTTGCGCGCCTCGGGCATCGGCCCCTGCTCGGCCGTGCGGCCACGCGCCATCTCCTTCACCAGCTCGGGGCGGCCCGCGAGCAGCACGGCCGGGAAGGTCTGGCTCGTGATCTGCTCGGTGCAGCCGTGCGGGTACGCCTCCAGGTACTGCATGAGCCCGGTCGCGAAGGCCCACGGCGCGGCGGACACGGCCACGTCGCTCTGGCGGAAGTTCGGGTACAGGTCGGCCTGGCTCGACAGCTCGCCCGCGCGCTGGAAGCTGCCGGCCTGCACCAGCGTGACGAAGGGCGATGCGGGCCGCACGCTCACTTCGGTCGACAGGCGCGCGCTGTAGTTCTTGTGCGTCGATGTGAACACCAGCGCCGAAGAACCCAGCACCGCCTGTTCGCCCGGCTTGGCGCGCACGTTGAACTTGGTGCTGGCTTCGCCGCGCTCGTTGACCTTGAGCGTCTGCGTGGCGTCGCCCACCACTTCGAGCCCGCCGGAGGCGGTGAGCGTGAGCGCGATGGGCGCTTCCTTGCCCGAGCCCGCGATGTTGTTGGCCAGGCCCACGCCCACTTCGACCGTATCGCCGGGCGCCATCGCGAGCGGCGCGTTCGGCAGGATCACCATGTCGCCGCGCACCACGGTGCGGGTGCTCTTGGCGGCGGTGGTCTCGTCGTTCACGGCCACGGCCATCACGCGCAGGCTGCCGTTGAAGCTTTCGGGCACGGTGTAGCTGAACTCGCGGCTGCCGTTCACGTCGACCAGGCCCGACCAGTAGGCGACCGGTTTGTCGCGCTTGCGCTTGAACGGGTTCAGGTGCTTGCCGAGTTCGCCCTCGCCGTCGCCGCCGGGTGCGGCGCCCTGCATGAGCTTCTTGAACTCCGGCAGGATCAGGTCGAGCGTCTGCAGCGTGCCGACTTCGAGCGCGCGCTTCTGGAAGAAGTGCTTCAGCGGGTCGGGCGTCTTGTAGCGCGCCACCTGCAGGATGCCTTCGTCCACCGCGAACACCACGGCGCGCGTGGGCTTGTCGCTGGTGAGCTTCATCTTCACGGTCTGCCCCGGCTTCACCAGTTCGCTGCTGGTGAGCTGCAGGTTGGCGGTGCGCTTGGTCAGCGCGGTGGCGAAGGGCACGACGCCGTACGACAGCGGGCTCATGTAGACCTCGTCCGAGGCCGGGTCGCGCACGAAGTGCACGTTGATGTAGCCGGTGCCCTCGAAATCCTTGGGCAGCACGATCTTCTGCACCGACGCGGTCTTGTCGGTCTTGAACCATGCGTGGGCGTAGACCTTGTCGCGCTCGATGGTGATGAGGCCCGCTCCCACGTACGGCGCGCGGATGCTTACCGCGATTTCCTGGCCCGGCTCGTAGTCTTTGCGGTCGAGCGTGAGCTGGAGCTCGGCGTTGCGGTCCAGAGAGCGCGACACGTTGGCATTGCCCGCCACGCTGTACTCCACCCGGTTGAGCTCCAGCCCCTGGGCATTGCGCACCACGTAGGCAAAGTTGCCGGGCGCGCCGGTGTCCAGCGCCACGTTGTTGCCGGCCGCGGCGATGACGAAGGGCTTCTCGTCGAGCACCACTTCCTTGCGGCGCGACTCGTAGCGGTACAGGCCGTTGTCCTGCTTGATGAGCACCGACAGCACCTTGCGCTCCACGCGCTCGATCTTCAGGTCGGCCACGGCCGTCTTCTTCGCCTGCGGGTCGATGGCGATCACGGTGGCGTTGCGCGCGGCGCCCTTGCTCACGTAGCCGACGTCGCCGTCGACCTTCACGCCGACGAGGTAGGGCATGTCGCTCACCAGCGTCTGCGCCTCGGCCGACACGCTGCGCCCGCCCTCGGGCTCGAAGGCCTTGGCGAGCACGTGCACCTGGTAGGTGGCGGCGTCGAAGCGCGACAGCCGCAGGTCGAATTCGGCCTTGCCGTCGGCGCTGGTCTGCACGCTGCCCAGGTCGTCGACCTGCCTGTCGGCCGCACGCTGCGGATCGAAGAACGCGTAGTCGGTGAAGGCGCGGAACACCGGGAAGCCGGGGCTCAGCGTGAGCGTGCCTTCCACTTTGCGATCAGGCGCGGGCGTGCCGAAGAGGTTCTGCACGTCGATGAGCGCCTTCAGGTCCTTGGGCCTGACCCAGCCTTCGGCGACTTCGCTGCTGAGCTTGGCCGTGACCTTGGTGCGGTCCGGCAGGAACTCCTGCACCTTCACCGTGGTGCTGCCGATCAGCAGGCCTTCGACCTCGGGCGTTCCTAGCGACGACTCGCGCGGCAGGTAGAGGTTGACGGTGTAGTTGCCGGTGGGCGATGTGTCTTGCGTGGTGTGGGCGATTTCCGCCGCGCCGCCCGGGCCCAGCTTGAGCTTTTCGCGGCGCACGCTGAGGCCGCGCGCATCGATGATCTCGGCTTCGAGCGGCAGGTCGCGCAGCGAGGTGCCCCAGTTGCCGGCCTTGACCATCATCGCGATGTGCATCGTGTCGCCGGGGCGGTAGATGCCGCGGTCGCTGAAGACGTAGGCCGTCATCTGGTTCGGCACGCCGGCCGCGCGCAGGCCGCCGACGTCGAAGCGGGAGATGTCGAGCGTGCGGTCGTTGCGGTTGAAGGGCAGGAAGCTCAGGTCGCCGTCCTTGCGCACGACCAGCACCACCGGCGCCTTCTCGCGCTGGTAGCCGGCGAGGTTGGGCAGCTTGGCGGCGCCCGTCGCATCCGTGGCCTGCGACGCGACGATCATGCCGTTGCGGCCCCACACCTCGACCAGAGCGCCGGCCACCGGCTGGCCGTTGGCGATGCTCTGCACGAACACGTCGCGCGTGCCGTCGAGCGACTTCTTGGCGACGATGCCCAGGTCTGTGACGAGCACGAGGCGCTGGTCGAGCTGCTGCTCGGGACTGCCGCCTTCGCCATTGCTTTCCTCGTCCGACGACTGTCCCTCCTGTTGCTGTTCGTCTTCGGGCTGGGACTGCTGCTCGTCGCCCTCGGGCTTCTTCTTCGCCTTGGGGTCGTAGCCCTGCACCTTGAGCAGGAACACGCCTCGCCGGTCGGCCACGTCGTTGCGCAGGTACTCGGCGAAGTCGACGGTTTCGTAGTGCGCCTTGCCGGCGGGAATGCTGAGCGGGATCTCCTTCTGGAAGCGGTCGACGAGGTTGTCCGACTGCAGGCCGCCGTAGAACTGCGGATGCGCGAAGTCGCCGCTGGTCTGCGTCACCAGGTGCTGCAACTGCTGTGGCAGCAGACGGCCGATTTCGAGGCGGATGCCCGGCAGGTCGCGCACCAGGATCGGCAGCTTGCGCTCGCCCGAGAGTGCGAGCAGCGAGCCCTGGCTCATGATGGTGAGCTCGGGCGCGAAGGTCTTGAGCAGGCGCACGTCTTGCCGCGCGGCGCCGAGCTGGTAGCCGCCGGGCGTCTTCAGGCCCTTGGCCACGCGCACCAGCAGATAGCGGCCGCCCTCGGCCTGCGGCATGCGGAAGCTGACCATCTCGGTCACTTCGCGCTCGCTGGCGATGGGCTGCAGGTTGATCTTCCTGGCGCGGCGCAGCACGGCGTCGGTGACCTTCGACGGATCGGCGGACCAGTCGAACTTTTCTTCGGATTCGCCCTTGGCGTCTTCGGTCGCGGGCAGCAGCCAGGCTTGCACCACGCGCGCCATTTCGCGCTCGTGCACGGGCATGGAGGCGGTGACGTGCATCACGTGCTCGGGCTCTCCGTTCTCGCCGGTGACGATGGTGGGCTCGATGCTGGCGATGCCCAGGCTGAAGAGGCCGGGGATGTCGACCGCGCGGGACATGTCGGCACGCAGCGCCGGCCCGCCCTTCTGCGCGACCGTACCGGAGGTCAGGCTGAGGATCGCCGGGCGCGTCTTCTCGGGAATGGGCAGCGGCTCCGATTGCAGGGTGGCGTTGAGGCGCAGCTTGTCGTAGCTGACCGTGAACTTCTCGCTCGCGCACTTGCCCACGCTGAAGAAAGAGGAGCTGCAGGGCTGGTCGTAGGTCAGCACCAGGCGCTTCTCGAACTCGGCCGTGTTCACGGGGTGCGAGAAGTGCACCTGAAAGAGCGCGCGGCGCACGTTGGCCTGCACCGGGTCTTGATAGAACTCGGCGGCGTTGATCTGCGCAGTGAATTCGGGCGAGGTGAACTCATACTTGCGCAAGGCCATCTCGATGTGCGGCGCGAGTGCGCTGTCGGTGATCTGCACCTTGTACGGCTGGCCGATGGGCCAATCTTGCGCGGGCAGGAATTCGAGCCGGTTCTGCTTGGTCCACGTCCAGCGGCCGGCGATGGCGGGCTCGATGGTGACGCCGGTGGCCTCCTGGCCGATGCGCGCAATGGGCGCCACCGAGGCCGAGAAATCAATGGCGAAGGGGTTCGGGCCCCTGTCGAGCTCGATCTGCGTGCGCTGCGGCGGCTCGGTCTTCGCGGTGGCGACAACGGGTTCGACGCGATCGGGCGTGAGGCCATGCCACCATCTGATCACATGGGGGCTGGCCATCCAGCCTGCCAGCACGAGCAGCAGAAGCAACACCACCCAGGCCAGCCGCTGCTGCAGCCACTGCAGGCCGAAGAGCAGGAATGCGCCCGCGATGCGCAGCCAGCCCGGAGGTCGCCAGGAGCCGACGAGCCCACGGGCCACCGGACGCAGAAGGCCGAGCGCACGGCCCAGCCCGGTGAAGAGCGCGTCGCTGAACGACGCGAGTTTTCGATTGGCGACTTGGAACATGGACGCTCCCACTGTGTTTTTGTTGGCGTCCGCGAGTGTGCGGACCATCTGTGAAGCAATGGCGCTGTGTGTGAAGTCTTCGTGAAAACCGCACAGGGGCCGCGCCGCGGCCGTGTCAGTGACTCATGGTGCGGTGTCAGGAGCGCTGTTGTTCAGGGCGCGCAGTTCGACGAAACGAAAAGCGGGTGTTCATTTCAGATCGAAAGCTGCGGCTTGTTCACCATCAGGTAGAACACGATGACCATGGCAACGAAGGCCGGGTAGCCCAGCAGCTCCCAATAGCGCTGGTAGCGCGCATACAACTGAGGCAGCGGTGTCGATTCGCGATGCGCCTGCGCCGCGATGGCCGCCATGCGGATCTGCAGCCACACCACCGGCAGCCAGCAGATGCCCGCGAACACGAACAGCCCCATCGAGAGCGCGAGCCACGGCGTGGACAACGGCCAGCCCGCCATGTGCGCGAGCGCGAAACCCGTGGCCGGCTGGATGATGACGGTGGGCGTGGTGAACCACCAGTCGGCACGCACCACCAGCCGGCTCACCACCGCCTGCGCGGGCACGCTGCCGCTGCGGTTGGTGAAGAACATGTAGAACGCCGACCCCAGCCCGGTGCCCACCATCAGCACGCTGGAGACGATGTGCAGCCACTTGAGGACGAGGTAGGTGTTCATGGCGTCGCGCGTCGGTAAAGATGCCAGAGCAGGGCGGCGATGGGCAGGTTCTTGAGCAACGGGCCGAGCGGGTGCAGCCACAGGCTCGGCTGTAGCACGGTCGCCACTAGCGTCATGGCAAGCATCAGGGCGAGTGCGGCGCTGTAGCTGGCACGGCCTGGCCAGCGCCACAACGCGATGCCGACGACGAGGTCCGCGGCGGCGCCGCCGCCGATCAGCAGTTGCACCAGCCACGGCGGCGAAGTGATGCCCGCGGCGGCCAGCACCTCGCGGCTCTGGCCGTTCAGCTCGACGATGCTGGCGACGGCCGTGAAGAGCCACACGGCGACGAGGCTCAGGCGCAGCAGGCGATCGTCAGCTTCGGCGCGCGTCATGCGGCTTCGTCGACCGTTTCCGTCACCATGCCCCAGCGCGCGAACTCGGGCTCGAATTCCTCCAGCGTGAGCAAACCCGCGCAGGCGTGCGCACCGGCGGGCAGTGCGTCGCCGCGCGCCAGGCGCCGGGCCAGCAGGATGGCCGCCATGCAGGGGATCTCCGGGCCGTGGTTGTCGTCGGCGGCAATGTGCCAGGCGCGGCGCGCGGTGCGGCCCGATGCGTCGGTGCCTTCCACGCGCACCACCATGCCGCCCAGCGCAGTGCCGAGCGCATCGAAAACGCGGCCCGCCGAATGCAGCAGGGGCGCCAGCTTTTGCGGCGCGGGCAGCACGCCCACGCGGCGCAGGAAGGCCAGGAACGCAAAGGCCTGCTGCGCCAGCCCGACTTCAAGCGCGGCGCGGAACATGACCGACTGCACACCGGCATGGCGCGCGGGAAAGAGTTCGAGATCGGGGATGTCGCACAGCGCACCGCGGCGCGGCTTCATGCGCGCGAACGCGACTTTCGTCGGGTGCGCCCAGCCGGGCTGCTCGGTCCAGCGCCCGCCATGCCAGACGCGGATCGGCTCGCCGCAGTAGGCGAGCACGCCGGCCAACGTGGCTTCGCCGCGCGGCGCGCCTTGCGCGGGCGCGATGCAGATGTCGATGCCGTGGATGCCTTGCCAGCCCGCCGCCAGATGGTCGACCACGGCGGACGACAGCGCAGGCACCGTGCTGGCGCCGCTGATGCCCGTGCGGCCGGCATTGCGGAACGCGGTGTCGAGCGCGCCGGGAAAGTCGCACACGAAGCGGCGGCCGTCGGCCAGGTCGATGTAGTGTGCGCCCGCCGCCGCAACGGCCTGCGGCACGCCGTAGCCCTGGTTCTGGAACGGCCCGGCGGTGTGGATCGCCAGCGCCACGCCGAGCCGGCGCAGCGTGTCCGCGAGGTCCGGCGCCTGCACGTCGATGCGAACCCCGCGCGCGCCACCGCCCAGCGATTCGGCGAACGCCGTGGCGCGCCGCGCATCGCGCCCGGCCACCAGCAGCTCGATGCCGGCGTCGGCGGCCAGCGCCCGGCAGATGCGCGCGCCGAAATTGCCGTACCCGCCGAGCACCAGGGTCCTCATCATGCGGACGCCGCGCTGGTGCCCGCGACATGGCCGCGCGTGAATGCCTCTTCGAAGATGGAGTAGCCCGACCAGTCCGCATGCGCGAACGACAACCGCCCCGCGACGACGCTGCCGCGATGCGCCTCGTCCGGTGCGCTGCGCTGCGACCCGATCTGCGCCAGCAGGCCCGGCCCGGGGATCGACATGGCATGCCCGTAGCGCGTGATCTCGATGCGCGTGGCAAGCGCGGGCAGGTCTGGATGCGGCAGCGACAGCTCCGCGAGCAGGTCGTCGCGCCAGCCGGTCCATGGGCGGTCGAGCAGCAGGCGGCGGCCGTCGGCGGTGTCGTAGCTGCTCGGACCCAGCGGGCGATACCAGCTGAGCACGGTGCCGCGCGGCGTCGGGTCGAGCGCCTGGTGGCGCGCATCGACATAACCGAGGCCGCGCGTGCCGTAGATCACGTTGTCCCAGCTCGGCGCGGCGCCGGGCCGGTCGGCCAGCGGGCCGCGCAGGTGCACGTTGGCCACCAGCCACGGCGCGTAGCGCACATGCGCGGCGGCGTTGGCCAGCACGGGCGGCGGGTTCTCGACCACGCGCGCGGCGATGAACACCGGCAGCGCGACGATGCAGCGCTCGGCCTGCCAGCGCACGAGCGACTTCGTCTTCGCGTCCCATGCATCGACCTCGACGCCGCCGCGCAGCTCGGCGATGCGCGTGACGACCTGGCCGGTGTGCACCCGCTCGCCGAGCGGCCTGGCCAGCTGCCGCGTGAGCCAGCCGTTGCCTTCGGGCCAGGTAAGGATGCCGTCGCGCTCGGGGCTCGAATCGTTGACGCTGCCGCTCGGGTCGCCGGGCGCGTGGAAGCCGTGGCGGCTCGCGAAATAGTGGATGCCGGCCCAGGCGGAGACATGCGCGATGCCGGCGCCGTAGTCGTCGCGGCAGCAGTAATCGAGGTACCAGCGCAGTTGCGCGTCGCTGAAGCCCTCGCTGTCGAGCCAATTGGAGAAGGGGATGGCGTCGAGCGCCAGCAGCTCGGGCGTGATGGCGACCTTGAGCGTGGGAATGGCGAAATGCGCCGCGTGCTGCAAGGTGTCGATGCGCTGCGCGAACTTGCGGTACTGCGCCATCGTGCTTTCGCCAACGCCGTGCACGGGCAGCAGGCCGTCCTGCCATTCGCCGTGCAGGAACAGCCGCTCCTGCGGGGCGTGGCAGAGGTTGAGCTCGTCGTATTCCCAGCGGCCCGCCACGCGGCGGCGCAGACCGAGTTCCTCGAGCAGGTCCTGTACCTCGCGCGCATCGTCTCCCGGCACCGGCAGGTAGTGCGCGCCGAGCGGGCATGCGATGCCGTTGACCAAGCCGCCGCGCGCGTTGCCGCCGGCGGTGTCCTCGAGCTCGAGCAGCGCGAAGTCTTCGACGCCGGCGAGCCGCAGCGCGCGCGCCGCCGCGAGCCCGGCCACGCCGCCGCCGGCAATCAATACGCGCGTGCGCTTCACGACGGCGGGCGCCGCGCCCTTGAGCGCGCCGTCGCGCATCGCGTGGCCGCGCGTGACGTCGATGCCGGTGAAGCCGCCTTCGATGGGCGGTGGCGGCGCCTCGCAGCCGGCCAGCGCGAGGACGCCCGCCGCACCCGCCGCCCCCAGGAAGCCACGGCGCTTCATTCGCATCGCTCCCTTCCAGGAACACCGCGGAACCGGCTCTGCCGGGCCGCAGGTGTTGCCCCCGGCGAGGGGGAAGGCGAAGCGACACGAAGTGCGCGAAGCCTGGGGGAGTTCATCATTCAGTGCGCCATGACCTTGCCCCACTCCTGCTCATAGGTGGTGACGAGGATCTGGTTCGACAGCCGGTTCACTTCGGTCGGCACGCGCGCCATGTCGAGCGGAAAGTCGAACATCAGCGGCAGCGTGGAAGGCGACAGGAAGCGCAGGCCGGCAGGCAGGGCATCGGGCATGCGATAAGGCCTGCGGCTCGCGATGATGTAGCCCCACTCGCCGAAGCTGGGCACGTGCGCGTGGTACGGCGTGGCGCGCAGGCCGACCGACTCGATGGTGGTCGCCACGGTCCAGTAGCTCTTGCGCGCCACCAGCGGCGAGGTGGTCTGGATCACCGCATAGCCGCTGGCCGACAGGCGCTTTTCGAGCAGCGCGTAGAAGCTGTTGGTGTAGAGCTTGCCGATGGCGAAGTTGGTGGGGTCTGGAAAGTCGACCACGATCACGTCGTAAATGTCGCCCGGCTGCTGCAGCCACTGGAAGGCGTCGGTGTTGACGATCTTCACCTTGGGCGACGAGAGCGAATGGCCGTTGAGCGCGGCCAGCGTCTCGTGCTCGGTGAAGAGCCTGGTCATGTTGGGGTCCAGCTCCACCAGCGTGACCGACTCGACCGAGGGGTACTTGAGGATCTCGCGCACCGCCATGCCGTCGCCGCCGCCGAGCACCGCGACCTTCTTCGGCGCGCCCTGCGCGGCCATCACCGGGTGCACCAGCGCCTCGTGGTAGCGGTACTCGTCGCGCTCGGCGAACTGCAGGTTGCCGTTCAGGAACAGGCGGTGCCCGAGCAGCCCGCGCGTGACCACGATGCGCTGGTACGGCGAGGTCGCGCTGAACACGATGCGGTCCTGGTAGAACTTGTCTTCCGCCAGCGTGGTGATGTGGTCGGCCCACACGAAGGCCGCCAGCAACGCGGCCAGCGACAGCAAGCAGGCGAGCGCATGCGCGCCGATGCGGCGCAGCTCATGGCGGAACAGCCACAGCGCCCACACCGCCACCGCCGCGTTCATGAAGCCGAACAGCAGGCCGGTGCGGATCATGCCGAGCTGCGGCACCAGGATGAGCGGGAACGCCACCGACACCGCGAGCGCGCCGAGGTAGTCGAAGGTCAGCACCTGCGACACCAGGTTCTTGAGCACGATGTTGCGCTTCAGGATGCGCATCACCAGCGGAATTTCGAGGCCCACCAGCGTGCCGACCACCATCACCAGGCCATAGAGCAGCAGCCGGAAGGCGCCCGGCACGTAGGCGTTGGCCAGGAACAGGATCGCCGGCAGCGCGCCGCCGATCAGCGCGACCATCAGCTCGATGCGAAGGAAGTGCGCCGGCAGCTGGCGGTCGAAGTAGCGCGAGAGCCAGGAGCCCACGCCCATCGCGAACAGGTAGGTGCCGATGATGGTGCTGAATTGCAGCACCGAGTCGCCGAGCAGGTAGGAGCTCAGCGCGGCCGCGCTCAGTTCGTAGACCAGCCCGCAGGCGGCGACCACGAACACGCTGGCGAGCAGCGCGACTTCGACGGGTTGCGGCCCCCGCGCATCCGGGGTGCGCGCGGGCGAGGCCGCGTCGCTCAATGGATTGCAGCAGCCACGATGATGCTGATGCCCAGGCTCATTGCCGCCACGACGAGGCCCAGCGCCACGTTCTGCTTCTCGACGATCTCGCCCCACAGGTCATAGGGCGTGATCTTGTCGATGATCAGGAAGCAGAGCCAGAAGATCACGACGCCGATCAGCGCGTACACGAGCGATCCGAGGACCACGCCCGGTTTCAGCCATTCAAATCCCATGGGGACCTCCAGTCGTAGTAATGAGATACATCGGGTGCGTCATGCGCATCTTCCTCGTCATTTGTGCCCGCCGCCACTCGAGTAGCCGCCGTAGGAGCCGCCCGAGCTGCGGTAGCCGCTCGAAGAGCCGCCACTGCTGCTGCAGGTGCTCAGGATGATCAGCAGGATGATGATCACGACGATGATGATGATGATCGTGCCGCAACCCATCTTCGACGCCGCCGCGCTCACGGGCAGCGCGTCGGCGCGCTTGAACATGTCCTTCTTGGCGTCGAGCTTGAAGGCGGTGGCCACCACGCCGCTGTCGAGCTTGATGCCCGACGACCAGGTGAGCTCGTTGGCCGAGCGCTCCATCGAGAGCAGCGCGGGGCCGCTGGCGAAGTCGCGGTTGAAGGTCTTCTGCCCGCGCTCGACCTGCCAGTAGAACTCGCCCGCCACATAGGTGGTCTCGGCGTTGTAGGCGTACTGCTGCTGGTAGCGCTTGTTGAGGTAGGTGGCGGTGCTGCCGTTCTCGGCCATCACCGGGGCGCCGGTGGTCGGCTTGACCATGCTCCAGCCGTCTTCCGCGTCGACCAGGAAGCTGAAGCCGCGCTTCTTGTTGTAGAGCAGGTACTCGTCCCAGCCGAACTGTTCGTCGTCGCCGGGCTCGGTGCCCATGCGGTGCTGGAACCCCACCACCTGCCACTGCGCGCCCTGCAGCTGGCCCATGCTGCCGAGCGCGATGAGCGGGCGCACGGGCTCGTCCTGCGTGGCGTGCCTGAGCTCCCCGCCGATGCCCTGCGACAGGTCGATGATGCTGTTGCACGAACGGCAGGTGATGCTCTTGCTGTCCGCCAGGTTGACGGTGACGGGCGAACCGCAGTTGGGACAGTTGAAGCTGCGGCCTTTCTCGTCCTTGGCCGATTCCTCGCGCAGGCCGGTGAGCTGCAGGTCGTCGAGCTGAACCGAGCGGCCGAGGTAGGCGCTGGGCGTGGCGGTGCCGTAGTCGATGCTGAGCACCAGCCCCTTGTCGTTGCGCAGCTCGACCATCGCGAAGGAGCGGCCGAGTTCGGGCAGGTGCGGCAGCTCGCCCTGCGCGGAAGTCAGCGCCACCTGCTCGTTCGAGGTGACGGTGTAGCTCTGGCCGGCGAAGGCGGTGGTCGCGCCCACGCGCAGCTCGTTCCAGGGCGGCGCGGCGCGCTGCAGGTCGAAGGGCAGCGCGAAGACGTAGGCGCCGTTGTCCTCGCTGAGCACGCCGGTGCGGTCGCCGTCGAGCGCGGCGATCCATTCGGTCCAGCGCCCGCCCGGGTAGGTGTATTGCAGCCGGCCGATCAGCGTGAACGGCTTGTCCTGGATGCGACCGGCGGCAAACAGCTGCAGCGGGCTGAAGTCGTCGAACAGCTCGGCCATCTTGCCGGTGCGCGCGAGCGTGTCGCCCTGGCGCACGACCGTGCTCTGGCAGTACGGGCAGACCGCATGCGTCGATTGCGCCGAGCGGAATTCGACCGGCGCGCCGCAGCCGGGGCAGGGCGCGCGGTAGTAGCGTTGGTTGCCGGTTTCCTCAGCCATGAAGCGATGCTGAAGACACGGCGAACGAGGCGGGAGATGCCGCGGAACCGGCTATGCCGGGCCGCAGGTATCGCCCCCTGCAAGGGGGAAGGAGTAGCGACACGAAGTGCGCGAAGCCTGGGGGTTAGACCAGCTTCTTGAGCAACTCGGCCTTCTTGGCGTCGAACTCTTCCTGCGTGAGGATGCCCTTGGTCTTGAGTTCGCCGAGCTTCTCGAGCGTGGTCATCACGTCGGTGGGGCTCACCACGGCCACGGCAGGCTGCTGCTGGGTCGCCGCGGCCTGGGCGGCCGCGTTGGGGCTCAGGCCCTGCGCGAGGTTCTGCGCCAGCACCTGGCCGAGCGCCACGCCGGCGCCCAGGCCCATCGCGTCGCCGGCAATGCCGCCGCCGTTGGCCGCGCCCTCGGCGAACTTGGGGATGGCCTGCGCCGTCTGGTACTGCATGAACTTGCCCATGTCGTTGCCGACCATGCCCATGCCGATCTTCTGGTCGAGGATCTTCTGCAGCTCTTCGGGCAGCGAGACGTTCTGGACCGTGATGTTCTCGAGCTTGATGCCGATCTTCTCGAATTCGGGCACCAGCTGCGCGGCCAGCGCCTGCGCGAACTGGATCTGGTTGGCCGCCAGGTCGAGGAAGGGCACGCCGCTGGAAGCGATGGCGTTGCTGATGTTCTGCAGCACCAGGCCGCGCAGCTGGCCGTCGAGGTCGGCCACGCTGTAGATGTCGCGCGTGCCGGAGATCTCGGTGTGGAACAGCTTGGCGTCGCCGATGCGGAAGCTGTAGTTGCCGAAGGCCCGCAGGCGCACGGCGCCGAAGTCCTTGTCGCGGATGGTGATCGGCTGGGGCGTGCCCCACTTCTGGTCGACCTGCTGGCGGGTGCTAAAGAAGTAGACGTCGCTCTTGAAGGGGGATTCGAAGAGCTTGTCCCAGTTCTTCAGGTACGTGAGCACGGGCAGCGTCTGCGTCGTGAGCTTGTACATGCCGGGGCCGAACACGTCGGCCACCTTGCCTTCGTTGACGAAAACCGCCACCTGGGATTCGCGAACGGTGAGCGATGCCCCGTTCTGGATTTCCATCTCCGCCATCGGGAAGCGCCAGGCCAGCGTGCCGTCGCCGGTCTCGGTCCACTGGATGATGTCGATGAACTGTTTCTTGATGAAATCCATCAGGGCCATGGTCGCTCCTCTTCAGGTGTTTTCAGGTTTTTGTCCGAACTGTGCATATTGCCACACCGATTTGACCGCGCAGCCGTGTCTTTGGTCATGGGCCGCACAGGCCATCCGGCGTAGGGCGCCAATGACGCGAGGTCTACAATCGGCGCCCCCAGAAGAAGCGCCACCAGGAGCTACAGGCACATGTCCGATTCGACCCCTTCGACCTCATCGACTCCCACGCCCGAAGACAAACGCGCCGAGTTGCGCCGTGCCGCCCTCGAGTACCACGAGTTTCCCGTCCCCGGCAAGATCGCGATCGCGGCGACCAAGCAGATGGTCAACCAGCGCGACCTGTCGCTGGCCTACTCGCCCGGCGTGGCCGCCCCCTGCGAGGAAATCGTCAAGGACCCGGCCAACGCCTTCAAGTACACCTCCCGCGGCAACCTCGTGGCCGTCATCAGCAACGGCACCGCCGTGCTGGGCCTGGGCGACATCGGCCCGCTGGCGTCCAAGCCGGTGATGGAAGGCAAGGGCGTTCTCTTCAAGAAATTCGCGGGCGTCGACGTGTTCGACATCGAAATCGACGAGAAGGACCCGGCCAAGCTGGTGGACATCATCGCGTCGCTGGAGCCGACCTTCGGCGCCATCAACCTGGAAGACATCAAGGCACCGGACTGCTTCTACGTGGAGCGCGAGCTGCGCAAGCGCATGAAGATCCCGGTCTTCCACGACGACCAGCACGGCACGGCCATCACGGTGGCGGCGGCCATGGTCAACGGCCTGAAGGTGGCGGGCAAGAACATCGCCGACGTGAAGCTGGTGACCTCGGGCGCGGGCGCCGCGGCGCTGGCCTGCCTGAACCTGCTGCTCAAGGTCGGCCTGAAGCGCGAGAACGTGTTCGTGACCGACCTGGCCGGCGTGGTCTATGAAGGCCGTACCGAGCTGATGGACGACGACAAGCGCCAATACATGCAGAAGACCGACGCGCGCAAGCTGTCGGAGGTCATTGCCGGCGCCGACGTGTTCCTGGGCCTGTCGGCCGGCGGCGTGCTGAAGCCCGAAATGGTGGCCAAGATGGCCGCCAAGCCGGTGATCTTCGCGCTGGCGAACCCGAACCCCGAGATCTCGCCCGAAGACGCCCATGCGGTGCGCGACGACGTGATCATGGCCACCGGCCGCACCGACTACCCGAACCAGGTCAACAACGTCCTGTGCTTCCCGTACATCTTCCGCGGCGCGCTCGACTCGGGCGCGACCACGATCACCGACGAGATGGAAATCGCCGCGGTGCACGCCATTGCGGACCTGGCGCAGGCCGAGCAGAGCGAGCGCGTTGCTGCCGCCTACGTCGGTGAAAAGCTGTCGTTCGGCCCCGAATACCTGATTCCGAAGCCCTTCGACCCGCGCCTGATGATGAAGATCGCGCCGGCCGTGGCCAAGGCGGCGGAGGAAAGCGGCGTGGCCACGCGTCCCATCAAGGACATGGACGCCTACCGCGACAAGCTGCAGAGCTTCGTCTATGCCTCGGGCACCACGATGAAGCCGATCTTCGAGACCGCACGCCGTGCCGCCAAGAAGCGCGTGGCCTACTGCGAAGGCGAGGAAGAGCGCGTGCTGCGCGCCGCGCAGATCGTGGTCGACGAAGGCATCGCCCGCCCGACGCTGATCGGCCGCCCGGCCATCATCGCCCAGCGCATCGAGAAATTCGGCCTGCGGCTGAAGGAAGAGCTGGACTACGACATCGTCAACGTCGAGCAGGACCACCGCTACCGCGACTTCTGGCAGACCTACCACCGCATGACCGAGCGCAAGGGCCAGACGGTGCAGACCGCCAAGATCGAGATGCGCCGTCGCCTCACGCTGATCGGCGCGATGCTGCTGCACAAGGACGAGGTCGACGGCATGATCTGCGGCACCTGGGGCACCACGCTGATCCACCTGCACTACATCGACCAGGTGATCGGCAAGCGCCCCGGCGGCTGCCAGAGCACCCCGCAGGACGTGCCGGTGTACGCCTGCATGAACGGCCTGCTGCTGCCCGACCGCCAGGTGTTCCTGGTCGACACGCACGTCAACTACGACCCCTCGCCCGAGGAACTGGCCGAGATCACGACGATGGCGGCCGAGGAAATGATGCGCTTCGGCCTGAAGCCGAAGGCGGCGCTGCTGTCGCATTCCAATTTCGGCACCAGCAACGAGCCCAGCGCCATCAAGATGCGCAAGACGCTCGAACTGCTGCGCGTGCAGGCCCCCTGGCTCGAGGTGGACGGCGAAATGCACGGCGACGTGGCGCTGGACAGCAAGCAGCGCGCGGTCGTCATGCCGCACAGCGCGCTGGCGGGCGACGCCAACCTGTTGGTTTTCCCAAACATCGACGCAGCGAATATTTCGTACAACCTGCTCAAGACGGCGGCGGGCGGCAACATCGCGATCGGGCCGGTTCTGCTCGGCGCGGCCAAACCTGTGCACATTCTCACGGCCAGCGCGACCGTTCGCCGCATCGTGAACATGACAGCCTTGACAGTGGCTGACGCAAACGCCGAAAGATAGGCTGTTTGGCGAGAGTGGCCGCCAACTTAAAACGCCATTCGATGCCCCCGCGACTGCTCAAACTTTGGGCAGTCGCTTGCTATTTTCGCCAGCGTGGTGCACACTCGCGGGCTTGAATTTGCGGGTTAACCCCGAGGTTGATCGCCAATTCGAACCCCCCGCTCTTTTCTTGTGGTGCCCCATGGCGGCTTACGCCTCGATCACGTCCTCTGTCACAAAGTTTGCGCTCACCAGCCTGTTGCTGGCGGCGTTGACGACGGGGGCCGAGGCCCGAGGTTGGTTCGGCGCAGGAAAAACGCCCGCCGAGGAAACGATTGCACTGTCCGAATTGCCGGTGCAAGGACAGCAGACCTATCAGGCAATCCTCAGCGGCGGCCCGTTTCGTTATGAGAAGGACGGCGTTGTATTTGGCAACCGCGAACGCCTCCTGCCAGCGGCACGCCGCGGCCACTACCGCGAGTACACGGTGCAGACGCCCGGCGCGCGCAACCGTGGTGCACGGCGGATCGTCTGTGGCGGCGAGCAGCGCACGGCGCCCGAAGCCTGCTGGTACACGGCGGACCACTATGCGAGTTTCAGACGGATTGCACCATGAGCGATGAAAACGACCTGAGCGGCGCACCAAAGCGCCCCGAAGAAATGATGATGACTATGGAAAGACCAGCGGAGATGACCTTATCCCTTCGTGCCGTACGCCCGAACATCGTGCAATCGATCCGCGCGTTCCGCGTGAACGACCTGCAGGACGCTGCCAACGCAGCCGGCCAGCACTTCTTGTATGCGAACCTGGGCAACGCCCAGACCAAGCAGGACGTGCTCGACCTGATCGCACAGCAGTTCACGTTCCCGGCCCACTTCGGGAAGAACTTCGACGCGCTGTACGACTGCATGACCGACCCGTTGCATAAATCGGGCCCGCAGCCAGGTTTCGTCATCGTGCTGGAGCAGATCCCGGCCAACGCCAAGTTCGACAAGGAAGCGCGCGAGCAGCTGCTCGACATCTTCCGCGACGCCTCGGACTACTGGGGCGACCGCAAGGTCCCGTTCCGCTGCTTCTATTCTTTTCTGTAGCCCGTTCTGCATCCACCAGCCAAGCAGAACGGGCGAACGAGGCTCAGCCGAACGCTGAAACCCTCGATGGCATCGACGTGAACAACACCTCCGCAACCGCAGCGGCCGCCGCCAGCACCGAGCCGGCCGGCGAAAAAATGCCGACCGACAAACTGGTCGACGTTTCGCCGCTTGCCCTGCGCATGAGCAGCCCCTTCAACGCGGGTTACTGGCTCGCCGCCGCTTAAATACGAGCGACGGACAGCGCCTCAGCCCAATTGAAAAAGCCCGCTCAGCGGGCTTTTTTCATGGGGCGACGGCCTGGGCCAGGGCGACGTATTCGTCGACGGGCACTTCCTCGGCCCGCCGCTGGACATCGAACTCGCCCTCGAAGCCGTGTTCCTGCAGCCACTTGCCCAGCGTATGGCGCAGCAGCTTGCGGCGCTGGCTGAAGGCCACTTGCACGATCTCGCCCAGCCGCGCGGCATCGACCGCCGGCGGCGTGGCCAGCGGCACCATCCGCACCACGGCGCTGTCCACGCGCGGCGGCGGATCGAAGCTCTCGGGCGGCACGAACAGCACGTCTTCCATCTTGTAGCGCCACTGCAGCATCACGCTCAGGCGGCTGTAGTCCGATGTGGCGGGCTTCGCCACCATGCGGTCGATCACTTCCTTCTGCAGCATGAAATGCTGGTCGGCCACCAGGTGGGCATAGCCCAGAAGGTGGAAAAGGATGGGCGTGGAGATGTTGTAGGGCAGGTTGCCCACCACGCGCAGCGGCTTGCCGGGAAACCGTTCGGCCAGCGCCGCGAAGTCGACCTTCAGCACATCGGACTCGATCACCTCGAGCTGGGCGTGCTCGCGCAGCCGCTTGGCGAGGTCGCGGTCGAGCTCGATCACCGTCAGGCGGCCCAGCCGCTCGACCAGCGGCTGCGTCAGCGCGGCAAGCCCCGGTCCGATCTCGACCATGGCATCGCCGGGCTGCGGCGCGATCTCGCGCACGATCGCATCGATGATTCCCCCGTCGGACAGGAAATGCTGTCCGAACCGCTTCCTGGCGATATGTGCCATCAGATCAGGACTGCGGCGGATCGCGGTATTCGACGTAGGCGCGGGCGCGCACTTCCTGCACCCAGGTGGAGAATGCTTCCTCGACACGCTTTTCGCGCAGCGCGGCGCGCGCGGCTTCGCGCTGCTCGGACTGGCTGAGCTTGGCGTCGCGGCGGCCTTCCACCTGGATCAGGTGCACGCCGAAGCGCGACACCACCGGATCGCTGATCTCGCCCGGCGCGAGGCGGTCCATGGCTTCCTCGAACTCGGGCACGAACTGCCCGGGGCGCGACCAGCCGAGCTCGCCGCCGTCCTTGGCGCTGGCGTCCTGCGAGTTGTCGCGGGCCAGCCCGGCGAAGTCGGCCGTGCCGGCCTGCACCCGGCGCTTGAATTCGGCCAGCTGCGCGACCGCCTGCGCCGTGGTGCGCTTGGGATCGTTGAGCAGCAGGATGTGGCGCACCTGCGTCTGGGTCACGGTCGCGTCGCCCGAGCCGATCTGGGCCTTGGCGAGCACCTTGAGCACATGGAAGCCGGCGCTCGAACGCACCGGCCCGGCAATGCCGTTCACCGCCGTCGATTGCGTGGCGTCGACGAACAGCGGCGGATAGCGGTCGGCGCTGCGCATGCCGATGGCGCCGCCGTTGGCGCGGTCGGGTGCATCGGAGTTCTCGCGCACCAGTTTGGCGAAGTCTTCGCCGGCGCGGGCGCGCTGGGCGATGTCCTGCGCCTTCTTCTGGGCCGCGGCCACCTGGGCGTCGGTGGCGTTCTCGGGCACGGCGACGAGCACCTGCGCGAGGTTCAGGTTCTGCAGCGCCGCGTTCTTGACGGCCTGGTTGCGCTGGTCGATCAGGTATTCGTCGGCCTCGGCATCGCTGATCTTGACCTTCGACTCGACCTCGCGGTCGCGCAGCCGCGTGAGCAGCAGCTGGTCGCGCAGGTCGCGGCGGAACTCCGCCTGCGTGAGGCCTTCGGCGATCACGCGGCGGCGCAGCTCGGTCAGGCTGATTTCGTTCTGGCGCGCGACCGTCTGCTCGGCCTGGTCGATCGCCACGTCGTCGACCTTGATGCCGTTTTCCTTGGCCAGCTGCAGCTGGGCGCGCTCGGAAATCAGGCGCTCGAGCACGAGCCGCGTGAGTTCGTTGCGCGGCACGCGCTCGGCGTCCGGATTTTCCTTGATGAGGCGGTCCACCCGCGTCAGCACCTCGGTGTTGGTGATCGGCTCCGAGTTGACCAGCGCGACGATGAATTCGGCGGAGCGCTGCACCGGCGCGGTGTTGGCGGGCGCCGCGGGGCGGGCCGCCGGCGGGCCCAGGCGCGGGCCGGCGCGCATGATGTCCGTGATGCCGGAGTGGAAGCCTTGCGCGCCCGCCGCTGCGGCCATTGCTGCAAGGCAGCCCAGTGTGATGATGGAACGGAAGTGTTTCATGGCGTGCTCAGTCAGTCGTCTCAGTCGTAGTTGGTGAAGCGGCTGGGCGCTTCGCCAGGTTGGCGCAAGGGTTCATAGCGCTGGATGTTCTGCCGCAGCGCCTGCATCGGGCTGGAGCCGATGCTGGAGAAGCCTATCAATTCGAGCTGGAACATGATGCGGGTGTTCGCCGTCACCAGGCCGGTCGTGGTGCGCTGGAGCACCACGCGGCCGATCCAGCAGCAGCCGTCGTACTCGAAGCCGAGCACGCCGTCGGTGATCTTCTTGCCGTCCAGGTCGTAGTTGAGGCGGCCGACCGCATACCAGCGTCCGCCGCCCTGGCCCTTGCCGGGGCCCAGGTTCTTGCCCTTGTCGCCCCACAGGTCGTTGATCGGCCACTGCCAGCCCACGTCGAACGACTTGCTGCCGTCGGTTGCGGTGGGCGTGGTCGGCGCCTGGTAGCGGAAGGCGGCACTGAGGTTGTGATACGGCTCGGGGTTGTAGCGGGCGCTGATGGCGGAGCGCTCGGACTTGCGCGTGTCGGGGTTGTACTGGACGAGGGTGTCCACGCTCCACTTCGGCGTCCAGTTGATCTGGCCGCCGACCAGCAGGTCGCTCGCGCGGTCGGTCACCGGCGTGCCGCCGGGCAGCACGACGTTCTGGTTGCTGAAGCGCAGGCGCTGCGCGATGCCGAAGCGCGCCGCCTCGACGCCGGTGGACGGATCGATCAGGCGCGAGGTCACGCCGAGCGTGAGCGCATTCGTGTCCGAGACCCGGTCACCGCCGGAGAACGCGTTCTCGGTGTAGATGGTCGCGAAGCTGAAGTCGTTGGCTGCCGAATCGTAGTTCGGCAGCATGTTCTGGTTGCGGTACGGCGTGTAGACGTAGTAGGCGCGCGGCTCCAGCGTCTGGCGGAAGGCGCGGCCGAAGTAGCTGGCGTCGCGCTCGAAGATCAGGCCGCTGTCGAGGCTGAAGGTCGGCACCGTCCGGGTGCTGGAGGTCGGGTAGAAATACAGCGAGTTCGGGTTGTAGGGGATGCCGCCCACGTACTGCGTGCCGTTGACGGTGAGCTTGGGAATGTCCGTCTGCGGCAGGTAGTAGTTGTAGGTGGCCGCGTTCAGCATCAGCTTCGGAATGACGAAGGAGCTCGGCGTGATGAACGGCCGGCTGATCGAGGCGACGGCCATGGCACGGTCGCCATCGGGCTGCGACTGCTGGTTGGCGTCGTAGCCCGGCTGGCCGTTCAGGATCGTGTTGACCCGGAAGTGCGTGTAGTCGAGGTTGAGCGATACGTCGAAGCCGTGCCAGTCGTACTTGTTGTAGTTGGCGGTGATCTGCGGCATCCGGTCGTAGGCCGGCGTGATCGGCGACAGGTTGTACTGCAGGTTCTGGTACTGCAGCGCGCGGATGCCGCCGCTCCAGTCGCCCTTGGCCCAGTTGAGCGAGGCGTCGTTGGGCAACTGGCGCTGCGCAAGCGACGGCGTGCGCGTGAAGTCGCGCCAGTAGTCGTTGTCGCTCACGCGGTTGATGCTGATGTTGGCCGACAGCGAATCCAGGCCGAGCGCCTTGGCGTCGAAGTCCTGGTGGTGGGTGGCCCAGAGGCCCCAGCGCCGGGTGCTGCCCGGACCGTTGCCGAGCGCCAGGTTCTGCGGCTGGATCTGCCCGCTGATGAGCTGCTGCAGCTGGCTGCTGCGCAGTTCGTTGTAGCGCTGGCCCACCAGCCGGTCGCTGCCCATGAAGTCGAGGCGGACGGTGCCCTTGTAGTCCTTCTCGAGATAGCGGAATTCGTTGCTGAAATCGACGCCGCGCTTGCTCATGATCGTCGACGTGATCGTCGCGTCGCGGTTGGGCGCGATGTTCCAGTAGTACGGCTGCGAGATCTCGATGCCGTTGGTGTTGTCGATGCCGAAGGTCGGCGGCAGCAGGCCGCTCTTGCGCTCGCTGGTCAGCGGAAAGCTCACGCTGGGAATGGGCGGCGTGGTGATGCCCATGAAGCTCAGGCGCGCGTTCTTGGCGACGCCCTCGTTCTCCTCGGTGTCGGTGGTCAGCGTGGTCGCGGTCAGCAGCCAGGCCGGCATCCAGCCGGGGAAGTCTTCGCGGCGGCAGGTGGTGTAGGTGGCCTGGCGGGCCACCGACACGTTGGCGTCGACGAAGTCGATGCGCTGCGCCTCGCCGTGCGCCTCGTTCGCGAGGAACTGGTAGCGCACGTTGTTGAAGAAGCCCTCGAAGGTCTCGAGCTTGAGCTGCAGCTCGGGCCCTTCGTACACGTTGCCGCCCTGGTTGACCCGCACGTTGCCGGTGGCCTTGGCCAGGTCGTTGGGCTGGTAGTACTCGAGGCGGTCGGCGGTGATGCCGAGCGCGCCGCGGCGCAGCGTGGCGTTGCCCTCGACCACGGTTTCCAGGTCGGGGCGGCCGGAAATGCGGTCGCCGGTGACCAGGCTGGGCAGCTGGCCGCGCTCGTTGGGGGGAATGGTTTCCGTCAGCAGCGGCGTGCGCTTGAGCGTGAGCGGCCCGTCGAGGCTGGGGGCCTGCTGGGCGGAAGCGCCCTGCGCCTGGAACAGCGCCAGGGACAGCACGGCCAGCGGCAGCGGCGGGCTGGCGCGCCGCGGGCGAGGCAGCGTGGTGCGTCGGCGCATCACGCCTCCCGCCCGGCCGTTCCGAGGAAAGCCCGCGACTCTCCGGCGGAGGGCTGCGAGCGCACAAGGTGCCAAGCGTGAGGGCGTTGGGTCGTAGGCATCGGTTCGGAACGAAGGATCGTCGGGGGAGACGGCGCGGCAGGCCGGCGGGTTGCAGGTGCCGGCGGCAACCCGCTTCGGCCGGTAGCCGGCCAAGCGTGGTTGCCGCGCCAGGCGGATTTGTAGAATCGATTATCCATGACAGCACCCCCGACCCCGGCCCCATTGGCCCCAAGTCCCGCCGAGCCCATTCTCTGGACGGATCCGAAACGGGCCGAAGTGTTCCAGGGCTGGCTGCACGGCATCGCCTCCGCCCAGCGCCTGTTGCCGGACACGGTCCGGCTGGCCTCGGTGGACGCGAGTTTCCGGCGCTACTTCCGCATCGACACCGCCGATCCGGCCGCGCCCACGCGCATCGTGATGGACGCACCGCCGGACAAGGAAAACAGCGACCCCTTCGTGCAGGTGGCGAAGCTGATGGCCGAGGCCGGCGTGCTCGCCCCCACGGTGCTCGAATGGGACCGGCCCCACGGCTTCCTGCTGCTCGACGACCTGGGCCGCCAGACCATGCTGGACGTGCTCGACCCCGCTCGCCCCGACGCAAGCCGCCCGCTCTACGACGAGGCGATCGACGCGCTCATCCGCTGGCAGCTGGCCTCGAAACCCGGCGTGCTGCCGCCCTATGACCGGGCGCTGCTGGAGCGCGAACTCGCCCTGTTCCCCGAGTGGTACATCGGCCGCCACCGCGGCATCGCCGTCGAGGGCAAGCTCAAGGAGCGCCTGGAGCGCAGCTTCAAGCTGATCGTCGACAGCAACCTCGCGTCGCCCAGCGTCTATGTGCATCGCGACTTCATGCCGCGCAACCTCATGGTGAATGTGGCCCCCACGCTCGGCACTGGCGTGTCCTCGCTGCCCCCCGAGGGGGCGCTCGCCGCCTTGGGGCGGCCCGGCGGCGGCTCGGGACCCAGGCTCGGCGTGCTGGACTTCCAGGATGCGGTGTATGGCCCCATCACCTACGACATCGCCAGCCTGATGCGCGACGCCTTCCTCAGCTGGGACGAGGAGTTCGTGCTCGACATCACCATCCGCTACTGGGTCGCCGCGCGCAAGGCCGGCCTGCCGGTCGACGAAGACTTCGGCGCCTTCTACCGGGCCGTCGAATGGATGGGGCTGCAGCGCCATTTGAAGGTGGCCGGCATCTTCGCGCGCATCACGCTGCGCGACGGCAAGCCCCGCTACCTGGCGGACACGCCGCGCTTCATCGCCTACATCCGCGCCACCGCCGGCCGCTACATGGAACTGACGCCGCTGGTGCGGGTGATCGACGAAATCGAGGGCACTTCGGCCATCACCGGCTTCGCCTACGGCCGTGTCTGAAGGAAAACTGAAAAAGCACCATCCTGTGACGCCCGCGCAACGGCCGCTCACAGCTATCGATTCCATAGCATGCCGCGTTTTTACTGTTCCGTGCCGCTGAGCGCCGGCACCAGCCTGGCGCTGCCGCCGGGCGCCGCGCGCCATGTGCAGGTGTTGCGGATGCAGCCCGGCGACGCGCTCACGCTGTTCGACGGAGCGGGCGGCGAATACGCGGCCACCGTCGAGCGCATGGGCCGCAGCGACGTCGCGGTGACGGTTGGCGCCCACCAGCCGGTGGAGCGGGAAGCATCGCGCGCCGTGCACCTCGCGGTCGGCATGCCGGCCAACGAGCGCATGGACTGGCTGGTCGAGAAGGCCACCGAACTGGGCGTGTCGAGCATCCAGCCGCTGGCCACCGCCCACGGCGTGCTGCGCCTGTCGGGCGAGCGCGCCGAGAAGAAGCGCGCGCACTGGGAGGCGATCGCCGTCGCCGCCTGCGAGCAGTGCGGCCGCAACCGGGTGCCCGTGATCCACCCGGTGCAGGCGTTCTCAGCCTGGATCGGCGCGCAACGGCAGCCGGACGCCGATACCGCCGGGCGCCTCGTGCTGAGCCTTGCCGACGGCACTCGCGGGATCGCCTCGGTTCCGGCCGGCGGCGGCCGGGGCGTCCTGGTGCTCAGCGGCCCCGAAGGCGGCCTGAGCGGCGCCGAGGAACAGGAAGCCATGGCCCGGGGCTTCGTGCCCATCACCCTCGGTTCGCGCGTGCTGCGCGCCGAGACGGCGGCGCTCGCCGCATTGGTGTCGCTCGCCGGACTTCCAGCCGATTGAGGCGGTGTTTTCCGCGAGGCGAACGCCGAGCGCTTTGGGAACAATCGTTACTTCTTTAAGACAAAAGAAGGATTTTTGCTTCCATGCCCCGCCTGTCCCGCGCGCTGCGTCCCGTTTTTCTAGCGCTTGCCGCCCTCTGTACGGCGCACGGCGCCCAGGCCCAGAATCCGCCCGCCGTGCAGGCGCAGGTGGTGGTCGGCCCCGAGGTCGACAAAGCCTATGCCCAGCTGATGGCCTCGCCCCGCATCCAGAAGCTGATGGATGCGGTGAAGGCCGACCACGAGCGCTCGATCGATGACCTGAAGGCGCTCACCGAAATCGAGGCCCCGCCCTTCAAGGAGCACAAGCGCGCCGAAGCCTTCCTCGCCCGCATGAAGGCGCTGGGCCTGCCGCACGCGAAGATCGATGCCGAGGGCAACGTGATCGGCCTGCGCAAGGGCACGGGCAACGGGCCGGTGCTGCTGGTCTCGGCCCACCTCGACACCGTGTTCCCCGCCGGCACCGACGTGAAGGTGAAGGAGCATGAAGGCCGGCTCCATGCCCCGGGCATCGCGGACGACACGCGCGGCCTGGCCGTGCTGCTGTCGTGGCTCAAGGTGCTGAACGACAACAGGATCCAGACCGTGGGCGACCTGATGTTCGTCGCCAACGTCGGCGAGGAAGAACTGGGCAACCTGCGCGGCATGAAGGCGATCTTCCGCGACCACCTCGACATCGACGGCATGGTGGGGCTGGAGCCCTCTGCGCCGGGCAGCGTGCTGATACTGGGCACCGCGAGCCACCGCTGGGAGGTCACGTTCCAGGGCCCGGGCGGCCACAGCTTCGGCGCGTTCGGCCAGGTGCCGAGCGCCATCCACGGCATGGGCCGCGCCATCGCAAAGATCGCCGACGTGCGCACGCCGAGCTTTCCCAAGACCACGTTCACGGTCGGCACGGTGGGCGGCGGCACCTCGGTGAACACCATCGCGCCCGACGCGCGCATGGCCATCGACATCCGCTCCGACGACATGGCCTCGCTGCTGGAGACCGAGAAGAAGATCCTCGCGGCCGTCGACGAAGCCGTGGCGGAGGAAAACAAGCGCTGGAACGTGAGCACGCTGAGCGCGAGCGTCAAGCTCATCGGTGATCGCCCCGGCGGCCGCACGCCGCCCGACTCGGTCATCGTCGAGGCCGCGGTGCGCTCGAACGCGGCCTTCGGCCACAGGACGCTGCTGCGCGGCGGCAGCACCGACGCCAATGTGCCGATCTCGCTGGGCATCCCGGCCATCATCATCGGCGGGGGCGGCAAGGCGTCGGGATTCCATTCGCTGAGCGAGTCCATTGACATGACGGATGCATGGAAAGGGGCGCAGAATTCGCTCGCCACCGTGCTGGGGCTGGTGGGCGTGCAGGGGGTCAGCCCCGCGCTGCTGCCCAAACGGGCGGTGCGTACCAAGTAATTTGTCACGCTGCCAGTTCGAAAGTGCAAGTGCAGCTTCCAGCTCGGGGTCCGCGGCATTTAACAATGCTCACCGGTTCTGTCACACACCAAGGAAACGGCCATGGGATTGCTCGATTCGGTACTCGGTCAAGTGCTGGGGGGCGCTGCGCAGCAGCAGCCGCAACAAGGCGGCGGCCTCGGAGGGCTGGGCGATCTCGGCGGACTTGCCGGTGCACTGGGCGGCCTGCTCGCCAACAACGGAGCGCAGGGCGGCATTGGCGGGCTGGTCTCGAAATTCGAGCAGGCCGGCCTCGGCAACGTCATCGGCTCCTGGATCGGCAAGGGAGAGAACCAGCCTGTGACGGGCGACCAGCTGCAGAACGCGCTGGGCAGCGACACCATCGCGAACATCGCTTCCAGGCTGGGCATCAATGCGCAAACGCTGCTGCCGATGCTCGCGACCATGCTGCCGGCCCTGATCGACCAGCTCACGCCGCACGGCAAGGTGCCGGAGCAGGGGCTCGGCAACCACGAAGACCTGCTGGGCTCGCTCAGCGGCCTGCTGCAAGGCAAGCAGTCCTGAAAGAGAGACTGCCGTCTCCGGACTCGGCGCCCGCAAGGGCGCTTTTTTTCGACCTTTTTCTGCTCCAGCGCCCTTGGCCGACAATGCCGCTCGCATCAATTCGAGGTAAGACGGCATGGCGGGCGGTGGCAAATCGAAGGTAGAGGGTTGGCAAGCGCGGCCCGATGGCACCGTCCGGTGGTCCAAGAGCATGCGCGAGGCGCTTGCGCAGTTCAACGACCGGCCATGCGGCCATTGCGGCGGCCTGCTGTCCGATGAGCGCAGCCTGGCCGACAGCCTCGACTTCTTCCGCCGCCACCGTTCCAGCTTCTATCCGCCGCGCGCGGCCCGGCTGCGCATGCTGGAGATGCACGGCGCAGGCGCGGCCGAGCTGTTTTTCGAGCCGTCTCCGCACAAGGAAGAAGTGGCCGACCTGCTGGCCATCCAGGACGAGGCCGTGGTCCGCTTCTTCGTGGCGCAGGTCAAGCAGATCGACTGCAAGAACGCGCTCGTCAAGCAAGCGGCGCGCTGGCCGCTGTTCGTGCTGCGCGAGCTGCTGTCGGCGAACCCCGCGCGCCACCAGGCCGGTGCCGCGCTGATCCTGGAACTGCTGGCCGCCAACCCCGACTGGCAAGCCCCGCTCGAAGCCGCCTGCGACGAAAGCCAGCGCGACACGCTCGCGCGCCTGCAGGAAGACGGCTCCGGCGGCGTGGCCGAAGCGCCGCCGGCTGCCTGGCCCGCGTTGCTCAAGCGCCCGCCCTGGAAGAACCGGCAGGCGCTGCCCGTCATTCCCGTCCTGGCGCTGCAGCCCCTGCCGCCGGCCGCGTCGCTGCACTGGCAGAACCTGCAGCCGCCGCAGTACCTGCAGGCCACGGGCGACGTGTCCGGCTGGCTGGCGCGCGAGGTCCGCGTCTCGCGCGAGCGCGCCGACGAATGGGCAGGCGAGTTCACCCGCCACCAGCCCGACGCGCCGGCGCATGTGCGCGAAGGCGGAAACGCGCACAAGGCTCTGTGGATGCTGGGCCTGCGCCCCGAGCTGATCGACGACGTCCTGGCGAACGGCAGGGCGGTCGGGCCGGAAGACTTCGGCCCGCTGCCCGACGCGCGCTGGGGCGCCGCCGAATACCTCTGGCTGCTGCCGCAGCCGCTCGCCGTCGCGGTGTTCACACACGGGCCGGCGCCCACCCACTACATGGACGACGTCTCGCGCGTGCGCCCCATCCTGCATGCGTTCGGCGCCGCCGCGCTGCCCGGGCTGCAGCGCGTGCTCAAGCAGGGCTCGCGCGCGATGTTCGAGCTGGCCGCCGTCGTCGAGTGGGACCCGCTCGCGGGCTGGATCGCCAGGGGCTTCCACACCAACCGCTGGGTCCGCCAAGAGGCGGGCGAGTGGCTGGCCCGCTACCCGGATGCGGCCGCGCGCGGCCTCGTGCCCGTCGCGCTGGGCGAGCCCGGCGCCGCGCATGAAGCCGCGCAGGCCGCGCTGCGCTGGCTGCACGGCGCCGGCCATGCCGACGCGGTGCGCGACCAGGCCGCCGCCTATGGCCCCGAGGCCGCCGACGCCGTGGAGCAGCTGCTGGCCATCGCCCCCGAAGACCTGCTGCCCGACAGCCTGCCCGTGCTGCCGAAGACCCTGCCGCTGGCCGCGCTGCCCCGGCTGATCCTCCGGCAGGGCGGCCAGGCGCTGCCGCAGGCCGCCGTCCCCGACGTGCTGATGGCGATGATGCTCGGCAAGCCCGACATGCCCTATCCGGGGCTGGCCGGCCTGCTGGAGGCGCTCACGCCCGACTCGCTCGCACGCTTCGGCCGTGCGCTGCTGGCCTGGTGGATCGGCAACGGCCGGCCCGCCAAGGAGCGCTGGATGTTCGCGCTGCAGGGCCGCCTGGGCGACGGCGAGACCGCGCGCCAGCTCTACGGCCTGCTGCGCCAGTGGCGTGCCGCGCTCGACCGCGTGCGCGCCTACGACGCGATGGCGATGCTCGGCGAGATCGGCAGCGACGCCGCCCTAATGCACCTGGCCGAACTCTCGCGCCAGACCCGCCACGACGACCTGCGCACCCGCGCCGACCGCATGCTGGGCGAGGTCGCCGAGCAGCGCGGCCTGAGCCTCGACCAGCTGGCCGACCGCACCGTGCCCGACTTGGGCCTGGACAGCCGCGCGCGGCTCACGCTCGACTTCGGCCCGCGCAGCTTCGAGATACGCATGGACCACGACTTCGAGCCGGTGGTGCACAACCGCGCCGGCAAGATGCTCAAGACCCTGCCCAAGCCCGGCGCGAACGACGACGCGGGCAAGGCCCAGGCCGCGGCCAATCAGCTGAAAGACCTGCGCAAGCTCGCCAAGGCGGTGGCCGCCGCGCAGCTGCGGCGCCTCGAAGCCGCCATGTGCGCGCGGCGCCGCTGGGCGCCCGCCGAATTCCTGCCCTTCTTCGCCAACCACCCGGTGCTGCGCGTCTTCAGCCGGTCGCTGGTGTGGGGCATGTTCGATGCGTCGAACCGGCTGGCCGGCACCTTCCGCGTCGGCGCCGAGGGCGAGTTCACAGATCTGCACGGCGCCCCGGTCATGCTGGCCGACAACGCACGCATCGGCATCCCGCATCCGCTGGAGATCGCGGGGCTCGACCCGGCGCTGGCCGCCGCCTGGGCCGGTGTGCTGGCCGGCCACGGCATCGCGCAGCCCTTCGAGCAACTGGCGCGCCAGACCTTCGCGCGCGACGAATCGCTGCGCGCGCGCCGCGACATCCCGCACTGGGCCGGCCGCCAGGTGTCGAACGGTGCGCTGCTGGGCCTGGAACAGCGCGGCTGGATGCGCGAGGTGGGCGAAGGCGGCATGGTCGGCAGCTTCGGCAAGCCCGTGCCCGGCGGGCGCCGCATCCGCCTGCGGCTGGCCGTCGGCTGGTTCGTGCAGGACAGCCCCGACAGCGCCGAACTGCAGACCGTGCAGTCCGTGGCGCTCGACGGCGCCGACGGCAGCATGCTGGGCGACTTGTCGCCGGTCGATTTCAGCGAGGTCGAGCGCGACCTGCAACGTGCCGTCAGGCCCGCGGCGGAAATCGCTGGTTGAGCCAGCGCTGCAGGGCCGCGAAGACCGGCTCGGCTTCGATCTCGTTGAAGATCTCGTGGTACAGCGTGTCGAAGCAATGCGCCTCGACCTTGCCGCCCGCCGCGGCCGCGGCGAAGGCCCGGCTGGCCGACGGCCTCACGAGGCGGTCGTCGCCCGCGTAGAGCAGCAACGTGGGCACGGGCCAGTTGGCGGCGCGCTGCTGCACCGTCGCGCCCTCGTACGCCAGGAAGCGCGCGAGCCGGCTGCCGATGCGGTCGTGCGTGAGCGGATCGTCGCGGTAGGCCTGCACCACGGCCGTGTCGTGCGAGAGATAGTTGTCGTCCAGGCCGTTGCCCACGCGCAGGTTCGGCGCAATGCGCGGCAGCACCGCGAGCAGCGCCTTCTGGAAGCCGCTCAGGCCGGGGTCGAGCCCCGGCGATGACAGCACCAGCCCGTCGACCGGCCGCACCCCGCGCGCCACCAGGCTCGCCGCGACCAGCCCGCCCAGGCTGTGCCCCAGCAGCACCAGCGGCAGCCCGGGGTTCAGTCGGCGCGCATCGTCGACCACCAGCGCGAGGTCGTCGACCAGCCGCAGTTCGCTCGGCAGGCCGCCGCGCGCACCGGTCGATTCACCGTGCCCGTGGTGGTCGTGCGCCCACACCGCGAAGCCCCATTCGTGCAGGCATTCCGCCAGCGCATGGTAGCGGCCCGCATGCTCGCCGAGCCCGTGGACCACGACGATCACGGCGCGCGCCGGCCCGGGCGCCGGCAGGCGGCGCAGGGCGAGCGTCTCGCCGTCCGGCGTGGACAGCGACACGCGCTGCGGCAGAGGCAGCGCGGGGTCGTTCAAGCCGCCACCGGCTCCGATGCGGCGGCGCGGTGCGCAGCCGGCAGCGCCGCGATCACCTCGGCCACGGCGGCCGTGAGCTTCTTCGCGTACGGCACGTGCAGGAACTCGTTCGGGCCGTGCGCGTTGCTCTTGGGGCCGAGCACGCCGCAGACCATCATCTGCGCCTTCGGGAAGCCGGCGCTGAGCATGTTCATCAGCGGAATGGTGCCGCCCTGGCCGATGTAGCCGCACGACGCGCCGAAGTGCGCGCGCGAGGCCTTGTTGAGCGCATCCTCGAACCACGGCGTGATGGTCGGTGCGTTCCAGCCGGTGGCGCCGCCGCCGCTCTCGAAGGTCACGCGGGCCTGGTAGGGCGCGTTGTCCTCGAGCAGCGCCTTGAGCGTCTGCACCGTCTCGGCCGCATCCACCAGCGGCGGCAGGCGCAGCGAGAGCTTGAAGGCGGTGTAGGGGCGCAGCACGTTGCCCGCGTCCTTCAGCGCCGGAAAGCCTTCGGCGCCGGTGACCGACAGCGTGGGCTTCCAGGTGCGGTTGAGCAGGGCCTCGACCGGGTCGGTGGTGGTGGGCAGCGCGAACATGGTCGAGCCGCCGCAGTCGTAGTGCGCCCACGGGAAGCGCTTGTAGACCTCGTCGCCGAGGATGGCGGCGGTGGCCTTGGCCTGCGCCAGCCGGTCGGGCGGCACTTCGCAGTGGAAGCTCGCGGGCAGCAGGCGGCCGGTGGCGCTGTCCTCGAGGCGGTCGAGCACCTGCCGCATGATGCGGAAGCTCGAGGGCACGAGGCCCGAGGCATCGCCCGAGTGGATGCCTTCGGTCAGCACCTCGACCTTGAGCGTGCCGCTGGCCATGCCGCGCAGCGAGGTGGTGAGCCAGAGCTGGTCGTAGTTGCCGGCGCCCGAATCGAGGCAGATCACCAGTTCGACGTTGCCCAGGCGCGGACGCAGCGCGTCGACGTAGGGCAGCAGGTCGTAGGAGCCGCTTTCCTCGCAGGTCTCGATCAGGCCGACGATGCGCGGATGCGCCGCGCCCTGGGCCTTGAGCGCCTGCAGCGCGGCGATGCTGGCGTACACCGCATAGCCGTCGTCGGCGCCGCCGCGGCCGTAGAGCAGGCCGTTCTCGTACTTGGGCGTCCAGGGGCCGAGGTCGTTGCGCCAGCCGGTGAACTCGGGCTGCTTGTCGAGGTGGCCGTACATGAGCACGGTCTCGTCCATGTCGGTGCCCGTGGCCGGGACTTCGAAGAACAGCACCGGGGTGCGGCCCTCGAGCCGCACGATCTCCAGCTTCAGGCCCTCGACCTTCTGCGCCTCGACCCAGGCGGCCGCGTTGCGCAGCACGGTCTCGAGGTAGCCGTTGGCCGACCAGTCCTTGTCGAAGCCGGGCGACTTGGCGGGGATGGCGATGTAGTCGGTGAGTTGGCGGACGATGTCGCCGTCCCATCGGGCGGTGACGTCGGACAGGGCACGTTCGGCGTCGAGCGTGCCGGCGGGCATTTCGCGGTGCAGGGGGGCGTTCATCGGTGGGTTCTCCGCGGGTGGACGAAAAGATGCATTTTGCGCCTTGAGGCGAGCGCGCGTAGAGTGCGGGCGATCTCAAAACCGGAGGCCATGTGAGCAAGTCAGCATCGACTCGGATCAGGGTGGGTATCGGCGGCTGGACCTACGAACCCTGGCGCGACAACTTCTACCCCAAGGGCCTCGCGCACGCGAAGGAGTTGAACTACGCGAGCCGCAGGGTCAGCGCCATCGAGATCAACGGCACCTACTACAGCACCTTCAAGCCCGAGACCTTCCGCAAGTGGCACGACGACACGCCGGCCGACTTCATGTTCTCGCTCAAGGCCTCGCGGTTCGCGACCAACCGCAAGCTGCTGTCCGGCGCGGGCGACTCGATCAAGCGCTTCATCGACAGCGGCGTGGCCGAGCTGGGCGACAAGCTCGGGCCGATCGTCTGGCAGTTCATGCCGACCAAGCAGTTCGACGCGGAAGACTTCGAGGCCTTCCTCTCGCTGCTGCCGAAGAAGGAAGGCAGCCGCGTGCTGCGCCACGTGATGGACGTGCGCCACGAGAGCTTCATGGTGCCCGCGTACAAGGCGCTCGCGAAGAAGCACAAGGTCTCGACGGTGTTCACCGACGCCGAGAAGTTTCCGTCGTTCGAGGAGCCCGAGGGCGACTTCGCCTATGCGCGGCTCATGATGGCCAACGCCAAGCTCAAGGCCGGCTATGCGCCGAAGGCGCTGGACACCTGGGCCGAGCGCGCGCAGGGCTGGGCCGTGTCACCGAAGAAGCGCAACGTGTTCGTCTACTTCATCAACGGCGCGAAGGAAAGGGCACCGGCCGCGGCCGGTGCCCTGCTGGAGCGCCTGGGATGGGAGCCGCCGGCGGCCTGAATGAAGCCGGGCGGCGCGGGATGAACCAGAGACTGCGTCAGCCCTTGGCGCCGAAGCTGATCTCGCCCGACAGCTGGCCGCCTTCTTCGATCACGATCTTGCCGTAGCGGATCTTGCCGGTGACCTTGCCGGTGGAGTGGATGACGAGCTTCTCGCGCACGGTGAGGTTGCCGTCGAACACGCCGCGGATTTCGGCGATGTCTATTTCGGCCGAGCCCTTGAACTCGCCCTGTTCGGCGATCTGCATCAGGCGCGAATCCATGGTGGCTTCCACCAGGCCTTCGACCACGAGCGTGTCGCAATCGGTGATCTCGACGCCCTTGAGCTTGATGTTGGGGCCGACGGTGAGCTTGCTTCCGCCTTCCTTGGCGACGGGGGCCGCCGCTGCATTGAGGCCGCCTTGCTGCGCGGTCAGCGACGAGGGATTCACAGGGGAACCGGAGAGGTTGGTGGCTGCGCCGACGAGCGGAGCGGGGCGGGAAGTCAGCGAATCGTTGTCTCGGTCACGCTTGCCGAAGAAGGGGGACTGTGTAGCCAATGGGGAGCTCCTCAAGAAAGGGGACTATCGTAAGAACGCACTCACGGCATGCGGCACTTCATTGCGCAAGAAGCGTAACTGAATAAGTCGTCCGCGACACGACAATGCCCTCATGACCCGCCCGACTCTAGAAGCCCTCTCCACGCCCACCGCCACCGACTTGCGGTTCGACAAGCCCTCGCACGGCTGGCGGCGCACGCTGTTCACGGTGATCTTCGAGGCCGACACGCGCGCGGGGCTGTGGTTCGACCTTGCGCTGATCGCGGTCATCGTCACCAGCGTGCTGGTGGTCATTCTGGACAGCGTGCAGTCGATCCGCGAGCACTGGCGCCCGCTGTTCAACGCGCTCGAATGGGTGTTCACCATCCTGTTCACGCTGGAGTACATCGCGCGGCTGTGCTGCGTGAACAAGCCGCTGCGCTATGCGCTGAGCTTCTACGGCGTGGTCGACCTGCTGGCGCTGCTGCCGACCTTCCTGGTGGCCCTGGCGCCCGAGCTGGCCTACCTGATCGACGTGCGCATCCTGCGCCTCCTGCGCGTGTTCCGCATCTTCAAGCTGTCGCGCTACTCGGTGGAGTACCGCGCGCTGGTGACGGCCGTGGCTTCGAGCCGGCGCAAGATCACGGTGTTCGTGGGCTTCGTGATGCTGGTGGTGCTGGTGATGGGCACGCTGATGTACGTGGTCGAAGGGCCCCAGCACGGCTTCACGAGCATCCCTGTGGCCATCTACTGGGCCATCTCGACGATGGCCACCGTGGGCTTCGGCGACCTCGTGCCCAAGACCGACCTGGGCCGCGCGATCGCCTCGGTGATGATGCTGCTGGGCTGGGGCGTGCTGGCGGTGCCCACGGGCATCGTGACGGCCGAGATGGCGCGGCGCGGGCCGAACGACGAAGCCGTGCCCGTGCCGGTGGCGCAGCGCGGTGTTCTTGCGATGACGGCGCCGGAATCCGTGCCCGCGGTGCCGGCGAAGCGGGTTACTCCGTCGGCCAGGCGACGCGCCCTTGCGCAGCATCGCCGAGGCGGGCGATGAACGCATCGGCGTCGGGCTCGGGGAGCGTGAAGGCGAAGCGCACGTCGTCGCCGTGCTGCACGCTCTCGAGCACCGCGCCGGCCGAGGCGAGTTCGCGCCGCACCAGCCCTTCGAGTGCATAGGGCACGATGCATCGCAGGCTGCGCTGGCGCAGCAGCGGCACGAGCGTGGCGCCGAGCAGGGCCTGCGCCACCGCGTCGGTATAGGCCCGCACGAGACCGCCGGCACCGAGCTTCACGCCGCCGAAGTAGCGCACCACGGTTGCCAGCGCGCCTTCGACCTGCTGGTGGCGCAGCACCTCCAGCATCGGCCGTCCCGCGGTGCCGCCGGGCTCGCCGTCGTCGTTCGCGGCCGACTGGCCGCCGGCCATCAAGGCCCAGCACACATGCGCGGCAGCGGGATGTTCGGCGCGCAATGACGCGACCACGTCCAGTGCGGCCGCGCGGTCGGCCACCGGCTGCACGCAGCCGATGAAGCGGCTTTTCTTGATGAGCAGTTCGCTGTGAACCGGCTGCGCCAGCGTGAAGCTCATGCGTTGCGGTCCACGTCCGTCACGGGCATCAGGGGCTCAGCCGCCGCCGCGCTCGAACTTGAAGACCGCGGTGCCGGCGCGCGCGTTGGGCAGCCAGCGCACGTCGCGGCCGTCCTGCAGGCCGAAGGCGTCGAGCACGCGCAGGTTGTTCTTGCCGGCCAGCACCTCGAAGTCCTTGAAGGTGCCGACGCGGATGTTGGGCGTGTCGTACCACTGGTAGGGCAGGCGGCGCGTCACCGGCATGCGGCCGCGCGCCACGCTCAGGCGGTTGGGCCAGTGCGCGAAGTTGGGGAAGGCGACAATGCCGATGCGCCCCACGCGCGCGGTCTCGCGCAGCATCACCTCGGCATTGCGCAGGTGCTGCAGCGTGTCGATCTGCAGCACCACGTCGAAGGAGGCGTCGTCGAACATCGACAGGCCTTCGTCGAGGTTGAGCTGGATCACGTCGACGCCGCGGCGCACGCACTGCAGCACGTTGCCGTCGGCAATTTCCACGCCGTAGCCGGTGCAGCCGCGCTCGCGCTGCAACAGGTCGAGCAGGGCGCCGTCGCCGCAGCCGAGGTCGAGCACGCGCGAGCCCTGGGGCACCAATTGCGCGATCAGTCGTTGATGTTCGAGGTCGCTCATGCAGTGGTACTCCCCCCCAGGCTTGCCGCTTCGCGTGCTGCGCCAACCCCCTTCAGGGGGCCCGCGCCTTGGGGCGGCCCGGCGGCGCTCGTCTCCTTGGCGACGCGCTCGAAGTACGAGCGCACCACGCCCATGTAGCGCACGTCGTCGAGCAGGAAGGCGTCGTGGCCGTGCGGCGCGTCGATCTCGGCATAGCTCACGTTGCGGCGGTTGTCGAGCAGCGCCTTCACGAGTTCGCGGCTGCGCGCGGGCGAGAAGCGCCAGTCGGTCTTGAAGCTCACGAGCAGGAACTTGGCCGTGGCGTTGGCGAACGCGGTACTGAGCTTGCCGCCGTGGCTGCGCGCGGGGTCGAAGTAGTCGAGCGCGCGGGTGATGAGCAGGTAGGTGTTGGCGTCGAAGTACTCGCTGAACTTGTCGCCCTGGTAGCGCAGGTAGCTTTCGATCTGGAACTCGACGTCCTGCGTGGAGTAGCGGTAGTCGAGCCCCGCGGCCTCGCCTTCGACGGCGCTGCGCAGGATGCGGCCGAACTTCGCGTTCATCACGTCGTCGCTGAGGTAGGTGATGTGGCCGATCATCCGAGCGATGCGCAGGCCGCGCTTGGGCACCACGCCGTGTTCGTAGAAGTGGCCGCCGTGGAAGTCGGGGTCGGTGACGATGGCGCGGCGCGCAACCTCGTTGAAGGCGATGTTCTCGGCCGTGAGGTTGGGCGCGCTGGCCACCACCACGGCGTGGCGCACGCGACCGGGGTACTGCAAGGTCCACGACAGCGCCTGCATGCCGCCGAGGCTGCCGCCCATGACGGCGGCGAGCGTCTCGATGCCGAGCGCGTCGAGCAGCGCGGCCTGCGCGTCGACCCAGTCCTCGACCGTGACCACCGGGAAGTCGGCGCCGTAGACGCGGCCGGTGGCGGGGTTGACGTGCATCGGGCCGGTCGAGCCGAAGCAGGAGCCGAGGTTGTTGACGCCGATCACGAAGAAGCGGTCGGTGTCCACCGGCTTGCCCGGGCCCACCATGTTGTCCCACCAGCCTTCGGAACGGGCCTGGCCCTGGTAGACGCCCGCCACATGGTGCGAGGCATTGAGCGCATGGCACACCAGCACCGCGTTGCTGCGATCGGCGTTCAGGGTGCCGTAGGTTTCGTAGGCGAGCGTGTAGTCGCTGATCGATGCGCCGCTGCGCAGGGCCAGCGGGCCCGCGAACTGCATCGACTGCGAAGTGACGACCAAGGGAGGTGACGACGACATGAATGAAAAACCCGGCCTCGCCAAAAACGAGCCGGGTCTGCCGCGCCTGTCTTTAGCTGGATTTATAAAGCGCCCGCAAGCTGAAGCAAATCGGCGCAGCGCGAGTATATCCCCCAGGCTGCGCGCACTGCGTGTCGCTTCGCCAACCCCCTTCGGGGCAACACCTGCGGCCCGGCGAAGCCGGTTCCGCGGTGTTTCTGGAAGGGGCTCTGCTTTCTTACCAGCCGATGATCATGATCACGCCCAGCACCAGGAAGATCGCGGCCGAGATGCCGTGCACGAGCTTGATCGGCACGCGGCGAACGATCTTGTCGCCCAGCCACACCACCGGCGCGTTGGCCAGCATCATGCCCAGCGTGGTACCCGCGACCACCCAGAAGTAGTCCTGCGTGAAGCGGGCGGCCAGCATGACGGTGGCGATCTGGGTCTTGTCGCCCATCTCGGCGAGGAAGAACGCGATCACGGTGGTGCCGAAGACGCCGAACTTGGACACGCCCGGGGCATCGTCTTCGTCGAGCTTGTCGGGAATCAGCATCCACACCGCCATCGCGATGAACGAGCCGCCGAGAATCCAGCGCAGCACCTCGGGTCCGAGCCAGCGCGTGATGTAGTTGCCCACGGCACCCGCCAGGGCGTGATTGATGATGGTGGCGGCGAAGATGCCGAGGACGATCGGCCAGGGCTTCCTGAAACGGGCTGCGAGCAGGAGGGCCAGGAGTTGGGTCTTGTCGCCCATTTCGGCGAGCGCAACGACGCCGGTCGCAACGAGAAAAGCTTCCATTTTTTGAACGTGGGGTTTCTTGGCCGAAGGACGCAATTGACCGTGCAACACCTTCGGCCATATTCCCGAAGTTGCACGGTCAAAGGTCTCGCCAGGTGTTTTCTCACTGCACGCGCCATGTCCTGTGGGGCAGGACAAGTCTGTTGACGCGGGCCCCTCTCGCAGATCGGAAGGCGGCTACTCCCCAATGACGGGCGAGATTCTACCTGTAGCGCCAAGGGCCTGACCCGATCTTGTAAGCGGGCGCTAGCTTTTGATTGTTTTCACAGGCGCTACCTCAAGAAGCAAATTCCTGCTTGCTTTTCGGATATTTCACCCATAATGCACGAGCCTCCCACTTCATTTTGGTGGGGAGGCAGTTCGGTGATCGGTCAGTTTCGCGCGACTCGACGCTCTCGTTTGAGTGATGCTTTCGGGACTCCATCGCTTTTCTTGATGTGTTTATAGGAGTCCCTTGATGGGCAACAAACTGTACGTCGGCAACCTGCCTTACTCGGTGCGCGACGGTGATCTCGAACAGGCCTTCGGCCAGTTCGGCGCAGTGACCAGCGCCAAGGTCATGATGGAGCGCGACACCGGCCGCTCGAAGGGCTTCGGCTTCGTCGAGATGGGCAGTGACGCGGAAGCACAGGCCGCCATCAACGGCATGAACGGCCAGCCCCTGGGCGGCCGCAGCGTCGTCGTCAACGAAGCACGTCCCATGGAAGCACGCCCCCCCCGTAGCGGTGGCGGCGGCTACGGCGGCGGCGGTGGTGGTTATGGCGGCGGTGGTGGCGGTGGCTACGGCGGCGGCGGTGGTGGCGGCTACGGTGGTGGTGGCGGCGGTGGCCGCTCCGGCGGTGGCGGCGGCTACGGCGGCGGTGGCCGCAGTGGCGGCGGCGGCGGTGGTGGCGACGGCGGTTTCCGCAGCCCCTACGGCGCCGGCCCCCGTGGCGGTGGCGGCGGTGGTCGCAGCGGTGGTGGCGGTGGCTACGGCGGCGGCAACAGCGGCTACTGAGTCCTGCACCTCGACGCACAGAAAAGACAAAAGGCTCCTTCCGGAGCCTTTTTCTTTGGCCGCCCGCTTTTCCTCGCGCCGGTTCAGGCCTCGCCGCTTCGCTTCTTGCGGCCGCGCCCCTGTACCGCGCGGTCGAGCACGGCATTCGGCAGCATGCGCATGATCTTGGCGACCACGCCCATCTGCCACGGAATCACGCGGTAGCTCGTGCCCGACTCAATGGCACGCAGCGCCTGGGCGGCAAAGTCTTCGGCCTTCATGAGGAAGGGCATCCCGTAGCGGTTGCCCTGCGTCAGCGGCGTGTCGATGTAGCCGGGGCAGAGGGTGACCACCTTCACGCCGCTGTTGTGCAGTTCGCCGCGCAGGCTCTCGCAGTACGCGACCACGCCGGCCTTGCTTGCGCAGTAGGCCCCGTGGCCGGGCAGGCCGCGGATGGATGCAACGCTGCCGATGCCGACCAGCCGCCCGCTGCCGCGCTGCACCATCGCCCGCACGAACGGATGGAAGGTCGCCGCCAGCCCGACGTTGTTGGTGGCGAAGGTCTGCGAAAGCACGTCGAGGTCGGCGCGTTCCGCAGTGTCGATGCCGATGCTGATGCCCGCGTTGGCGATCACCACGTCGGGCAGTCCCTGCTGCGCGATGCATTCATTGCCGGCGGCCACGATGCTGTCGGTCTGCGCCACGTCGGCCTTGTAGACCCGGTAGCGGTCCGCGCCCAGCCCGCGCGACTTTGCCCAGGCCTCGATCTCCGCCGTGCGCCGGGCCACCAGCGCCAGCCTGTAGCCCGCGTCGTGGAAGCTCGCGGCCAGGGCCTGGCCGATACCGCTCGACGCGCCAGTGATGAAGACGAGCGGGGCCGAGGTGGTCATGCGTGATCTTCTTTCGCGGTCTTCTTGTTGTCAGCGCTTCTTGGCAGGCGCGGGAGCGGCAGCGGCCGCCGACGGAATCAGCACGCCGCGCACCCGGCCCTTGAGGTTGGCGACGCCGCTCAAGTTGTCGTAGTCGAGCGTGTCGCCCGTGAACTGGTCCTTGTCGCGGATCAGCGTGACCGGCTGGTTCGACGTGACACGCTCGGTGTCGACGAAGGCGTGCAGGAACTCGCCGCGGAACTCCAGGCGCGGCGTGGGCTTGCCGTCAGGACCCACCGACGGGTCGCGGATGACGATGGCGTTGCCGAACAGCTGCAGCTCGCTGCCGTCCGAATTCGACAGCCCGCGGTTGGCGGTGGAGCGCGTCACCAGCCCCTCGGGCGAGATGGAGCGCATGCGCACCTTGTCGACCTCGATGGTGTCGGTATCGGGGTAGTGCCGGCCTTCGGCGCCGTACAGCTCGCTGCGCAGGTCGCCGTTCGGCAGGAAGTTCTTGATGACGAAGTCGCGCATGAAGTAGTCGGGTTCATGCGTGGGCGCGGCCTTGGCGGTGGGCTCCAGCAGCTTGGGCGCATTGCGCACCAGCCAGTAGGTGCCGAGCGCGACGGCCGCCGTCAGGATGATCGGCAGGTAGATGGTGGCGCGGTCGAGGACACCGCGCACCAGGCCCCATGCGCTTTTCACGTTGTTCATGTGTTCGGGCCCCGGGCAGCGTCGAGCATGGCGCGGTACTGGCCGCAGGCCGTGAGAAGCAGGTCGCAGAACTCGCGCGCCGCGCCTTCGCCGCCGCGCGCCTTGGTGACGTAGCGGGCAATGCCGCGCACCTCGGCATGCGCATTGGCCGGCGCCGCCGCGAAACCCACGCGCGTGAGCACCGGCAGGTCGGGCCAGTCGTCGCCGATGGCCGCGGCCTGTGCCCACGTGAAGCCCAGCTGGCCGAGCATGGCCTGCGCGGCGGGCAGCTTGTCTTCGGTGCCGTAGCGCACATGCTCGATGCCCAGGGCCTCGAGCCGCACGCGCAGCGGCTTGGAATCGCGCCCGGTGATCACCGCGGGCACGATGCCCGCCTTGCGCAGCAGCTTCAGGCCGTAGCCGTCGAGGATGCTGAAGCGCTTGAGCGTTTCGCCGTGCTCGGTGAAGTACACGCCGCCGTCGGTCAGGACGCCGTCGATGTCGAAGAAAACGATGCGCACGTCCTGCGCGGCGAGCAGGGTCTCGGCCTGGAACTCGAGCGCCATCAGATGACCTTCGCGCGCATCAGGTCGTTGGTGTTGATCGCACCCACGACCACGCCCGCGCCGTCGATCACGAACAGCCGGGTGATGCCGCATTGCTCCATGAGCTCGGCGGCTTCCACGGCCAGCGCGTCGACGCGGATGGTGCGCGGGTTGTGGTGCATCACCTCGGCCGCCTTGGGGCTGCGCAGGTCGGCGCCGGCTTCGATCAGGCGGCGCAGGTCGCCGTCGGTAAAGATGCCCGAGGCCCGGCCGTCGGACTCGACCACCGCGGCGGCGCCGAAGCCCTTGATGCTCATCGCGCGCATCAGCTCGCTGATGGTGGCCGACGGCGGCACGCGCGGCACCTCGTCGCCGGAGCGCATGACGTCGCTCACGTGGGTGAGCAGCTTGCGCCCGAGCGCGCCGCCCGGATGCGAGCGCGCGAAGTCTTCGGAGCCGAAGCCGCGCGCGTCGAGCAGCGCCACGGCCAGCGCGTCGCCCATCGCCATCTGGGCGGTGGTGCTCGCGGTGGGGGCGAGATTGAGCGGACAGGCTTCCTTGGAGACGCCGGCGTCGATCACGATGTCGGCATGGCGCGCAAGCGTGGACTCGGGCCGGCCGGTCATGGCGATCAGGGGCACGCCCTGGCGCTTGACGACCGGCAGGATGACGGTCAGTTCGTCGACTTCGCCGCTGTTGGAGATGGCCAGCACCAGGTCGACCGACTTGATCATGCCGAGGTCGCCGTGGCTGGCCTCGGCCGGGTGCACGAACATCGCGGGCGTGCCGGTGGAGGCGAGGGTGGCGGCGATCTTGCGGCCGACGTGGCCGCTCTTGCCCATGCCCATGACGACCACGCGGCCGCGCACTTCGAGGATCTTGCGCACGGCGTCGACGAAGCTCGGCCCGACGCGGGCCTTCAGGCCGGAGACGGCTTCGGCTTCGATGTCGAAAGTGATGCGTGCCCGGGAGAGGATCGCTTCGGGGTCGACCACGGGGGCCGGGACGGGACGGGAGCTCATCGGCAGATTTTACGGGGCGGCCAATCCGGGGATATACGTGCACGCCCCGGCGAAGCCCGGGGCACGGACATTGCTCTAGCATCGGCGCCTATGTCTTCGTTCGATCTCACGCTGTTGTACCTGCTTGCCGCGGTAATCGGCGTGGTGGCCTGCCGCTCCCTGAAGCTGCCCCCGATGCTGGGCTACCTGTCGGCCGGCGTGCTGATCGGCCCGCATGCTTTCGCGCTGGCGCAGAACTCCGAGGGCATCCGGCACCTGGGCGAATTCGGCGTCGTGTTCCTGATGTTCGTGATCGGGCTGGAATTCAGCCTGCCCAAGCTGCGCGCCATGCGAAAGCACGTGTTCGGGCTCGGCCTGCTGCAGGTGCTGCTGACGATGGCCATCGCCACGGCCGGCGCGCTGCTGATCGCGCGGCTGCTGCCGCCGTCATGGCAGCTCGGCTGGCAGACCGCGCTGGCGCTGTCGGGCGCGCTCACCATGAGCAGCACCGCCATCGTCGTCAAGCTGATGGCCGAGCGGCTGGAGCTCGAGAGCGAACACGGCAAGCGCGTGATGGGCGTGCTGCTGTTCCAGGATCTGGCGGTGGTGCCGCTGCTGGTGCTGATCCCCGCGCTGGGCGCGCCGCCCGAGGCCCTGGCCAAGGCGCTCGGCCTCGCGCTGCTGAAGGCCACCTTCCTGATCGGCGTGCTGCTCTACGGAGGCCCGCGCGTCATGCGCTGGTGGCTCACGCTGGTGGCGCGGCGGCGCAGCGAGGAGCTGTTCATCCTGAACGTGCTGCTGGTGACGCTGGGGCTCGCCTGGCTCACCGAGCTGGCCGGCCTGAGCCTGGCGCTGGGCGCTTTCATCGCGGGCATGCTGGTGTCGGAAACCGAATACAAGCACCAGGTCGAGACCGACATCCGCCCCTTCCACGACGTGCTGCTGGGTCTGTTCTTCATTACCGTGGGCATGTCGCTCGACTGGCACATCGTGGTCGAGCGCTGGATGCTGGTGGGCGTGCTGCTGCTGGTGCCGCTGGGATTCAAGCTCGGGCTGGTGACGGTGCTGGCAAGGGTGCTCGGGGCCACCTCGGGCGTGTCGCTGCGCACCGGCCTTTACCTCGCGCAGGCCGGCGAATTCGGCTTCGTGCTGCTGACGCTGGCGCAGGAGCGCAGCCTGCTGCCGTCGTGGCTGGCCAATCCGGTGCTGGCGTCGATGGTGCTGTCGATGCTGGCGACGCCTTTCATCATCATGTACAGCAACGCCATCGTGCGGAAGCTGGTGGCCAGCGACTGGCTGCAGCAGTCGCTGCAGATGACGAGCATCGCGCGCAAGACCATCAACACGGCGCAGCACGTGATCATCTGCGGCTACGGGCGCTGCGGCCAGAACCTGGCGCGCATCCTGGAGCGCGAAGGCATCCCGTACATGGCGCTCGACCTCGACCCCGACCGCGTGCGCCAGGCCGCCGCCGCCGGCGACTCGGTGGTGTTCGGCGACGCGGCGCGGCTGCAGGCGCTGATGGCCGCCGGCCTGGCACGCGCCAGCGCGGTGGTGGTCACCTACCTCGACGTGCCGGGCGCCATGAAGGTGCTGGCCAACACGCGCGCCCACGCCGCCCACGTGCCGGTGATCGTGCGCACGCAGGACGACCACGACCTCGAGAAGCTGCAGGCCGCCGGCGCCACCGAGGTGGTGCCCGAAGCCATCGAGGGTTCGCTGATGCTCGCCAGCCATGCGCTGGCGCTGGTCGGCGTGCCGATGCGGCGCGTGATCCGCGTGGTGCAGGACCAGCGCGATGCGCGCTACAACCTGCTGCGCGGCTACTTCCACGGCGCCGACGACGACAAGGCCGACGAGGTCGACCACGAACGGCTCAACAGCTTCACCCTGAACGCCGGCGCCCGCGCCGTCGGCCAGACGCTGGAGCAGCTGGCGCTGCCGACGCTGGGCGTGCGCGTCGCGAGCGTTCGCCGCCATGACGGCCAGCCGCGCACGCCGGCCGGCGACACGGTGCTGACCGACGGCGACACGCTGGTGCTGTCCGGCAAGCCGACCGCGCTGGCCGTGGCGATCGAGCGGCTGCAGAAGGGCTGAGGCGGCCGCGGGGCCGCTCAGCTCAGTTGATCAGCGTCGGGTTGCGTTTTTCTTCGTCGATGCGCTGCTGGCGGCGCACCGCCTCGCATTGCGAATGGGCCTTGTACTCGGCCTTGAGGCACTGCGCGGCCATGCACTGCGCCCGCGCGATGAAGTTGCGGTCGCCGCACTGGGCCAGGGGCTCGGGGGCGGGAGGGGCGGGTGCCGGTGGCGGCGGGGCTGCCGCGACGGCGGGTGCCGGAGTCTCAGCGGCGCCGGGCGCGGGCGCTGCAACGGTCGCCTGCTTGCGTGGCCGGGCGGCGGGCCTGGTGCTTGCCGCAGGCGGTGCGGCTTCGGCGACGGGAGGTGCCTCGGCCGCCGGAGGCTGCGGCGCGGCCGGCGCCTGCGCCGTGGGTGGTGCCGGCTCGGCTGGAGGCGTCGCGGGCTCGACGGGCGGTGCCGATGCCGCCGGTCCGGGATCGGTGACCGCCGCGGGCGCCTTGCTGGTTCCATAGCCGTACCAGCCCGCGACCATCATCAGTACCGCCACCGCCAGCAGCCCGAGCCACAGCAGGATGACCCGCTTGCGGGGCGGCCGCTCGACCGGCCGCCGGACCTTGACCCGGGTGCGCTTGCGCTCGGCCTTTTCCGGCCGAGCTGTCTCGAAGCCCGACGATGGCGCGGGCGGCGGTGGTGGGGGGTCGTCGTAGACCATGACCACCGTCTCCTGGTCGTCCGACGGTGGCGGGGTGGGCGATCTTCCAAAGAACGAACGCCCGGGCTCGGCCTCGCGCGGATCGGAGAGCGGCGCGGGTATGGTCGGTGCGCGCAGCTGGGCGGGAGCGGTGGTCGCCCACTCGCGCTCCGGGCTCGGCGGCGGGGGAATCCTCGCGGCCTTGCCGGACAGCGTGGCACCGCAGCTCCGGCAGAAATTCGCGCCGTCACGGTTTTCCGTGCTGCAGACCGGACAGATCAAGGCCATGGCGTACTACTGACTACTCTCGGGAACCGGAACGAAAAGGGCTGTTGGCGGGCACGCCCGCATCTGGAAGGGAAGTCTGGCGAAGAGGCCGCCGGGGCCTCAGGTCACGGCGACGCGCTTGGAGCGGTGCGCCATGCGCTTGGCGATCACCGCGCCCAGCGCCATCGCGATTTCCAGCGCCAGGTTGGGCTGGCGGTTCGACATCTCGGCGAAGCGGATCGCGTTGAGCCGCCAAACGCGGCCCGCGCCGGTGACCACCACGTTGGCGGAGTGCGGCAGGCGCGAGAAGAACGAGCCTTCGCCCACCACGGACCCCGGCGTGAGCACGGCGAGCCGCATCTGCTCCTTGCTGCTGACGCGGTGCACGCTGATGGCGCCGCTCTCGATGAAGAACACCGAGCGGTCCGGCGTTCCCTGCTCGATCAGCACGTCGCCGACGGCGGTCTCGATGGGCTGCAGGTAGCCGGCCAGCGTTTCCCATTGCTGGACGCTGAACGTCAACGCAAAAGCGTCGGTGCTCATGTTCTCCGCGATGGCGCGGCTCAGATTCTGGATGGACATGCTTTTCTCAACCCCCGCATCGGTCCCGAAGTATCCGCGATGGCCGCCAGATTCGGCTACAAGTGATTACGTTTTTGCGGCGCCTGTCGCTATTTGCCAATGCAGAAGCGCGAAAAGATGACCCCCAGCAGGTCATCGGCACCGAACTCCCCCGTGATCTCGTTCAGCGCGTTCTGCGCCAGCCGCAGTTCCTCGGCCAGCAGATCGAGCAGCTGGGCCTGCGCAGCAAGGTGGCTGGCTGCCAGTGCCAGGTGCGCCTCGACCTGCGCCAGCGCCTGCACGTGGCGCGCGCGCGCCAGGTACACGCCCTCGGGAACTGCCTGCCAGCCGGCCATGGCCAGCAGCTGTTCGCGCAGGGCCTCGATGCCCAGGCCGGTCTTGGCGGACAGCGCGATGCCCTCTGCGGGCCGTGCCGAAGGCGCCGCGTCCTGCTTGTTCCAGACGTCCAGCACCGGCACGCTCGCCGGCAGCTTGCGCCGCAGGCCCGCCAGGATCTCGGCGTCGGCGGCCGCGTAGTCCGGCAACGCGCCCCGGGTCAGGTCGTGCAGGAACAGCACGGCGTCCGCGCTTTCGATCTGGCCCCAGGCGCGCGCGACGCCGATCTGCTCGACCTCGTCGCTGCTCTCGCGCAGGCCGGCCGTATCCGCCACGTGCAGCGGCACGCCGTGGATCTGGATGGTCTGCGAGACCACGTCGCGCGTGGTGCCCGCCACCGCGCTCACGATGGCCAGCTCGGCGCCGGCCAGTGCGTTGAGCAATGAGCTCTTGCCCGCGTTGGGCTGCCCCGCGATCACGACCTTGATGCCTTCGCGCAGCAAGGCGCCTTGGCGCGCGCGCTGCTGCACGGCGGCCAGTTGCGACTGCAGCTTCGCCAGCTGCCCGGCCGCATCGGCCTTCTGCAGGAAATCGATCTCTTCCTCCGGAAAGTCGAGAGTGGCCTCGACCAGCATGCGCAGGTGGATCAGCGCATCGCGCAGCGTGTGGATCTCGCGCGAGAACTCACCCGACAGCGAACGCCCGGCACTGCGCGCGGCCGCTTCGGTGCTGGCGTCGATCAGGTCGGCAATGGCCTCGGCCTGCGCCAGGTCGATCTTGCCGTTGAGGAAGGCTCGCTGGCTGAACTCGCCCGGCTCGGCCACGCGCAGGCCGGGCAGGCGCGGGCGGCCGGTGACCGGGTCGGGCTCGGCGGCCGCCTCCAGGCAGCGCGCCAGCAGCAGTTGCAGCACGACCGCGCCGCCGTGCGCCTGCAGCTCGAGCACGTCTTCCCCGGTGAAGGAATTCGGCGAGGGAAAGTGAATGGCCAGGCCGTGGTCGACCGGCTCGCCGTCGGCATCGCGAAACGGCAGGTAGGTGGCCTCGCGCGGCTTGAGCGCACGCCCGCAGATGGCATCGATCAGCGGCGCCAGCCTGGCGCCCGACACCCGCACGATGCCGACCGCCCCGCGCCCCGAGGCGGTGGCGATGGCGACGATGGGATCGGTGGTACGGGCGAGCATGGTTCGGATTCTTTCAGCAAAAAGGGCCGCTTACGCGGCCCTTCGTGGGATGGCTTGGTTGCCGTGCGGCTGCCGTTACTTGGTGCCGAGCACGCCCAGGCGCTTGTTGATGAACCACTGCTGCGCGATCGACAGCACGTTGTTCGTGATCCAGTACAGCACCAGGCCGGCCGGGAAGAAGATGAACATCACGCTGAACGCGAGCGGCATGATCCACATCAGCTTGGCCTGCATCGGATCGGGCGGCGTCGGGTTGAGCCAGGTCTGGAACAGCGAGGTGGCCGTCATGACGATCGGCAGGATGTACCAGGGGTCGGGTGCCGACAGGTCGGTGATCCAGCCGATCCATGGCGCATGGCGCATTTCGACCGACGACAGCAGCACCCAGTAGAGCGCGATGAACACCGGGATCTGGATCACGATGGGGAAGCAGCCGCCCATCGGATTGACCTTCTCGGTCTTGTAGATCCGCATCATCTCCTGCTGCATCTCTTGCGGCTTGTCCTTCAGCCGCTCGCGCATTTCCATGATCTTGGGGTTGATGGCCTTCATCTTGGCCATGCTGGCGTACGCCTTGGCGTTGAGCCAGTAGAAGGCCGCCTTCAGCAGCACCACCAGCGCCACGATCGACCAGCCCCAGTTGCCCAGGATGCCGTGCAGCTGGGTGAGCAGCCAGTACAGCGGCTTCGAGATGATCGCGAAGATGCCGTAGTCCTTCACCAGGTCCAGGCCGGGAGCGATGCTTTCGAGCTTCTTTTCTTCTTCGGGGCCGGCGAACAGCACGCTGTTCACGACCTGCGTGGCGCCCGGGGCGATCTTCGGCAGCGTGGCCACCATCGACACGGTGAACAGGTTGTCGCCCAGGTCCCTCACGCGGAATTCGCGGCGCAGTTGTTCGCTGGCCGGGTCGCCCTTGAGCAGCCAGGCCGAAGCGAAGTAGTGCTGCACCATCGCGATCCAGCCGTCGTTGGCCGGCGGCGGCGGTTCGATCTTGCCCTTGGCGATGTCCTTGAAGTCGAGCTTGTGGAACTTCTTCTCGTTGGTGTACGCGGCCGGACCGGTGAAGGTGTTGGTGCCGAACATGGTGCCGGCGGCCACGGTGCCGTGGCGCAGCAGCTGCATGTAGAGCAGTGCATCGCGCGGCTGGTCGCTCACGTTGACCACTTCGTGGCGCACGCCGATGGCGTAGTCGCCGCGGTGGAACACGTAGGTCTTGACGTACTTCAGGCCGCCGACGGGGGCGCTTTCGAAGCTGACCTCGAGCGTGTTCTGGCCGTCGGCCATCTCGCGCGGGCCGGCCTTCGGCGTCATCTGCGTCAGGTGGTTGGGGAAGGCGTCGCCGGCCACCGGGTTCACCAGGCCGGTCTGCGCGACGTAGCGCGTGGCGGGCGAGCCGTCTTCGAACAGCACGACGTGCTTGGTGCGGTCGGCCTCGTCGTACTTCAGCAGCTCGAGGTAGTTGACCGTGGCGCCTTCGCTGTCGATCGTGGCCTTGAACAGGTCGGTGGTGACGTTGACCTTCTCGCGCGGCGCGGCCGGCGTGGCCGACGTCGGCACGGCACCTGCGCTGCCAGGGGCGGCGGACGCGGAGGGCACGCCATTGGTGGCGGCGGGCGTCGTGCCGGCGGCCGGGGCGGTGGCGGCCGGCTTGCTGGACGGCAGGAAGGTCGGCTTGTTGCCGTTGAAGACCTGCCATTGGTCCCACAGCAGCACCAGCGAGAACCCAAAAATCACCCACAGTATCGTGCGGCGGATATCGTTCATGACGAAGACTTCTTGTCGGAGGAGAGAAGAGACGAAAACAGCGATCCTGACTTGTCAGTGCGACGCTGTGATTTCGGTGGAACCGGATCGTGCCCGCCCTGGCACCAGGGCTGGCATCGCGCGATGCGGTGCAGAGTCAGGTAGCTGCCCTTGAGCGCGCCGTGCACCTCGAGCGCCTCGATCGAATACACCGAGCAGGTCGGCGTGAAGCGGCACGACTGGCCGAGCCAGGGGCTCAGCAGCAGTCGGTAGGCCTTCACGAAGCCGATCAGCAGGCGTTTCATGATGAGGATGGGGCTGGCGAGGAAGGCGAAGGCGCGCGCGCGGCGCGCGCCAGCAGCTGCTGGAGCTCGGCGCGAACGGCGGCCTTGAGCTTGTCCGAAGTGGCGCTCACGAATTCCTTGCGGTCGAAGCCCGCGCGCAGACGCACCACGTGCGCGGCACGTGGCAAGGCAACGCCCTGAGCGGTGCTCACGGCGTAGATCTGGCGCTTGATGGCGTTGCGCGTGACCGCGCGGCGCGCCCAGCGCTTGGGCACCATGGCGCCCAGCCAGACGTCGTCGGACGCGAACAACGGCTGTACGCCCGATGCGGAATCGAGCGCACAGCGATGCAATGCGAAATGAGCAGTGCGCGCCACGGTGGCACCTGCGAGGACGGCCTGGAATTGCGCGCGGGTCTTGAGCCGCTGCATGGAAGCCTGGCCGCGCACGTCGTTACCGGTCTGGCCGGACGCACCGGCCGCGAGAGCTGGCGCTGACGTGTCGGCTGCTGGCAACGGCAGGTGTGCTGCCGTCAGACGGCCAGGCGCTTGCGGCCCTTGGCGCGGCGTGCGTTGATGACGGCACGGCCGCCGCGGGTCTTCATGCGGACCAGGAAGCCGTGGGTACGGGCGCGGCGGACTTTGGAAGCTTGATAAGTGCGTTTCATGATGATTTCCTAATTCCCTGTTCGCGCGGACTCTCTGCCTGAAAAAGCACGAGAAGCCAGCGGGGCGCCGGGGGAGCGTATTGGGATGACCCAGGGATACCCCTGAACTCCTACTCCTGGCGCCGGTGAAGAACGCAAAGAGGTTTTCAGGGAAACCCGCAATTATCGCAAACATTGGCCGCCCGAACAATCTTCGACTGGATTTGCGGGCCTTTCGGCATCCGGGTCAGCGTGTGGATAAGGTTTTGACAAGTTAGAATGCCAGGCGCCTTCCAGCAGAGAATATCCACAATACCTATACCAAGAAATGCCCGAGGGTTCCATCACTTTTTCCCCCGCCCATGTCGACTGACGGCATCGGCGAAAGCCTCTGGCAGGCCTGCGTCGACCAGCTCGCGCAGGAGCTGTCCGAGCAGCAGTTCAACACCTGGATCAAGCCCCTGACGGCACAGGTTGCCGACGACCTGTCGCGCATGACCGTGTTCGTCGCCAACCGGTTCAAGCTGGACTGGATCCGGGCCCAGTACGCCGGCAAGATCGCGGCCATGGCCGAGAAGATGTACGGCCAGCCAGTTGCCATCGAGTTAGCGCTTGCTCCCAGAGAAACGCCCGTGCGCTCTGCGCCCGTGGCGGTCATGACCGAAACCGACGTGCCGCGCGACGTGGCCGGCCCGGGCGAGGAGCCCGCCGCCGCCGGCTTCAAGAACCGCCTCAATTCGGGCCTCACCTTCGACACCCTCGTCGAAGGCACGGCCAACCGCATGGCGCGCGCCGCGGCCATGCACGTGGCGGGCATGCCCGGCCATCTCTACAACCCGCTCTTCATCTATGGCGGCGTCGGCCTGGGCAAGACCCACCTGATGCACGCTGTGGGTAACCGGCTGCTGGCAGACCGGCCGGATTCCAAAGTTCTCTACATCCACGCCGAGCAATTCGTCTCGGATGTGGTCAAAGCCTATCAGCGCAAGACTTTCGATGAGTTCAAGGAGCGCTACCACTCGCTCGACCTGCTGCTGATCGACGATGTGCAGTTCTTCGCCAACAAGGACCGCACGCAGGAAGAATTCTTCAACGCGTTCGAGGCCCTGCTCGCCAAGAAGTCGCACATCGTGATGACCAGCGACACCTATCCGAAGGGGCTGGCCGACATCCACGAGCGCCTGGTTTCGCGCTTCGACTCCGGTCTCACGGTGGCCATCGAGCCGCCCGAGCTCGAAATGCGCGTGGCCATCCTGATCAACAAGGCGCGCGCCGAATCGGCCGAAATGCCGGAAGAAGTGGCCTTCTTCGTCGCCAAGAACGTGCGCTCCAACGTGCGCGAGCTCGAAGGCGCGCTGCGCAAGATCCTGGCCTATTCGCGCTTCAACCAGAAGGAGATCTCGATCGCCCTGGCGCGCGAGGCGCTGCGTGACTTGCTGTCGATCCAGAATCGGCAGATCTCCGTCGAGAATATCCAGAAGACGGTGGCCGACTACTACAAGATCAAGGTCGCCGACATGTACAGCAAGAAGCGCCCGGCCAGCATCGCGCGGCCACGGCAGATCGCGATGTACCTGGCCAAGGAGCTCACGCAGAAGAGCCTGCCGGAAATCGGCGAGCTGTTCGGCGGGCGCGATCACACGACGGTGCTGCACGCGGTGCGCAAGATTTCGGGCGAGCGCCAGCAGCTCACCGAACTCAACCAGCAGCTCCACGTGCTCGAGCAGACGCTCAAGGGCTGAAGCCGGATGTCACCCAGGATGCCCATCGCGACAGCGGAGAATGGCGTCTTACAAGCTGATTCAAAGAGATAGAGAAGAGGAAGAAGACATGATCGTTTTGAAGGCAAACCAAGACAAAGTCCTCGCCGCGCTGCAGTCGGTGGCGGGCATCGTCGAACGGCGTCACACCTTGCCGATCCTGGCGAACGTGCTGATCCGCAAGACCGGCGGCCAGCTGCAGCTGACCACCAGCGACCTCGAAATCCAGATCCGCACCACCGCCGAGCTCGGCGGCGACGAAGGCAACTTCACCACCACCATCGGCGCGCGCAAGCTGATCGACATCCTGCGCACCATGCCGGCCGACCAGACCGTGAGCCTCGAATCGAGCGCGAGCAAGCTGGTGCTCAAGGGCGGCAAGAGCCGTTTCACGCTGCAATCCTTGCCGGCCGAAGACTTCCCGCTGGTGCAGGAAGCCGCCAATTTCGGCCCCGTGTTCAGCGTGCCGCAGAAGACGCTGAAGGACCTGCTCTCGCAGGTCTCGTTCGCGATGGCCGTGCACGACATCCGCTACTACCTGAACGGCATCCTGTTCGTCGCCGAAGGCAAGCAGCTGAGCCTGGTGGCCACCGACGGCCACCGCCTGGCGTTCTCGTCGGCCACGCTCGACGTCGAAGTGCCGCGCCAGGAAGTCATTCTTCCGCGCAAGACCGTGCTGGAAATGCAGCGCCTGCTGTCCGACGCCGAAGGCGCCATCGAGATGCAGTTCGCGAACAACCAGGCCAAGTTCAGCTTCGGCGGCATGGAGTTCGTCACCAAGCTGGTCGAGGGCAAGTTCCCCGACTACAACCGCGTGATTCCCAAGAACCACAAGAACACCGTCACCCTGGGCCGCGCGCCGCTCCTGGCCAGCCTGCAGCGCACCGCCATCCTGACCAGCGAGAAGTTCAAGGGCGTGCGCCTGAACATCGAGCCCGGCACGCTGCGCATCGCATCGAACAATGCCGAGCAGGAAGAAGCCCAGGACGAACTCGACATCGACTACGGTGGCGACACCATCGAGATCGGCTTCAACGTGACCTACCTGATCGACGCGCTGTCGAACATGGACCAGGACATGGTCAAGCTGGACCTTGCCGACTCCAACAGTTCGGCCTTGCTGACCATCCCCGAGAACGCATCCTTCAAGTACGTCGTGATGCCGATGCGTATCTAGCAGACAGACACCGAAGCGCCTTGCGCACACAGCCCGCGGCCCCCCGCGGGTTTGCGCTTTCAAGAGGCGGCGAATTGAGCTTTTGAGAGCCCGAAAAATCACGTGAATGCCGTGAGAGACAGAGGAATATCCGAATGAGTGCTGAAGAAAACAAGCCCGAAGTGCCGCACACCGAGCCCGTCTACACCCCTGAAGTCCAGGTCGTGCCGCCGGAGGACATCCCAGCCGACACCAGCTACGGCGAAGGCTCGATCACGATCCTCGAAGGGCTCGAGGCCGTGCGCAAGCGCCCCGGCATGTACATCGGCGACACCTCCGACGGCACCGGCCTGCACCACCTGGTGTTCGAAGTGGTGGACAACTCCATCGACGAGGCGCTGGCGGGCCATTGCGACGACATCGTCGTGACCATCCACTCCGACAACTCGATCTCCGTCACCGACAACGGCCGCGGCATCCCGACCGGCGTGAAGATGGACGACAAGCACGAGCCCAAGCGCTCGGCCGCAGAAATCGCGCTGACCGAGCTGCACGCCGGCGGCAAGTTCAACCAGAACAGCTACAAGGTGTCGGGCGGCCTGCACGGCGTGGGGGTGAGCTGCGTGAACGCGCTCAGCGTGATGCTGCGGCTGGTGGTGCGCCGCGAAGGCAAGATCCACGAGCTCGAATTCAGCCGCGGCTTCGTGCAGAACCGCCTGCTCGAGACGGTGAACGGCGTCGAAGTCTCGCCCATGAAGATCATCGGCGACACCGACAAGCGCGGCACCGAGGTGCACTTCCTGCCCGACACGCAGATCTTCAAGGAGAACAACGATTTCCACTATGAAATCCTCTCCAAGCGCCTGCGCGAGCTGAGCTTCCTGAACAACGGCGTGCGCATCCGCCTGAAGGACGAGCGCACCGGCAAGGAAGACGACTTCTCCGGTGCCGGCGGCGTGCGCGGCTTCGTGGAGTTCATCAACAAGGGCAAGACCGTCCTGCACCCGAACTCGTTCTACGCCGAAGGCGAGCGCCCGGCCGACACCTACGGCGGCATTCCCGGCACGCACATCGGCGTCGAAGTGGCGATGCAGTGGAACAGCGGCTACAACGAGCAGGTTCTCTGCTTCACCAACAACATCCCGCAGCGTGACGGCGGCACCCATCTCACGGGCCTGCGCGCCGCGATGACCCGCGTCATCAACAAGTACATCGAAGAGAACGAGTTCGCCAAGAAGGCGAAGGTCGAAGTCACCGGCGACGACATGCGCGAAGGCCTGTGCTGCGTGCTGAGCGTGAAGGTGCCCGAGCCCAAGTTCTCGAGCCAGACCAAGGACAAGCTGGTGTCCAGCGAAGTGCGCGCGCCGGTGGAAGACATCGTCGGCAAGCTGCTGACCGACTACCTGCAGGAACGCCCGAACGACGCCAAGATCATCTGCGGCAAGATCGTCGAGGCCGCGCGTGCCCGCGAAGCCGCCCGCAAGGCCCGCGAAATGACGCGCCGCAAGGGCGTGCTCGACGGCATGGGCCTGCCCGGCAAGCTGGCCGACTGCCAGGAAAAGGATCCGGCGCTGTGCGAGGTCTACCTGGTGGAGGGTGACTCCGCCGGCGGCTCCGCCAAGCAGGGCCGCGACCGGAAGTTCCAGGCCATCCTGCCGCTGCGCGGCAAGATCCTGAACGTCGAGAAGGCACGCTACGAGAAGCTGCTCACCAGCAACGAAATTCTCACGATGATCACCGCGCTGGGCACCGGCATCGGCCGCGCCGGCGCGACCACGGCGGGCGGCGGCGCGGACGACTTCAACGTCGCCAAGCTGCGCTACCACCGCATCATCATCATGACCGACGCCGACGTCGACGGCGCCCACATCCGCACGCTGCTGCTCACCTTCTTCTACCGCCAGATGCCCGAACTGGTGGAGCGCGGCCACATCTACATTGCGCAGCCGCCGCTGTACAAGGTCAAGGTCGGCAAGGAAGAGCAGTACCTGAAGGACGGCCCCGCGCTCGACGCCTTCCTGCTCAAGGTGGCGCTGAAAGACGCGCGCATCGAGACCGGCGGTGCCAGCTCGACCACGCTCAGCGGCGACACCCTGGGCGAACTGGCGCGCAAGCACCAGGTGGCCGAGGCCGTCATCGCACGCCTGCGCAACTTCATGGACGCCGAGGCGCTGCGCGCCATCGCCGACGGCGTGGCGCTCGACCTCGACACCACGCCCGCCGCCGAGGCTTCGGCCGTGGCGCTGCAGGCCAAGCTGCGCGAACTCAACACGACCGGCGTGCCGGCCGAGGTGAGCAACGAGTTCGACGCCCGCACCGACAAGCCGCTGCTGCGCATCAGCCGCCGCCATCACGGCAACATCAAGAGCAGCGTGATCACGCAGGACTTCGTGCACGGCGCCGACTACGCCGCGCTGGCCGAAGCCGCCAACACCTTCCGCGGCCTCCTGAGCCCCGAAGGCGCGCTGGTGAAGCGCGGCGAGGGCGAGCGCGCCAAGGAAGAAAAGGTCGACGACTTCCGCCAGGCCATGAAGTGGCTGATCAGCGAAGCCGAACGCGCCACCTCGCGCCAGCGCTACAAGGGCCTGGGCGAGATGAACCCCGAGCAGCTGTGGGAAACCACCATGGACCCCGCCGTGCGCCGCCTGCTGCGCGTGCAGATCGACGACGCGATCGAAGCCGACCGCGTGTTCACGATGCTGATGGGCGACGAAGTGGAGCCACGCCGGGAGTTCATCGAGCAGAACGCGCTGCGGGCGGCGAATATCGACGTGTAAGCCGTCCAGGCTTCCCCGCACCCCAGAACGCCCGGCCCTTTGCCGGGCGTTTTGCTTGGCGGATGCGTCAAGACCTTGAGGCAGAATCTGCGCCAATTTCGTTCGCGCCCACAGGACTCCTCCCATTCCCTCCAGCCTCGCTTTCTTCGAACTGACTACCGTGGCCGGAGAAACCGTCGTCACGTCGCTGGCCTTTCCCGAAATGGCGTGGCTCGGCAGCAACGCGCATTCGATGGCGCGGCGCATGACGCAGGCAGTGCAGTCGCACCTGATCGACAAGGGCCGCTACCTCGAGGCCGTGCAGATCAGCGATCCGCCGGCATTCGAGCGGCACGAGTTCGACGTCGACCTGCCGGGAGGCAGCGACCCGCTGCTGCATCCTCCACGCCGCTGTCGCCATGTCGCGTTTCTCTCCAGCGGCCCGGCGAACACGCCCTGCATCGGCTACGTCCCCGCGCTGGGCATCGTCGCGCTCGCCGAGGCGGAGCGTCTGCGCGCAGCCGTGAGCGAGGCCATCGTGCTCGAACACCGCCGCACCGGCCGGCAGACCGACGTACGCCGCCAGGTGGCCGCTCAATGGTTCGAACAGGTCGAGCTGACGCAGTTGCCGCTCGACGTCGTGTTCCACAGCGCCGAAGCCTTGCGCAAGCTGAAGGACGATCGCGCCAAGCCGCTGCTTCCCACTGTGGCCGACAAGATGAGCGTCGGCTCGCGCCCCGCCATCGGGCTGGCTGAGCCGCTGACAGCGCTGAAGCGCGCGTCGGAGGGCCGGTTCGCGCGCAGCGTGCTGATCGTCGGCGCGGAAAGCAGCGGCAAGACGGCGTTGATCCATCAGTACGCACGCGAACGCCGCGACCGTGCCGGCGGCTCTCCGTGGGAAACCAGCGCGGCGAGGCTCATCCAGGGCCTGACGCGCGACGGCAGCTGGCAGCAGGCGCTGACCACGCTGTGCCGCGAACTGGCCGCGCGCGAGGTGGTGCTGTACGTCGGCCATCTGGCCGAGCTGTTCGAGGTCGGCCAGTACCAGGGCAACAGCGTCAGCCTGGGCGATGCCTTGCGCGAGCCACTGGCGCGCGGCCAACTGATGCTGCTGGCCGAAGCCACGCCCGCCGAGCTCTCGCAGATCGACCTGCGCAGCCCGGGCTTCTCGGCACTGTTCCAGACAGTACGACTGCCCGAACTGCCCGAGGCCGAGCAGGAGCGCACGATGCTTGCCGCGGTGGCGGCGCTCGCGGCGGAACACCGTGTCGCGGTGTCGCCCGATGCGGTGTCCGAGCTGATCGCGCTGCAGCGCCGCTTCTCGCCGTACTCGGGCTTTCCGGGCAAGGGCATCCGCTTCTTCGAGGAGCTGATCCTGCACGTGCGAGGCCAGCAGGGCGCGGCGATCGGGCGCGACGACGCGCTCGCCGCGTTCTGCGCCGAGACCGGCATGCCGCGCCGCATGCTAGACGCGCGGTTGCCGCTCTCGCTCGACGAAGTCGACGGCTTTTTCCGCAGCCGCCTGTTCGGCCAGCCCGAGGCGCTGTCGGTCGTGACGAACCTGCTGGTGGCCACCAAGGCCGGGCTCGCGCGCGGTGGCAAGCCTATCGCGTCGATGCTGCTGATCGGCCCGACCGGCGTGGGCAAGACGGAGACGGCCAAGGCACTGGCCGAGTTCATGTTCGGCGACCCGCGCCGCATGATCCGCATCGACATGAGCGAATACGCCGACCCCGCCGCCGTGCTGCGCCTGCTCGGCGATCTCGGTGGCGACGAGGGCGTGCTGATCGGCGCGGTGCGGCGCCAGCCGTTCTCCGTGGTGCTGTTCGACGAACTCGAAAAGGCCCACCCCAGTTTCTTCGACCTGCTGCTGCAGGTGCTCGGAGAAGGCCGCCTGACCGGCGGCGACGGCCTCACCGCCAACTTCTGCGGCAGCTTCGTGGTGATGACGTCGAACCTGGGCGCCGAGGCGATGCAGCGCACGCCGATGGGCCTGGGCGCGGTGCGAGGCGATCCGCGTACCCACTTCGAGCAGGCGGTGCAGCAGGCCTTGCGCCCGGAGCTGTTCAATCGCATCGACCACATCGTGCCCTTCGCCGCGTTGTCGGCCGCCGAGCGCGCGCCGATCTTCGGACGCGAGATGACACTGCTGCGCAAGCGGGAAGGCCTGCTCGAACGCAGTGCCGAAATGACGCTGGACGACGGCGTCGCCGACCGTCTCGCCGCACTGCCCGGTGACGAGCGCTATGGCGCCCGCGACGTGCAGCGCGTGCTGCGCCGGCAACTGCTGATGCCGCTCGCGCATGCGCTGTCGCCGCATGCCTACGTCACGCCGCTGGCCGTGCGGATCGGCGCGGGCGACGCCGGCCAGCCGCTCGGCGTGCGCGTCGACCCGCTGCAGCGCCCGATCGACAACGCGCCGCTGCTGACCGCGGAGGCATTGGCCGACGCGCGCCGCCATTGGCAACGCGTGACCGAAGGCCCGCTCTTCGTGAACCTGGTGAACCAGGTGTTCCGCCTCGACGACGAACGGCGCCGCTACGAAAAGAAGCGCAAGCGCGCACCGCACCTGCCGCATTGGGACGGCACGCCGTCCGCCAGCCGCGCCCGCACGCTGAGCGCCGTGCAGCAGACGGCGCAGGGATTGTTCACCGAGATCACGGCACTCGAGGGGCAAGCCCTGCTCGCGCTGGTCGGCGAATCCGACGCGCCACCCAACATCGCCGCATGGCGCGCCCGCTTCACCGCGTTCAAGCAGCAGGCTTTCCATGCAGTGCGGCCCGACAGCGGCGTCTGCACCGTGGGCCTCTACGCCGCGCCAGCCTTGGCCACCATGCTGCATGACGCGTGGTGCGAGCTCGCGGCGCTCGCCGGCTTCGAATTCCGCTCACAGGTAGTGCGGCTCGGCGACGAGCCCCGCAAGCCCGCGCCGCCCGCCGACACCGAGGCACGCGATGAAAAGCGCGAGGAAAAAACCGATGAAGAGGCACCGCCCAGTCCGTACCTGAAATTTCCCTGGCCGCAGGCTTCGGGCCGCAAGAGCTTGATCGTGGGCTTCGAGATCGAGCTCAAGGGCCCTGCGGTGTTCGACTACTTCCGCCAGGAAAGCGGCGTCTGGCGCATCTGGGTCGCCGATCGCAACAAGTCCGACGCCTGGGTCTCGGTGCGCAGCGGCACGCTCTCGGGCTTCGAGACGCCCCACAACGTGCACCGCCAGCATTTCTTCGACAGCCGGCCCGTGCATCGGGTTCTAAGGGAAGGCGTGCTGGCGTCGCAGCAGACCGACTGGAAAACCTCGTTCCCGGACGCGCCCGCCTGGAAGCACGCGCTCGACGCCCAGTTCGACGTGCTGATGGACCGCATGCTGCTCGGGGACGACGACTGATGAGCGGACGCGGCAGCCTGCGCATTCCGGTTTTCGTCACGCATCGCAAGGAAGCGGGTTACCGGCTGCGCTGCCTGTTCCTGCCGGAAATCGACGCGACGGCCATGCGCTACGAAACAGCGCTGAACAAGCTGCGCCAGGCCGTGGTGCATCACTTCCGCGGCACGCGCAGCACACGCGCCACGCTCGATGAGCGCCTGTGGCTCGGCTTCTCGCCTGAGCTGCGCTTCGAGCTCGTGCCGCTGGGTTTCGACAGCGGGCGCCGCTGGGTCGAGGGCGCGTTCGCCGCGGCCCACTTCACAGTCGGCGGGCGCCGCTACGCCTGCCTGCCGCAGCTCGACGGTACCGTGGCCGACCTCGGCGAATCGCACCTCGACAAAGCCCAGCGCACCGAGCGGCTGGTGGCCAGCATCCAGGCCTGGTTCCGCGAGCAGCGCAAGGAGCGGGGCGACGCCTTCGACCCGCAGCGCTACCTCGCCGCGCCCAATGACGAACTCGGCGAGCTCGAAATCTCGATGCACCTGGCGCAGGGGCGTTTTCCGTTCGAGAGCGAGCACGACCTGCGCGCCGCGCTGCGCGACGACGGCATCGGCGACGGGCCGACCGAAATGGCGCGCGCCGCCGTCGACCTGAACGATCTCTACCCGGACGAACTGACCCAGGCGATCCTGCGCGACGACGCGATCGAGGAACTGGGCCGCGCGATCTACCGGCCCGACGGCGGTGCCGGAGCCATCGTGCTCGTGGGTCCGCGCGGTGCCGGCAAGACGGCGCTGGTGCACGGTGCGCTGCGGCAATTCATGGCCTCCGAGACGGGCCGCGACCGCGCGAAGCTGCAGAAGATCTGGCATCTCGACCCGATGCGCGTGATCTCCGGCATGAGCGTGATCGGCCAATGGCAACGCCGCATGGCCGTGCTGCTGCAGCACCTGCAGTTCCGCATGCGCGACGATTTCCGCATTGCCAAGCCCGACCATCTGTACTGCGACAACCTCGTCGCGCTGCTGGCGATCGGCAAGAGTTCGCAGAACACATTGACGCTGGCCGACGTGCTGCGCCCGCTGCTCGAGAAACGCGCCTTCACCATGATCGGCGAAGCCACGCCCGAGGCCTGGCAGAAAGTGCAGCAGCGCGACCGCCGTTTCGCCGACCTGTTCCGCGTGATCCGCGTCGAGCCCCCATCACGCGAGACGGCCATACGCATCGTCGGCTGGCGCCGCGCCGAGCTGGAGCGCCAGCACGAGTGCCGCATCGCTGCCGGCGCGGTGGCCGAGCTGCTGAAGATGGAGCGTCGCTTCGCCGCCGACGAGGTGCTGCCGGGCTCCGCGATCCGCGTGCTCGAACGGCTGGCCGTGCGCCACGCGCGCGCAGAAGTCGGCCGCGCCGAGGTGCTGGCCGCCTACACCGCGGCGTACCACTTCCGCGAAAAGCTGTTCTCCCGCCAGATCGGCCTGGCACCGGCGGAAGCCGCGGCGCATTTCGCGGCACGGCTGATCGGCCAGCCCGAGGCGCGCGCACAACTGGTCGATGTGGTCGCGCTGATCAAGTCCGGCCTCGCGGCGCCGGGCAAGCCGCTGTCCTCGCTGCTCTTCATCGGACCGACCGGCGTCGGCAAGAGCGAGGCGGCGAAGCTGCTCGCCGACTTCCTGTTCGAGGACGAAGGCGGCCTGGTGCGCTTCGACATGAACGAATACGTCGACGGCGACGCGACAGGCCGCCTTATCGGCGACGCCTACCGCCCCGACGGCCAGCTCACCGCCGCCGTGCGCCAGCGCCGCGCCTGCGTGCTGCTGCTCGACGAAATCGAGAAAGCCCATCCCTCCGTGCACGACCTGCTGCTGCAGGTGCTCGGCGAAGGCCGGCTGACCGATGCGCTGGGCCGCACCACCGACTTCTCCCAATGCGTGGTCGTGCTCACCTCGAACCTCGGCGCTGGTGCGGCGAGCCGCCACACCGGCTTCGTGCGGCAGCAGGCCGACGTGGCACATACCTACCGCGAGGCGGTCGAGCGCTTCTTCCGGCCCGAATTCCTCAACCGCATCGACCAGGTCGTCGGCTTCACGCCGCTGGGTGCGGACGACATTGCCGCCATCGCCCGGCTGCAGCTGGAGCGCGTGCTGGCGCGCGACGGCTTCGTGCGCAGGTTGACCTTCCTGAATGTGTCGGCACAGGCGCTGGACCACCTGGCGCGGCTCGGTCACGACGAGACGCTCGGCGCGCGGGCACTGAAGCGCGGCATAGAGCGTGCGCTGACGCAGCCCATCGCGCAGCGCCTGGCGGCTTCGCACAGCGGCCAGCCGATGCTGCTGGACGTGGCCTTCGGCGAGGGCGGCCTGACGACCCGCGCCACCGTGCTCGACTACGCCACGCGGCGCACAGTACCGCTGCCGGAAGACGCCGACTCGGCCGCCGGTTACCAGGCGCTGGCCGCCGTCGCCGACGCGCTGCATGAACGCCTGCGCGCGCAGCTCGACGCGGCGCCGGCAGAGCCCGAAGCACTGGCGCTGCGCGCGCTGCAAGTGCGGCTGGACCCGCTGCGCGAGGTGCTGGCACGCCGCAGCTGGGATCTTTCGGAGCGCCGTGTCACACCGGGACGCGCGGTCAAGCAGAGCCTGCCGCGGCCACGCGAATGGCGCCAGACGGGCCACCAACAGGCGTTCGACGAGTTGATGGCGCAGCAGGACATGCGGGACTTCTTCGAGCAGCTGTTTGCCGGCGCGTCGCCGGTGCGGGGCATGGACACCGAACTCGTGCGCTGGCAGCTTGAGATCGACCAGCTGGCCAGCCGCGCCGACAGCCTTGGCCGGCATGGCATCGAGCCAGTAGCGGTGGAAATCATGCCGCTGCAGACCGGTGCCGGAGAGACCGCGGTGGAAACGGCATGGGCCGACTACGCAACGCTGATCGCGCAGCTCGACCTGCACGAACTGCCGTCGCCGCGCGCCGGCGTGCGCTGCTTCGAAGGCATCGGCCTGCGCGACGCGTTCGGCGGGGAATGTGGCATTCACCTCTGGTACGTCGGCGACGACCGGCCGTTGCCGCTGGCGGTGCGGCTGCTGTCCGTAGAGCAGGCCGCGCCCGATGCGGCGCCGGCACCGCTGCCCACCGAGATCGTGCGCATCCGCCTCGAGCCCGCCCGCCCCGGCGACCACCGGCGCCTGACCGACCTGCGCTCCGGCCGCGTGCGCAAGTTCAGCGGCCCGCTCACCGAAGAAGACTGGCGCCTGCTGATGTGGGACGGCCGTGCCGCGGCCCGCACGTCCGCGGCGCAGGACTGAGAGAAAAAGACCCGCACCCGCATGGCCACGCTTTCGTACCCCCTGGTGTGCTGGCAGCTCGACGACACGTCCGTCTGCGGCATCCTGCTCGGCACCGACTTCCAGGTGATCGAGCGCAACGCCCGCCGCGTGAAGGCCGCGCTGGCCGAGACCCTGCAGCGCGAACGCGAGCGCGATGGCTACGTGCCCGAGCCGGACATCGACAACGCGCGGCTCAAGCTGGTGCATGTGCCGGTCAACCTCGCGCACCGCACCGACAAGGGCAGCTTCCCGGTGCCCCGTGCAACGGACTTCCACGTGGCGGCCGTGTTCGGCGAGAACGAGGAAGACGGCTACGCCAAGTGCTACCTGCCCTGGCTCGACCAGAGCTTCTATTACTACGACGACGCGCAGCTGCCGGTGCTGATCGAGCACTACACCCGCGAATGCCTCGACGGACTCTCGCCCGAGGCGGCGCAGCGCTTCCTGATGCCCGCTGCGCCATGGCTCGACCAGATCGACGTGCGGCGCGACGACAAGACCACGAACAGGCAGCATGTGCCGCGCCACCTGCGCGAGGCTTACGCGCAACTCGATGCCGTGGCCGATCGCCTGCCCGAGACCGGCGCGCGCCGCGGCCTGCATGTGTTTCCCGAGGTGGCCTGGGAGCAGGGTGCCCTGAGCGACGAAATCGCGGAGCGGCTCGCGCGCGGCGGCAACCTGCTGCTGGTCGGCGAGCCCGGCGTCGGCAAGAGCGTGGTGATCCTCGAGGCGATCCGCAAGGCGCACCGCCTCACGGTCGCGCGCGACGCGCCGCCGACCTTCTGGCGCAGCCATGCCGAGCGGCTCGTCGGCCGCGCGAAGTACCTGGGCGAATGGCAGGCGCTGTGCGACCAGACGGTGGAGTGGCTGGACATGTCGAACGGCCTGCTGTGGATCACCGACTTCGTGAACCTGCTGCAGGTCGGCGGCGAGAGCCCCGAGGAATCGATGGCCGCCTACCTGCTGCCGGCGCTGCGCCGGGGCGCGCTGCGGCTGGTCGGCGAAGCCAATCCCAGCGAGCTCGAAATTGCGCGCCAGCGGCTGCCCGGATTCATCGACTGCTTCGAAACCCTGCGCCTGCCCGAGATGGACAGCGTGCGCGCGCGCCGCGTGCTCGACCTCTTTGCCGGCCATGCCAGGAACACGCTGTCGATCGAGATCGAGCGGCCGGCGCTGGACACCGGCTACCGGCTGCTCGGCCGCTATGTACGCTACGACAGCTTTCCGGGCAAGGCGGTTCGCTTCTTCGGCGATTGCGTGCGCGAAGCCATCGCCGGGCAAACGGGCGTCGTGACCGAGACCGCCGCCATCGCGCACTTCGCAAAGAGCACCGGCCTGCCCGAGAGCTTCCTGCGCGACGACCAGCCGCTGGACGACACGCAGGTGCACGGCTTCTTCGCACAGAAGCTGTTCGGCCAGGACGCGGCCATCGGCCACCTGAAAGACGTGGTCTACCTCTTCAAGGCCGGGCTGAACGACCCCGCCAAGCCGATCGCGACCTTGCTGTTCGCCGGGCCCACAGGCGTCGGCAAGACCGCGGCCGCCAAGGCGCTGGCGCGCTACTTCTTCGGTGCCGGCGGCGGCGCCGATCCGCTGTTCCGCATCGACATGAGCGAGTTCCAGCACGCCTTCCAGATCGCGCGCCTGATCGGCTCCGGCAAGCGGCCGGGGAAGCTGGTGGAGCACGTGCGGCGGCAGCCGTTCTCGGTCGTGCTGCTCGACGAGATCGAGAAAGCCGATGCCTCGGTGTTCGACCTGCTGCTGACGGTGCTCGACGAAGGCCGCCTGCGCGACAGCCGCGGACGCATGACCGACTTTCGCAGCACCGTGATCGTGATGACGACCAACCTGGGCGTGCGCCACGGCGCGTCGCTGGGGTTCGGCGAGCCGGCGCCGAGCGACGGCGCCGTGCACGACATCCGGCAGTTCTTCCGGCCGGAATTCTTCAACCGCATCGACCGCGTCGTGCCTTTCGCGCCGCTGTCGCGCAGGGCCATCGAGGCCATCGCGGTGCAAGAGTTGCAGGCGATCGCGCAGCGCGAAGGGGTGGCGCGCCGCGGCGTGCGCCTGAACTTCTCGCCCGAGGTCGTGGCATTCGTCGCGGACAAGGGATTCAGTCCGAAGTACGGCGCGCGGCCTTTGCAGCGCGCCGTCGAGCAGCATGTGGTGGCCGCGGTCGCGCGGGCGATGTTCGGGGCGGTCGCGGACGGGGCATGCCTGGAGGTAGCGCTGGTGGACGGGGTCGTCGTGGCAAGACCGCAGCCCGGCTGAACCTCACCGCTGCTGAGGACACCCCAGCCTGAACTGCCGGTCCCGCGTGCGCTTGCGCTCGTCCCGCAGCCAATCCTGCGAATACGCGCCTTGCGGCTGCCGCCCGATCGCGTCGATCCAGTTGATGTGTTCGGCAAGGCCGCTGCATTCGCCCATTTCGTTCGCCACGTTCTGCGCGACCTGCCTTTCGTACTGGTGCTGTTGCGCGGCGACGGCCGCGTTGTCGCGGATCGAGGCTTCGCGCGCTTCCGGGCTCATGCCGTCGGCGATGTTCACGTCGCGCCGCAGCCGGACCGTCGTGGCGCGCGAGCCTTCGGGGCACGGGCCGTCAGAGTAGGCGGCCTTGCCTGACGGGGTCAGGCACTTGGTCACCTCGAAGGTGTCGGGGCCGGTCGCGCCAGGGGAGGCCACGGGCGGGGAGGGCGCGGGGCGGGCATCCTGAGGGGGCGGCGCGATGCCGGGTGGTACCGCCATCGTCGGCCCGGCGGATTGCTTCTGCGCCCTTTGCTGCGCCAGCAGCCACTCCGCACCCATATAGAACAGGTACACGGCCAGCACGGCCAACGCCAGCCACAGCGCCCAATGGCGATCCGGCTTCGGCCGCAGGCCCTGCTCCCACGCGGTCATCGCCTCGCGGCGTTCGCGCATCGGGTCGTAGTCGTCGTCGGGGTTCATGGGACCGCAGTATCTCCGGCCGCGATGCACCGCCATCGACCTGCGCCGTGCACCCTGGCGGACTCCGGCGGCAAGGCCCGTGGAAACTGCCGCATCAGGGTTTGCGTGAGGTCTGTCAGCAAATGTGGCTTGCACGTCCGTCACACGGGCGTCACCAGCTATGAAAACAATAGCATTCACATTGAATCCGAGGATCGTTCCTCGTAAACGCTATATCTAGCCCGACTCTTGCTAAGCAAAATCCTCGTCGGATTTCACGTCACGCAAGATCGAGGACCACACAGCAATGAACCCTTCGCGTCTCCGCCGGCCGCTGGCCGCGCTGGTTTTGGGCGGCACAGCAGCATTCCTCGGGGCCTTCACTTCGGCCCATGCGTTCTCGAACCCACCCATCCAGGTGGCGCAGGGCATCGAATTCATGAGCGGCGGCACCACACGGGACGAAGCCGCGTTCATGGAAATGGTGTCGCCCCGCTGGGCCGCGACCATCGCGCTGGGTGTGAGCGACGGCAAGGGTGCGCAGCAACCCGGCTTTCCCGCCAAGGCACACGTCGAAGTGCGCCAGAAGTACACCGGCCAGGCCGTGATGACCGTGGACTCCCAGGCGCCGTACATGCTCGCGCGCCTGAATCCCGGCGCGTATGACGTGAACGTGACGCTGGGCGGGCTGACGCTGACGCAGTCGCTGGTGGTGATTGCCGGCGTGCCGGCGCGCGCTTCGTTCGTGTGGCCGTCGAACTTCGACATGGCCTCGGTCGCGCCGCCGCTGCCGCAGGCGCTGGCGCAGACCGCCTCGGCCACCCGTTGAAAAACCGGCGCACGGCTGTGGCCGTTGCGTCCTCGGTCAGCCTTTCCTAAGTCGCGCGCCGCACAGTGGCGCTGTGGTTTTTCGCCACTACGAACAGGAAAGGACCCAGACCATGACCTCCCGCTTTTCATCGCGCATGCGGCCCGTGGCGGCCGCGATGCTTTGCGGCGCCGTTCTGCTCGGCGCGTTCTCGTCGGCGCAGGCCGCGATGAACCCGCCGATCTACATGACGCACGGCGTCGAGTACATGAGCGGCGGCATCGGCAGTGACGAAGCGCAGCTGATGGAAACTGTGCTGCCGCGCTGGCCCGCCAGCTTTGAGTTCGCTATCAAGGACCACAAGGGCGCCGATTTCGCCGCCAATGTGCACGTTACCGTGCGCGACAGCAGCGGCGTGGCGCTGCTCGACAACGTGGTGTCGGGCGGCCCGTTCATGGTGGCCCGGCTCGACCCGGGCAACTACGAGGTCGAGGCCCGCCTCGGCAACCAGGTGCTGAAGCAGCAGCTGCGCGTGCCGCAGGGTGCCTCCGCCAAGGCCACCTTCGTCTGGCCGGCGGGCACCGACATGGCTTTGGCCGGCACGCGCACGGTGCAATAAGGCGTGAAAACGGGCGCCGGCAGCACATGCCGCCGGCGCGCGTTGGCAAGCTCCATGTGAGCCACAACGCCCGCTATCCGGGCGCCTCTCGCTATAGAAAAAATAGCGGTGGTGGCACCCTTGGGCGTCTTGAATGCGCGGCATGCGCCTTGCAGATGGTGTATCCCGGGCGATGCCCGACCCCATTGCCCCGATGCCGATCCGTCCCCTGAGCGCGCTGACCGCGTTGCTCCATGTCTACATTGCGCTGCGCCTGCTGCCCGCGCTCGCCGTGCTCACGCCCGCATGGCCGCTGGCGCTGCTTGCGCTGGTGGTCTCGGCGGTGACGATTCCGCTGCCTTTCCTGTCGCGCCGAATCGAGCGCAACGCGTCGATGGGCGAGGCGATCAAGTGGATCGGGCTGATCAGCATGGGCTGGTTCTCCTCCATGTTCGTGCTGACGCTGGTGCGCGACGCGGGCCTGCTGCTCACCTGGCTGGCCGGCGCATTGGGCGGCGTGCAGGTGCAATGGAACACGCTGCGCCCATGGACCGCGCTGGCGGTGCTGGCCGTGGCCACGGCCACGTCGGCGATCGGTTTTCTCAATGCACGGCGCACGGCCAGCGTGAAGCGTGTCGACGTGCCGATCCGCGGGCTGCCGCAGGCGCTCGAGGGCTTCACGATCGCGCAGCTCAGCGACATCCATGTCGGGCCGACAATCAGGAGCGGGTACATCCAGCGCATCGTCGAGGCGGTCAACCGGCTGGGCGCCGACACCATCGCCATCACCGGCGACCTGGTGGACGGCAGCGTGCCGGAACTGCGCGAGCACATCGCGCCGCTTGCCGGGCTTCGCGCGCGCCACGGCACCTTCGTGGTCACCGGCAACCACGAGTACTACGCGGGCGCGCATGCCTGGATCGACGAGTTGCGCCGCCTGGGCCTGAAGGTGCTGCTCAACGAGCATGTGGTGCTGCAGACGCGCAATGTGCGCGGCGCGCAGACCGATGAAGAGCTGTTCGAAAGCGCGCTGGTGCTGGCGGGCGTGACCGACTTCACCGCCGGGCATTTCGACGCGGCCCATGCCAGCGACCCGCACCTGGCGCTGCACGATGCGCCCCCGCTGGTGCACACGCGCGTGCTGCTGGCGCACCAGCCGCGCAGCGCGCCGCTGGCGGCCGCGGCCGGCTACCAGCTGCAGCTGTCGGGCCACACGCACGGCGGCCAGTTCTTTCCGTGGAATCTCTTCGTGCCGATGCAGCAGCCTTTCACGGCGGGCCTGCATCGCCTGCACGACATGTGGGTCTACGTGAGCCGGGGCACCGGTTACTGGGGCCCGCCGAAGCGCTTTGGCGCGCCCTCCGAGATCACGCTGCTGACGCTGGTGCCCGCGGCCGCCTGAGCGGCTTCGATCGATCAGTCGGGGCTGGATTCGAGCTCTGCCAGGCGCCGCGCGTTCGACGTGGCGGCCGCGCGAATCGGCTCCAGGCCTTCGCGAGCGATGTGCACCGCCATGTCGGACAGCTCGCTCGCCGCGCTCACCGTGCCGGCGGCCGACTGCACCAGCGCGTCGCCGTGCACCGCCGCCTGCGCCGGCGTGACGCTGCCGGCCAGCGAGAAGAACGCCGTGGTGCTCTGCACCCACTGCTGCAGCACGCGGCTGGCCAGCGAGAGGTGGCTGCTGTGCCACTGCTTCGCCATCGCGATGCCCGACTCGCTCGCGGCGGCGAGCTTTTCGTGGCCCATGAGCTGGAATTCCGCCAAGTCGGCCGGGCTGGGCGCGAGCCCCGCCTTGGCGATGCGTTCAGTGCGCATGCGGATCACGGAGCCGGAGGACAGCAGCATCTCGTTGGTCTTGAGTGCCAGGTCGAACCACTGCATGAGCGGATGGACCAGGCCGGGAGTGGTTGTGAGAGACGACGACATGGTGGGGTTGTGCGCGCGAACGCTTGGAGGAAGTCGAACCACTATAGGCCTCGCGAGCCGAAATTGCTGCAGTGCAACATGACGAAGTCCGTTTTGTTGACCAAGTCCTACTTTCGGACGTGGAAATTACGCGCTGGACGGATGCAGAGGCGCCGGGAAATTGATCATCCGGCTGTCATATCCCACTCTCCGTGCAAGAAAACCACATCATGAGATTGCACGCATCCACGCCCCTTCGGGCCGCCGTGTTCGCAGCTTCATTCGGGCTGCTGGGCTCGGCGGCCCATGCATTCGACGACAACACGCGCGGCATCTACTTCGACCTCGGCCATGCCGCGCATGGCCAGAAAGACGATGCCGACGCGGCCACGGTGGGCATGGTGCTGCCGTGGGCACCGGGCCAGGCGGTGCAGCAGGGGCCGCTCACGCGCTACTGGGATGTTTTCCTGAGCCAGTGGAGCGCGCCGGGGCTGAACAACGACGGCCGCCGCAGCTACACGCAGATCGGCGCCATCTACATGCTGCGCTACCGCTTCGGCGACGGCGGATCGCCCTGGTTCGCCGAAGGCGGCGTCGGCGCGACGCTGATGGACCGCATCTACCGCACGCCCGACCGCAGCTTCAGCACCGCTTTCCAGTTCACCGAAGTGCTGGGCATCGGCCGCAGCTTCGGCGAGAAAGGCGCGCACGAGGTGTCGCTGCGCGTGCAGCACTTCTCCAACGCGGGCATCAAGAAGCCCAACCCCGGCGAGACCTTCCTGCGCCTGCGCTACGCCTACCGCTTCTGAAGCCGCCGCCGCGCGCGCACTTCCGTCGCGAGATAGCCGAGCGTCGCCACCGTCAGCGGCAGCAGGTAATAGAGGCCCCGATAGGCCAGCAAGGCGCCGAGCAATGTGGCCTCCGGCACCTGGTGGGCCAGCAGCGCCACGAACACCGCCTCGAGCACGCCGAGCCCCGCCGGCACGTGCGTGACCACGCCCGCCACCGCCGCCACCAGCAGCACCGCCAGCACGTGCGGATAGCCGACCGCGCCCTGCAGCAGGAACCAGATCACGCCACCGATCAGCGACCAATTGGCGCACGACATCGCCAGCTGCAGCAGCGCCATTGCGAGCCCCGGCGTCCTGAACGCATGGCCGCGTATGCGCCACACGCGGCCCCTGGCAAAGGCGCACACCAGCACATAGGCCGCGGCCAGCACCAGAAGCGCCGCGCCCAGGATGCGCAGGCCGTCGTTGCCGATCTTCCAGCCGGGCGGCAATGACAGCGGCCAGAAGCAGAAGGCGACGCCCGCCACCAGAAGGTAGCCGATCCAGTTGGTCAGCATGCTGAAGCCCAGCACGCGCGTGATGGTCTCGTTGCCCAGCCCCAGCCTCGAATAGAGCCGGTAGCGGAACGCCACGCCGCCCACCAGCGAACCCAGGTTGAGATTGAAGGCGTAGCTGATGAAGGTCACGCCCATCACCGTGCCGGTGCCCAGCCGGTGCCGCGTGAGGTGCCGCCCCAGCAGGTCGTACGTGCTGTAGAGCACGAAGCTGCAGGCCGCGATTGCGCCGGCCGCGAGCAGCGTGGTGGCGGGCAGCGCGCGGATCGCGTCGAGCACGTCGTCCCAGTCGATGGTGCGCGCCTGCCGCACCAGCAGCCACGCGATCAGCGCGAAGAAGCCCCACGCCGCGGCACGGCGTACCCAGGGCCACCAGGACTGCCGGGACAGGGCCATCGTGCTCATGCGTGCATCCGGCCGCGGCTCAGGCGGCTTCCGTCTGCGTTGCGCCGCCGGTCGGCTGGCTGGTGCCGGTGTCGCGGCGGCTGGCCAGCTCGATGGCTTCGGCCGGCGTCAGGCGCGGCACGTGGCGCGGCAGCCGGCCCAGCAGCGCCGGATACCAGCGCAGGATGTGGAAAACGAAGAAGCTGCGCACCAGCCGCCAGCCGCTCCATTCGCTCGCGAGGTCGGCCGCGTCGATCTTCTTGCAGCTGTGCTGCATGAGATGGTCCATCCGCTCCCACAGCACGCCGTTGAAGGCCCGGTCGCGCACGATCACGTTCGACTCGAGGTTGAGCGACAGGCTCAGCGGATCGAGGTTGCTCGAACCCACGGTGCTCCACTTGTCGTCCATGAGCGCGACCTTGCCGTGCAGCGGGCGGTCGCAGTACTCGTAGATGCGCACGCCCGCGTGCAGCAGGTGGTGGTAGAGCATGCTCGCCGCCGTCTTGACGATCGGCATGTCGGGCTCGCCCTGCAGTATCAGCCGCACGTCCACGCCGCGCCGCGCCGCGCGCCGCAGCTCCTTGATGAGCCGGTAGCCCGGAAAGAAGTATGCGTTGGCGATCACGATGCGCTCGCGCGCCGCGCGGATGGCGGCGCGGTACTGCCGCTCGATGTCGTTGGTGTGGCGGCGGTTGTCGCGCGTGACGAACATCGCGTCGGCCTGGCCGGCTGCCGCGTGCTCGACAGCCGGCGCCTGCCGCAGCCGGCGGCGGAACCAGCCCGCGCCCTTGCCGCCGAGCGCGATGGCGCGCAGCACGAACTGGTGGATCTCGGCCACGATCGGCCCGTGCAGCTCGACCGCGTAGTCCTGCTTGGCCTTGGGGCCGAAGTCGAGCAGGTGGTCCGCCGAATAGTTGATGCCGCCGACGAAGGCGCGCTCCCCGTCGATCACCACGATCTTGCGGTGCATGCGGCGGAACACGTTGAGCCGCTTGCCCAGAAACCGCTGGCCGGGGTCGAACACGCGCACCTTCACGCCGGCCGACGTGAGGCCCTCGATGAACTCGCGCGACAGGTCGGGCGAACCGAAGCCGTCGATCATCAGGTCGACCTTCACGCCGCGCAGCGCGGCCTCGCGCATGGCGGCGTGCAGCTGCAGGCCGACCTTGTCCTCGAACAGGATGAAGGTCTCGACGATGGCTTCGCGCTTCGCCTGCCGGATGGCCTCGAACACGCGCGGGAAGAACTCCTCGCCGTTCTCGAGCAGCTCCACGCGGTTGCCGCCGGTCCAATGGTTGTTGTTCATGGCAGTAGTGCTCAAAGATCGATGTCCGCCACCAGCGGGGCGTGGTCCGACAGGTGCGACCAGGGCCGGCGCGGCAGCACCACGGGCGCATGCACGCCTGCGTTGCGCACGTAGATGCGGTCCAGCGGCAGCATCGGAAAACGCGCCGGAAAGGTACGCGCCGCGCGGCCGTGGGCATGCACGAACACCTCGCGCAGCGACGCGCCTTTTTCGAGCACGGCGTGCGCGCGGCCGCGCCAGTCGTTGAAGTCGCCGGCCACGATCAGCGGCGCGTCGGCGGGCACTTCGTCGCGCACGATGTGGCAAAGCAGCTCGAGCTGCTGCTGGCGGTGCGCCTCGGCCAGGCCGAGGTGCGCGCAGATCACGTGCACGTCGACCACCCGCGCCGGCAGGCGCAGCACGCAATGCAGCAGGCCGCGCTTCTCGGGCCCGCTCACCGACACGTCGTGGTTGCGGAAATGCACGATGGGAAACTTGGAGAGCACCGCGTTGCCGTGGTGCCCCTTGGGATACACCGCGTTGCGCCCGTAGGCGAACTGCGGCCACATGCTGTCGGCCAGGAATTCGTAGTGCGGCGCCTCGGGCCAGTTGCTCACCTTGCGCGAGTGGCGCGAATGCGTGCCCAGCACTTCCTGCAGGAACACCACGTCCGCGCCCACGGTGCGGACCGCGTCGCGCAGCTCGGGCAGGATGAACTTGCGGTTGAGCGCCGTGAAGCCCTTGTGGGTGTTCACGGTCATGACCTTCAGCGAGACGGGCGCGGAGCCGGTGGAAGAGGAAGACATCGTTGACCGGGTTGTACGTTGCCCGGCGCGCGCCGACTGTAGGAACGCGCCACCTTCTTCCGAACCCTTCGCGCGCGGGCGGCGGGCTCCTACAGCCACGCCTGCCACACCCCCACAACGCACCAATCTGGTGGCTCCTACGGTGGGTTCCAGGGCTTGAGGCAACGGCCCTTCGTTTTCATCCACCGATACAGAGACAGACAAGCCACAAGGAGCAAACACCATGAAGCAAGCCATCTTCCACGCCACCGTTCTCGCTGCCCTGCTGGGCGCCGCGGGCATCGCCCAGGCCCAGGCCACATCCATCCCCGCGCAGCCCGACCCGTCGGTCGGCGGCCAGGCCAGCACGATGACGCCCGCGGGCGTCGCCAATCCGCCGCAGCGGCCGGACAACACGATGCCTGCGTCGCGCGAATCGGTGAAGGCCGAAGCCCGCGTGCAGAACCGCAACAACGCCAACAGCATGGTGCCCAAGGGCGAGGCGACCACCACGGTCAACCACCAGCCCAACGCCATGCCGCAGCCGACCGGCGAGATGTCGCGGGCCGAGGTCAGCCAGACCGGCCGCAAGGTCAAGCCGCAGTTCGGCCAGAAGGGCGAGCGCCCGGACGTCGTGACCAACCCGACGGACAAGACCGGCACGCCGAAGTAATTTCCTCCTGGCCGCAGCCTCGCGGCTTCAAGAACGAAAAAAAGCCCGCAGCGCTTTCACGCTGCGGGCTTTTTTTTTGTCGACGGCGATCAGCTCTTGGCGGGCGCCTGGCCGTGATGGCCGTCCGGGCCGCCACGGTGCCAGCGATGGCCGCCCATGTGCGCGGTCTCGGTGTCGAAGGTCTTCTGCTGCTCAGGCGAGAGCGTGGCGTAGAAGGTCTTCGTGGCGTCGGCGCGCTTGGCGAACATGGCGCTGCGTTCGGCCTGGCGGGCCTGCATGCGCTCCAGGCGCTGCGGCGTGGTCAGCTTGGCGAACTCGGCGCGGTCCATGTGCGGACGCGGGCCGGTGGGCGGCTGCGTCGCGGTGGTGTACGCGCTCCATGCGCCTTCCTGGACCGAGCTCAGCTTGAGCTTTTCCTTCAGGGCAGCGAGGCGCTTGGCACGGTGCTCCTTCATGCGCTCCATGCGCTGTGCGGGGTCCATGCGCTTGTGCTGCGCCTTGGGCGCTGCGGCGGTGTCGGCCTGGGCCACCGCGGCGCTGGGTGCGGTGGGGGCGGCCGGCGCTTGAGCGAAGGCGCCCGAAGAGGCGAGGGCTGCCGAACCCAGCAGGCTGGCCCAGACGATGCGTTGGCGAAGAGAAATCATGAGAAGTGCTTCCTTTCAAGAAGCCCGCCGCCGATGGGCAGCAGGTGAGATGAAGTGTGGAAGACCTCTGTATCGCGACCGTTAGTCCGGCGTGAGCTTGCGTAAAGAATGGTGAACCCGCCCCAGCGGCGCCCAGGGGCACGCGGCCTATTTGGGCCTCGGACGCTTCAGGCCCCGGTCCGGCGACTCCAGCTTGCCCGCGCGCAGTTCGCCCACCGCCCGTGCGACGGCACGTGCCACGTTGCGCACTTCTTCCTGCATGTCGGCGTCGGCGTCGAGCGTGTCGTGACTGGTGGCGTAGGGCTCGTAGTAGCCGATGTAGCGGTCCAGCCGCGCCTGCGCGCCGGCGTCGATCAGGCCCATCCAGTCGAGCCAGTCGCAGAGGTTGCGGCGCAGGCTTTCGATGCCGGCCACGTCGCCGTGCACCACCACGCCATAGGCCCGGCCGTCCAGGTGCTTGGGAAAGCCCCAGCCCTCGAGTTCCAGCGCCTTGGCTTCCTCCGGCTTCTTGCCGTGGGTGCTGGTGGGGTCGGGGTTGCCGCCGTCGGCGCACACCAGGCGGTCGATCATGAGCTTCAGCGGGCTGCTGGCCTGGTACCAGTGCGTGGGCGTGAGCAGCACCACGCCATGCGCGGCCACCCAGCGTTCGTAGATCTCGTTCATCCAGTCGCCGGTCTGGCGCAGCGAGTGGTTGGGGTAGCAGCTGCAGGGCCAGTGGCACAGCGGCATGGCGGTGGACGCGCAGGCCTTGCACGGGTGGATCTGCCGCCCGTATTCGGAAGTGACCAGGCTCAGGTCGAGCATGTCGGTCTCGATGCCGCTGCCTTCGAGCACCTCCTGTGCGAGCTGCGCGAGGCGCCATGTCTTCGACACCTCGCCGGGGCAGGTGCCGTCGTTGCGCGGCGAGCCGTTGATGAGCAGCACGCGCGAGCGCGTCTGCGGCGAGCCCCATGCGGCCTGCGCAGCGTCGATGCGGGCCTTGGCTTCGAGCCAGTCGACGGACAGGTCGTAGTCGGGGTCTGCGTAGCCGGGCCCGGCCTTGCGCGTGACCGGCGCCTTGCGGCCTTGCTCGTAGGCTTCCCAGGCGATCAGCTCGATGCGCTGGAGCGAGGCGGCCTCGGCCTGGAAGGCCGGGTCCTGGAACGGCTGCATGAAGCGGTCGTGGAACTGCGCGCGCTGCAGCTTGTCGGGCGCCTGTCCCTTCCTGATCGTGGGTGTCTTGGTGGGCATGGGCGCAATCTAGGCGGCGAGCGCGGCAAGCCGCATCCGCGCCTGATGCCGTTTTTCGGTAGGTGGGCGACTACAGCCCGGCGCCCGTCAGCCGAGCTTGCCGTTCTGGAAGTCGTGCACCGCCTGCTTGACCTGCTCCTGCGTGTTCATCACGAAGGGGCCGTACTGCGCGATGGGCTCGTGCAGCGGCTTCCCTGCGATCAGCAGTGCGCGCGCGGGGCTGTGGTTGGTCGCGCCCGCGCGCAGCACCACGCCGTCGCTGCCCGCGTCGTTCGCGAGGATGGCCATGCGGCGCGTCGGTATCTCGCTGCCGGCGATCCACAGCGATTCGCGGAAGACGTAGACCAGCGCGTTGTGGTCGTCAGGCAGCGGCTGTGCGAACTCGGCGCCGGGCGGCAGGGTGATGTCCAGGTACAGCGGCTCTGTGTGCTCGCGGCGCACCGCGCCCTCGATGCCGTGGCTCGCACCCGCGATCACGCGCACGTGCGCGCCGCCGGTGGTGGTGAATTCGGGGATCTCTTCGCTCTGGATGTCGCGATACCAGGGCTCGCGCATCTTGTCCTTGGCGGGCAGGTTGAGCCACAGCTGGAAGCCTTCCATCAGGCCTTCTTCCTGCTCGGGCAGTTCGCTGTGCACGAGGCCGCGGCCGGCGGTCATCCATTGCACGCCGCCGTTCTCGAGCAGGCCTTCATGGCCGGCGCTGTCGCGGTGGCGCATGCGGCCCGCGATCATGTACGTCACGGTCTCGAAGCCGCGGTGCGGATGGTTGGGAAAGCCGCCGATGTAGTCGCCCGGGTTGTCGCTGCCGAAGGCGTCGAGCATGAGGTAGGGGTCGAGCCGCTTCTGCAGCGGCTGCTGCAGCACGCGGGTGAGCTTCACGCCGTCGCCATCGCTGGTGGAAACACCGGCCACGATGTGGTCGATGCCGCGCGGCGTGGCGACGGGATCGGTGGGGTGGTTGGCGTGGTGGTTGGCGTTGGTCATGCGCCCATGTTGGCACTAACGCGCGCCCGGCGCCACCCGGGGCGCTGTCAGCCCCCCGGAGCCCGATCCCATTGCCGCGGCCGCCAGTAGCGGTACTGCCAGCGGGTTTCGAACCCCGCGCGCCTGTACAGGGCCAGTGCCGGCGGGTTCGCCGCATCGACCTGCAGGAACACCCGCTCGAAACCGCGCGACATGGCCGCCTGCGCCAGGCCGGCCAGCACGCGCCCTGCCAGTCCCCGGCCGCGCTGCGCCTGGTCGGTGCGCATGCCGTGCACGCTGCACCAGCCGTGGCCGAACGCCATCGCGCCGGCGGCCAGGGTGCGGCCGCCTTCACGCACGCTGGCATACAGCGTGCCCTTGGCGCGCGAGAGGGTGCGCACGCGATGCGCGCCGTCCACCGGATCGAAGCCCTCGCCGAGGAACAGCGCCGCCCAGGCGTCGTCGGGCGCCGTGTCGACATCGGCCGGCGCGCCGCGGCCCTCGGCCACCTGCAGCATCCGCGGCGTCGAGCCGAGCTGCACCAGCGTCGGGTTGTCGCTGGCGTAGTGGCGCCGCTCCAGTTCGGCGCGCAGGCCGTCGAAGCAATCCGCGTCGGCCAGGCGCAGCAGCGGCACGGCCTGGCGGCTTTCGTAGCGGTCTTCTATACGGTCGAGGGTGGCCGCATCGACCGCGCCCCGGTGCAGCGGCACGGCGGACCTCGCGCGATTGACCGTGCCCTCGGCAAAGGGCAGCAGCCAGCCGTCGAGCTCTTCGGTCAGGTCGGGCGCCACCGCCGATACGGTGGCGCGTTCGATGGCTTCGATGTCGGTGTCTGGAATCGGGTTCATGAGGTTCATTGCGTGACGGCCTCGGGCGCCGTGAACTTCGCCGCGGCCACGCTCTTGAGCAGTGCCTCGCGCTGGTTCCGGCTGATGCCGCGGATGCTTTCGGCAACCCACTTGGTGCGGTCGGCGTCGATGTGGCCGTCGCGCCGCCACTGCTCGAGTACGGCCTGCGGCTTGTGCAGCATGGCCGCGAGCCACACGGCCTGCGCCGGCTCCAGCGTGCGCGCGCTGCGCTTGAAGTAGCGCCGCGCCGCCGCCTCGGCGCCGCAGATGCTGCCGCCCCACGGCGCGTTGTCGAGGTAGAGCTGCAGGATGCGGGCCTTGCCCAGCGTCTGCTCCATCTCGACCGCGTAGAGCATCTCGCGCAGCTTGCGTTCGGCGGTGCGGTCGCTTCCCGTCACCAGCAGCTTGGCCAGTTGCTGCGTGAGGGTGCTGCCGCCGCGCTTGGTCTGGCCCGGCTTCTGGTTGTTGTCGATCGACGCGAGGATCTCGGTCAGGTCGTAGCCGGCATGGGTGAAGAAGCGCTGGTCTTCGGCGGCTACCACCGCGCGCGCCAGCCAGCTGTCGTTGGTCAGCCTGGCCGACGGGCCGCAGCTGGTGCGCGCATTGAGCATGGCCTCGGTGCCGAGTCCCTCGACGGTGAACTGGCTGATGGTCGGCTGCACCGCGAACGTGGCCTCGGGCAGCAGCAGTTGCCCGTGCAGCGCCAGCGTGCCGCCGATGCGCGCGCTGCGCAGCTCCGGCAGCGTGGGCACCAGCACCGCATACCAGCGGGCGATGGGCGCGTCTTCGACTTTGGCGCTGAGCTGCAGATTTTTTGGCGAGAGCTTGCCTTCCCAGCGGCCGTGCAACCGGGTCGTGTCGGTGCTCTCGGGCGTGGCTTCGAAGGTGCCGCTGAGGGTGTTGCCGTCGCGCTTGACGGTGGCCACAAGCCGCTCGACCCTGATCGGCTGGGTGCCGAGCGCCGGCACCTCGGCGCTGCAGGGCGTGCATTGCATCTCCAGCAGCTCCCCGGCCGGCTTCCAGGCAAAGCGCACGGCGCCGGCGCGGGTGTCGAACGAACGCCCGTCCAAGTAGGGCGCGAACCACGGCGAGGTGGCCACGCGCAATGCGGTGGGCACGCCGATCTCGAAATTCAGCGGACCGGCCTTCACCGTGGTGCTCCATTCGCCGGCAGCCGGCGCAAGCGCCAGCTTGACTATCAAAAAGATAGCAACACACGCCGTGATGACAAGGGCCATCAGGCTGAAAAGCACAATTCGCAGGGTCTTCTTCACAGGCTCGTTTCTCAGATCGGTCTGGCCACGGTGACAGCTTGCCACGGTCCATGCGATTGGCCGCTGGCCGCTGCCCAGTACCAGCTTGAAGTGTCTGTGAAAGCCGTGCCCCGGGCGTCGACGATGCGCTCGCAAACACGGATTTTTTGCGCGCCGTGCCGTTGCGCAACAAAACAGCGCCACAGGCGCTCCTGCGCATCGCGTTCCAGCCGGGCCTGCTCGATGCGGTAGCCCAGCGCGCGATAACAGTCGGCCGCCGGATGCAGCATGCGCGTGGGCTGCTTCACCTCGCGCATCACCAGGGTCTGCGTGCCGTCGGTCATGCGGCCGATGGCGCCCGGAAAGCTGTCCGCGAAGCGCTGCTCCACGTCGCTCAGCGCCAGCGGGCGCAGCGGCACGCCGTCCCACTGGCTGGGCCATTCGTGCGACGCGGCCAGGGCCGCCGGCTCGGCCGGCGCACGCAACGCCGCGCCGGCCGACCACAGCATGCACAGCAGCATCGCCAGCGCGAAGGCCGACTTGTGGCCGATGCGGTTGATGAAATGGTTGGCGAGCCAGCGCTCAAAGAACGGTGTCGACACGGCGGCCTCCTTGGGTGGTGATCAGGCCCGGGATGGGTTGTCCGGCAGGTTCGGCCACGTGGCGCTCCGGCACCATCAGGCGGGCGATGGCGGCGCACACGAAGGCGAGCACCGCCAGGCCCAGCGCGTTGTGCGCCCAGCCCGCCAGCGGATGGCCGGCGCCTTCGAAGGCGATCAGCACGCTGTTGCGCACGATGTTCCCGGCCAGCACCAGCAGCCCGACCATCGGCAGGCGGCGCAGGAAGGCTTGGTCGCCGCGGCGCGCCCACAGCGCGACCGCGCAGGCCGTGAAGTAGCCGAGCCAGACCATCTGAACGCCCGAGCAGGGCGCATCGACGATCACGAGGCGGCCGTCGACCATCAGGCTGGTGCCTTCGCGCATCACCTCGAAGCCCGGCGCGAGCAGCCAGCGGCTCGCCTCGGCCGTGACCACCCGCAGCGGATAGCCCGCATAGAACTGGAGCGACGACAGCAGCGGCAGCGCCAGCACCGCGAGCCCCGCCACCGGCAACCTGCCCACGTTGCGCGGCAGGAACGCCAGCAGCCCGCAGGCCAGCGCCAGCACCGCCACGAGACCCGCCGCCAGCGGCGGCAGCGCGGGCAGCACACCGAGCCCGGTGCGCAGCAGGGTCGCGAGCACCGTGCCCGCGCCAGCCAGCACGAGCCAGCCCAGCCGCGGCGAGGCGCGCAGCTCGCGCCGGCTGTTCCAGGTCAGCGCGGCCAGTGCGACCAGCGCCAGCAGGCCCAGCGGATCGTCGGAGCCGTCGCGCATGCGCTGGACCATCCAGGCCCAGGTCGGCATCAGCGCCAGGAATTGAAGGCCGAGCCAGCCGGCGGCCGGTGCGCGGTCGATGAGGATGCCCCAGTCGACGATGCGCGGGTGGCGATGGGCAAGTGCTGCCAGAGACATTCTTTTCTTTCTTGGTGGTTCAAGCGTTCAGCGCGTTCAGGCGGTGAAGCGGCGCGCGTCGTTGCGGCGGGCCCGGCGGCGCAGCATGGCGAGCATCGACAGCACGACCGCGATGGCGCCCAGCGTCTCGGGTTCGGGCGTGCTCGGCACCTCGGCGCCGAGCGCCAGTTCGCTCACGCCTTGCGGAAGGGGCAAGGGCTGGTTCACGTCCGCGCTGTTCTGCGGCGCCAGGTTGCGCACCACCTTGTCGACGGCAATGAAGCTCGTGTACTGGGTGAGCAGGCTGTACTTCAGGCCCAGTTCGGTGATGCGGTCCTTGAAGGCCGTGCCGCCTTCCAGCGTTTCCTGGTCGCTCAGGCTCTGGATGCGGTGGCGCGCCCACAGCGTGCGCAGCGCCGCCGTATCCTGGCGGGTGCGCTCGTCGATGCGCACTTCCTGCCGATAGGGGCCGCTGGCGCCCTGGCCTTCGATGATCACGCGGCCTTTTGCCTGCCCGCTCGAATCCGCGCGCCACTTGCCGAACACGATCACCGGGCGTTCGCCGAGCACGTCGGGCAGGGCCTGCGGCTCCACGTCGTACACGTCGAGTCCGCCGAAGGTCGCCTTCACGTTCGTGAGCACCGGCGACTCGACCATGCGGCGAAAACGCGCCGCCTGCTCGGGCGCCTGGATCGGGTCGGTGATGATGAACGGCTCGCCCATGCCGGCGCGCGCAATGCCTTCCATCAGGCTGCGGTTCACCGACGAACCGATGCCGAAGGCGAACACGTTGGCCTTCGACAGGTTCTTGCGCACCAGATCGAAGGCTTCGCGCTCGACCGTCACGTAGCCGTCGGTCACGACCACCACGGTGCGCGACACCTTGTCTTCCTTCGGCTCGGCATACACGCGCTTGAGCGCCGGAATCAGCTCGGTGCTGCCGCTGCCGCCGTAGTTCTGGATGGTGGCCAGCGCCTGCTCGATGTTGGCGCGCGTGGCCGGCACCGACTTGGGCGAGAGCATCCTGTTGCTGCCCGAGAACAGCAGCACGTTGAAGGTGTCGCTCGGGCGCAGGCCGCCGATCAGGCGCTCGAGCACCGTCTTCGCGGTGTCGAGCGGAAAGCCGTGCATGGAGCCCGAGATGTCGACCACGAAGATGTAGTCGCGCGGCGAAATGGCGCTGGCGGCCACGGCCTTGGGCGGCTCCACCATCGCGAGGAAGAAGTTCTCGGCGTTCTCTCCCTGGCCCTTGTAGAGCATCAGGCCCGACTCGATCTTTTCGCCGGCCAGGCGGTAGTCGAGCACGAAGTCGCGGTTGTCCGCGGGGCGGCCGTCGGCGGTGAGCACGACGTCGGCGTGCCTGTCTTCGTCGCTCTTCTTCACGTCGACGGTGTGCGTGGTCGAGCGGATTTCCTTCAGGCCCATCGGCGTGTCGATGCTGGCCTTGAGCTTGAAGCTGGTGCCGCTCGCCGCGCCTTCCGCGAGCGTGGGCTGCGCCACCCACTTGGCCTGCGCGTTGGCCGACTGCGGGCTGTTGTAGCGCGGGCCCACCACGGTCGGGAACACGAACTCGTAGTTGCCCGACTGCGGCACCAGCAGTTCGGTGTAGCGCAGTTCCACCTTCACGTCGTCGCCCGGCATGATGTTGGCGACGTTCATCTGGAACACGTTGGGCAGGTGCTGCTCCAGCAGCGCGGCGGTCTTGCCTTCTTTCTTGGCGGTGTCGTATTCGATCTGCGCCTGCTGCTTCTCGCGGATCTGCGCGGTGACGAGCCGGTCGGCCAGCCGCACGTTGAGGCCGCTCACTGCCGCCTTGGTCGAACCGGGGAAAACATACTTGGCCTCGATGGCGCGCGTGCCTTCGTTGCGATAGGTCTGCGTGACCGTCACGTCGGCGATCACGCCCGAGATCTTCACGGCCACCTCGGTGCCTTTCAGGGGCAGGCGGTCGACCGAGGGGTCGTCGCTCTTGACGAAGAAATACGGGCTCTCTGTCTTCAGGCGCGGGCCGGCGGGCGCTTCCTGCGCATACACCGGGCGCGCGCTCAATGCGACGAAGCCCACGGTCGCCAGGCTCACGGTGGCGAGCCAGAGCCAGCGGCCGGGGCGTGGAGTGGTGGGGGCGTTCATGGCGGTGTCCTTGTCCGTGCGAACTTGCACGGGACTGAATGTCGACACCGCGCGAGAAGCCAGTTGGAAGGCTCCTTGAAGTCGAAAAAGCCGGTTTTCCGCTGTGTGAAGTTTGTGTGAAGGCAAGCGCGCAAGGTGCTTCACACGGCCTTCGGGTCGCGCGGAGAGCATCGCCGCTTCACCGATACCGACGAGGAGAGAAAAACATGCTTCAGTTGTTGAAGGTCCTGCAGAGTTCAATGCTGGTCAAGGTGGCCGGCCTGTTCTTCCTGCTGTTGCTGCTGTGCATTCCGCTCGCGGAAATCGATTCGATCAACCGCGAGCGCGGCGAGAGCCAGCGCGAAGCGGGCCGCGAGCTAGCCGCCACCTACGCCGGCCGCCAGACGGTGGTTGGCCCCTTGCTGCTGGTGCCGTATGTCGAGCGCTGGATGGAGCCGCTGCGCAACGCGCAGGGCAAGGTGATCGGCCAGGAGCCGCGCAGCAAGGAAATGGCCCACGTGGTGTTCCCCGACAAGCTGCACATCGAAGGCACGATGGCGCCGCAGGAGCGCTACCGCGGCATCTTCAAAATCCCGTTCTACACGCTGAACGCCACGCTCGGCGGCGGCTTCGCGGCCTTCGACCCGAAGGCCGTCTCGCACAGCGAAGCCGATTCGAAGATCGAGTTCAAGGCCCCGTTCATCGCCTTCAACGTGAGCGACCTGCGCGGCCTCGACGGCTCGCCCACGGTGGTGATGGCCGGCGAGGCGCTTCGCTTCAGGCAGCGCGTGCCCGGCCTGGCCGACGACGCCTGGTTTGCCGATGGCATCCACGCACCCGTCACCGGTGCCGCGCTTGCCGCATGGCAGGCCGGCACGCCGGTCGCCTTCGAAATGAAGATCGGCCTCGTCGGGCAGGACACCCTGGCCATTGCGCCCATTGCCGAGGAAACCACCGCGCATCTCACCTCGCCCTGGGCCCACCCGAGCTTCGGCGGCCGCTTTCTCGCGGCCGAGCGCAGCGTGACGCCGCAAGGCTTCGACGCGCACTGGCGCGTGTCGTCCCTCGTCACCTCGGCGCGCGAGCAGGTGCGTTCCGGTCTTTCGGGCCGTGGCGGTCCCGCCGACGGCAACACGGCGGACGTGGCCGGCGCGAACGCCACGGTCGCCGGCATGAACATGCCGCGCCGCAGTATCGGTCCGCTGCAGACCTTCGACGTCTCGCTCGCGCAGCCGATCAACGTCTATTCGATGAGCACGCGCGCGGGCAAGTACGGCGCGCTCTTCATCGGCATGGTGCTGATGGCGGCTTTCATGTTCGAGCTGTTCCGCAAGCTGCGGCTTCATCCGGTCCAGTACGGCCTGGTGGGCCTGTCGATCGCGCTGTTCTTCCTGCTGCTGCTCGCGCTGTCGGAGAAGTTCGCGTTCTGGATGGCCTACGCCGGTGCCGCCGCAGCCAGCGTCGTGCTGCTGGCGGTGTATTTCAGTGCCGTGCTGGCGGGCTGGCGGCGCGGGTTGTCGTTCGGCGCTTTCGTGGCGCTGCTGTACGGTGCGCTCTACGGGCTGCTCGCATCGGAAAGCAATGCACTGCTGCTCGGCGCATTGCTGATCTTCGGCATGCTGGCCGCGCTGATGCTGGTCACGCGCAAGGTCGACTGGTATGCGCTTTCGCGCCGTGCCGACGACACGCCATGAGAGCGCTGCGGGTCATCGCCGGCGCGGTGGGCTGGGTTTTCCTGGCCGTGCTGTGGTTCTGGGCTTGGCACCTGAAAGACCCGCATCTGCGTTTCATGCGTGCGTGGGAGCTGTGTTTGCTGCTGGGCGCGCTCGCCGTGGGCATCGCCATCGCTTGGCGGTTCGCGCGGGGCAGGCTGCGTCCCGTGGCGCTGGGCCTGGCCTTCGCGGCCTTGCTCACTGCCCTGGGCAACGAAGCCGCATCGCGCCGGCACCGGGCCGAGGTCGAAGCCGCATCGGGCCCTGTCGCCCAGGCGCTCGGTGCGCGCTTCATCGTCGGCTATGACGATGCGGCGCAGCTGCGCGACCGCGTCCGCAAGGGCCTGATCGGCGGCATTTTCGTGACCGGCCGTAATGTGAAGGGCCGCACCGCCGCCGAACTGCGCGATGAAATCGCCGGCCTGCAGGCGCTGCGCCGCGAAGCCGGGCTGCCGCCGCTGGTGGTCGCGACCGACCAGGAGGGTGGCGCCGTCTCTCGGCTCTCCCCGCTGGTCGAACCGCAACCCGCGCTGGCCACGCTGCTCGACGCCGAAGTGTCAGATGAAGAACTCAAGCAGCGCGCCCATGCTTACGGCGCACGGCAGGGCAGGGCGCTCGCTGCTTTAGGCATCACACTCAATTTCAGCCCGGTGGTCGACCTGCGCCCGGGCCGCGCGCCGGGCCGATGGGACCTTCACACCCGCATCGACGAACGTGCCATTTCGGCCGACCCTGCCATCACCGCGCAGGTGGCGCTCGCTTACGAGCGAGGCCTTGAATCTGCTGGCATTCGCGGCACGCTCAAGCACTTTCCCGGGCTGGCCGGTGTGACCGAGGACACGCACCATTTCGCCGCGGTGCTGCACACGCCGGCGGCCCGACTTGCAACACATGACTGGAAACCATTTCAAGAAGTATCGAAACAATCTGACGCAGCGATCATGCTGGGCCATGTGATCCTTCCGGAACTCGACGCGGAACATCCGGTCTCTTTCTCGCGCAGAATCGTGCGGCAGGTGATTCGGAGCGAGTGGGGCTACCAGGGCCTGCTCGTCACAGACGACCTCACGATGGGCGCGGCCTACAACCGCGGTCTGTGCGACGCCACCGTCCGCGCCCTCGGCGCCGGGGTGGATCTGCTGCTGATCGCCTACGACCACGACAAGTACTTCGACGCCATGCACTGCGCGCTGCAGGCCGCGCAGCGCGGCGCACCCGATCTCCTTTTGCCGGAACGCGCCGACGCGCGGCGGCTCCAACCTTCTCGCTAGCCAGCCAGTAATTCCTTTCTATGTCCAAACGCTCAAGCTCCACCCCTCCCGACGACGGATCCGTGCCGGCCGATCCGAACCGCCGCTGGAAACGCATCGCCAAGTGGGGCGCGGTGGTGGTGGGTTCCGGCGCGCTGGTGGTGCTGGTCGCCGCCATCGTGGCCGTGGTGGCCATCTATCCGAAGCTGCCCGATGTCTCCGAACTGTCCGACTACCGCCCCAAGCTGCCGCTGCGCGTGTACTCGACCGAAGGCCAGCTGATCGGCGAGTTCGGTGAAGAGCGCCGCAACCTCACGCCGTTCGCCGACATTCCCAAGGTCATGAAAGACGCGGTGCTCGCCGTGGAAGACGCGCGCTTCTACGACCACGGCGGCGTCGACTACAAGGGCTTCGTGCGCGCGGCGGTCGCCAGCCTGAAGGGCGGGCGCAAGCAGGGCGCCTCCACCATCACGATGCAGGTCGCGCGCAACGTGTACCTGAGCTCCGAGCGGACCATGAGCCGCAAGACCTACGAGATATTGCTGGCGCTGCGGCTCGAGCAGCAGCTCACCAAGGACCAGATCCTCGAGATCTACCTGAACCAGATTTACCTGGGCAACCGCGCCTACGGTTTCGCCGCCGCCGCCGAGACCTACTTCGGCAAGCCGCTGCAGGACGTGACCATCGCCGAGGCCGCCATGCTGGCCGGCCTGCCGAAGGCGCCCGGCGCCAACAACCCCGTGGCCAATCCGCGCCGCGCGCGGGCGCGCCAGCTGTATGTGATCGACCGCATGCAGGAAACCGGCTTCATCACCGCCGAGCAGGCGGCCGCCGCGAAGAAGGAAGAACTGCACCTGCGCGATGCCGCCGACCCGAACCGGCTGCATGCGGAGTACGTGGCCGAGACCGTGCGCCAGATGATGTACGCGCAGTACGGCGACAGCATCTACACCAGCGGCCTGAAGGTCTACACCTCGCTGGTCGCGGCCGACCAGGCTGCAGCCTACAAGTCGCTGCGCAAGGGCGTCATGGACTACGAGCGCCGCCAGGCCTATCGCGGTCCCGAGAAGTTCGTCGACCTGCCGACCGATCAGAAGGAAATCGACGAGGCCGTGGACGACGCGCTGGCCGAACACCCCGACAACGGCGACGTGATCGCGGCCGTGGTGCTCGATGCCAGTCCGAAGGAAATCAGCGCCGTGCGCGCCAACGGGGAAACCATCCAGATCACCGGCGAGGGCCTGAAGCCCGCGCAGTCGGGCCTCGCGGCCAAGGCGCCGCCGAACATCAAGATCCGCCGCGGCGCGGTGATCCGCGTCGCGAAGACGCCGAAGAACACCTGGGAGATCACGCAGCTGCCCGAGGTCGAGGCGGCCTTCATCGGCATGGACCCGCGCTCGGGCGCCATCAAGGCGCTGGTCGGCGGCTTCGATTTCGGCAAGAACAAATTCAACCACGTGACCCAGGCCTGGCGCCAGCCGGGCTCGAGCTTCAAGCCCTTCATCTATTCGGCCGCACTCGAGAAAGGCTTCACGCCCGCCACCGTGGTGAACGACGCGCCGCTGTACTTCGACGCCAGCGCCAACGGCGGCCAGCCGTGGGAGCCGAAGAACTTCGAAGGCACCTACGACGGCCCGATGCCGCTGCGCACCGCGCTCATGAAGTCGAAGAACCTGGTGACGCTGCGCGTGCTGCAGTCCATCGGCGCACCCTATGCGCAAGACTGGGTCACCAAGTTCGGCTTCGACAAGGACAAGCAGCCCGCCAACCTGCCCATGGGCCTGGGCGCCGGCTCGGTCACGCCGATGCAGATGGCGGTGGGCTATTCGGTGTTCGCCAACGGCGGCTACCGCGTCAACCCGTACCTCGTGACCAAGGTAACCGACATGAAGGGCAAGGTCCTGATGGAGACCGAGCCGCCGGTGCTCGACGAATCGCGCCGTGCCATTCCGCAGCGCAACGCCTTCATCATGAGTTCGCTGCTGCAGAGCGTGGTGCGCAACGGCACCGGCTTCAAGGCCTACCAGACGCTCAAGCGCGACGACCTCTACGGCAAGACCGGCACCACCAACGACTCCTTCGACACCTGGTTCGCCGGCTTCCAGCCGACCATGGTCGGCGTGGCCTGGGTCGGCTACGACACGCCGCGGCAACTGGGCGTGCGCGGCGAAACCGGCGGCAGCCTGAGCCTGCCGATCTGGACCGGCTACATGCAGACCGCGCTGCAGGGCGTGCCAGTGACGCAGCCGGCCGAACCGCCGGGCGTGGTGCGCATCGACGGCGAGCTGTATTTCGACGACTTCACGCCGGGCCACAACGTGGCCAGCCTGGGGCTGGACAGCACCGAGGCGCCGCCGCCTGTGGAGGAACTCACGAGCGCGCCCATCGGCGCACCGCCGCCGCCCGAAGAGCGCAACAAGATCCTCGATTTCTTCCGCTAGCGCGTTGTCGCAGGAAACAAAGGCGGGATGGCGGTGCCTACACTCGGTGCTGCTTCCCGCCTTTTTCCCTTATTCCCCCGCATCCATGGAAATTCTTACTCTGGTGGCACTCATTGCCGCCGGCTTCTACATCCTCAAGTCCAGAGACCAGCGACAGCGCATCGCACTGCTGGGCAGCCACCTCGGCCGCTACCAGATCGAAAAGCTGATGGAGAGCCTCACGTCGGGCTACCTGCGCTGCCTCGGCGAGGACGACGCCGAACGCCGCCAGCAGATCTGGAGCCTGCTGGACTCCACCGAGGAAAAGCTCGCGGGCCAGTTCGACAGCTTCGCCGCCGAGTTCTCGCGCCTGCCCGAACCGCTCACGCGCATGAGCAAGCTGCCGGTGGGCATCCCGATGGCCACCACCATCTTCCCGGCCGCGAGCTTCGACTTCCGCCAGGCCCTGCTGATCCACGCGCGCGGCATTGCCGGCGTGATGCGCAACGAGTCGAACCGCACGCCCAAGTCCAAGGCCTTCACCATGTCGGCCGAGCTGTTCCTGATGCAGCACACCTGCCACTGGTACTGCAAGTCGAAGACCGTGGCTTCGGCGCGCATGCTGGCGCGGCACCAGACCTCGTATGAGCAACTGCTCGATGCGGTGAGTCCGGAGACGCGCAGTGCCTATCGCGCACTGACCGGCATTTGAGCCCTGCGGTGCGGCCCACGGGACTCGACCACCACCGCATTCGTGCAACACAAGCCAGCTTTGGCTGCGATGGTGAAGTTCGATATGCGCCGGCCAAGTCGCTCTGGTTCTCCGGCATGGCTGCCGCCGCGCTTGGCGGCTGCATTTTTTTCTTTCGTTGGGACGCACTGGCACTTTTTGTCGCCAGCACCGCTTTCGTCCTGCTGTTCGGCCATTCGCTCGGCAGCCATCGCCAGCTGATTCATCACAGCTTTCAATGTCCTCGCTGGCTGCGATGCACTTTGATCTACTGCGGGGTCCTCGTCGGACTGGCCGGTCCACTGGGCATTCTTCGCCAGCATGAATTGCGCGACTACGCGCAGCGCCTGCCGGCCTGTCACGCCTACCTGCGGCACGGCCGCGGTTTCTGGACCGACGCATGTTGGCAACTGCATTGCGATCTCAGGTTCCCGCACCCGCCGGACATGCAGCTCGAACCTCTTGTCGCGGAGGATCCATTCCTGCATTGGCTCGAACGGACCTGGATGCTGCAGCAGTTGCCGATCGCCGTGCTTTTCTACATTTGGGGTGGCTGGGCTTTCGTTTTCTGGGGCGTATGCGCACGCGTGACGGCTGGTGTCCTGGGCCACTGGCTGATCGGCTGGTTTGCGCACAACCAGGGCGAAATGAACTACGAAGTGCGCGGCGCGGCGGTGCAGGGCCGCAACATCCCATGGATCTCCTTGCTGACCATGGGCGAGAACTGGCACAACAACCACCATGCGTTTCCAGGATCAGCCCGGCTCGGGCTCGCTCCCGGCGAGTGGGATCCGGGTTGGTGGATGCTCAGGCTGCTCGAACGATGCGGACTGGTGTGGGATCTGCGCCTGCCCGAATCACTGCCGCCGCGCCCCGAGCTCGAGGTACTGAAATCCGCTCAGTGATTCCGCCCTGGATGTGACAAGAGCGGCAGCGTGAGCGTCGCCACCGCACCGCCGCGCGACGCGTTGCCCAGCTCGATGCGCCCGCGGTGCAAGGTCGCGATCTCCTTCACGAACGCCAGCCCGAGCCCGGTGCTTTTCTTCTTGCTGTGCGGCCTGGCCAGCGAATAGAACTTCTGGAAGACTTTTTCCTGCGCGTACTCCGGAATGCCCGGTCCGTGGTCGCGCACGCTCACGCGCGCGAGCCTGGACGTGGTCTCCAGCGTGAGCAGCACCTCGCTGTCGCGCGGTGAAAAATCGATTGCGTTGTCCAGCAGGTTGCTGATCGCGCGGCGCAGCAAGAACGGGTCGCCTTCCGTGCTGGCTTCGTTGCGGATGTTCACCAGCAGCCTGATGTTCCGCTTGGCCGCCGCGGGCTGGGCGCTGATGGCGATGTCGTCGATCAGCGAAGCCAGCGCGACCGGCTCGGTGCGGTCCAGCACGCGCCGTGTCTCGAGCGCGGTGAGCTCCATCATGCGGTCGACGATTTCCTGGATGCGCTGTGTCTCGCGCTCGATGTTCACCAGGAAGCGTTCGCGCTCGGCATGCGGCATCGACGGTTCCTGCAGCAGCTCGGCCGCACCGCGAATGGCCGAGAGCGGGCTCTTCACTTCATGCGTGAATGTCTGCACGTAGTCGGCCACGTAGCTGCGTCCCGTCAATGCGTCGCGCATTTCGCTGAAGCCGCTGCGCACGCCGTCGATGGCGCGGCGCACCATGCGCGACAGGCTCAGGGTGCGCTGCGCGCGCACCCAGGTCCAGTAGTCGCGGATCAGCCCGAAGGGCCGCACCAGCCATACCGACACGATCAGCGCCAGCAGCAGCAGCGCGAGCCCCGAGCCCACGCCCACCCACAGCGTGCGCGCCCGCGCGTCTTCCACGAACTGGCCGAAGCTCTGCACCGGCTTGCCGACGCTGACCATGCCGACGATCTCGTTGTTCCAGCGGATCGGCGCGCCCACGTACATGACCGAGGTGCGCGGGTCGCCGTCGACGTCGCGCGAAGTGCGCGCGCCGTACAGGCCGGCCAGCGTGCGGCTCACGTCCATCCATTGCGAATAGTCGGCGCCGAGATGCCTGCCGAGCGAATCGAACATCACGCGGCCGTTGCGGTCGGTCACGTACACGCGCAGCTCGACCTGGCTCTTGTGCAGGTTGTAGATCTGCGCCGAGAACTCGCGCGCATAGGCGGTGCGGAACAACGGCTCGAGGCGCGCGGTGTTGATGGCGCCGGCGATCACGTCCTGCTCGACCAGGCTGGCCAGCAGCTGCGAGGTCTCGACCAGCGATTCCTCGGCCGACTCGCGGTAGCGCGGGTCAATGTCCGAGACCACGCGGTACAGCAGGAAGGCGATGCCCGCCGTGTAGATCAGCAGGATCCCGATGAATATCCGCGTGCGCCTGGTCACGACTTGGCACTCCCCCAGGCTTGCCCACTTCGTGTGGCCGCCAACCCCCTCGCCGGGGGCAATACCAGCGGCCCGGCAAAGCCGGTTCCGCGGTATTCCGCGAAAAGGCATCCCAAGCTCGGATTCATGCCTTCGAGGGCAATTCTTCGTTCAGTGCGTAGCCGGTGCCGCGCAAGGTGCGGATCGGCTCGACGTCCGGCGCAATCGCCTTGAGCTTGGCGCGCAGGGTCTTGATGTGCGCGTCGACCGTGCGGTCGAAGCTGTCGCTCGAGTCGTCCCAGACCAGTTCGAGCAGTTCGTCTCGCGTGAAGACGCGCCCCGGGCGCTGGACCAGCAATTTCAGCAGGCCGTATTCGTAGCGCGAGAGTTCGAGCAGGCGTCCGTAGTACCGGATCTGCATCCGCTCGACGTCCAGCGAAAACGGCATGGAAGGGGGTTGAGCGGCCGCATGAGGCGCGTGGGCGCCGATTTGATGGGGTACCCCATGGTTCGGCACCGGAGCCGTTCCCGGGCTTCCTGGCGCGTTTCTGGCGCTGCGCCGCAGGATGGTCCGTACGCGAGCGACCAGTTCACGCGGGGAGAACGGCTTGGCGATGTAGTCGTCGGCACCCAGTTCGAGGCCCACCACGCGGTCTATTTCGTCGCTGCGGGCGGTCAGGAAGACCATCGGCACCTCCGGTCCGCCCATCGACTGATTCAGCGCCTGGAGGCGCTTGAAGAGTTCGAAGCCGTTGAGATCGGGCAATCCGATGTCCAGGATGGCCAGCGCCGGTGGTTCCTGGGCGAACTGCGCGATCGCTTCCTCGGCCGTGGCGCACCAGATGGGCGTGAAACCGTCGCTTTTCAGGACGTACTGCAGCGTGTCGGCGATGCCCGATTCGTCTTCGGCGATCAGGATCCGGGGTTTGAAGCTCATCCCGCGGATGTTACCGACGGGGGAGCGCGCCGGGAGGACCGGTTGTCGATCGAGGCGTCGGGGCCGGCGCGGCCTTTCGCGGCCTTTTTTTTCGGGCGAGGCCTGTCCCTTTCCCATCTTCTTATTCTTCTTATTCAAATTAGTAGTAGTAGATAAGGGTTGCCCACCTCTGTGGACATGCCGCTTTTTTCGTTATGCGACAACGACTTGTCATGCCCGTGTCACTGTGCGCAGCCGCGCTTCCGGGCTGTACCCGGCAAATGAACAACTTTGGGTAACCCGGCAGCGCTGTGGATAACCGATGGCTTGTGCCAGAACTGTCCCCAGAGTTGTCCTTTGACACCCCTTCGGAAATCTGCGAAAGACGTTTTTCGGGCAGGGTAATCCATTGCGCAAAAATAAGGCAGTCTGTAGATTCCTTTTGAAAATCAACAACTTGCAACGTCCCTACACAGAAGCTCCAACGTTATCCACAGAGTTGCTCAAGTTTTGTGGGGAGAACGTGCCCGAGGAGGCCGCGCCGTTGCCGGCAAGAAAAACACAGCCCTTCTTCACATTGCAAATTACGAAATATCAAAAATGACACCTTCTGAAACACAGGCCATCGTGACCCTCAGCCTGCTGGCGGCCTTCGTCGACGGCGAAAAGCACGAACGCGAACGCGCAGAGATCAAGCGGATCGCGGAGGGCCTGTCGCAGGCCGACGGCGTGAACCTGCCGACGCTCTACCAGGACGTGCTGATGAAGCGGGTGTCGCTGGCATCGGTGCTGGGTAAGCTGAAGAGCACCGAGTCGCGGCAGCTCGCCTACGAGATGGCGGTGTGCGTGTGCGATGCCGACGGCGCGCAGTCGGACTCCGAGCGCATGTTCCTGGCGGACGTGCGCACCTCGCTGGGGCTGGGTGCCTCGGCCGCCGGTTTCTCGCAGCAGGCGGAAGAAATCGCAGCGGTGCCGGTGGCGGCAACGGCGGTGGCCACCGCCGCGAATTCACCCGACGGCGCCGAACTCGACAAGACCATCCTGAACGCCGCCATCCTCAACGGCGCGCTCGAGCTGCTGCCCGAGACGCTGTCGACGATGGCGATCATTCCGCTGCAGATGAAGCTGGTCTATCGCATCGGCCAGGCGCACGGCTACCAGCTGGACAGCGGCCACGTCAAGGATTTCCTGGCCACGGTCGGCGTGGGCCTGACTTCGCAGTACCTGGAACAGGCCGGGCGCAAGCTGCTCGGCGGCTTGCTCGGCAAGGTGGGCGGCGGGCTGTTGCGCGGGCTGGGCAACCAGGCCGTGAGTTCGGGGATGAGCTTCGCCTCGACCTATGCGCTGGGGCATGTGGCCAAGCGCTACTACGCCGGCGGCCGCACGCTGTCGGCCCAGATGCTGAAGGACGCGTTCTCCGGCGTGGTGAAGGAAGGGCAGAGCCTGCAGACGCAGTACCTGCCGGCCATCCAGGAGAAGGCCCGCACGCTGGATGCGGGCAAGGTGCTGTCGCTGGTGCGGGGCGCTTGACTGGGGCGCTCCCCCAGGCTTCGCGCACTTCGTGTCGCTTCTCCTACCCCCTCGCCGGGGGCAACACCAGCGGCCCGGCAAAGCCGGTTCCGCGGTGTTTCTGGAAGAGAGCGTTTGCTAAGGCTTGCCCAGGTCGTCGAGGATCGGGCAATCCGGCCTGGCGTCCCCGTGGCAGCAGTGGACCAGGTGGGCCAGCGTGTTTCGCATCGACTGCATGTCGGCAATGCGCTGTTCGAGTTCGCCGAGGTGCTTTTCGGCGATGCGCTTCACGCTCGCGCTGGCGCGCCGGCGGTTGTGCCACAGCCCCACCAGCTCCGAGATTTCCTCCATCGAGAAGCCGAGGTCGCGCGAGCGCTTGATGAAGCGCAGCGTGTGGATGTCGGCGTCGTCGTACTGGCGGTAGCCGCTCTCGGTGCGTGCCACCGCCGGCAGCAGGCCCAGGCCTTCGTAGTGCCGGACCATGCGGGCCGACACGCCGGAGCGCTGCGCCGCTTCGCCGATGGCGACGTGGCCTGTCATTGCTGGACGGCGTAGCCCGCGTTCTCGATCGCGGCCACGATGTCCTTGCGCGGCTGGTCGCTCAGCACGTCGACGTGGCCGGTGGGGAGATCCACCGTCACCTGCGCTTCGGGGTCGACTGTCTGCACGGCGTTCTGCACCGCGTTCACGCAGTGGCCGCAGCTCATGCCCGTGACCTGGAATTTCTGGCTCATCGTCTTTGCTCCTGTTGAAATGATCGGGAAGAGGATGCAAGTCTGAACCCTCTCACGATGTCAATGTCCAGCGAAGGGGTTCTGAAAGTATTCGCTTGACCTTGCCACGGTGTGAGGCTTTAGCCTTGGCACATGGAAAATTCACTGCAGCAACCCCGGACCACGCTGGACCTCTCGGTCGGCGGCATGACCTGCGCTTCATGCGTGATGCGTGTCGAGCGCGCGCTCAAGAACGTACCCGGCGTGCAGGACGTGAGCGTGAACCTCGCGACCGAATCGGCGCGGATCGTGGCGGCGCCGGGCGACGACATCGACCTGCGCGTGCGCCGCGCGGTGCGTGCCGCGGGCTACGAACCGCGCGCGGCGGCAAGCGCTGCCGACGAAGCCGCGGCGCTGTCGCCCTGGCACGGCTTCGGCCCGGTTGCAGTCGGCCTGCTGCTGTCGATTCCGCTGATGGCGCCGATGGTCGGCAGCCCGTTCGGGCAAGACTGGATGCTGCCGCCCTGGGTGCAGCTGCTGCTTGCTGCGCCGGTGCAGTTCTGGCTCGGCGCGCGCTTCTACCGCGCGGGCTGGCATGCCGCGAAGGCGCGCACCGGAAACATGGATCTTCTGGTGGCGCTGGGCACCAGCGCGGCCTTCGGGTTGTCGCTGTGGCTGTGGTGGCGCGCGGCCGCCGGCGAGCATGCCGGCCACGGAGAAATGCCGCATCTGTATTTCGAGGCCTCGGCCGTGGTGATCACGCTGGTGCTGCTCGGCAAGTGGCTCGAGGCGCGCGCCAAGCGCCAGGCCACGTCGGCCATCCGTGCGCTGCAGCAGCTGCGCCCCGAGGTCGCCCACCTGGTCGGCGCGCGTGGAAAGGAAAGCGATGTGCCGCTGGCCGAGGTGATGGTCGGCGACCACCTGGTGGTGCGTCCCGGCGAACGCGTGCCGGCCGATGCGCGCGTGATCGAGGGGCAGTCCGAAGTCGACGAGTCGATGCTCACCGGCGAGCCGCTGCCCGTGCCGAAGGGCCCCGGCGATGCATTGACGGGCGGCGCCGTGAACGGCGACGGCCGCATGGTGATCGAGGTGAGCGCGGTGGGTGCCGAGAGCGTGCTCGCGCGCATCATCCGGCTGGTCGAAGACGCGCAGGCCGCGAAGGCGCCGATCCAGCGGCTGGTGGACAAGGTCGCGGCCGTGTTCGTGCCGGTGGTGCTGGTGATCGCGCTCGTCACGCTGGCCGGCTGGCTGCTCGCGGGCGCGGGCATCGAGACGGCACTCATCCATGCGGTGGCGGTGCTGGTCATCGCTTGCCCGTGTGCCCTCGGTCTCGCGACGCCGGTGGCGGTGATGGCCGGCACCGGGGTGGCGGCAAAGCACGGCATCCTCATCAAGGATGCGCGTGCGCTTGAAATCGCCCACCGCGTCGACACGGTCGCCTTCGACAAGACAGGCACGCTGACGCTGGGCCGTCCCGTATTGACTGAATTGCTGCCGGTGGCCGGTGCCATCGAGGCAGAAGACGAGTTGCTGGCGGTCGCTGCCAGCCTGCAAGGCGGCAGCGAGCATCCGCTCGCGAAGGCGGTGCTGGCCGCTGCCGCGCAGCGCAATCTGCAGGCTCCGGCGTTGAGCGCGATGCAAGCCATGCCGGGCCGCGGCGTGCGTGGCGATGTGGACGGCGCCACCTGGGCCATTGCCAGCCTGCGCTGGTGCCGCGAACTCGACGCCATGCCCGAAGCGGCGGATGTCGATCGCCTGCAGGCCAAGGGCGCAACGGTCTCCGCGCTGCTGCGTTTCGACGAGGCCGGCGCGGCGCATGTGCAGGCGCTGCTGGCATTTGCCGACGAACCCAAGCCGCAGGCCGCCGAAGCCATTCGCACCCTGCGTGCGCGCGGCCTGCGCGTGGTGATGATCTCGGGCGACAACCTGCGCGCCGCGCAAGCGATGGCGGCGCGGCTGGGTATTGCCGCGGGAGATGTCCGCGCCGACGTGCTACCGGCCGACAAGGCCGCGCAGGTCGCCGCCCTGAGAAAGAACGGACACGTGGTGGCCATGGTCGGCGACGGCGCCAACGACGCGCCCGCGCTGGCGGCGGCCGATGTCGGCATCGCGATGGCGCCTTCGGGTGGCGGCACCGACGTGGCCATGGAAGCCGCCGGCATCACGCTGATGCGCGGCGACCTTGCGCTGGTGGCGCAGGCCTTCGAACTCTCGGGCCGCACGGTCTCGAAGATCCGGCAGAACCTGTTCTGGGCCTTCGCCTACAACGTGGCCGGCATTCCGCTCGCGGCCTTCGGCCTGCTGAGCCCGGTGGTGGCCGGCGCGGCGATGGCGCTGTCGAGCGTGAGCGTGATGGCCAATGCGCTGCTGCTGCGGCGCTGGAAGCCCTGACGCAGCCTTTTCAATCGATGAGCAGCGCCATGACGTGGTCGTCGATGGCCTGCGCGTCGCCGGCGCGCTTGTAGAACTTGCGCAGCGTGCCTTCGCGCTCGAAGCCGAGCTTTTCGTAGAAGCGCAGCGCCGGCGCGTTGTCGCTTTCGACGATGAGCTCGATGCGCTTGACGCCGGCCGACTTCAGCCGGTCGATGGCGTCGGTCACCATGGCCAGCGCAATGCCCTGGCCGTGCAACGCGGGATCGACCGCGAGCGTGCCGAGGCTGGCGACGTGCCGCACTCGACCGGGGTAGCGCGCGGCGCGATAGAAGCCCGCGATGCGTCCGCCGCGCTCGTAGACGAAGAAGTCGCGGCCATCGAGCAGTTGCCGGTAGATGTCGCGGAAGTCTTCCAGCGGCATCGGGTCGTAGCCCAGGTAGGGCACGACCTTCTCGTGCATGTAGAGGGCGAAGACGGTGTCGATGTCTTCAGGAGTGGCGAGCCTGCGCATGGTGTTTTCTTGCCTGCTTAGGAGCGATGGAAGCGCCGAGCATAGCCAGTGAGCGCGGTGGCCCTTCAGCTGGCGAGCAGTACCGCCGAGACCGCCAGCAACGCGGCCTGCGCGCACCAGGCCCAGCGCAGGCGCAGTTTCGAATCGAGCACTGCGCCGATGGACCAGAAGCCGCCGACCGCCAGCGCGAGCAGCGCCAGTCCGGTCTGGAAGGCCAGGTCGTCGGCGCGCCACAGGAATGCCAGCGTCACGCCGACCCAGCATGCGAAGTGGAGCGCGGCCGAAGCGACCTGCGCACGCGTCAGTCGGGGGTCGTGGATGCGCATGGCTTCTTCCAGGGAAAACGGTGCCTCCGGAAAGCGTGCCGCCACGTCGGCCGGCCGCCAGCCCGGCGGCTTGAACCACACGGCGATCTTGTCCTGCCAGCGCCGCGTGTGCCAGGCGTCGCGCAGCAGCGGCGCATAGGGGCCGACGATGGCGCGCAGCGGATCGAAGCTCGCGAGCGCCTTGCGCGTGCCGTACACGCAGCGTTCGGTTTCTTCGGCGAAGGTGCCGAACATGCGGTCCCATATCACCAGCATGCCGCCGTAGTTGCGGTCGACGTAGCCGTCGTTCACCGCGTGGTGCACGCGGTGGTTGGACGGCGACGAGAACACCCGGTCGAACCAGCCGAGCTTGCCGATGTGCTCGGTGTGGATCCAGAACTGGTAGACCAGCACGATCAGCCCCGCAAGGCCGAACTGCTCGGGCGGCACGCCGACCACCGCCATCGGCAGGTAGAAGGCCCAGCCCAGGAAGGCCACCGTGCTTTCCTGCCGCAACGCGGTGGAGAAGTTGAACTGCTGGCTCTGGTGGTGCACCGAGTGCGCGGCCCAGAACACGGCGGACTCGTGGCCTGCGCGGTGCAGCCAGTAGTCGAAGAAGTCGAACAGCACCACGGCCAGGATCCAGCCGATGGCGCTGTCCCAGAAGTCCGGCCGGGTCCAGATCGCGACGGACGGATAGACCATCGCGTACAGGCCGATCTGGAAAAGCTGGGTGCAGACCGCGAGCGCCTGGCTCAGCAGGCCCTGGCTCAGGCTGCCGAGCGTGTCGCTGAAACGGTAGGTGTTGCGCCGCTTGAGCCAGCCCCAGGCGAACTCGCACGCCATGAGCAGCGCGAACACGGGCACGACGAAGACGACCAGCCGATGCACCGCGTTCGATTTTTCAGGAAGTGCTCAGCGAATCTTCAGCGTTCGGACGCGCGGCCGGCCACGATGACCGCGTTCGTGCCGCCGAAAGCGAAGGAATTGGACAGCGCGTAGCGGATTCCCTTGGCCTCGCGCGCCTCGCCCTGGACGAAATCCAGGTCGAAGGCGGCGTCCGGTGTCTGCAGGTTGGCGATGGGCGGCAGCGCCTCCCGGGCCAGCGCGCGCAGCGCCGCGATGAGTTCGATGGCGCCGCCGCCGCCGAGCACGTGGCCGTGGATGGCCTTGGTCGCGCTCACCGGCGTGGCCGCGCCGAACACTTCGCGGATCGATGCCGCCTCGGCGGCGTCGCCGGCCGAAGTGGCCGTGCCGTGGGCGTTGATGTGGCCCACGTCGCAGGCTTCGATGCCGGCGTCGCGCAGCGCGGCGCGCATGGCGCGCACCTGGCCGGCGGTGTCGGGGTTGGTGATGTGCGTGCCGTCGCAGTTGGTGGCGTAGCCGGCGAGCACGAAGGGCGCGGCACCGGCGCCGCGGGCGGCGGCGTGCGCTTCGGATTCGAGCACCAGCGCGGCCGCGCCTTCGCCGATGGCAAAGCCCGCGCGGTCGCCGGAGAACGGGCGGCAGGCGGAGGAGGGCGCGTCGGCCGGCGGCGGCGCCATCACGCGCATCGCGTGCCAGCTGGCCATCACGCCGGGCGTGAGCATGGCGTCATGGCCGCCGACGATGGCGACGTCGATCCAGCCGCCGCGGATGGCGCGCATGGCTTCGCCGATGGCCACCGCCGACGAGGCGCAGGCACAGGCGTAGGCGATGGCCGAGCCGCGAGCGCCGAAGTGCAGCGCAAGCTCCGCCACGGCGGCGTTGGGCATCACGGTGAGCACGGTCGTCGGGCGCATGCGGCGCTGTTCGCCGTAGAGCGCGCTGGTGGTGCTGTCGAATGTGCCGGCGCCGGCCAGGCCGCTGCCCCAGAAGATGCCGAGGCGGTCGCGGTCGATAGTCTCCAGGTCGAGCCTGGCTTCGGCGGCGGCGTCCTGCGCGGCGGCCAGTGCCATGGCCGTGCCGCGGTCCAGCGGCAGGCGCGAGGTGCTGCGCACGCCGTTCGATTCGAAATCGCAGGCGGCGACGGCAAGCTCCATCGTGTCCATGCCCTTGATCTCGAGCTTCTGTGCGCGCACCGCCGAGCGGCCGGCGAACAGGGCGTCGTCGAAGTCCTCGACGGTGCGGCCGATGGGCGTGATGAAACCGAGGCCGCTCACGCGCACCGGCGCGGATGCGGCGCGCGCTGCCGAAGCGGCGAGCACGGCGTGGGCGGCTCCGCTGCTCATGCCGGGACTTCGGCCGGTTGCGCGGGCCTGGCGGTGGCGGTGCCGCTGCTTTCCGCGTCGATCACTTCGCACAGGCGCTGCAGCGTGATGCCGGCTTCGCGCGGGTCGAGGCGGTCTTCGGGAATGCGCAGGTGGAAGGCGTCTTCGACCGCGAAGACGAACTCCATCAGCGCGAGCGAATCGAGGCCGAGGTCGGACAGCGCGGTGGCGGGCGAGATGGCCGAGCGCTCGACCTTGAAGTCGGTCTCGAGGATCGTCGCGATGCTGTTGAAGGTGGGCGAAGAGGCGTCGGAATAAGACATGGGGATGCTTTCCTTTCAGGCGTGGGCAGGCAGATCAGGCGTACAGGGGATGCTCGGGCATCGTGCCATGGGCCACGGCGTCGGCAAACGACACTGTTTCACGTACCACCTGTTGACGGTCGTTGTCGATTGTGATCATGTGGTAGCTGTTCGCGACCACCACCGTGCGGAATGCGCGGCACCGCAGGCCGCGCGCGAGGATGTCGAGGTTGGCCACGCTGGCCACTTCGTCCTGCTGGGCATGCAGTGCGAGCACGTTGTCGCATTGCACGCTGTTGAGGTTGCGGCGCACGTGGCGGATGAGCCGGTCGTGCTCGCGCAGATGGCCCACGCCGATGACCGAGCTGCCCGCGCGCGACACCTTGCGGTGGCGCAGCTCGCGCTCGATCCAGGCGCGCACGCGTTCGTTCTTCACGCCGTAGGGCGGGCGCTCGCGGTATTGCCACAGCCGGCCCAGCGGCGTGTAGAAGGCCAGCGGCAGCAGGAACTGCGTGCGCGGAATGGCCCAGCCGTCGAAGCGCAGCGTGGTCGACATGAGCACCAGCGCGTCGACGTCCGCGCCGCAGCGGATGGCCGCGCCCAGCGCGAGCGATGAGCCGGCGGAAATGCCGATGAGCATCACGCGGTCGTGCTGCGCGCGCAGCGCCTTGACCTCGGCCTGTATGGCATCGATCCAGCGTTCGAACGGCGCGGCATGCTGCAGTGGCGCGGCGGCATCGAACGAGTAACCCTCTATCGACAGCGGATGCACCGGGTAGCCGCGGCTGCGCAGTGCCGATTGCACGGTCAGCAACTCGTCAGGCGTGCTGCACAGGCCATGCAGCAGGACCACGGCGGTGCGTTGCACCTCGGGAGGCACCACGCTCAGCTGATCGGAGGGTTCGCGCGCACTCATCGTGTTGCGCCGGCCATGAAAATGGCCCGTGGTTCATATTGCTGTCGTATGCTCATGTTGCGTTTATCGCTGGAGCGACTGACCGGCTGCTGACCCGTCATTCGCAAGGGCAGATTACCCCCAACCATTCAAACACCATGCGAATTCTGCTTGTCGAAGATGACGCCGTTCTGCGCGATGTCATGGTCCGCAGCCTTGCGGACGCGGGCCACCGGGTCGACGTTTCGACCAACGTCGAAGATGCCGACCATCTCTGGCGCGTGCAGCCCTTCGATGCGGTGCTGCTCGACCTCAACCTGCCGGCCACCGCCAGCCCCACCAGCGGGCTGGCCAGCGGCCTCACCGCGCTGCGCCAGGCACGCGCGCGCGGCGACCGCACGCCGGTGCTGGTGCTGACCGCGCGCGGCCGGACCGAAGAGCGCATTGCCGGCCTCGACGCCGGCGCCGACGACTACCTCGGCAAGCCCTTCGACCTGGCCGAAGTCGAAGCCCGCCTGCGCGCGCTGGTGCGCCGCGCCAAGGGCACCGAAGACATCGTGCTGCTGGGCCAGCTCAAGCTCGACCGCAAGGCACGCCGCTTCTCCACCAACAGCGGTCCGCTCGACCTGCCGGCGCGCGAGTTCGAAGTGCTGTGGGAGCTCATGAGCCCGCCCGGCCGCACCGTGAGCAAGCGTGCGCTGTCCGACAAGCTCTCGAGCTTCGACGAATCGCTCGGCGACAACGCGCTCGAGGCCTTCATCTCGCGCCTGCGCAAGAAGCTGCAGGGCACCGGCGCGAGCATCCGCACGCTGCGCGGCATCGGCTACCTGCTCGAAGCCGAGGCGTGATCCGAGCGTGACCGGCGAGACCGCAGAACAGCAGCAGGCCACGCAGCGCGCGCCTTCGCTCACGCGGCGCGTGCTGCGAAACGTGCTGGTGCCGCTGGCGCTCACGTGGATGGTGGGTGCCGTCATCGCGCTGGTCATCGCCAACTATTTTTCGGAGCAGGCCTTCGACCGCGGCATGCTCGACGACGCGTATGCGCTGTCGGCCAACGTGCAAGCCGGCGAACGCGGCATCGAGCTGCTGCTGACGCCGCGCGAAGTGGCCACGGTGCTGTTCGATCAGGTCGACAAGGTGTACTTCGCGGTGCAGCGGCTCGACGGCACGCTGATCTCGGGCCAGTCCGGCCTGAGCGCGCCGCTGCCCATGGACGGCTCGCGCTACCGCTTCTCCGACATCGACTACGAAGGCAGCGCGTTGCGCGCGGTGGTGCTCGAGCATGACGCCGAGCCCGACCTCAGCATGCCCTACCGCGTGATCATTGCGCAGACCACGCTGAGCCGGACCGCGCTGGTGCGCCAGCTGCTCGGCTATGCGCTGGCACCACAGATCCTGCTGCTGGTGCTGCTCGCGATCTGGCTCTGGTACGGCATTCGCAGCGACCTGCGGCCCTTGGGCGACCTGCAGCGCGCGCTCGACCGTCGCGACGTGCACGACCTGTCGCCGGTGCAGGTGGCGCAGACCTCGCGCGAGCTCCAGCGCCTGGGCAATGCGGTCAACTCGCTGTTCGAACGCCTGGGCCAGAGCGTGCAGGCGCAGCGCGAGTTCGTGGGCAACGTGGCGCACGAGCTGCGCACGCCGCTGGCGGGCATTCGCGCGCTGGCCGAATACGGCCTTGCGCAGCACGACACCAACGTGTGGCGCGAGCAGCTCGAGCGCGTGTCCGAACGGCAGGCGCGGGCGAGCCACCTGATCGACCAGCTGCTCGCGCTGGCGCTGGCCGAAGAAGCGCGCACCGAACTCAAGCGCGTGCCGGTGCGGCTCGACGTGCTGGCCGAGCAGACGGTGCTGCGCCACCTCGCGCGCGCCGATGCGCGCGGCGTCGACCTCGGCGCGCGCGGCCTCGACGACGGCGTGGTGGTGTATGCCAACGAGGCGCTGGTGGAGGGCATCCTCGACAACCTGATCGACAACGCGCTGCGCTATGGCGGGAGCACCATCACGGTCGAGCTGGCGGGCCGCACGCTGAGCGTGATCGACGACGGACCGGGCATTCCGATCGAAGCGCAGCGCGACCTGATGCAGCGGTGGGCGCAGGGCCCGGCCGGCGAGAAGCTGGGACAGGGCTCGGGGCTGGGGCTGTCGATCGTGTCGCGCTATGCGGAGCTGCTGGGCGCCGAGCTGCGGCTCGAAGTCGCCGAGCCGACCGGCCTGCGCGTGAGCGTGGCGTTCGGCGAAGTGGCCTGAACCGATCCGCTCCGCCGCGCGTTCGCTCAGTGCGAGAGCGGGGTGCCCTGGTGGAACGCCATGCGCCAGCGGCCATGCCGCCGTCGCCACAGCGAGCTGCGCAGTGAATCCGCGGCGGGCCTTTCGGGAATGGCTTCGCGGTGCACGCGGTAGGTGACCAGCGCCACGTCGGGCGCCATGCGCAGCACGCGAAAGTCCGTCATCGTGCGTCGCGAAAAAGTCTCGTCGCGCAGCGCTTCGATGATGGCGGGCCGCGTCCATGTTTCGCCCGACACGCCGAGTTCATGGAAGCCGTCGTCGAGCAGTTCTTCGAGCTGTGCGGCGTTCGCGCGCACATCGCGCAGGTGCAATGCGCCTTCGAGTTTCAGCAGCAGCGCATCGAGCGCTTCGGCGGGTGCGGCTTCGTAGAGCTCCAGCGGCAGGCCGTCGGGATCGGCGAAGAAGGTGAAGCGACGGCCGGTGTACTCGTCGGTGCGCAGCGGTTCCACGGCAATGCCCTGCGCCGTGAGTTCATCGGCGGCGGCCTGCACGTCGTGCACTTCGAAAGACAGATGCCGCAGGCCCTGCGCCTCTGGCCGCGTGAGGCGCGCCGGCGCGCCGGGAAAGGAGAAGAGTTCGATCTGCGAGCCATCGGGCAAGGCCAGGTCGAGCTTGTATGAATCGCGTGCGGCGCGATGGTTTTCGGCGACCACGCGCAGGCCCAGCACCTCGGTGTAGAAGTGCCTGGACACCGCGTAGTCGGCGCAGATGATGGCGGCGTGATGGATGCGTTCGAGCTGCATGGCAATGCTCACTTCAACGGCTTGCGCAGGAACACGCGGGTGCGTTGTTCGAGCGCGAGGCGCTTGTACTCGACGTACCCGATGCGCTCGTAGAGCGCGCGGTTCTCGGTCATCTTCTCGTTGGTGAAGAGGTAGATCGAATCATGGCCCTGCCGCAGCGCTTCGCGTTCCGCCAGCTCCAGCAGCGCGCGGCCGACGCCCGTGCCCTGGTGCTGCGGGCGCACCGCGATCACGTCGATCAGGAAGCCCTCTTCGGTGACGTCTAGCACCAGCGCGGCGACGGTCCGTGCGTCTTGTGTCGCGACCCAGACCTGCGCATTTTCGATGGCAACTCCGTAGTCCCTGGTCATGGGCAACGGCGTGAGGCCCAGGCGCGGAATGTAGTGGCGAAAGGCTTCCACAGCGCATTCGGTGATGGAAGCGGCATCTGCCGCATCGGCGCGCCGCAGGGTCCAGCTTGCGTCATTCACGGCTCGAACTCCACCTCGCCCTCGATCTCCACCGGGATGTTGAACGGCAGTTCCGCCATGCCCACGGCGCTGCGCGCATGCATGCCGATCTCGGGGCCGAAGAGCTCGAGGATCAGGTCGGAGAAGCCGTTGATCACGGCCGGCTGCCTGTCGAAGCCAGGTGCCGAGGCCACCATGCCGAACACCCGCGTCCATGCGGTGATGCGGTCGAGATCGCCGATGGCACGCTGCAGGCTGCCGAGCATCGCAAGCGCGGTGAGCCGTGCGGCCGCATACCCCTGTTCGACCGTGAGCTCGCGGCCCAGCTTGCCGAGCGGCGTGGCGATGGTGCCATCGGCATTGAGCGGCCCGTGGCCCGAGATGAAGGCGCGCCGACCCAGCACGCGCACGAAGGCAAATGGCAGCACCACACCCGGTGGCGGCGTGATGGTGGGCGGCAGCACGAGGCCGAGCGCGGCGAGCTTGTGTTCGATGTGGGCCATGGATGTGCGCGCGGCGGGAGAAAGAGAAGGCGAAAGGCCCGCGGCGCGAGCGTCAAGCGTACGGGCTGGCGGGCGCACACGCAAATCGGCCCGTGCACGCCAACGGAGTGCACGGGCCGTGGAAGGACTGACCAGCGGGACTCAGGCCAGCGCCGGGTAGTCGGTGTAGCCCTTGGCGCCGCCGCCGTACATGGTGGCCTTGTCGAGTTCGTTCAGCGGTGCGTTCTCGCGCAGGCGGCGCACCAGGTCGGGGTTCGAGATGAAGGGCTTGCCGAAGGCCACGAGGTCGTCGCCTTCCTTCACCGCTTCTTCGGCCAGCGGGCGGTCGTAGCCGTTGTTGACCATCCACGCGCCCTTGCCGCCGGCTTCGCGGTAGGCGGCCTTGAGGGCTTCGTAGTCGAAGGGGCGGTCTTCGATTTCGCGCGGGCCGCCGGTGGCGCCTTCGATGATGTGGATGTAGGCCAGGTTCAGCTGCGCGAGTTGCTTCACCACATAGGTGAACAGCGGCTGCGGGTCGCTGTCGTGCGCGTCGTTGGCGGGCGTGACGGGCGACAGGCGGATGCCGGTCTTGCCGCCGCCGACCGCGTCGACCACGGCGCGGGTGGTCTCCAGCAGCAGGCGGGCGCGGTTCTCGATGCTGCCGCCGTAGTCGTCGGTGCGCTTGTTGCTGCCGTCCTTCAGGAACTGGTCGAGCAGGTAGCCGTTGGCGCCGTGGATCTCGACGCCGTCGAAACCGGCCGTCTCGACCGCGCTGCGTGCGGCCACCGCATAGGCGTGCACGATGCCCGGCAGTTCGCCGGCGTCGAGCGCGCGCGGCTCGGAGGTCTCGACGAAGGTCGGCACGCCGTCCTTGATGAGCACGGTCTTGGTCTTGGCGGTGATGGCCGAGGGCGCCACGGGCTTGCCGCCACCGGGTTGCAGTTCGGTGTGCGAGACGCGGCCCACGTGCCACAGCTGCACGACGATCTTGCCGCCCTTGGCGTGCACGGCGTCGGTCACGCGCTTCCAGGCGTCGAGCTGCTCGGTGCCGTAGAGGCCGGGCACGTCGGAGTAGCCCTGGCCCTGGTGGCTGATGGCGGTCGCCTCGGTGATGAGCAGGCCGGCGGTGGCGCGCTGGGCGTAGTAGGTGGCGGCGATGTCGGGCGGAATGGCGTTGGGCGAGCGATTGCGCGTCAGCGGCGCCATCACGATACGGTTGGCGAGCTTGAGGTCGCCGGCCTGGACGGGGTCGAAGAGGGTGGACATCGTGTAGTTGGAGGCAAAGTTGAAACAGGCGCAAGGCTAAGCGCCCGGCCTCAACCCTGCTGCCGTACGGTTGTCCGGATTGATGCTATGCAAGCAGCGCCAGCAACGCCGGGCTCGCGCGCAGGGGCATGGCGAGCAGGATCTGCCCCATGCCCTTGCCGAGCGGGTCGTTGCGCAGCGAGGCCATGCCGCCGCCGCCCAGCGCCTGTTCGCAGACGAAGTTGAAGGCGCCGATGCCCGGCACGTCGTAGCGCGTGACGCGGCCCTTGACGAGGTGGGAAAGCCACTCGGCGACGCGCGCCTCGCTCAGCTGTTCGCGCAGCAGTTCGAGCAGTGCGGGGTGGCGCGCGATGACGCCGATGTTCGAGGTGTCGCCCTTGTCGCCGCTGCGGGCCCAGGCCAGGCGGATCAGGGGGACTTCGACGGTGTCTTCCGCTCGCGTCGTCGGCGTTCGTGCGGCTCTGGCAGGCTGTCGGACGGGTGCGGCGGGCGACGGGGGTGTTTCGGTGCGGGGCAGGTCGATGCGTTCGCCGTCGATGGTCACGCCTGCCTCGACCATCGATTTGTCGAGCAGGAACGCGTACTGCCGTATCGACGGCGACACCGACGCTCGCCCGCCGCCCGCGCCCGTGGTGCCCGGTGCCCACGAGGTGCCGGCGGGCGCCACTTCGCGCGCGAACAGCTCCAGCGCGTCCTTGCGCGGATGCGTCACCGCGAGCCGCAGCACCGCCTCGCGTGTCTGCAGGGCCTGGGCATGCGGGCCGTAGCACGACTCCGCGCCCAGCACCTCGAGATGCGTCGCGCTGTAGGGACCGAAGCCGCTCTGCGCGAACAGCGCGCCCGTGCGCGCGAGGATCGCCTCGCCGGTGCGCCGGGCCTTGGCCACCGCGTCGAAGCCCACGATGGTGAGTTGCGCCGACGTCTTGAAGCCGTCGACGTAGGTGGCGCTGACCTTGTAGCTCGCGGTCGGCGCATGGCCGCGCGCGCCGTGCACGCGCACCCGGTGCTCGCCGGCCTGCGCGATGCGCACCTGCGTGAAATCGGCCACCACGTCGGGCAGCAGGTAGGCGGCCGGGTCGCCGATTTCGTAGAGCATCTGCTCGCCCACCACCGCGGGCGTGAGCTTGCCGCCGGTGCCCGCGGGCTTGGTCACGACGAAGCTGCCGTCGGCGCTGCATTCCACGATGGGATAGCCGATGTTCGGCCAGTCGGGCACGGTGTCCCAGTCGGTGTGCAGGCCGCCGGTGGCCTGGCAGCCGCATTCGATGATGTGGCCGGCGAGGCTGCCGGCGGCGAGCAGGTCGAAGTCGCCCGGCTGCCATTTGAATTCATGCATGAGCACGCCCAGCGTGACGGCCGAATCGACGCAGCGGCCGGTGATGACCACCTGCGCGCCGGCATCGAGCGCGGCCTGTATCGGCCGTGCGCCCAGGTAGGCGTTGGCGGTGAGCACGCGTTCCGGCAGCGCGGCACCGCTCTGCAGTTCACTCACGGGCGGTTGCTGCTGGCGCAGCTGCGGCAGCAGGGGCGACACGTCATCGCCGCGCACCACCGCGATCTTCAGCGCGATGCCTTGTTCGACGGCGAGTGCCGCCAATGCGTCGGCGCAGCCTTGGGGGTTCACGCCGCCTGCGTTGCTCACCACGCGGATGCCCTGTTTCACGACGTCCTTCAGCACCGCTTTCATCGCCACCGAGACGAAGTCGGTCGCGTAGCCCAGCTCGGGTTTCTTGAGCCGCGCGCCCGCGAGGATCGACATCGTGAGTTCGGCCAGGTAGTCGAACACGAGGTAGTCGATCTGCCCGCTGCGCACGAGCTGCGGCGCGCCGACGCTGCTGTCGCCCCAGAAGCCCGAGGCGCCGCCGATGCGGACGATGCGTTGTTTGTCGTTCATCGGCCGCTCCACCGTGGCTTGCGTTTCTCGCGGAAGGCGAGTTGCCCTTCGGCCGCGTCCTCGGTCAGGGCGAACAGGCCGATCTGGCTTTCGGTGAACGCCATCGATTCCTCGAAGGCCATGGTCTCGATCTTCTTCATGGTGTAGAGGCCTCGCCGGATGGCGGCGGGCGATTTGTCGAGCATGCGGCCGAGCAGCCAGTCGACGCTCTCGCCGACGTCGTCGCTCACGCGGTTGACGAGCCCGAGGTCGAGCGCCTGCGCGGCGGTGATGGGCTCGCCGGTGATGCACATCTCGGCCAGCACGCGGCGCGGCAGCAGGCCGCCGAGCACGCTGAGCACCTGCGCGGGGAAGAGGCCGACCTTCACCTCTGGCAGGCCGAACACGGCATGGCTGCCGGCCACGGCCATGTCGCACATCGCCATGAGCCCCATGCCGCCGGCCATGCAGGCGCCGTTGACGCGCGCGATCAGCGGCACGGTGGATTGGCGGGCCTGGCGGAACAGGTTGGCGAAGCCCTGGTAGGGCGCGGCGTAGTCGAACTTGAAGGAAGAGCCGCTATGCAGGTCGGCGCCCGCGCAGAAGGCGCGCGTGCCGGCACCGGTGATGACCACGGCGCGCACCGCGCTGTCGTCGTTGGCGCGGCGAAGCGCATCGCCCAGGCCGGCGAGCACGGCGCCGCTGATGGCGTTGCGGCGCTCTTCGCGCTCGATGGTGAGCCACATGACGGGCCCGCGCATCTCTTCGCGCAGTTCGACGGGGGGAGGGGTTTCGGGCATGGCGCGGTTCCTTCTTCGGGGCTTCTGTCTTCTTCTGAAGCGATTCCCTGAGAGTGGCCCGAAAAAAAAGCCGCGGCATGCGGCTTGTGGCTGAAAGCAGGCCGGGTTTTCCCTGGGGTCGCCCGGCCGTGTTGCTTCTTCTGCGTTCTTCGGCTTACTTCAGAAGGCCTTCAGCCTTCATTGCTTCCTGCACCGCGGGGCGGGCGCCGACGCGCGCGTGCCAGGCCTGCAGGTTGGGGTAGCCGGAGATGTCCACGCCGGTGGGCTTGGACCAGTTGGTGACGGTGAACAGATAGCCGTCGGCCACGCTGAAGGTGTCGCCCATCAGGTATTGCTTGCCGGCCAGCTCGCTTTCGAGCCACTTGAAGCGCGAGGCCAGCTTTTCCTTGGCGATGTTCTTGGCTTCTTCCGGCATGGCCGGGTTGAACAGCGGGCTGAAGCCCTTGTGGATCTCGGTGCCGATGAAGGTCAGCCATTCCTGCAGGCGGTAGCGCTGCATGGTGCCGGCGGCCGGCGCGAGGTTCTTGGTGGGAGCCAGGTCGGCGATGTACTGCAGGATGGCCGGGCCTTCGCGCAGGCGGGTGCCGTCGTCGAGTTCGAGCATCGGCACGTAGCCCAGCGGGTTGATGCCGTAGTAGTCGGTGCCGTCTTGCAGCTTGTGGCTCTTGGTGCTTGCCAGCACGGGCTCGAAGGCGAGACCGGCTTCGTGCATGGCGATGTGGGGAGACAGCGAGCAGGCGCCCGGCGAGTAATACAGCTTCATTCGAAATAACTCCAATGGATTGGCGAGGTGTGATTGTTCTGGGAGACCACGGCGGATGCTAGCGGGTTTGGCGGCGTCGCGTTTTTGTCCTACGGCGGCTTGCGCGAGGCGACTATCGGGCGCCGCCACGGCGGTTTCTAAGCTCCTTCGCACGGCGGGCAAGGCACCGCTGAAGGAGTCTTGAATGTTGAAGTACGCGATCATTTTTGCCGTCATCTCCCTGGTGGCCGGCCTGTTGGGCTTCGGTGGCGTGGCCGCTGGCGCTGCCGGCATTGCCAAGCTGCTGTTCGGCCTGTTCCTGGTGCTGGCGGTGCTGTTCGTGGTGCTGGCCGCCCTGGGGGTGGGTGCCGTGAAGAAAGCGCTGGACTGACCCATGCTGCGCAACAAACCCCGGTGGCCGCAGGCGCGGTCGCTGGGCTGGCTTCTGCAGAGTCCGGCGCATCGCGTGCTGCGTGTGCTGCTCGTGACGCAGGCTCATTGGCAATTGCCCGAACACCGTTCGCGTCGACGACGCACCTGAAGAGAAACCCATGCACATCTCCCACATCGACGCGCAGCTCGACTACGAGGTCGTCGCGCCGGCGCACATGCTGCTCAACATCGAGGCGGCGCGGGCGGGCGCGCAGGCGTTGGTCAGCGAGGAACTGACCATCGAGCCGCCGACCGAGATGCAGGTGTTCTGCGACGAAGGCAGCGGCAATCGCTTCATCCGCTTCGATGCGAAGCCCGGCCCGCTGAAGATCAGCTACAAGGCCACGGTGCAGCGCGCACATGTGGTGGTGCCGCCCGATCTTCGCGAAGTGCCGGTGAACGAGGTGCCGGACGAAGTCCTGCACTACATGATGCCCACGCGCTACTGCGAATCGGACCTGATGTCGCGCTGCGCGCAGCAGCTTTTCGGCGACCTGCCGCCGGGCATCGGCCGGGTGCAGGCGATCGTCGACTGGATCCACGAAAGCATCGCCTACGAGCCGGGCAGCAGCGACTCGACCACCACCGCGCGCGAGGTGTTCGTGGAACGCGCCGGCGTGTGCCGCGACTTCGCGCACCTGGGCATCACCTTCTGCCGTGCGCTCAACATTCCGGCGCGGCTGGTGGTGGGCTATGTGTGGTTCGACGAGCCGCCCCAGGATTTCCACGCCGTGTTCGAGGCTTGGCTGGGCGGGCAGTGGGTGCTGTTCGACCCCACCCGCATGGCACCGGTCGACCGGCTGGTGCGCGTGGGCACGGGACGCGACGCGAAGGACGTGGCCTTCTGCACGATCTTCGGCAATGTGCGCATGACCGACAAGAAGCTCGTGATCCGCGAACTGCAGGACGAAAGCCTCGAGCCGCCGAAGCCGCCTCCGCCCTCGGGTGAGCTGGTGGGCATAGAGAAGCCCGTGCCGGTGGTCCAGGTGGAAGAAGTTACCGGCTGACGGGGTTTGTTTGCTATAAAATATATAGCAAACTATCTAGCTATTGTGGGTATTCGGGGCCGATTTGGCATGGCCCTCTAGCTTGTCCACACATCGGGCGCGAGACGGCACCGGCGATTAAAATCGGTGCCCCTTTTGCGCCGCGCACGCGTCAGTTGTGCGCCCCCATTCCAAATGCTGTACCCCGAAGAATTCGACGTGATCGTCGTCGGCGGTGGCCACGCCGGCACCGAAGCCGCGCTCGCCGCCGCGCGCATGGGCGCCAAGACGCTGCTGCTCTCCCACAACATCGAGACGCTTGGGCAGATGAGCTGCAATCCCTCGATCGGCGGCATCGGCAAGGGCCATCTGGTGAAAGAGGTCGATGCGCTCGGCGGCGCGATGGCGATTGCCACCGACGAAGCCGGTATCCAGTTCCGCATTCTCAATTCGAGCAAGGGCCCGGCCGTGCGTGCGACGCGCGCGCAGGCCGACCGCGTGCTCTACAAGGCGGCCATTCGCCATCGCCTGGAGAACCAGCCAAACCTGAGCCTGTTCCAGCAGGCGGTCGACGACCTGATGGTGGAGGGCGATCGCGTAGTGGGCGCCGTCACCCAGGTGGGCATTGCTTTCCGTGCGCGCACGGTGGTGCTCACGGCGGGGACTTTCCTCGACGGCCGCATTCACGTCGGCCTCGACAACTATCAGGCCGGTCGCGCGGGCGATCCGCCGGCGGTGAGCCTGTCGGCGCGGCTCAAGGAACTGAAGCTGCCGCAGGGCCGCCTCAAGACCGGCACGCCGCCGCGGCTCGACGGCCGCAGCATCGATTTCTCGAAGTGCACCGAGCAGCCGGGGGACGGCATGCCTGGTGGGGCAGGGCCGATGCCGGTGTTCAGCTTCATGGGCCGTACGGACATGCATCCGCGGCAGATGCCTTGCTGGATCACCCATACCAACGCGCGCACGCACGACATCATCCGCTCGGGCTTCGACCGCAGCCCGATGTTCACCGGCAAGATCGATGGCGTGGGTCCGCGCTATTGCCCGAGCGTGGAAGACAAGATCAACCGCTTCGCCGACAAGGAAAGCCACCAGATCTTCCTGGAGCCCGAAGGCCTGACGACCAACGAGTACTACCCGAACGGGATCTCGACCAGCCTGCCGTTCGACATCCAGTACCAGCTGGTGCGCTCGATGCCTGGCCTGGAAAACGCGCACATCCTGCGGCCGGGCTACGCCATCGAGTACGACTATTTCGATCCGCGCGAGCTCAAGAGCAGCTTCGAGACCCGTTCGGTCAAGGGCCTGTTCTTCGCCGGGCAGATCAACGGCACGACCGGTTATGAAGAGGCGGCGGCCCAGGGCCTGTTTGCAGGCATCAACGCTGCGCTGCAATGCCGGGGCGAAGATGCCTGGCTGCCGCGGCGTGATGAAGCCTATCTGGGCGTGCTGGTCGATGACCTGATCACGAAGGGCGTGACCGAGCCTTACCGCATGTTCACCAGCCGTGCCGAGTTCCGGCTGCAGCTTCGCGAAGACAACGCCGACATGCGCCTGACCGAAACCGGCCGCAAGCTGGGCTTGGTGGACGATGCGCGCTGGGATGCTTTCAGCCGCAAGCGCGATGCTGTTTCACGTGAAACAGAGCGGCTCAAGTCGATCTGGGTGAATCCGCGAAACCTGCCTGCCTCCGAGTCGGAGCGCGTGCTAGGCAAGGCCATCGACCATGAATACAACCTGGCCGATCTGCTGCGCCGCCCTGATGTGAACTACGAAACGCTCATGTCGCTGGACGGTAGCAAGTACGCCGCCCCTGTGGCGCTGAGCGAAACCGAGATCGAGCAGATCGAAATTTCGGCCAAGTACTCGGGCTACATAGAGCGCCAGCACGACGAAGTAGAGCGTGCCGCGCATTTCGAGAATCTCAAGTTGCCGGCTGACTTCGACTACGGGCAGGTCAAGGCGCTGAGCTTCGAGGTGCGGCAGAAGCTCGACAAGCACCGCCCTGAGACGCTGGGACTGGCCTCGCGCATCTCCGGCGTGACGCCCGCTGCGATTTCGCTCTTGATGATCCATCTGCGCAAGGGCGGCCATAAAGCCTTTGCCCGCGATACAGCCACCACGGAAGCTGCCGCCGAATGACGGCGCCGATCGATACGCTGCGCAAGGGCGCGGCTGCCATGGGCGTGACCCTGTCCGATTGGCAAGGCGAGCGGTTGCTGGCCTACGGCAGCTTGATGCTCAAGTGGAACAAGGTCTACAACCTGACCGCGCTGCGCGATCCGGCGAGCGTACTCACGCACCATCTGCTCGACAGCCTGGCTGCCATCTCACCGCTGCAGCGCGAGTGGTCAGGGAAGGGCAAGTTGCTGGACGTGGGTTCGGGCGGTGGGTTGCCGGGCGTCGTGATCGCGATCATGCGCCCCGACATCGACGTCGGCTGCCTCGATGCCGTGGCTAAGAAGGCCGCTTTCGTCCAGCAGGTGGCAGCAGAGCTCGAGCTGCCGAACCTGCGCGGGCTGCACGCACGGGTCGAGTCGCTCGCGGGAAGCTATGACGTCATCAGCTCGCGCGCGTTCGCGTCGCTGCCTGATTTCTTCAAAGGCTCGGTGCATCTGATGGCGCCCGGCGCCGTATGGCTTGCGATGAAGGGCAAGGTGCCGAGTGACGAGCTCGCAGCATTGCCGAAGGGCGTTGCAGTGTTTCACGTGGAACAACTAACTGTTCCCGGCCTGGATGCCGAGCGCTGCATCGTCTGGGCACGCAAAGAATCCGCCTGAGCGGGCGCTTCGGTTCACGAAAAGAAACGCCGACACCGGCAAAAGCCGGTGCTCGAACGGCCTTCATGGCATCGTGCTCGCTTAGACTCGATGCCTCCCCTCTGGTCTCTCTCCGGCTCGCTTTTTCGAGGCAAAACCCATGTTCGGCATTGCTGACTACGGCGCATTCGTCGTCGCCATCATCCTTTTCCTCCTGATTCCTGGCCCGGGCAACCTGGCGCTGATCACTTCGACCAGCAAGGGCGGAATCCGGGGCGGCCTGGGAGCAACGGCCGGGGTGATCCTGGGCGACCAGTGCCTGATGTGGGCCGCCGTCGCCGGTGTATCGGCGGTGCTGGCCGCGTATCCTGCCGCGTTCAAGGCGGTGCAGTGGCTGGGCGCCGGCTATCTTGGCTGGCTGGGCATCAAGATGCTGCTGGCCAAGCCGGGCTCCGCACCCATCCTCAACATCAAGCCCAGCCACTTCCTGCGCCAGGCCTTCACCATCACCTTGCTGAATCCCAAGGCGATCGTGTTCTACATGGCCTTCTTTCCGCTGTTCGTGGATCCGGCCCGTCACCAGGGCCTGGTCACCTTCGGCGCAATGGCCATCACCATCGCCGTGCTCACGTTCCTCTACGGCCTGACTTCCACGCTGCTTACGCACTTCCTGGCCGAGCGCATCCGCGCCAATCCACGCATTTCCACCACGCTCGAGAAGCTGGCCGGCACCTTCCTTATCGCCTTCGGCATCAAGCTCGCGATTTCCCGCTGATCGACCCCTCGTACAGACATGGCCAAGATTTTCTGCATTGCCAACCAAAAGGGCGGCGTCGGCAAGACCACCACTACCGTCAATCTCGCCGCCGGCCTGGCCAAGGTCGGCCAGCGGGTGCTGATGATCGACCTCGACCCCCAGGGCAATGCCACCATGGGTTCGGGCATCGACAAGCGCCAGCTGGAGTTGACGGTGTACGACGTGCTGCTCGAATCCGCCTCGGTGGCCGAAGCGCGGGTCAAGTCCGACAAGCTGGTGGAGGGCGGTTGCAGCTACGACGTGCTGGGTGCCAACCGCGAGCTGGCGGGTGCCGAAGTCGAGATGGTCGCGCTCGACCGCCGCGAAAAGCGCCTGCGCACCGCCTTGGCCGCCGTCGGCGCGGAGTACGACTTCGTGCTGATCGACTGCCCGCCGAGCCTGAGCCTGCTGACACTGAACGGTCTGTGCGCGGCCCACGGCGTGATTGTGCCGATGCAGTGCGAGTACTTCGCGCTCGAAGGGCTGACCGACCTGGTCAACACCATCAAGCAGGTGCACGCCAACCTCAACAAGAACCTGCAGATCATCGGCCTGCTGCGCGTGATGTTCGATCCGCGCATCACGCTGCAGCAGCAGGTGAGCGAGCAGCTCAAGTCCCACTTCGGCGACAAGGTGTTCGACACGGTCATTCCCCGCAACGTACGGTTGGCCGAGGCGCCGAGCTACGGTCTGCCTGGCGTGGTCTTCGACCCCGCCGCGCGGGGCAGCCAGGCGTTCATCGCATTTGCCCAGGAGCTGGTCGAGAAGATGCCGCCGGCCAGCGCGTTCGCCTCGGGCGCGGTGGCGCCGCCGATCGCGCCGGTGGAGCGCATCGCACCGGACCTGCCGATCCCGGCCGACGTGCTGGCGCCGGCCACCGCGCCGGAGTCCGGTTCCACCAGCGAAAACAACGCCTGAGGCAAGGGCACGGCACATGACTGCTGCACCCCGCATCCTGCTGCTGCCCGGATGGCAGAACAGCGGCCCCGGCCATTGGCAGACGCGATGGGAATCCGTCTGCGGCGACCATCGTGTCGAGCAGCACGAGTGGATGCGTCCGCTGCGCGGTGACTGGTCGATCCGGCTCGAGGAAGAGGTGCTGGCATCGCCCGGCCCCGTGGTCCTGGCCGCGCACAGCCTCGGCTGCATCCTCGTCGCCGCCTGGGCTTCGCACTCGCGCAACACCCACAAGGTGCGCGGCGCGCTGCTGGTGGCGCCCGGCGACCTGGAGCGCGACGACCTGCGCCAGCAGATCCCGGGCTGGGCGCCGATCGTGCGGCAGCCGCTGCCGTTTCCGGCGGTGCTGATCGCCGCCAATGACGACCCGTACTGCGAAGCCGCGCGCTCGCGCCAACTGGCGAGCGACTGGGGCGCGCGCTTCGTCGACGCGGGCGCGCGCGGCCACCTGAACGCCGAATCCGGCCTGGGCGACTGGCCCGAAGGCCGGGACCTCCTGAACGAAATCTCGAAAGAAAAAAACTGATGGCGACCAAGAAACCCAAGGGCCTCGGCCGCGGCCTCGAAGCGCTGCTCGGCCCGACGGCCGCGCCTTCCGCCGACAACGGCGTCGGCAGCAACGGCCAGGAAGAGGGGCGTGCGCCGCAGAATCCGAACACGCTGATGCTCGACCAGATGGTCGCAGGCGTCTACCAGCCGCGCACGCGCATGGACGAGGGCGCGCTGTACGAGCTGGCCGAGAGCATCAAGGTGCAGGGCATCATGCAGCCGATCCTGGTGCGCCGGCTCGACCCCGAATCGGCCGCGGCCAAGAATGCCGAGTACGAAATCATCGCGGGCGAGCGCCGCTTCCGCGCCGCCAGGCTGGCGGGCCTCGACAGCGTGCCGGTGCTGGTGCGCGACGTGCCCAACGAGGCCGCGGCGGCGATGTCCCTCATCGAGAACATCCAGCGCGAAGACCTCAATCCGCTGGAAGAAGCCCAAGGTCTGCAACGTCTTGTTACAGAATTCGGACTCACGCACGAACAGGCCGCGCAGGCCGTGGGCCGTTCGCGCAGCGCCGCCAGCAATCTGCTGCGCCTGCTGAACCTGGCCGAGCCCGCGCAGCAGATGCTGATGGCCGGCGACATCGACATGGGCCATGCCCGGGCGCTGCTGTCGCTCGACCGCGGCACGCAGATCACCGCGGCCAACCAGATCGCCGCCAAGAAGATGTCGGTGCGCGAAGCCGAGGCGCTGGTGAAGAAGCTCGCGGCGGAGTTCACGCTCACGCCTTCGCGCCGCAGCAACGACGGCGAGAAATCGCGCGACCTGCAGCGCGTGGAAGAAGAACTGGCCGACCTGCTGACCGCCGAAGTCGAGGTGCGCATCAAGAAGCGCAGCAAGCGCGGCGGCCGGATCGAGGAGAGCGGCGAGCTCGCCATCCACTTCGGGTCCATCGAGGCACTCAACGGACTGATCGAGCGCATCCGCCGAACAGCCTAGATTGCGAATCTGGCGTCGGGCATTCGTTTGATTGCATTCGGTTGATTGATTCCTGCAATCCTTTGCGCGTATCCTCGACCGCTGGTTTTTCAACCCCAAATCTCTGACAACCGAGGGAGTTCCCCATGAAGTTCACCAGGTTCCCGCTCGCGGCCGTGGCCGTCGGCGCACTTCTTCTGACCGGCTGCGCAGCCACCGACATGCAGATTGGCAGCCAGTCGGCCAAGACCATGGCCACCGGCAGCGCCGCCGGCGGCGCGACCTCCGGCGAAAGCAGCCAGCTCGAGCGTTGCGAATCGCCGCTGGGCACCGTCTCGCTGATCGAGAACCAGAGCGCGGGCTGGTACACCATCCTTACCGGCGAGTACCGCCTGCCGCCCACCGCCAACCTGCTGCGCCTGCTGGTGCAACAGTCGAACTGCTTCATCGTGGTCGAGCGCGGCGCGGCCGGCATGAACGCCATGACGCGCGAACGCGCGCTGCAGCAGTCGGGCGAAATGCGCGGCGGCAGCAACTTCGGCCGCGGCCAGATGGTGGCCTCCGACTACGGCCTGTCGCCCGAGATCGTGTTCAGCAACAGCGACGCCGGCGGCATCGGTGGCGCGCTTGGCGGCCTGGTGGGTGGTGGCCGTGGCCGCGCGCTCGCGCAGCTCGGCGGCAGCATGCAGACCAAGGAAGCCAGCGCGCTGCTGACGCTCATCGACAACCGCTCCGGCGTGCAGGTCGCGGCTGCGGAAGGCAGCGCCTCCAAGACCGATTTCGGCGCCTTCGGCGCGCTCGCCGGCCGCAGCGCGGGCGGCAACCTCGGCGGCTACACCAACACGGCGCAGGGCAAGGTGATTGCCGCGGCCTTCATGGACGCCTTCAACCAGATGGTCCGCTCGCTGCGCAACTACAAGGCGCAGACGGTGCGCGGCCAGGGCCTCGGCGGCGGTGGCCGCCTGGGCGTGGACGGCGGCGCCGCGCCGTCGCAGACCTACGTGCCGGCCGAGAAGCCGGCGCCCACGCGACGCCGCAGCAACAGCAGCAACTGATCGCTCGCTCGCCTCGCGCGATTCGCAAAAAAGCCCGGGGCTCTCGCGAGCCGCCGGGCTTTTTCGTGGAACGCCGCAGACCGGCGCGCGGGCTGCGTCAGAGGCTGAAGATCTTCCCGGGATTCATGATGTTCTTCGGGTCGAGCGCGCGCTTGATGGTGCGCATCATGTCGATGGCGCCCGCGCCCGCTTCGGTGACCAGGAAGTCCATCTTGTGCAGCCCCACGCCGTGCTCGCCGGTGCAGGTGCCTTCCAGCGCCAGCGCGCGGCTCACCAGCGCATGGTTCAGCTCCTCGGCCTTCACGCGCTCTTCGGGGATGTTCGGGTCGAGCAGGTAGCCGAAGTGGAAGTTGCCGTCGCCGACGTGGCCGACCAGGAAGTAGGGGATGCCGCTGGCATCGGCCTCGGCCACCGAGTCGAGCAGGCAGTCGGCCAGCCGCGAGATCGGCACGCAGGTGTCGGTCGAGATCACGCGGCAGCCCGGGCGCGACTGCACCGCCGCGAAATAGCTGTTGTGACGCGCGGTCCACAGGCGCGTGCGCTCTTCCGGCGTGCTCGCCCATTCGAAGGCATTGCCGCCGTGGCCGCTGGCCAGCTCCTGCACCGTCTCGGCCTGCTCCTTCACGCCGGCGGGCGAGCCGTGGAATTCCATCAGCAGCATCGGCTCTTCTCGCAGGTTCAGCTTGGCGTAGGCATTCACCATGCGCACGGTGTTGACGTCGATCAGCTCCACGCGAGCGATCGGCACGCCCAGCTGGATGGTCTCGATGGTCGTGAGCACCGCGGCCTCGATGCTCGGGAACGAGCAGATCGCGGCGGACACCGCCTCGGGCAGCGGATAGATGCGCAGCGTGATCTCGGTGACCACGCCCAGCGTGCCTTCGCTGCCCACCATGAGGCGCGTGAGGTCGTAGCCGGCGGAAGACTTCTTCGCGCGCGTGCCGGTGCGGATGACTTCGCCGGCGGCGGTGACCACTTCGAGCGCCAGCACGTTCTCGCGCATGGTGCCGTAGCGCACCGCGTTCGTGCCGCTGGCGCGCGTGGCCGTCATGCCGCCGATGGAGGCGTCGGCGCCGGGGTCGATGGGGAAGAACAGGCCCGTGCTCTTGATCTCTTCGTTGAGCTGCTTGCGCGTGACGCCCGGCTGCACCGTCACCGTGAGGTCGTCTGCGTTGACCGACAGCACGCGGTTCATTCGCGACACGTCGATGCTGATGCCGCCTTGCACCGCCAGCAGGTGGCCTTCGAGCGAGGAGCCCACGCCGAAGGGAATGACCGGCACGCTGTGCTCGCTGGCCAGCTTCACCGCGTCGGCCACGTCCTGCGTGCTTTCGGCGAACACCACGGCCGAGGGCGGCGGGGCGTCGAACGAAGACTCGTCGCGACCGTGCTGCGTGCGCACCGCCAGCGCCGTGGAACAGTTGGCGCCGAAGCGGGCCTTCAGCCCGTCGATCAGGCTGGCGGGAACGTCGCGCAGATGAAGCTCCGGCATCAGGTGCGAGGTTTGGGTCGGGGCGTTCATCGGGGCGTCTCCTGCGAGGGGTGAGGGGGATCGGTCATTTTACGGAGCGAGCACCATAATGCGCTTCGGAAAAAACATGAACCCCACAACCCTCAGCGCATGCGCACCATGCGCAGCCTCATTCACTACCTCTGCAGGCACGACCGGCAAGATCGACGCATCGAGCGTCGCGTAACAACAGCAGGAGCGCCCATGGGCAACCGACTTTCCCAGATCGCCACCCGCACCGGTGACGACGGCACCACCGGCCTCGGCGACAACACGCGCGTGCCCAAGGATCACCTGCGCGTGCACGCGATGGGCGACGTGGACGAACTCAACTCGCACATCGGCGTGCTGCTGTGCGAGCCCATGCCGGAGCCCGTGCGCGAGCTGATGGTCGATGTGCAGCACCAGCTCTTCAACCTCGGCGGCGAGCTGTCGATGCCGGGTTTCACGCTGCTGAAGGCAGATGCGCTGCTGCAGCTGGACAACGCCCTGGCGGAGCACAACGCCGCGCTGCCGCGGCTGGCCGAATTCATCCTGCCGGCCGGCACCCGCGCGGCCTCGCTCGCGCATGTGTGCCGCACGGTGGCGCGAAGAGCCGAACGCGCGGTGGTGGCGCTGGGCGCCACGGCCGAGCTCAACGATGCGCTGCGCCAGTACCTCAACCGGCTCAGCGACCTGCTCTTCGTGCTCGCGCGCGTGCTCAACCGCATGAACGGCGGCGACGACGTCTACTGGAAGAGCGAGCGCATGGCGCGTGCTGCTGCAGCGCAAGCATCGGAAGACGCAGACAACAAGGAGGCCCCATGAAATTCCCGAACACCGTCAGCGCATCGTTCGCCGTGGCGATGGCCGCCGCGCTCTGGCTGCCTGTCGCCGCGCAGGCCCAGAGCGCCGACAACCCGCCCAAGGCACAACGCGCCCACACGCTCAAGCAGCCGTCGCGCGGCGGCAAGGTGGTGGGCAGCGTGCAGCGCGGCACCAACGCGGCGGGCCGGGGCATCGACCGTGCAGACGCAGCCACCAGGCGCGGCGTCAACAACGTATCTGAAAAAGCCAGCCGTCCGGTGCGCAATGTGGGCGAGGCTTTTGGACGCAAGCTCTCACCGGGTTCCAGTGGCCGTGCCGCGCCGCCGCCTGTGGGGCCTCAGGGCAGCGCGCCTTGATGCTTTGACTGCTGATCCAGTTCGGGGCGCGATCACGACGGCGGGGTACCTTGCTCCGCGAATGTCCCCCGGCCTGCGGCCTCCTCCTTTATTTCGCTGCGCAAGGCACCCCGCCGTCGTGATCGATGGACGCAGCGTTCGTGCGGCCAACACCAACGCCGCGCCCAAGTGCGAGTGGCACAGGGTGCCATTCGCACGCCCCCCGGACCAAAACCTTAAGGCACGAAAAATGGCAAGAAACATCGAGATCAAGGCCCGCATCGACAGCATCGAACGCGTGGCAGCCATCGCCGAAACACTGGCCGACAAGGGCCCCACAGAGATCGCACAGGACGACACCTTCTTCCGCTGCAACGACAGCGCCGACCGCCTCAAGCTGCGCACCTTCGCGCCCGACCGCGCCGAGCTGATCTTCTACCGCCGCGCCAACAGCGCGGGCCCCAAGGAATCGTTCTACCTGATCACGCCCTGCACCACGCCCGGCGTGCTGCGCGAGTCACTCACGCTCGCATGGGGCCAGGCGGGGCGCGTGCGCAAGCAGCGCCGGCTGTTCATCGTGGGCCGCACGCGCGTGCACCTCGACCGCGTGGAAGGCCTGGGCGAATTCCTCGAGCTCGAAGTGGTGCTGGAAGAGGGCGAGTCCGCCGAAGCCGGCATCGCGCAGGCGCATGCGCTCATGGCGCGACTCGGCGTGGGCACCGACCAGCTGGTGCAGGGCGCCTACGTCGATCTTCTGAACAACGCCGCCTGATCAGCGCCAGCCCGCGGCCTTCAACTGGTCCGCCAGCAGCTGCGCGACCTTTTCATAGCCTCGTGCATTGGCATGGATGCGGTCGGAGCGCAGCGATGCATCCGACAGCACGCTCGAATACACATCGGCGAGCAGCAGCGCCTGCCCCGACTTCGCCACCTCTTCATAGAACGGCGCATCGCTGAGCGAGCCGACGAATGCGCGCACCGCGTCGGGCGCCGGCGTGGCCAGCACCGCGACATGCGGCGTGTGCGCGCGTGCCAAGTCGATCAGCGCCGCCAGGTTGTCGCGCGTGGCTGCGGACGACACACCGCGCAGCATGTCGTTGCCGCCGATGCCGATCAGGATCGCGTCGTAGCTCGAGCCATTCAGCAGCCCTGGCAGCCGCTGCAGCGCGCCCGCCGAGGTGTCTCCGTTGACGCCCTCGTTGTCGATCTGCCAGCCCGTGATCTCGCCCAGCTTCACGGGCCATGACGCGTCGGTCGGCGCGCCGTAGCCGAAGGTCAGGCTGTCGCCCAGCGCCAGCACGCGGGCGCCTGGCTTCAATGCGTTGGAGGATGCCTTGCGCCTGCCGCAGGCAGCCAGTGCTGCCACGGCGGGCACGCCGGCCAGCAGGTGGAGGAGGTGTCTTCGCTTCATGCTGCGCGCAGCTTAATCGCGGCCGCGAGCTGCCCGGGCGCTTGCCCCTTTTCTCGGAAAGCGCATAAGCCTCCCCGTTTTTGTTCGTTCCCCGGCGAAGGAGGCAGGCGAAGAATCGCGGCCCTGCATCTTCATTCTTCATCACCGACCGGGGCCCGACACCATGCCGCTGCTTTCCCGCCACCGCTTCCTGCGCCATGTGGCCGTTCTTTCCGCTGCCCTGCTGGCCGCGCCGCTCGCGGCCCTGGCCGCGCCCGCCACGGGCGATCCCGTCTGGTTCGGCGTGAGCGGTCCGCTCACCGGGCAGAACGCGCAGTACGGCGCGCAGTGGAAGGCCGGCTTCGACCTTGCGCTGGAGCACATCAATGCGCAGGGCGGCATCCATGGACGTCCGCTGGCCTACAGCTTCGAGGACAGCCAGAGCGACCCGCGCCAGTCGGTGGCCATCGCGCAGAAGCTGGTGAACGACAAGCGCGTGCTCATCGAGCTCGGCGACTTCTCCAGCCCGGCCTCGATGGCGGCATCACCCATCTACCAGCGCGCGGGCCTGGTGCAGCTGGGCTTCACCAACTCGCACCCCGACTTCACCAAGGGCGGCGACTACATCTGGAGTCCTTCCATCAGCCAGACCGATGCACAGCCGCTGCTGGCCGAACTCGCGGTGAAGACGCTGGGCTTCAAGCGCATCGCGGTGCTCTACCTCAACACCGACTGGGGCCGCACCAGCAAGGACGTGCTCGTGAAGGCTGCGCAGGAACGCGGCGCGCAGGTCGCCATCGCCGAGGGCTACCAGCCCGACGAGAAAGACTTCCGCTCGACGCTGGTGCGCGTGCGCGACGCCAACCCCGACGGGCTGGTGCTCATCTCCTACTACCCCGACGGCGCGCTCATCGCGGGCCAGGTACGCAGCGTGGGGCTCAGGCAGCCCGTCGCCGCGGTGGGCTCGGTGTATTCGCCGAAGTTCATCGAGCTGGGCGGCGCGGCGGTGAACGGCATCTTCACCAACACCGCTTTCTATCCGGACGAGCCGCGCACCGAGGTGCAGGACTTCGTGAAGAGCTTCCGCGCCAGGTACGGCAAGGAGCCCGACGCGTTCAATGCCTACGCCTACGACGCCGTGGTGTACGCCGCCGCCGCGCTGCGCCAGGCCGGCGCGAATGCCGATCGCAAGGCGGTGCGCGACGCGTTCTACAAGATCAAGGACGTGCCGAGCGTGATCTTCGGCAAGGCCAGCTTCGATGCGCAGACGCGGCGGATCATCGGCGTGAAGAGCGTGAATCTTGTGGTGAAGGACGGCAAGTGGGCGCAGCTGGACGAGAAGGCAGCGCTTGCCGCGGCCAGGTAGCCGATGAGCTTCACCTCCTTCTTCGACTACACGGTCAACGGCCTGATCATCGGCAACATCTACGCGTTGCTGGCGGTCGGGCTCGCGTTGATCTTCGGTGTCTCGCACCTCATCAACTTCGCGCACGGCTCGGTGTACACGGTGGGCGCGTACATCGGCTGGGCGTCGATCACCTACCTGCACACGCCGCTTCCCGTGACCATCCTGCTGGTGGTGCTGGGCTCCGGCGCGCTCGGCATGCTGATCGAGCGCGTGGGCCTGCGGCCGCTGCAGGGCGCGGCTCGCATTGCGCCGCTGCTGGCCACCATCGGCATCAGCTTCGTGCTCGACATCCTCGTGCAGCTGGTGTTCAGCCCCGACCCGCGCTCGCTGCCCACGCAGCTGCCCGACTGGCGGCTGCAGATCGGCACCGGCACCATCGGCGCGCTCGACATCCTCATTGCGGGCATCGGCGTCGCGAGCGCGGCCGTGCTGTTCGTCTTCCTGCGTTTCACGAAACTCGGCTGGGCCGTGCGCGCCACCGCGCAAGACCGCGACGCGGCGCAGCAGATGGGCGTGGACGTCGACCGCGTGAACCAGACCGTGTTCGCCATCGCCGCGGCGCTGGGCGGGCTCTCGGGCCTGCTGGTGGGCATGTACTACAACAACATCAGCCCGGCGATGAGCTTCCAGGCCACGCTCAAGGGCGTGGTCGCCACCGTGGTCGGCGGCGTGGGCAACGTGCCGGGGGCCATCGTCGGCAGCCTGCTGCTGGGGTTGATCGAAAGCTATGGCGTGGCCATCCTCGGCACGCCGTACCGCAACCTCTTCGCCTTCGCGCTGCTGCTGGTCATCCTGGTGTGGAAGCCGAACGGCCTGTTCGGGCGCAAGCGCGCGCTGCCGCCCGAGCCGCTGACCGGCACCTTCATCGCGCCGAGCAAGCCGTGGCACATACCGCGCCGCGTGCTCGCCGCGGTGTTCGCGGCGGCCGTGGCATTGCCGCTCTTCGATCCTTCGCCGTACCTGCTGCAGACGCTGACCAACGCATGGCTCTACGGCGCGCTGGCGCTCAGCCTCACCTTGGTGGCCGGCACCATCGGGCAGATCTCGCTCGGCCATGCGGGGCTGCTGGCCATCGGCGCGTATGCGTCGTCGCTGCTGGTGCTCGACCTGCACCTGCCGGTAGGCACGGGCATCGTGCTCGCGGGCATCCTCACTTCGCTGATCGGCACCGCGCTCATCTTCCCGGCCTTCAGGCTGCGCGGCCACTACGTGTCGATCGCCACGCTGGGCATCGGCGAGATCGTGGCGCTCACCATCCTCAACTGGGAGAGCCTCACGCACGGGCCCATCGGCGTGTCGGGCATTCCGCCGCTGTCGCTGTTCGGGCGCGACGCTTCGTCGAACCAGGCCATCTACTGGGCTTCCTTCGGTGCGATGGTGCTTCTTGCGCTGCTGCAGTGGCGCCTGTTGCGTTCGCACCTGGGCCGCACCTTCCGCGCCGTGCGCGAAGACGAAGTGGCGGCGCGCGCCTACGGCGTGAGCCCCGACCGCTACAAGGCGCTGGCCTTCGGCTTCGGCGGCTTCGCGGCCGGCGTGAGCGGCGCCTTCACCGCGCACATGTATTCGTACATCAACCACGAGACCTTCGGCTCGCAGATCTCGATCCTCGCGCTGACGATGGTGATCCTCGGCGGCCTCGGGAACATCAGCGGCGCGCTGCTGGGCGCGGTCGCGCTCGTGAGCCTGCCGGAGCTGTTCCGCGTGACGGCCGAGTACCGCATGCTGATCTACGGCGTCGCGCTGCTCCTGCTGATTCGTTTTCGCCCGCAAGGCCTGCTGGGCACTGTCTGAAAGAACACCACACCATGAGCCACCTGAACGACTACCTCGCCGAGAAACGCGCCGCCGTGCTCGCACGCAATGCCTCGGTGGAGGCCGGCACGGCGCAGCCCGTGCAGCTCAAGGCCAGCGTGAAGGCCGAAGGCCGCAGCGGTGTGCGCCGCCTGCGCATCCGCGACCACCAGGTCATCAGCGACAGCCCGCCCGACTTCGCGGGCTACAACCTCGGCCCCAGTTCGCCCGAGCTGCAATTGGGCGTGCTGGGCACCTGCGTCACGCACATCTTCCTGATCCAGGCGGCCGAACGCCAGGTGCCGCTCGAAAGCCTCGAGGTGGAAGTGACCGGCATCATCGATCCGCGCGGCGGCAAGCCGGGCCATGAAAAGACGCCCATCTGGCCGCACGAGATCGGCTACACGGTGCACATCGATTCGCCCGCGAGCCGCGAAGACATCGACGCGCTGTTCGAAGCGGTCGAACGCAACTGCCCCATCCTGAACCTGCTGCGCAACCCGCAGGCCATCCGCGCCGAGGTGAAGCTCGTCAACTCCAAGGCGAAGGCCACCGATGCCGTCGCTGCTTGAGATACGCGGCCTGGTGCGCCGCTTCGGCGGCCTCACCGCCGTCGATGCCGTCGACCTGCATGTGGGCGAGGGCGAACTGCTGAGCGTGATCGGCCCCAACGGCGCGGGCAAGACCACGCTGTTCAACCTGGTCACCGGCCTCGACAGGCCCGATGAAGGCCGGGTGCTGTTCGACGGTGAAGACATCACCGGCCTGCCCGCGCAGCAGCTCGCGCAGCGCGGCCTGGCGCGCACCTTCCAGCACGGGCGTGTGTTCGCGAACCTCTCTGTGCTCGACAACGTGCTGGTCGGTGCGCACACACGGCTGCGTGCCGTGAAACCGCGCGCGGGCGGCGTGCCGGGCCTGGGCGCATTGGCCGAGCTTGCGCTGGCGCTGGTGCAGCCCGCCGCCGTGCGTCGCGAGGAAGACGCGCTGCGCGAAGAAGCACGCGAGATCATCGCGCTGTTCGGTGAACGGCTGGCGCCGCGCATCGACCATCCGGCGTACAGCCTCTCTTATGCCAACCGCCGCCGTGTGGAGATTGCGCGCGCGCTCGCGCTTCGGCCGCGCCTGCTGCTGCTCGACGAGCCCACCGCCGGCATGAACGAGAGCGAGACCGCCGAGATGCTGGAGATCATTCGCAGCCTCAAGGCGCGGGGCCAGGCCATCCTGCTGATCGAGCACAAGCTCGACCTCGTGATGCAGCTCTCCGACCGTGTCGCCGTGCTCGACGACGGCCGCAAGATCGCCGAAGGGCTACCCAGTGAAGTACGCAACGACCCGGCGGTGATCGAGGCGTATCTCGGCCATCGCCATGTGGGTGCCGCAGAGGCGGTGCCCGCATGATCGCCACCGTCGCACGCACGGGCCTCTCGCCTTCGCCTCTCTGGGGAGATGGCCGGGGTGACGAGGGGCTGCCGGAGCGCACCGCCACGCCGGCTCCAGGCGAATCGAACAAGCCGCTGCTGCAGCTGAAGAAGATCAACAGCTTCTACGGCCCGGTGCAGGCTCATTTCGACCTCGACATCGAAGTGCGCAAGGGCCAGATCGTCAGCCTGCTCGGCGGCAATGCCAGCGGCAAGTCGACCACCATGAAAATCGTGCTCGGGCTGCTCAAGCCGCGCTCGGGCGAAGTCAATTTCAACGGCGCCTCCACGCTCGGCCTGAGCACGCCGCAGATCATCCGCAAGGGCATCGGCTCGGTGCCGGAGGCGCGCAGGCTGTTCCCCGCGATGACCGTGCGCGAGAACCTGCTGATGGGCGCTTATGCGCGCAGCGACCGCAAGGCCGTGGCCGAAGACCTCGAACGCATGCTCGAGCTGTTCCCGCGCGTGGCCGAGCGCATCGAGTTCCAGGCCGGCACATTGTCGGGCGGCGAACAGCAGATGGTGGCGATGGCGCGCGCGCTCATGGGCCGCCCCAGCCTCATCTGCATGGACGAGCCGACCATGGGCCTGTCGCCGCTGTACGTCGACAAGGTGCTGGAGCTCATCGCGCGAATCAACGCACAGGGCGTGTCGGTGTTCATGGTCGAGCAGAACGCGAGCCTCGCGCTGCAGATCGCGCACCACGGCTACGTGCTGCAGACCGGGCGCATCGTGCTCTCGGGCCCGGCGAAAGAGCTGCTGGCCGACGCGCGCATACGCGATGCCTACCTTGGCGGCGACGGCGCGGCGCGCACCGCCTCCTGATCCAGCGAAAGCTCCCAAAGAGAACCCACACATGCCATTGAAACTCGACCACATCGTCATTGCGGTGCACGACCTCGAACGCACCATCGCCGACTATGGCGCGCTCGGCTTCCACGTGCTGCGCGGCGGTGACCATCCGGGCCGCGCCACCCACAACGCGCTGGTGGTTTTCGGCGACGGCAGCTACTTCGAGCTGATCGCATGGCGCCAAGCTTCGCCCGGCGAACGCTGGTGGCAGCTGCTGCGGAAGCACGGCGAGGGCATCGTCGACTTCGCGCTGCTGCCACGCGACACCGCGGCCACGGTCGCCGATGCGAAGGCACGCGGCCTGCTGCTCGAAGGCCCGCTCGATGGTGGCCGTGTGCGGCCCGACGGCGAGCGCCTGCGCTGGCAGACGGCGCGTGCGCCCTCGGCCGACTTGCCTTTCCTGTGCGGCGACCTCACGCCGCGCGCGTTGCGCGTGCCCGAGGGCGAGGTGCGCGTGCATGCGAACGGCGCGCTCGGCGTGGCCAGCTTGGCCATTGCCGTGCGCGACCTCGATGCGACGCTGGCGCGCTACCGCGCCTTGCTGGGCACTGACGCCGAAGATGCTGGCACGCACATCGGCAACCCCGTGGCGCTGCCGGGCAGCAACGTGCGCGTGGCGGTCATCGTGCTGGGCGGCAGCGTGCTGGTGCTGTCGTCCCCACGCGAGAACGCGGCACACGCGGGTGAAGGCAGCGACACGCTCACGCAGCGCATCGCCGCGCGTGGAGAAGGACCCTATGCGCTGTTGCTGCACACAGACCGGCCGCAATCGACCGGCGCCTTCGATCTTGCCCGCACTCATGGCGCGTTGATCGAGCTCGACCTTCCGCCGCTGGACCGCGTGAAGGACAAGGCCCCGCGCGGATACCAGCGCTTACCTGATTTCACCTGACTGCGACCTGAAGCGGTCGTTGCGGACACATGCGGGGCACACAATGGACTCGTCTCATCAACGCATGGAGGATTCCAGATGAACATCAAGTCAAAGAGCATGGCCGTTGCCGCAGCGGCACTGGCAATGTGCATGGCCGCCGGCAGCGCTGTTGCGCAGGATCGACGCTTCGACGGCCGTCCCGGCCCTGGCGACGGACGCTTCGAGCAGCGTGGTCCCAACTTCGATCACCGTGGCCCCAATTTCGATCACCGTGGCGGCCCGCCGGGCTACCGCGGCAACCAGGACTTCCGTGACGGCCGCCAGTTCGATCGCCGCGGCTTCCCGCAACCGCACGCCGAATGGCGCCGTGGTGGCCGCGTGCCGCCCGAGTACCGTGGCCGCAACTACGTGGTGCAGGACTGGCGTGCCTACCGGCTGCAGCAGCCGCCCCGTGGATACCAGTGGGTGGGCGTGGGCGGAGACTTCGTGCTCGCGGCCATTGCCACCGGCGTGATCGCGAACATCATCGCAGGCCAGTAAACAGACGCTGTTTCGGCCATTGGGCGAAACAGCACTGCACAAACCACGCCGCAGGCCGCAAGGCTTGCGGCGTTTTTTTCAGACCAGTGCGGTAGGTGCCGATTGGGCGCAGACGTTGCGGCCCGTGATGGTCAGGCGCAGCCCGCCGCCGTGCCATTCGAGCCAGTTGAGGCTCACGTACGCATCGATGTCGGCGTCGTCGATGCGGTCGGCCTGGCGGCTCTGCAGCAATTCGACCGTGGCGGGCAGGGCCCGTCTGAGCCGTTCGCGCCGCTCCGCGGCATCGGCGGCCTTGAGGGCGGCCCTTGTTTGCTGTTGCTGCTGCTGCGGGGTCGATGCCATTGCTGATCCGTTTCCAGGAAGCCAGGGAATTAACCCGAATGTACGCCGCCTGTGTGAAGCTGCATTCTTCTTTTTTAACCTTTCTGTCGTCCCCGGTACACACCCCCCAAACGCCACTGGACAGGCTCTAGATTTCGTAGTGCGAGGCTTTGGCCTCGTCTCCCAGGGCTTTTTCGACCACCGCCCGCGTCAGCGTGGGCGCGAATGATTCGATGAAGGCATACACGTACTTGCGCAGGTAGGTGCCCCGCCGTACAGCGAGCTTGGTGAGGTTGATGCCGAAGAGCCGCCCCGCGTCGAGCGCGCGCAACTGGGTGTCGCGCTCGGCCTCGTAGGCCACGCCAGCGACGATGCCCACGCCCAGGCCCAGTTGCACGTAGGTCTTGATGACGTCGGCATCCATCGCGGCCAGCACGATGTTGGGCTCCAGCCCGCGCTGCACGAAGGCCTCGTCGATGCGCGAGCGGCCGGTGAAGCCGGTGTCGTAGGTGATGAGCGGATAGCGCGTGAGCGCATCGAGCGTGAGTGGCGCGTCGAGCAGCGGATGCCCCGGCGGCACGATCACCGAGTGCGTCCAGCGGTAGCAGGGCAGGGCGACCAGTTGCGGATAGTCGCCCAGCGCCTCGGTGGCGATGCCCACGTCGGCCTCGCCGTCGAGCAGCATCTCCGCGATCTGCTTGGGCGAGCCCTGGTGCAGGTGCAGCTTCACGTTCGGGAACTGCGCGCGGAATTCCTGCACCGCCACCGGCATCGCATAGCGCGCCTGCGAGTGCGTGGCCGCCACCGACAGCAGCCCGCTTTGCTGCGCGATGAATTCCTGGCCCGCGTGCTTGAGGTTGCTGCTCTCCATCAGCATGCGCTCGATGATCGGCAGCACATGCCCGCCGGGCTCGGTAAGACCGGTGAGCCGCTTGCCGGCGCGCACGAACAGCTCGATGCCGAGCTCTTCCTCGAGCTCGCGGATCTGGCGGCTCACGCCGGGCTGCGAAGTGTGAAGGGTGTGGGCGACTTCGGTCAGGTTGAAGCCGCAACGAACGGCCTCGCGTACCGAGCGCAGTTGTTGGAAGTTCATCTGGCGCACAAGAGTGTCGGGGCCCCGGTTGGAGCCGACCGGAGATTCTCGGCAGAACTGCTTATTCGGGGAACGATGCGTTTGTTGGTTTCACATGAGCAAAACATCTTTAAGGCTCCCAGAGCTGCTTCGAGAGGCCCGGCTTGAGTTTTCGCACGGCTGTGCTAAAGTTTGCCGCATGGACGCCAAGACCCAGAAAAGCGAACTCACCCGCGCCGCCATCGTCGGCGCCGCGATGAACCTTGCGCTGGCCGAAGGCCTGGAAGCGATCACGCTGCAGGCCGTGGCCAGCCGGCTGGGCCTGTCCAAGAGCGGCGTGTTCTCGCGCGTGGGGTCGCGCGAGGCGCTGCAGAAGGCCGTCATCGAGGAATACGGCCGCGGCTTCCTGGCCGACGTGTTCGTGCCCGCCATGCAGAAGTCCAAGGGCCTGCCCCGGCTCGAAGAGATCGTCGCGCGCTGGATCGCCCGCACCCGCGACGTCGAAATGCACACCGGCTGCCTCTACATGGCCGGCGCCTTCGAGTTCGACGACCGCGAAGGCGAGTTGCGCGACGTGCTGTTCGACGAGATCACGCGCTGGCGCGCAGCGCTGCGCCGCACCGTGCTGCAGGCTGTCGAGACCGGCGAACTCAAGGCCGACACCGACCCCGCGCAGCTCGTGAGCGAGCTCAACGGCGTGATGATGACCCAGCTGCACGACGCGCGCTTCCTGCGCGACCCGCAGGCCGCCGACCGCGCCACGCACTCCTGGCGGCGCATTCTTTCCAGCTATCGCGCCTGAGCTGCTCGAGACGCAGGCGGATTCCCCACGTCTTCATTTGCCAATATTTCGCACGGCCGTGCGATAAAAAGGAGAAGCACCATGCTGATCATTGCCCTCGTCCTCGCCGCCTATGCGCTCGTCACCGGTGCCCGTTGCGTGCGCGACACCCTGCGCAGCCTGCCCCGCAGCAACCGTGACTGGGTCTGGTACTGACCCCCGCAGCCGAAGGAGCTCCCGCCATGACAGGCACTTCCGCCACCTCCGCAGCCGGCCATGCCGCGCAGTCGAACTACTACCGGCCGGGACGCATGATGCGCGCGCTGCGCTTCGGCCTGACCACGTCGCAACGCCTGTGGCCCGCGCTGGGCGTGCGTGCCGCTTACCGCCTGTTCGGCACGCCGCTGCCGCCCAAGTGGCTGTACCGGGCGCAGGGGCCGGGTGCAGAGTGGCGGCGCGAGGGCTGGGCTTTCGAGGACGCGAGCGTCGGGATCTATCACCTGGCCGCGCAGGACTCGGGTGCCGAGTCGGCGCCCGTGGTGCTGCTGGTGCACGGCTGGGGCGGCCATGCGGGGCAGATGCTGCCGCTCGCGCAGGCCGTGGCCGATGCCGGCCTGCGGCCCGTGCTGCTCGAGCTGCCGGCGCACGGCCGCAGCGCCGGCACGATGAGCAACTCGCCGCAGTTCGCGCGGGCCATTGCGTATGTCGCGGCGCGGCTCGCGGCCGACGGCCATGCGCTGCGCGCGGCCGTCGCGCATTCGCTGGGTGCCAACGGCCTTGCGCTCGCGGCGTCGCGGGGCTTGCCGGCAGATCGGCTCGTGCTGCTCGCGCCGCCCGCATCGCCACGCGAATACACGCGCTATTTCGCGCACACCTTCGGGCTCAGCGAAACTACGCGCCTGGCGATGCAGCGGCTGTTCGAGGCGCGCGAAGGCGTCCTGATGCCCCAGCTGGAGCCCGCCGCCGTGGGGCCGCGCATCTCGCAGCGCACGTTGATCGTGCACGACAGGGACGACCGCGTGAACCGCTTTGCCGACGCCGAGGCCTACCGCGATGCGATCGGCCACGCGCAGTTGATGGAAACGCAGGGCTGGGGCCATCGCCGCATCCTCAAGGAGGCGGAGGTGCTGGCGCGGGTCGCACGTTTCGTGACGGCGCCCGATTGAAGGCGGCGTGCTACCAGGCTGGGTGGACCGGCGTGAACACCGGCCTGAACAGGTGCCGCCGCACGATCTCCCCGTAGCCCCGGTAGTAGAAGTTGCCGTTCGCCTGCAGCACCGCCGCGCGGTGCTTGCGGAAGTACACCGGGATCTCGTACCAGGGCATGGTCGGCGCGCGGTGGTGCACGTGGTGCAGGTTGTTGAAGAGGTACAGCAGCCCGAACACGAGGTTCGACTCCACGATGGCCACGCGCTCGTGCGGCGTGTCGGCCCAGCGGTGTTCGGTGAAGGTGCGCAGCGAGCCCAGCATCATGCCGGGATACACGAAGTACAGCAGGTACTCGCCCAGGCCCATGCCGCAGACCGCGGTCACGCAGTACAGCACCGGCGCCACGCTCAGTGCATGCCAGCCCCATGTCGGCAGCCTCGAGAAATTGCCCGACAGCACCTGGCCCGTTTCGAAGCCGACCAGCTTCCAGAGCCGGAGAAACGGCCCCAGCACCACGCGGAAGGCGATCGTCTGGTTCGCCATGTAGATGCACCGCCACGCCGGCCCGTAGGCCGCCCACGCGGGTGCCGAGTGGTAGGCGCTTTCGTTGTCGCGCTCGGGGTGCGTGAGGTGGTAGTTGACGTGGTGCGAGCTGTGCCCGCGGTTGTAGAACGGGTAGGGCAGCCACAGGTTCAGCGGCGGCCACACCACCGCATGGCGCAGCCACCTGGGCAGGTGGCGCATCGCGTGGATGCTCTCGTGCTGCAGCGAGGAATGCAGCTGCGCGAGAAAGCCCCCGGCCACGAACAAGGCCCAGCCCGGCAGCGCCGCGTGCCACCACAGCAGCGCGGCCCACGCAACGTACAGCGCGGCGGCCAGCAGCAGCGTGGGCACTTCGTAGTGCCACCACCAGTGGCGGCGCACGGGTGTGGTCCTGGCGGGGTTCGGTACGGCAGTCGAAGTCATGGTGGGAAGGACTGCGATGCTAGGTAGCAAGCGGCGTCTTGCATGCGCGCTTTTCGCATAAGCATGGTCGCGAAACTTCGTTCCGCGCGGCCGGGGGCGAGGCCTAAGCTAGAGCGCTTTCTCCGCGCTCCCGCGTGCTTTGGCGTCACTCGTGAAGCGGGCTGGTAATCAGTCGAAACTTCTTTCGGGGACGTGATCACGCCGACGGGGTACTCTGCTCCGCGAATGTCCCCCGGCCTGCGGCCTCCTCCTTTATTTCGCTGCGCAGAGCACCCCGCCGTCGTGATCGTTCAGAGCACTTGTCGATCGGCTCGCACGAGCGCTGCGTCCATGTGCACAGGACACCGGGTGCTCCCCGCAGCGAAATAAAGGAGGAGGGGCGAAGCCCCGGGGGACATTCGCGGAGGGGAGTACCCGGTGGCCTGTGCACGCGCCCCGAACAAAAGAAAAACCGAATGAGCAGTACGACAAGAAACACCATCGCCCCGACAGAACTGCAAGCCCTGCTCCTGGCAGAGCCAGCCGCAGAACTCGCACTGCTCGACGTGCGCGAAACCCGCTTCTTCGTCGAGCGACATCCCAACCTCGCGCGCAACGTGCCCTTCAGCGGACTCGAGCTGCAGATAGAAGCACTGGTGCCGCGCCGCACCACCCCCGTCGTGCTCTACGACGACCACGGCGCAACCGACGGCGTGGGCCGGGCCGCATCAGCCGTGCTCGCCCGGCTGGGCTACACCGACGTGCGAAACCTCGAAGGCGGCCTGCAGCGTTGGCTTTCCGAGGGCCTGCCCGCCATCGACGGCTACGGCACGCTGGTCAAGGCCTTCGGCGACCGCGCCCGGCTGCACTACGGCACGCCGGGCCTGCCCGTCGAGGCGCTGCGGGAACGCCAGCGCCAAGGCCGGCCGACCACGCTCGTCGACGCGCGGCCGCAGGCCGAGTTCAGGTTTCTCTCGCTGCCCGGCGCGCGCAACCATGCGGGCACCGAACTGGCCCTGCGGCGCTTCGAGCCGGGCGGGGCCGACCACCTCTGGGCCATCAACTGCTTCAGCCGCACGCGCGGCATCGTCGGCGCCACCACGCTGCGGCTGCTGGGCCGTGCGCCCGACGCGGTGTTCGTCGAAGACGGCGTCATGGCCTGGGGCCTGCAAGGCGCACCGACCGTGCAGAACGCCGCCCCCGACGACGAACTGCCGCCCGAATCTCCCGACGTGCTGCGCCGGATCGCCGACGACCTGATCGAGCGTTTCGGGCTGCCCCTGGCCGATGCCGCGCGGCTCGCCCGCTGGCGCGACGACGATGCACGCACTCTCTACGTATTCGACGTGCGTCCTGCCGCCGATCCGGCCTTCTCGGGCACCGGCGTGCGGCAGGTGCCGGGCGGGCAACTGCTGATGCACTTCGAGAACCTCGTCGCCACGCGCGGCGCGCGCATCGTGCTGCTCGACGACCAGGCCCACCGGTTGCGCGCCGCCGTCACGAGCTTCTGGCTCACCCAGCTCAACCAGGCCGAGGTCTACGTCTTCGATGGCGAGCTGCCACCCGATCAGGCGCCGCCCGCGCCCGCCACGTCGTTCAAGGGTGCCCCGGCTCCGCTCACCCCCGAGGCATTGGCCCGTCTGCGCAGCAACGGCGCTGTCACCGTGGTCGACGTGGGCCCGAGCCTCGATTACGAACGCGGCCATCTGCCCGGCGCGCACTACATGCTGCCGGCCTCGCTCGCGCCGCTTGCCGCCCATGCCGTTCCCGGGCGCACGCTGGTCTTCACCTCGCCCGACGGCATGGCCGCGGCCCGCGTGGCGCGCGACGCGCACCAGCGCTGGCAGCAGGATTCAGGGGCGGTGTTCAGCTGGCTCGAGGGTGGAACGAAGGGCTGGGAGGCTTCAGGACGGCCGCTTTCGACCGATTTGGTGCCGTCCCGGCTGCTCACCCCCTTCGACGACGACTGGGGCTCGGTGATGCGCGTCTTCGGCCCGCGCCGCGATGCGGCCTGGGCCGACTACCTGGCGTGGGAACGCGCGCTGGCCGAACGGGTCCTGCAGGACCCGTCCGTGCGCTTTCGCTTCTTTGCGCTCAGCGCGCGGGCGCCGGCGCAGGGTCGGGCAGCTCGATCTTGATGTCGAGCACTTCGAGGTTGTCCTGGGTCTCCAGGTGCACCTTGATGTCTTCCGCGTTGATCGACACGTACTTGGAAATCACCGCCACCAGTTCGCGCTGGAGTTCGGGCAGGTAGTCGGGCCGCTTCTTGCCGCTGAGGCTGGACCGCTCGTGGGCGAGGATGATCTGCAGCCGCTCCTTCGCGACGCTGGCAGTCTTCTTCTTTTCGCCCAGCAGGAACGAGAGAAAGGACATGGCCTACTTGCCTCCGAAAATCCGCTTGAAGAAGCCGGGCTTCTCGGCGTCGACGAAGCGCATCGGCTTCTCTTCGCCCAGGAAGCGCGCCACCACGTCGCTGTAGGCCTGCGCCACGTCGGTTTCCTTGTCGTGGATCGCCGGCACGCCCTGGTTGGAGGCGTGCAGCACGCTCTCCGACTCGGGGATCACGCCGATCAGCTTGATGCGCAGGATGTCCTGGATGTCTTCCAGCGACAGCATCTGCCCGCCCGCCACGCGGTTCGGGTTGTAGCGGGTGATGAGCAGGTGCTCCTTGATGGGGTCGCCGCCGTCCTTGGCGCGCTTGGTCTTGCTGCTGAGCATGCCCAGGATGCGGTCCGAGTCGCGCACCGAGGACACCTCGGGGTTGGTCACCACCAGCGCCTCGTCGGCGAAGTGCATCGCCATCATGGCGCCGGTCTCGATGCCGGCGGGCGAGTCGCAGACGATGTATTCGAAGTCCATCGCGGCGAGGTCGGCCAGCACCTTCTCGACGCCTTCCTGCGTGAGCGCTTCCTTGTCGCGCGTCTGCGAGGCGGCCAGCACGAACAGGTTGTCGCACTGCTTGTCCTTGATGAGGGCCTGGCTCAGGTTGGCTTCGCCCTGGATCACGTTGATCAGGTCGTACACCACGCGGCGTTCGCAGCCCATGATCAGGTCCAGGTTGCGCAGGCCCACGTCGAAGTCGATCACCGCCGTCTTCTTGCCCGCGAGCGCGAGTCCGGATGCGAAGCTGGCGCTGGTGGTCGTCTTGCCGACGCCGCCCTTGCCCGAAGTCACCACCACAATTTTGGCCATGGCCATTCCTTCTTGTTTCGATTCAGTTGTTGGTTGTCAGGGTCGCCGCGTTCCGTGAGCCAGCAGGGGCTCAGGGAATGGGGTCGATCGCTATTTTTTTGCCGTCCAGGCGCACCTGGGCCGATTTTCCCAGCACCGAGTCGGGCAGCGCCACTTCGTTGGTCCGGTAGATGCCGGCGATGGCCACCAGCTGGGCTTCCATGCAGGTCGAGAAGATCCGGGCCTCGGTGTTGCCGCGCGCGCCGGCAATGGCCTTGCCGCGCAGCGGCGCGTACACGTGCACGTTGCCGTCGGCAATGACCTCGGCACCGAAGCTCACCACCGCCGTCACCACCACGTCGCCGCCGCGGGCGTAGACCTGCTGGCCCGAGCGCAGCGGCTTGTCGATCAGCAGCGTGCCGTTGGCCGGCACCGGCACTTCGCGCACGATCTGCGGGGCTTCGGACGCGGGCGGTTCGGCCGGCGGGGCGGGAGCGCGCGGCGCCGGCGCGGCAGGCATGGCCGCCACCGACAGGCCGGCGGCGCGCGCCGCGGCGTGCTGGGCGGCATTGCCGCCGCGCACCGCGATGGGCTGGGTCTGGTGGCGCGCCAGCAGGCTGCGCAGGGCGGCGAAGTCGATGTCGCCGGCGGCCTCGCCGCTCTCGCCCTGTGCTTCCTGCAGCAGCGAGAGGTCGATCACCACCGGCTCCTGCTCGAAGAAATCGGGCGAATCCGCCAGCTGGGCGTCGAGCGCCTCGGCCAGCACGTCCAGGTCGGACGTCTTGAGGATCACTGCGATCAGCGGCAGCGTGGCGCTCTTGAATTCGAAAACCGCCTTGGTGCGCGCGGCGGAGACATCGGCCATTGGAAAACGTCGGTGCGAAAAGCGTTGGAGTCTAACGGGCGCCAGCCAAACCCGGGTGACCGGGCGTTACACCAGGCCCCCCGGTCCACGCTTCGTGCGCTCAGTTCTTCGTGCGGCCCAGCAGCGCGTACAGGATGATCGCGCCGAAGGTGGCGGTCCCGATGCCGCCCAGGGCGAAGTCGCCGAACTTCAGCGTGAAGTCGCCGGTGCCGATGATCAGCGTGATGGCCGCCACGATCAGGTTCTTGTTCTGCGAGAAGTCGACCTTGTTGTCGACCCAGATCTTGGCGCCGGCAATGGCGATCAGGCCGAACACCACGATGCTCACGCCGCCCATCACCGGCAGCGGAATCGCCTGGATAAGCGCGCCGAACTTCGGGCTGAAGCCCAGCACCAGCGCAATGAGCGCCGCCACCACGAACACCGCGGTGGAGTAGATGCGCGTGGCGGCCATCACGCCGATGTTCTCGGCGTAGGTGGTCACGCCCGTGCCGCCGGCGCTGCCGCTCACCACGGTGGCGATGCCGTCGCCGATGAAGGCGCGGCCCATGTAGGCGTCCAGGTTGCGCCCGGTCATGGCCGTCACCGCCTTCAGGTGGCCGAGGTTCTCCGCCACCAGGATGATCGCCACCGGGGCGATCAGCAGCATCGCGTTGGCCGTGAACACCGGCGCGGTGAAGGTCGGCAGGCCGACCCAGGCCGCGTTGGCGATGCCGCTCAGGTCGACCGGCTTGCCCAGCCCCATGCCGTTGGTCAGCACCGCGTAGACCAGCGTGGCCAGGATCAGCCCGACCAGGATCAGCAGGCGCTGCAGCATGCCGCGCGTGAACACCGCCACCAGCCCGACGCACAGGAAGGTCACGGCCTGCATCCACGAATCGAAGTTGCTGGCCGCCATGTTCTTGATCGGCACGCCCGCCAGGTTGAGCCCGATCACCGCCACCACCGCGCCAGTGACCACCGGCGGCATGAAGCGCTCGATCCAGCCCGTGCCCACGGCCTGCACGATGGCCCCGATCAGGATGTACACCACCCCGCAGGCCACGATGCCCCCCAGCGCCACCGCGATGTTGGCGTTGGGCCCCTTGCCCGCGTAGCCGCTGGCCGCGATCACCACGCCGATGAAGGCGAAGCTCGACCCCAGGTAGCTGGGCACCTTGCCGCCGGTCACGAAATAGAAGATGAGCGTGCCGATGCCGCTCATCAGGATCGCGATGTTGGGGCTGAAGCCCATCAGGATCGGCGCCAGCACCGTGGCGCCGAACATGGCGATGACGTGCTGCACGCCCATGGCGCCGGTCTGCAGCCAGGGCAGCCGCTCGTCGGGCGCGATGACCGCGCCGTTGGCCAGTGCGGACGCAGGCCGTTCAGTCCAGTTGAACATTCTTCTATCTCCTCTTGTTGGGTGTGGTGCTCGGTGGCCGGGACGTCCCGGCTTTCCCGGGGCGTGATTGTGGGTGATGAACCCCGCCCTGAACACCGGCACGCACCCTGCGCCGGAGAAAGAAGACCGCTGCCCTCAGCGCGGCTGCAGCACCGCCATCGTGATGCGCGACACGCAGGTCAGCTCGCCCGCCTCGTTGGTCAGGTCGATCTGCCAGACCTGCGTGGTGCGGCCCCGGTGCACCGGCCGCGCCGTGCCGATGACCCAGCCACTGGTGACCGAGCGGATGTGGTTGGCGTTGATGTCCAGCCCCACGGCGCGGTCGCCTTCGGGGGCGGAGTAGTGGGCGCCGCAGGAACCCAGCGTTTCGGCCAGCACCACCGACACGCCGCCGTGCAGGATGCCGTAGGGCTGGCGGGTGCGCTCGTCGACCGGGCAGCGGGCGCGGATGAAGTCGTCGCCCACCTCCAGGAACTCCATGCCCAGCGTCGAGACGGCGGTGCCGACGTGGTTGCGGGTCAGCTCCTCGACGGAGATTTCTTTTTTCCAGATACGCATTCGGTTCTTCTTTCCTGTAGTAGGTGGCTAAAACTATAGCGACGGCGGCTGACAACGGCAGTCGCCTTTGCGTGTTAACTTGGATCGATGAAGCACCCTGTCCGCCGCTGGCTCCTCGGCATTGCCGCCGTCCTGGTGTTCGGCGTCGGCGCCCTGGTGCTGGTGGTGCGCGCGAAGCTGCCCACCGACGACGAGGTGGCCGCGAAGATCGCCGAAGGCTTCGAGCAGCGCTTCGGCGTGCCGCTGACGATAGGCAGCGCCCACTGGTCGCTGCTGCCGATGCCCATGCTGGTGCTGTCCGACGTCGCCACCGGGCAGCCCCGGCCCATCACCCTGCGGCAGGTCACGCTGCGGCTCAAGCTGGCGCCGCTGCTGCACCGCGTCATTGCGCTGGACGATGTCGAGATCGAAAGCCTGGTGCTGCCCAGCGCGTCGGTGAGGGCCTTTCGCGGCAAGGGGCCCAAGCCCGCCGAGGGCGCGGCGCCCGTGGCGCTGCCGGCACCGTGGACCCTGGCACCGGTGCCCGTGGAACGGGTGCGCTGGCGCGACCTGACCTGGATCGACCGGCGCGACATTGCGCTGGCCTACGACGGCGACATCGTCTTCGACCCCCAGTGGCGCCCGCGCCAGGCCCGGGTGGAGCGCGCCGGCCTGGCGTCGCCCTTGCCGCCTGCGCGCCTGCGGCTGGACCGCGAAGCGGGGCAGGACCGCTGGCGCACCCGCATCGACGTGGGCGGCGGCACCTTGAACGGCGTCGCGCGCTTCGAGACCCTGGCCAACGGCAAGCTGCGCGTGTCGGCCGAGCTCGACCCGCGCCAGGTCGACATCGAAAGCCTGGTGCAGGCCTTCGACCGCCGCACTTCGGTGGCCGGCAAGGTCTCCGGCCATTCCACGCTGGTGGCCGAGGCGGGCAGCGCCGAGGAGGTGAGCGCGCTGGTCCGCAACCTGCACACCCGCACCACCTTCTCGGTGCAGCCCGCCACGCTCACCAAGCTGGACGTGGCCAAGGCGGTGAGCACCGCCGGCATCAGCCGCGGCGGCCGCACGCCGCTGGACGAACTCACGGGCACGCTCGACACCCAGGGCACCGACAACGGCGTGGTGCTGCAGTACTCCAACCTCAAGGCCCGCTCGGGCGTGCTCACGGCAAGCGGCAGCCTGAAGCTGTTCAACCGCAAGCTCGACGGCGAGATCGCGGTGGACCTGGTCGACGGCGTGGTCGGCGTGCCGCTCAAGATAGGCGGCACCGTGAGCGACCCCGAGCTGTCGCTGACAGGTGCCGCGCTCACCGGCGCGGCCATCGGCAGCGCGGTGCTGCCGGGCGTGGGCACGGCCATCGGCGCACGCATAGGGCAGCAGGTGGAGAAGATGTTCGGCGGCAGCAAGCCGAAGCCGAAGCCGTCCAGGCCCGCGCCGGGGCGCTGAGGGCTTCAGCGCCCGAACTCGCCGTGGCGGCCCGCGCCGCCGGCAAAACGTGCGGCGCCGGTTTCGCCCTCGGCAAAGACCATCGGCACGCCTTGCGCGCCTTCGCGGCGCAGCGCTTCGGCCAGCGGCATGTCCCACTGCCCGTAGGCGGAGCGGCGGTCGGCCAGCATGCATTGCTGCGGGAAGGCGGCAAGCTGGTGGGCCAGTTCCTGCGCGGCGGCCAGCGCGCCGCCGGGCGGCGTCACGCGGTTGACCAGGCCCATCGCCAGCGCCTCGGCCGCGCCTACCGGACGGCCCGAGAGAATCATGTCGAGCGCGCGCCCCATGCCCACGATGCGCGGCAGCCGTACCGTGCCGCCGTCGATCAGCGGCACGCCCCAGCGGCGGCAGAACACGCCGAACACCGCGTCGTCGTCGGCCACGCGCAGGTCGGCCAGCAGCGCGAGTTCGAGGCCGCCCGCCACCGCATAGCCGTTCACCGCCGCGATGAGCGGTTTCGACAGCGCCATGCGCGTCGGCCCCATCGGCCCGCTGCCGCCGCCTTCGGGGTCGAGCTCGTTGCGGCGGGCCGGGTCGCCCACGGCCGAGAGGTCGGCGCCCGCGCAGAAGTTGCCGCCCGCGCCGGCCAGCACCGCGACGCGAAGCGCGTCGTCGGCCTCGAAACGCTCGAAGGCCTGGCGCAGTCCAGCGGCCACGACGCCGTCGACCGCATTGCGCTTTTCCGGACGGTTCAGCGTGATGGTGCAGACCGTGCGGTCCACGTCGTACGTCACGTACTGCATGGCCATGTGTGCATCCTTTAGGGCTAAATTACATTAGCGATCGCTCGGCTGCATCCTAGGAAATATTTCTCTCTTTCGCAATCATGGACAAAGTATGTAATGTGCCGGTGGCCATCCCCAGCGCGCCGGAGCTGATCCTCGACCTGCTGGTGGCCGACGGAGGCACGCTGAGTTCGCAGGCTCTGTGCCGCGCGGGCGAGCTCATGGGCATCGGCGAGTCGACGCTGCGCGTGGGCCTGACGCGGCTCGCGGCCGAGGGCAAGATCGCGCGCGGCGAGCGAGGCAGCTACGCGCTCAACCGCGATGGCCCGGCGCTGTCGCGCGCGGTCGACGACTGGCGTCACAAGCAGGCGCAGACTGTCGCATGGCACGGCGACTGGCTCGCCGTGCACGACGCCGGCGTGCCGCGCGCCGACAAGACGGCCTGGCGCCACCACGCCCTGGCGCTCTCGCTGCGCGGCTTTGCGGCGCTGCGGCCGGGGCTGCACATCCGGCCCGACAACCTCGCGGGCGGGCTGGAGGGCGAGCGCGTGCAGCTTGCAGCCCTGGGGCTGTCGCCCAGCGCGCTGGTGTTCCGGCTGGCCGACCTGGACGATGCCGCGCAGGCCGCCGCGCGCAAGCTGTGGAACGTGCGCGTTCTTGCGGCCGATTGCCGCCGCCTGCAGGCGGGCCTGGAGCGCAGCGAGAAACGGTTGCGCACCCAGCGGCTCGAAGTGGCGATGCGCGAGTCGCTGCTGCTGGGGCGCGCCGTGATCGCGCACCTCATCCGCGACCCGCTGCTGCCGGCCGAACTCATGTCGCCCGCGCCGCGCGCCGAGCTGCTCGCCGCCACCCGCCGCTACCAGGACAAGGCGCTGGTCTTGTGGCGCAAGTGGTTGGCGCTGCCGTAGCTTTTCAGTGCGCAGTGCGCAGTGCGCAGTGCGCAGTGCGCAGTGCGCAGTGCCCCGTTCGTCGAACTGCACCACGCCTTCCTTCATGACCCGCGGAGCACCTGCTCTGCCTTCACCGGGCAATCAGCAGTCGAGCCGAACCACCCGCGCATCGCCCGCGGGTCCGCGAGCGTGCAGCCGTTCCACCTCGGCCGCGCGCCGCGTCAGCACCGCGCGCTGGTTGATGTAGCCCTTGTCGGTCATCTCGCCCGCATCGAGGCTCGGCGGCTCGGCCAGCACCAGCGCGCAGGCCGGGCACTGCGAGGAGCCCGCGCCTTCGTCGCGCAGCGAACGCAGCACGCCGGCGATGCGCTCGCTCATGGCTTCCGGCGGCAACGCGGCGCCTTGCGGGCTCGCGAACACCAGCATGCCGATCTCGTCGCGGTCGTGGCCGGTGAGCACCACGTCCTGCGCATGCGGCGCGAGCATCGACACCAGCTTCACGCGCAGCGTGCCCACCGACACCCAGGTGCCGCTGGAGAGCTTGAAGTCTTCCGCCACGCGGCCGTTGAAGATCACGCCCTGCGCGGGCTGCGCCGGGTCCGCGAGGAAGCCGGCATCGCCGATGCGGTAGTAGCCCTCTGCGTCGAAGGCCTCGGCGGTTTCGCGCGGTGCGTCGCGATAGCCGGGGAACACCGAGACGCCCTTGACGCGCATCTCCAGCTTCTCGCCGTTGGGCACGAACTTCAGCTCCAGCCCCGGCAGCGGCGCGCCGATGCAGCCGGCGCCGTCGAGCTTCCAGTGCGCGGAGGTGATGGCGGGCGAAGTCTCCGTCGCGCCCCAGGAAGTGGTGAGCCACAGCGGCCGCGTGGGCCGCACGCGCTTCGCCACGGCTTCGAGCCGCTGCCATGTGGAGGGCGCGAGCGCCGCCGCCGCGTAGAACGCGAGCCGCAGCCGCGAGAACACCTTGGCGGCCAGCGCGTCGTCGGCTTCGAGAAATGGCAGCAGCATGTCGAAGCCGCGCGGCACGTTGAACAGCAGCGTGGGCTTCACCTCGCGCAGGTTGCGCACCGTCTTCTCGATCAGGCCCGGCGCGGGCCGGCCCTCGTCGATGTAGAGCGCGCCGCCGTGGCACAGCACCATGTGCAGGTTGTGGTTGCCGCCGAAGGTGTGGCTCCAGGGCAGCCAGTCGACCAGCACCGGCGCCTCTTGCGCGAGGAAGCGCCATGTCTGCGCCATCATCTGCTGGTTGGCGCACAGCATGCGGTGCGTGTTGATGACCACCTTGGGCTTGCCGGTGGAGCCGGAGGTCAGCAGGTACTTGGCATGCGTGTCGGGCAGCACGTTGGCAAAGGCCTGCATGACAGCGGGCGTTTCTCGTGCCGCGAGCAACTGTTCGAACGCGATGGCGCCCGGATGCGCATCGGCATTGCGGCTGAACACCGTGGCCGCCTCCACGCCGCAGCCCGCGAGCGAGCCGCCGTAGACCCTGGCGTCCGATGCATAGATGAGTGCCGGCTTCAGCGCCTGCAGCATGCCGTGCAGCCGCGAAGGGTCTTTGGCCATGCGCGAGTAGGCGCTGGAAAGCGAGCACGCTGTACGGCCCACGTGCATGGCCGCGAGCATCAGCACCGCGTGGTCGATGGCGTTGTCCGAGAGGATTACGACCGGCCGGTTTGCCGGCAGCTTCATGTCGAGCAGCGCCTGCGCGACCGCGCCGACTGCCTGTCGCAATGCACGGTAGTCGAGCTTGCGCCAGCCTTCGCCGGCCTCCTCGCGCTCGGCGAGGGCCAGGGCGTCGGGTGTCTCGCGCGCCCAGCGTTCGAGCCATTCGCCGATGCAGCGCGCATAGGGCTTCAGCGCCACCGGCGAGCGCAACGCGAACGAGCCGTCGTCGAAGTCGATGCGTACCGTGCGGGGTGGGGCGATCAGGTTTTCGTCGTTCAGGAAGTCGATCATTTTTTGTGTTCCGGGTTGTTCGTGGTGCGTGCACAGGGCACCGGGTACTCCCCTCCGCGAATGTCCCCCGGCCTTCGGCCTCCTCCTTTATTTCGCTGCGGGGAGCACCCGGTGCCCTGTGCACAACGAGCGCGGCTCTCGTGCTGGCCGATCAACGACCGCTCTGTACAACGATCACGCCGATGGGGTGCCTTGCGCAGCGAAATAAAGGAGGAGGGCGAAGCCCGGGGGACATTCGCGGAGCAAGGTACCCCGTCGGCGTGAGCGAGCCCCGAACAAGCCGCTCACAGCACGACAAGAGCCAAGCAAGGCCCCGACCTATTCAAGCTTGCCGCTATCAGCCTTCGCGCGAATCAGGTCTAACAGCAGGTTGTCGCGCACCGCTTCGAGGTCCGCCGTGCGGCGTTGACCCAGCGCCTCGTCCACACCTTCCTTCACCTTCTGCTTCAGCTGCGCCGTCATCGACGGCTCGCCCAGGTCCTTCCACCAGTCCTCGATCGGTCCGCCCAGATGCGCCAGCACATGCTCGATGCCGCCCGCGCCACCCGACAGATGCAGATTCATGAACGGACCCATCACCGCCCAGCGCAGGCCGGGGCCGTGCGCAATGGCCGTGTCGATGTCGGCCACGCTCGCCACACCCTCATCGACCAGATGAAAAGCTTCGCGCCACAGCGCAGCCTGCAGCCGGTTCGCGATGTGGCCCTTGACCTCGCGCTTCACATGGATCGGCCGCTTGCCGATGGCCGCATAGAACGCCATCGTGCGCTCGATGACCTCGGCCGACGTCTGCGCGCCGCCGATCACCTCCACCAGCGGAATCAGGTGCGGCGGGTTGAACGGATGCCCCAGCACCACGCGCTGCGGATGCGCGCAACCCGACTGCACGCCGCTGATCGCCAGGCCCGACGAACTCGATGCGAGGATGGTCTCCGGCGGCGCCGCGGCGTCCATGCGTCGGAACAGGTCGATCTTGAAATCCATGCGCTCGGGACCGTTCTCCTGCACGAAGTCGGCCACCGACACGGCGTCTTCCAGGCTGTCGTGAAAGCGCAGCCGGTCGACCGACGCGCCCGGCGCCAGGCCGAAGCGCTCCAGCGTGGGCCAGTGCTGCGCCACCGCCGCGCGCAGCCGCTCCTCGGCGCCGGGCGACGGATCGGTCGCGTTCACGTCGAGCCCGTGCGCCAGAAAGTACGCGGCCCAGCTCGCACCGATCACGCCGGTGCCGACCACCGCCACGCGCTTCACGTCCAGGGATGTGCTCATGTCGATTTCCACCGCGTGCAGCGGCTCTCCGCCTTGGTCGTCCATGCGGCCTCGCCGCGGATCGGCTCGACCACCTTGTAATAGTCCCACGGCTCCTTCGACTCGGCCGGGGTCTTCACCTGCATCAGGTGCATGTCGTGCACCATCAGCCCGTCGTCTCGCAGCCAGCCACCCTTGACGAACATGTCGTTGAACTTCGTCTTGCGCAGTTGCGCCATCACCTTGTCGGCATCGTCGCTGCCCGCGGCCTTCACCGCCTGCAGGTACTGCAGCGCGGCCGAGTAGTCGCCGGCATGGAAAGAGGAGGGCATGCGCTTGTGCTTGTCGAAGAAGCGGCGCGACCACTCGCGCGACTCGGGGCTCTGGTTCCAGTACCAGCTGTCGGTGAGGTACATGCCCTGCGAAGCCTTCAAGCCCAGCGCATGCACGTCGTTGATGGTGATGATCATGCCCGCCAGCTTCATGTTCTTGCCGAGGCCGAACTCCGCCGCCGACTTGATGGCGTTCACCGTGTCGCCGCCCGCGTTGGCCAGGGCCAACACCTGCGCCTTCGAGTTCTGCGCCTGCAGCATGAACGACGAGAAATCGCTCGCGCCCAGCGGATGCTTGACCGAGCCCGCCACCGTGCCGCCGCTGGCCAGCACGGTCTTGGTCGCGTCGTTCTGCAGCGCCGCGCCGAAGGCGTAGTCGGCCGCCACGAAGTACCAGCTCTTGCCGCCGGCCTTGACCACAGCGCTCGCGGTGCCGCGCGCCATGGCCACCGTGTCGTAGGCGTAGTGCACCGTGTAGGGCGAGCAGTACTCGTTGGTGAGGCTCGACGCGCCCGAGCCCACCACGAAGTACGGCTTCTTCTTGTCCGCGGCCACGCCGGCCATGGCAATGGCCGCGCCCGAGTTGACGCCGCCGATCAGCATGTCGACCTTCTGCACGTCGAACCATTCGCGCGCCTTGGCGGCGGCGATGTCGGGCTTGTTCTGGTGGTCGGCCGTGACCAGCTCGATCTTCTTGCCGCCGACGGCGCCGCCCACGTCCGCGATGGCCATGCGGATGGCCTCGGCGCCGGCCGGGCCGTCGTAGTCGCGGTAGATGCCCGACATGTCGCTGATGAAGCCGATGCGGATCACGTCGTCTGACACCTGCGCCGAGGCGCACGCGGTGAATGCCGTGCCGAGCGCCAGGGCCAGTGCAGTGCGGGAAGTGTTCATGTGCTCTTGTCTCCGTTCGTTGTTCTTTTGTTTGCCGCTCAGCCCAGGGCGAACTCGGGCCGCGGCGTGCCCGTGCGCGGCAGGCCCATCATCTGGCGCGCCTCCGCAGGGGTTGCCACTTCCATGTCGAGCTCGCGGATCACCCGCACGATGCGCTCGGTGAGCTGCACGTTGGTGGCCAGCTCGCCCTGGCGGAAGTAGAGGTTGTCTTCCAGCCCCACGCGCGCATGGCCGCCCAGCAGCAACGCCGCCACGTTGGCCTCGAGCTGCGAGGGGCCGATGCCGCTCACGCAGAAGATGCTGCCCTTGGGCAGGGTGTCGACCATCATCTGCAGGAAGCGCGGCGAATACGGCATCGCATTCTGGAAGTTGCGGTGCACGTTCATCACCAGGTTGATGAAGTAGGGCTCGTCGTCGTGGCCTTCCTGGATCAGCGTGGTCGTGTCCTGCAGGATGTGCGTGGGGCTGAACACCTCCCACTCGGGCTTGATGCCGCGCGCCTTCATGCCGGCGGCCAGCTCGCGGCCGCGGGTGATGGGCGTGTCCATCAGGATCTGCTTGCCCTCGAAGCTCAGGTTGAGCGTGGTCGCGTCGAGCGTGCACATCTCGGCGCCGGCATCCATGCCCTTGATGCGTTCTTCCCAGGCAATCTCCCAGCGGTCGCCCGCCAGCGGCTTCACCATGTCGCCGTGCACGCCGCCGCCGGTGGAGTTGTTGATGACGATGTCGCTGCCGCCCGCGCGGATGCGGCTGTTGATGTCGCGGTATACGTCGGCGTTGCAGGTGGCGCCGTCGTCGGGGCGGCGCGCATGGATGGCGACCACGCTGGCGCCGGCGTTCCAGCAGCGCAGCACGTCGGCCGCGATCTCGGCGGGCTGCGTGGGGAGGTTGGGGTTCTGCGACTTGTGCGCCATGCCGCCGGTGGGGGCGATGGTCACGATCACTTTGCGCTTCGACATGGTCGGTGGCTCCTGGTGTCTTTCATGGGGGCGCGCCATTATTTTTTGAGGCGCGTTTGCACTCAGTCATCGCGACGACATTCGGACTCAGGGTTTACCTGCGCCAGCGGCTAAAGTCGCCACTGCCTTCCACACACTCATGCAGCAAGGAGCAGCGCCCATGAAATTCCTGCCTCTCGTTCTCGCGGCCGCCGCCGCACTGGCGACACCGGGCATGGCAATGGCGCAACCAGGGCCCAGCGCCACCTGCGCGGCCAAGCGAGACGCCATCTCGCGCGACATCGATGCGGCCAAGGCCGACGGCAAGACCCAGCGCGTTCGCGGCCTGGAACGCGCGCTGGCCGAAGTGCGCCGCAACTGCAGCGACGCCGGGCTGGCCGCCGATCACCAGCAGCGCGTGCGAAGCCAGGAACGCAAGGTGGCGCAGCGCGAGCGCGAACTGCGGGAAGCCCGGCGCAAGGGCGACGCCGACAAGGTTGCGCGGCGCGAAGACAAGCTGCGCGAAGCGCAGGCCGAGCTGCAGCGCATCAAGGACTTGCCCTGATCCCCTGGCGCAGTGAGCCTCCAGAGCCGTCCATGTCCACGAACAAGCAACCTCTTCAGCACGCGTCGCTGACCATCCCGCAACTGCTGCAGGGCTCGGCGTGGTTTCCGCTGCTCGACGTGGCCGCCGGAGAGCGCGTGCTCGACGAGATGCGCGAGGTCGAGGTGGCGCCCGGTGCCGCGCTCTGCCGGCGCGGCGACACGCCGGCGCACTGGTACGGCACGCTCGAAGGGCTGCTCAAGTGGTCGATCACCTCGAGCGACGGGCGCTCGGTGACGCTGGGCGGGCTGTCGGTGGGCAGCTGGTTCGGCGAAGGCACGCTGCTGCGCGCGCTGCCGCGTTCGGCCGACATCATCGCGCTGCGGCCCAGCCGCGTGGCGCAACTGCCGCTGGAGACCTTCGAGTGGCTGCACCGCACGCAGCGCGGCTTCGACCACTTCCTGCTGCAGCAGATCAACGAGCGGCTGCACTGGTTCATGGGCAGCTATGCGGCGCACCGCCTGCTCGACGCTGACAGCCAGGTGGCGCGCGCGCTGGCCGGGCTGTTCCATCCGTGGCTGCATCCGGGCAGCGAGCCGCACCTGCAGACCTCGCAGGAGGAGATCGCGAACCTGTCGGGCGTGTCGCGCCAGCGCTGCAACGCGGCGCTGAACCGGCTGAAGGAAGCGGGCTTTCTTCGCATCGAGTACGGCGGGATCACCGTGATCGACCTCGAAGGGCTGCGCCGCTTCATCAGCGAATGACGGACTGACTCACCGCGTGTGGTGCGACGGCGCCCGTTCGTACACCGGCGTGTCGATCCCTTCCATGCGCGCCTTCAGCTGCAGCGCCAGGAACTGCGAGTAGTGCCGCGACTGGTGCAGGTTGCCGCCGTGGAACCACAGGTTGTCGACCTGCGTGGGCTTCCACATGTTGCGCAGCTCGCCTTCCCACGGCCCCGGGTCTTTGGGCGTTTCGGAGCCCAGGCCCCAGCATTTGCCGACCTTGTCGGCGATCTCCGGCGAGATCAGGTCGGCGAGCCAGCCGTTCATCGAGCCGTAGCCGGTGGCATACACCAGCAGGTCGGCCGGCAGTTCGGTGCCGTCGGTCAGCGTCACCGAGTGTTCGTTCACCCGCTCGATGTTCACGCCGCTCTTCAGGTGGATGCTGCCGTTGGCCACCAGCTCCGAGGCGCCCACGTCGATGTAGTAGCCCGAGCCGCGCCGCAGGTACTTCATGAACAGGCCCGAGCCGTCGACGCCGAAATCCAGCAGGAAGCCCGCCTTCTCCAGCCGCGCATACAGGTCGGCGTCGCGCTTCTTCATCTCCTCGTACACCGGGATGTGGAAGGTGTGCATGATCCTGTAGGGCACCGACGCGAAGATCAGGTCGCCCTTGTGGTGGTCGATGCCGTTCTTCACCGCCTGCTCCGAGTACAGCCCGCCCAGCGCCAGTTCCATCAGCGACTGCGACGGCGCGATGTGCGTGGACGAGCGCTGGATCATCGTCACGTCGGCGCCGTGCTCCCACAACGCCGCGCAGATGTCGTGCGCCGAGTTGTTGGAGCCCAGCACCACGCACTTCTTGCCCGTGTAGGCTTCGGGCCCCGGATGCTGGCTGGAATGGTGCTGGTCGCCCTTGAAGTTCTCAGCGCCCGCCACCTTCGGCACGTTCGGATAGCCCGACACGCCGAGCGCGAACACCAGCTGCTTCGGCCGCAGCACCATTGGCTTGCCCTCGCGCTCCACAGTCACTTCCCAGCGCTGCGTGGCCTCGTCGAAGCGCGCCTTCTTCGCGGTGGTGGAGCTCCAGTAGTTCAGCTCCATGATCTTCGTGTACATCTCCAGCCAGTCGCCGATCTTGTCCTTGGGCGCGAACACCGGCCAGTCGTCGGGGAAGGGCATGTAGGGCAGGTGGTCGTACCAGACCGGGTCGTGCAGGCACAGCGACTTGTAGCGCTTGCGCCAGGAGTCTCCGGCCTTCGCGTTGCGCTCCACGATGATGGTCGGCACGCCCAGCCGGCGCAGCCGGGCCCCGAGCGCGATGCCGCCCTGGCCGCCGCCGATGACCACCACCTCGGGCTGCTCGGTATAGCCGAGTGCCGCCTCTTCGTCGCGGCGCTTCTCCAGCCAGTTCTTGCGGCCCTTGTGCACGCCGTGCTCCGCGCCCTTGACGCGGTTCTCGCCCGTCTTTTCCTCGAAGCCCTTCAGCTCGGTCATGGTGGTGAGCAGCGTCCAGGCCTTGCCGTTGCGAAGCCGCAAGTGGCCACGGCCGCGCGCCACGCGCGTCTCGAAGGTGAACCACGCGTCGACCACGCCGTCGGCCTCGGTCGCTTCGCCCTCCAAGGCGAAGGCCGTGGGCTGCGTGTCGGCCAGCCGCGCCTGCAGCATTGCGCGGATCGCGGCCGGTCCTTCCTGCGTGCGGATGTTCCAGGTGAAGGCGACGAGGTCGCGCCAGAAGCTGTCGGGCTCGAAGAGCGCGACGGTTGTGTCGATGTCGCCCTGCGCGAGCGCGGCGGCGAAGTCGGCGAGCCATTGGGCCGCAGCCCGGGTGGGGGCGGTGGTGGTGTCTGTCATTGCGTGTCTCCGTAGCGTCGTTGATGGATGCGCGGCGCCTTGGGGGCGGCGCGGCTTCCATTGCGCAGCTTTCATGCCGCGTGGGGAGTCACGGGGAATCAATGACTTGGACGGCGTTTTGTCTCACGGCGCGCATCCCGTCTCGTTTGGAGTGCGACTGCCCCGCGACACGTCGAGACGAATTCATTCAGGCAAAGAGCACTTTGGCACTATTTTTTATGAGGGCGACCCGAATCCGGCCGAACAAATGTGGCGCCAATCCGACTTTCCATAGGCCTTTTATCTTCTTAAACAAAGGTTATCGCTAAATTCGAAGCGCCCCGGCGTCGCCGGAGTGCATCGATCAATACAAATCCAGAGGGACAGAGAGATGAGGAGAAGCATTGGCACCGCGTTCACCGCGGCCATGGTGGTGGGTCTTGCCGGTTGCGGCGGTGGTGGGGGCGGAGGAGGAGGCGGCGTCCCGCTGCTGCCGATCGCCGTTGCGCCGGCACCAGCACCGGCACCGGCACCGGCACCGCAAACGCCGGCGGCAGCTGAATTGAAACTCACGGTCGAGATCGCCGGTACGGCAGCAACGCCTGACGGCAGTGGCAAGTACAGCGTGCTTCCCGGCCAACGAGTCGTCGTCAGAGCTAGCGACAACGTCGCGTGGACCGGCGATGCCGGTACCGGTGTCGTGACTCGCACGGATGTCGACACCACTGCCACCGAGTGGGTTTCGCGACTCGCCAATCCAGACAAGACGAAGACCGGCGCCTACAAGCTCGTGGCGAGTGCTTCGGAAAATCGCTCGAAGGAACTGAGCTTCGTCGTTCAGACGGGCGACTATCGCAATGGCGACTACATGGTGTTCGCAGCGAACGGCTCTCGGCAGAAACTGAGCATCGACTTCGACAAGGCCACCTACAGCATGACGGATGCGGCTGGAGATACCACCAGCGGCACCCTGACGCCGCCTTCCCCATCGACGCTCGTCAACGACTGGAAGGTACAGAGCAATCGCATCACCGGCACGAATACGTCCGCGCTGTGGGGCCTGGGGGACAACATCGTCGGTGCGTTCCCGTTCGCCAAGCCATTCTCGGCGCCCGTGTCGTACATGGCCGCACCACTGGTGGCGACCCGGGCTCTTCTGACGACGCAAAGCAGGCTCGACGGTACCTACGACCGTGCGCGCATCGAGGTCACGGCATCTGCCCGCGAATCCGCAATTGCTCAAATCCAGATCTCTGGCGGCGGGACAGTGATGAAGCAGTGCGTCGACCAGATCATCTACAGAATCGAAGATTGCCCGCCGGCAAGCTTGGTGACCAGCAAGGTCGAAGCGGATGCCGATGCCGAAAGCGGTCTCTGGTCGCTGAAGAACCCTGCGGACGGAACACTTCTGGGCCGCTTTGGCATCGCCATTTTCGAAGGCGAGAAGATCTATCTGAGCGCGGGCACATCTCCCGCCACTGGTGGCCAGGTTCTGGCCATCGGCGTGCCGGCGGCGCCGCAATACGTGGCTTTCAGCAGTTTTGCCGGCTGGTCGACAAGCGGCACGATGGACATGTCGATCGTCTCTACGACGAGCTACCAACTCGCCATGACCGACGCGACCACGAATCTCCTGGGCCTCACGGTTGCGGCAGTCGGCGCCGCGTCGCCTTACGGCATCCGCTCCGCGGCATCAGGTCCTGACGCGTTCTTCTCCATGCGCTCGAAGAGCCTGGAACTGCTGATCGGTGCGCGCAGCCCATCGGCCCGCGCCGGCTTCCTGCACATCGGGCTCATCCAGTAGCAGGTCGAGACCCGGCCGGCAAGGCCATGAGTGAAGCCCGCCAGGCCATCCAAGGCTTCGCGGGCTTTTTCCATGCGCATGCCTGGCGAGGCATCATCCGAATCGACGGGCAACTGCTGCAAGCTGACGTGATCGACGGCATCGTCCACGCCGAGTTCGTCCGCTACCTGCGGACTGAGGCGCGTCCCTATCCGCGCCGCCGCGCCACGATGCCCAGCCGCTTCATGTGTCGATAGGCGGTCGCGCGGCTCATGCCGAGTTCGTCGGCCGCGCGGGCGACGTGCCAGCGGTGGCGCTTCAGCGCATCGATCAGCCGTCCGGTTTCGGCGGCGGCGTCTTCATCGGGCGCCATATCGGCATGGACGGCAGCCTCTGCATCTTCCTGCTGCAGCTGCAGATCCTGCGCGCTCACGCTCGCACCGCTGCACAGCGCCAACGCCAGCCGCAGCACATTGCGCAGTTCCCGCAGGTTGCCCGGCCATCCGTATGCCAGCAGCCTCTGCATCGCCTCTTCCGACAGCCGCGCCGAAGAAGACATCGCCGCAGCCTCCTCGTTGAACATCCCCTCGATCAGGTAGCGCCTATCGCCGCGCTCGCGCAGCGGCGGCAGCTTCAGCACCGCACCGCACAGCCGGTAATACAGGTCTTCGCGAAACCGCCCCGAGGCCACCAGGTCGGGCAGGTGCCGGTGCGTGGCCGCGACCACCGCAATGTCTACCCGCTGCGGCGATTCGGCCCCCAGCGGCAGCACCTCGCCTTCGGACAGCACGCGCAACAGCCGCGTCTGCAGCGCCATCGGCATGTCGCCGATTTCGTCGAGGAACAACGTGCCCCTGTCGGCCTGCGCGATCAGTCCCTTCATGCCCTTAGCGCGGCCGCCCGTGAAGCTGCCGGGCGTATAGCCGAACAGCTCGCTTTCGATCAGCGAATCGGGAATGGCCGCGCAGTTCACCGCCACGAAGGGCATCGCCGCGCGGCTGCTCGCGCCGTGAAGCGCACGCGCAAGCACTTCCTTGCCGCTGCCGGTCTCGCCTTCGACCAGCACGTGGATGCCTCGGTCCACCAGCCTGCGCGCCTGGGCGAGCAGCTTCTGCATCGCGGGGTCGTCACCGGCGATGCGCTCCAGTGGCGGCAACCTGTCGGAAGGCCGGGGACTCGGCGCGCCGGCTGCGGCCGGCGCCGACGCCCTGCGCACGCGCGGCGCGATCAGCGACGCGTGATATTCGCCCCCGCCCGGCAGCAGCACCGTGTGCGCGAAGGGCATCAGTGCCGACGCGGCACCGCCGTTGCCGATGCGCCAGATCGCATCCATCGGCATATGCAGCAGTTCCGACACCGCGCCGCTCAGCGCATGCCCCGCAAAGGCCTGCCGCGCGCCGCCGTTGGCGCCCGCCAGCGTGCCGCCATCGTCGAAGGCCAGCATCACCTCGCCCGCCACGTCGACCAGCCCGTAGGCGCTGCCCAGCCGCAGGATCCAGTGGCCGCGGAAGTGGCGCAGGAAATCGGCGTCCTCGATCATCCGCGCGTACATCGACACCAGGTGGCGCACCAGGTGCTGGCTCTCGCGCGCCTCTGGGGAGCGCAGCGCCGACACGTCGAGGATGGCCGTGAGCTTGCCGCTGTGGTCGAACAGCGGCGCGGTGGTGCAGGTGAGCGCGATGTGCGTGGCGTCGAAGTGCTCGGTCTGGTGGCATGTCATCGGCTGGCGCTCGACCAGGCAGGTGCCCACGCCGCAGGTGCCGGCGTGGGCCTCGTTCCAGTCGGCGCCCAGGTACAGGCCGGCCTTGCGCAGCTGGTCGTCCCACGCGGGGTGGCCGATGTAGTCGACCGTGATGCCCTCGGCATCCGTCAGCAGCACCATGTAGCCCAGGTCGGCCACGCGGCGGTAGATGTCTTCCATGCCCGCGCGGGCGGCGCGCAGGAAGTGTTCGAGCTGCTGCTGGTGCGCGCGCACCTCCTGTGCGGGAAGGATGCGCGCGGGGCTCGGCTTCGACGGATCGAGCCCATGGTCGCGCACGCAGCGCGCCCACGACTTGTGGACCAGGCTCTGCGCCGGGTCGGCGAGCGCCGCGCCGGTGGCGATGGAGTAGACGTTGTCGATGTGACGCGATTGCAGGGAAGCCATGGTCAACCTCGCTGTGCCTGGGTGGGCAGCCGCACATCATTCGGCTGTCGCACTGTCGCAGTGGAGAGGTGAAACCCGGTGGAACGGACGTGTTACTCCCTCTCACAACGCAAGGGGTCGGCGTCGGGCTTCACACCCCCAGCAGTTCCTCCAGCGCATGCGGCTCGGCCAGCAGATCCGCCGAAGCCCCGTGCCGCACGATCTGCCCCTTCTCCATCACCACCGCCAGGTCGGTATGCGCCAGCACCTTGCGGTAGTCGCGGTCGACGATCAGCGTGGCGATGCCGGTGGCGCGGATCTCGCCGATCACGCGCCAGATCTCGGCCACGATCAGCGGCGCCAGGCCTTCGGTGGCTTCGTCGAGGATCAGCAGGCGCGGGTTGGTCATGAGCGCGCGGCCGATCGACAGCATCTGCTGCTCGCCGCCCGACAACTGCTGGCCGCCGTGCGACAGCCGCTCCGACAGGCGCGGGAAGGTCGCCATGACGCGGTCGAAGGTCCATTCGCGGCGGCCGTCGATGCCGGCGCGCTCGCTCATCACGAGGTTCTCGCGCACCGACAGGTTGGGGAAGATGCCGCGCCCCTCTGGCACGTAGCCGATGCCCAGCCGCGCCATCTTCTCGGGCGGCAGGCCGGTGACGGTGCGGCCGTCGACCTGCACTTCGCCCGAAGCGGGGCGCACGTAGCCCATCATCGTGCGGATCAGCGTGGTCTTGCCCATGCCGTTGCGCCCGAGCAGGCCGACCGAGGTGGCCGCCGGAATGCCGGCATGCACGCCGCGCAGGATGTGGCTGTTGCCGTAGTAGGTGTTGAGGTCTCGCACGATCAGCATCAGTGTTGCTCCTCGCCGAGATAGGCGGTGCGCACCTCGGGGTTCTCGCGGATCTCCGCGGGGTTGCCCGTGGCGATGACCGTGCCGTTCACCATCACGGTGATGCGGTCGGCGATGCGGAACACCGCGTCCATGTCGTGCTCCACCAGCAGGATGGCATGCGTGGCCTTCAGCCGCGCGAGCAGCGTGAGCATGCGGTCGGTTTCCTCGGCGCCCATGCCGGCGAGCGGTTCGTCGAGCAGCAGCACGCGCGGCTTGGTGGCCAGGCACATGGCCACTTCGAGCTGCCGTTGCGCACCGTGGCTCATGGTGCCGGCGATGCGGTGCGCCTCGTGGGCCAGGCCTGCCGCTTCCAGTGCCGCGTCGGCCGACGCGGTGCTGGCGGCGCAGCTTTGCGACGATTGCCAGAACGCCCATGGTTTCGGCGTGGCGGCCTGCGCGGCGAGCCGGCAGTTCTCGTGCACGCTGAACTCCGGGAAGATGGTCGTGCGCTGGTAGCTGCGGCCCACGCCGTCGCGCGCGCGCTTCGCCTGGGCGCGGCCGGTGATGTCCACGCCGTCGAGCGCGATGCGGCCTTCGGAGGCTTCGATCTCGCCGGAGAGCATGTTGATCAGCGTCGACTTGCCCGCGCCGTTGGTGCCGATCACGGCGTGCACTTCGCCGACGTGCAGGTCGAGCGTGACGGCGTTGACGGCGGTGAGGCCGCCGAAGCGGCGCGTGAGTTTTTCGACGGAAAGCAGTGCGTTCATGGTCTTGCTCCTTCCCCTTCCGGTGGAAGGTTGGGATGGGGGCATGCGGCCTTTGATACTGCGCGGCGTTGGAGGCCGCGTGCCCCCACCCCGGCCCTCCCCCGGGAGGGGAGGGAGAAACGCGGGGTCATGCGGCCCCCTTCGGCGACAGGCGCTGCACCAGGCCGATCAGGCCCTTGGGCAGCAGCGCCACGAACACGATGATCGTCAGCCCCAGCGTCAGCTGCCAGTGGTCGGCCAGCGGACCCATCACGGCATGCGTCGAGAAAATTTCCTTGAGCAGCGTGAACGCAATGGCGCCGATCACCGCGCCGCGCAGATGGCCGAGGCCGCCGAGAATCACCATCAGCAGCACCTCGCCCGAGTTGTGCCATGCCATCAGCTCGGGGTTGACCACGCCGTCGCGCGAGGCCAGCAGGAAGCCTGCGAGCCCGGCCAGCGCGCCCGCCAGCACGAAGGCCGCGAGCTTGTAGCCGTACACCGAGAACCCCGCCGCGCGCATGCGCTGCTCGTTCACGCGGATGCCCGCCAGCGCCGCACCGAAGCGCGAGCGGCGAATCAGGGCCAGCAGCCCGTAGGTGAACACCAGCGACGCCAGCACCACGTAGAACAGCACGGTGCGGTTCTCCATGTCGAGCGCGCCGATGGCGGGCCGCACGTACATGTAGATGCCGTCGCTGCCGCCGCCGACCTTGGTGTCGTGGAACACGAAGAAGGCCATCTGCGCGAAGGCCAGCGTCACCATGATGAAGTACACCCCGCGCGTGCGCAGGCTCAGCGCGCCGACGAACAGCGCATACAGCGCCGCCGCGCCCATGGCCAGCGGCAGCAGCAGCGCGAAGTTGCCGCCTTCGCTGCCCGACGCCAGCACGGTGACGTAGGCGCCGATGCCGTAGAACGCCGCATGGCCCAGGCTCACCAGGCCGGTCATGCCGACCAGCAGTTCCAGGCTGAGCGCGAAGATCGACAGGATCATGATCTTCACGACGAAGTCCGATGCGTAGTTACCCATGAAAGGACCGGCGATGCCGATGGCGATCGCGCAGGCCACGGGCAGGAGGAAGGCGCCGCGCTTCATGGCCGCCTCCCCATCAGCCCCTCGGGCTTCCAGATCAGCACGATCGCCATCAGCAGGTAGATGCCGATGCCGCTCAGGTCCGCGAAGAACACCTTGCCGAAGGTGTCGACGAAGCCCACCAGCAGCGAGGCCACCAGCGCGCCGGTGATGGAGCCGATGCCGCCGATCACCACCAGCACGAAGCAGATGATGAGCACGCTCGCGCCCATGTTCGGATACACCGAGGACATGGGCGCGGCGATCATGCCGGCCAGCGCCGCCAGCGCCACGCCGGCCGCGAACACGATGCGGTACAGGCGCTTCACGTCGATGCCCAGGCCGCGCACCATGTCGCGGTTGCTCGCGCCAGCGCGGATCATCATGCCCAGCCGCGTGCGGTTGACCACGAAATACAGCCCCACGGCCAGCACGATGCAGGCGGCCGATGCGAACAGGCGATACCACGGATAGCTCATGACGCTGCCCAGCGCGAAGCTGCCGTCGAGCCATGCGGGCACCTTCACGCCATGCACGTCGTTGCCCACGAAGATGGAGCGCAGCTCCTCGAACACCAGGATGAGCCCGTAGGTCATCAGCACCTGCTGCAGGTGGTCGCGCTGGTAGAGGTAGCTGAAGAAGGCCCACTCCAGCAGATAGCCGAACACGGCCGCCAGCACCACGCCGGCCACCAGCATCAGCAGGAACTGGTCACCGAACACCGGCGCGAGCGAGAACGCCATGTACGCGCCGATCATGTAGAAGCTGCCGTGGGCGAGGTTGATGACGCCCATGATCCCGAAGATCAGCGTCAGCCCCGAGGCCACGAGGAAGAGGAGGAGTCCGTACTGAACCGAGTTCAGACACTGGACCAGGAAGGTGCCGAAATCCACGTTGGAGGTTCTCTCAGGGCGGAATCGTTGAGGAAGGATGCAGTGCGCGAGACACCGCGGAACCGGCTTTGCAGGGCCGCAGGTGTCGCCCCCTGCAAGGGGGGAAGGCGCAGCGACACGAAGTGCGCGAAGCCTGGGGGTGTGCCCTGGGTTACATCCTGCAGCCGCGGGCCGGATCTGCGAGACCCTTGATGGCCGTGCTCACCAGCTTGTTCTCCTTGCCGTCCACCTTGCGCAGGTAGATGTCCTGCACCGGGTTGTGCGACTTGCTCACGGTGAACGGGCCGCGCGGGCTGTCGATCTTCGCTTTCTCGACCGCGGCGGCGAACTCGGCCTTCTTCGAGATGTCGCCCTTGGTGGCGTTCAGGCCCACGCCCAGCATCTGCGCGGCGTCGTAGCCTTGCACCGCATACACGTCGGGCTGCAGCTTGAACGACTTGGCGTAGGCGGTGCGGAAAGCGTTGTCGCGCGGGGTGTTCAGGCCGTCGGCGTAGTGCAGCGTGGTCAGCATGCCTTGCGCCGAGTCGCCCTGCGCGTCGAGCGTGCCGTCGGTCAGGAAGCCGGGGCCGTACAGCGGAATGGTCTTGTTGAGGCCAGCGGCCTGGTAGTCCTTGACGAACTTCACCGCGCCGCCGCCCGCGAAGAAGGCGTACACCGCATCGGGCTTGGCCGCCGCGATCTCGGTCAGCAGCGCCTGGAATTCCACGTTGGGGAAGGGCAGCGTGAGCTGCTTGTCGACCTTGCCGCCGTTCTTCTCGAAGCCTTCCTTGAAGCCGTTGACCGACTCGTCGCCGGCCGCGTACTTCCAGGTGATGGTCATCGCCTTCTTCTTGCCCTGCTGCTTGGCCGCCACTTCGCCCATGGCGTAGGCCGGCTGCCAGTTGCTGAACGAACTGCGGAAGATGTTGGGCGCGCACATCGGGCCGGTCACCGCATCGGCGCCGGCGTTGGGCACGATCAGCACGGTGCCGCTTTCCTTCGCGGCCTTCGCCATGGCCATGGCCACGCCGGAGTGCACGGTGCCGACGATCACGTCGACGTTGTCGCGCTTGATGAGCTTGTTGACGTTGTCGGTGGCCTTGGCGGGGTCGGACTCGTCGTCGACCTTGAAGTACTCGATCTCGCGGCCCGCGAGCTTGCCGCCTTGCTCGTCCACGTACAGCTTGAAGCCGTTCTCGATGGCCACGCCCAGCGCGGTGTAGGTGCCGCTGTACGGCAGCATCAGGCCGACCTTGAGCTTGCCCGTGCCCTGGGCGCCGGCGGTGCCGCAGAGGGCGGCGGCGAAAGCGAGTGCCGTCAGCGCGAGGCGTGCGGTGCGAATGGTGGTCATGGTGTTTGTCTCCTGTTTTTGGTGATGAAAGAAGCGGTGGCGACGATGACACGATCCGGCTGATCGCGATGCGGGGAATGCCCGCATTCAGGGATTTCGAGCAGCTCGCAACTACCACCGGCGCGCGCCGCGATGCCGCGGATCTGCGCCAGCGTGCCGTATTCGTCGTCGATGCCCTGCACGGCGAGCACGGGGCAGCGGATGGCGCCGAGCTCGGCCTCGATGTTCCAGTCGCGGAATGGCGGATGCAGCCAGATGCGGTTCCAGCCCCAGAAGGCCGAGTCGGCGCTGTCGTGGTAGCGGCCGAGCTTTTTCGGCAGGTCGGTTTCCAGGTAGGCGGTGCGCGCGATCTCGATGTTCGCGATGGTCTTGTCTTCCACGAAGATGTGCGGCGCGAGCACCACCAGTCCCTCGACCTTGTCGGGAAAACGCGAGGCGTACAGCAGAGATATCGAACCGCCGTCGCTGTGGCCGAAGAGCCAGGGCTTTTCGCCATCGAGCTTCAATGCGGCGAAGAGCGCGGGCAGCACTTCGTGCGCCTGGCGGTGCATGAAGTCGACGTCCCAGGTTTCGTCGTCGGCGCGCGGGGTCGAGCGGCCATAGCCGGGGCGCGAGAACACCAGGCCTCGCGCGTTGGCGGCTTCGCAGACTTGCGCGGGGAAGTCCTTCCACATGGCGACGGAGCCGAGGCCTTCGTGGAGGAAGACGATGAGCGGGGCGTCGGTTTTTTCGGGGGCGATCCAGGCGCACTCGATCTGCACGGTGCGGTCGCGCCAGGTGATGGTGGCGAAGGGGGGGGTGCTCATGGCTGTTGCTCCTTCCCCCTTTGGGGGAAGGCAGGGATGGGGGCAAGCGGCCCTTGCAAAGGCTGTGCGCTTGCGAAGGCCGATGCCCCCACCCCGACCCTCCCCCAGCGGGGGAGGGAGCAAGACAGAAACGGCGCGCCCGTCACGCCTGCTTTTCCTTCTCACGCAACCTGAACCGCTGGATCTTCCCCGTCGCCGTCTTCGGCAACTCGCTCACGAACTCCAGGAAGCGCGGGTACTTGTAAGGCGCAAGGCGTTCCTTCACGAATGCCTTGAGTTCTTCCTCGCTGGCCGCGGCGCCGTCCTTCAGCACCACGAAGGCCTTGGTCTTCGTCAGCCCTTCGGCGTCTTCCTTGCCGATGACGGCGGCCTCGAGCACCGAGGGGTGCTGCATCAGCGTGGCCTCGACCTCGAACGGCGACACATAGATGCCGCTGACCTTGAGCATGTCGTCGCTGCGCCCGGCATAGGTGAAGTAGCCGTCGGCGTCGCGCGTGTACTTGTCGCCGCTCTTGGTCCAGCCGCCCTGGAAGGTCTCGCGCGACTTCTCGCGGTTGGTCCAGTACATCAGCGCGGAGCTGGGGCCGCGGATGTAGAGGTCGCCCACCTCGCCGTCGGGCACGGGGCGCCCGTCCTCGCCGCGCAGCTCGACCTCGTAGCCGTCCACCGGCTTGCCGGTGGTGCCGTAGCGGATGTCGCCGGGCCGGTTGGAGATGAAGATGTGCAGCATCTCGGTCGAGCCGATGCCGTCGATGATCTCGCAGCCGAACTGCGCCTTGAAGCGCTGCGCGATCTCTCCTGGCAATGCTTCGCCGGCCGAGGAGCACATGCGCAGCGCCACTGCTTCGCGCGCGGGCAGCTTCGGCGAGGCGAGCATGCCCGCGAAGCCGGTGGGGGCGCCAAAGAACACGGTGGGCTTGTGTTCCACCCAGCGGCGGAAGGTGGCGTCGGGTGTGGGCCGCTCGGCCATCAGCACCACGGTCGCGCCCACCGACAGCGGGAAGGTCAGCGCATTGCCCAGGCCGTAGGCGAAGTACATCTTGGCGGCCGAGAAGCACACGTCGTCTTCGGTGAGCCCGAGCACAGGCTTGCCGTACAGCTCCGCCGTCCACCACAGGTTGGCGTGCGTGTGCACCGTGCCCTTGGGCTTGCCGGTGGAGCCGGAGGAATACAGCCAGAAGCCCGGGTCGTCGGAGGCCGTGGTCACGGGCGATGCCAGGGGCTCGGCGGCGGCGATCGCGGCATCGAACTCCTGCGCGTTGTCGGGCAGCGGACCGGTCGGCTGTGACACCAGCATCGCCTGCACTTCATGGCCGCCGCGCGCCATCGCTTCCCGCAGCGTCGGCAGCAGCGCGCCCGACACCAGCACCGCCTGCGCGCGGCTGTGGTCGAGCATGTAGGCGTAGTCGTCTGGCGTGAGCAGCGTGTTGACGGCGACCGGCACGATGCCGGCATACAGGCAGCCGAGGAAGCTCACCGGCCAGTCGTTGCCGTCGAGCATCAGCAGCAGCACGCGCTCTTCGCGCCGGATGCCGGCGGCCTTGAGCGCGGCGGCCAGCCGGCGCGCGCGTTCCTCGAGCTGGCCGTAGCTCAGCGCGCCGCGGTCGTCGATGTAGGCGGTGCGCGCCGCGCGGCCGCGGTTGAGCGCGAACAGGTGCTCGGCGAAGTTGAATCGTGTGGGCAGGGTCATGTCTTGTCTCCTTCGGCCGTGTGTTCTTGTTCTAGAGGCCGAGCGCGGCGATGACGCCGGGGCTCGCCTGCACCGCGCTGCGGCGGTGATAGAAATCGAGCGCGCGCAGCCCGCCGAGTTCGGCGCCGCCGCCCGCGCGGCCGGGGCCGCCGTGCAGCGACATCGGCATCACGTTGCCGTGGCCGGTGTGGGCCTGCGCCACTTCGGGGGTGATGACGTGCACGCGGCCGTGGCTCGGCGCCACCTCAAGCGCAGCCTGCGCCAGGGCCGCGTCGTCGCTGCCATACAGGGATGTGACCAGCGAGCCCTGGCCGCGGTGCGCGAGCGCGATGCCGTGCGCGAGATCGCGATAGGGCAGCAGCGTGGCGACGGGGCCGAACACTTCCACGTCGTGCACGCGCTGCGCCGCGTCGGCATCGCGCGCGCCGAGCAGCACGGGGCCGATGCATGCGGCCACGGCCGGATCCGCATCGACCAGCGGCTTGTCGCGGCCGTCGTGCAGCACCGTGGTCTGCGCGGCCAGCGCGTCGAGGCCTTCGCGCACCGCGTTCAGCTGCGCGCGGCTCACCAGCGAGCCCATGCGCACGCTCTCGTTGCGCGGATTGCCGACGGTGATGCCCGCGAGCTTGGCGCCGATGGCTTCGGCCGCCGCGTCGTACAACCCGGCTGGCACCAGGATGCGGCGGATGGCGGTGCACTTCTGGCCCGACTTGACCGTCATCTCGCGCACCACTTCGCGCACCAGCAGGTTGAAGGCCTCGCTGCCGGGCGTAGCGCCGGGCAGCAGCAGGGCGCTGTTGAGGCTGTCGGCCTCGATGTTCACGCGCACCGAGCGCTCGGCCACGGCGGGGTGCGAGCGGATCACCGCCGCCGTCTCGGCCGAGCCGGTGAACGAGGCCACGTCGAAAGGCTGCAGGGCATCCATCAGGCCGGCCGAACTGCCGCAGACGATGGACAGCGCACCGGGGGGCAGCACGCCCGCATCGACCACGTCGCGCACCATGCGCTGCGTGAGCCAGGCGGTGGCGGTGGCCGGCTTCACGATCACCGGCACGCCCGACAGCAGCGCGGGCGCGGCCTTTTCCCACAGGCCCCACGACGGGAAGTTGAAGGCGTTGATGAACAGCGCCACGCCATGCGTCGGCACCTGCAGGTGCTGCGACTGGAACACCGGCTCCTTGCCGAGCTTGACCGCCTCGCCGTCGCGCAGCGCACGCACGTCGCCGAGCGCATTGCCCCACTTCGCGTACTGGCCGAGCGTGAAGATCGCACCGTCGATGTCGACGGCCGAGTCGTTCTTCACCGTGCCGGAGTTGGCGGTGGCGATCTCGTAGTAGGCGTCTCGGTTGGCCTGCAGCACTTTCACGACGGCGGCGAGCAGCTCCGCGCGCTGGCGGTAGGTGAGGGCGCGCAGCGCATTGCCGCCCTGTTCACGTGCAAAGGCAAAGGCGGCGGGCAGGTCGAGGCCGGTGGCGTCGACGCGCGCGAGCTCGGTGCCGAGCACCGGGTCGAACAGCGGCGTGCCTGCGCCCGAGCCGCTTTGCCAGCGGCCGGCGACGTAGTTGGAAAGAAGCTCGGTCATTCGATGGGTCTCAACGTGGGCAGATTCGGGGAACACCGCGGAACCGGCTTCGACGGGCCGCTGGTGTTGCCCCCGGCGAGGGGGTAGGCGGCCACACGAAGTGGGCAAGCCTGGGGGAGTACTTCATGCGGTGAACTTGATCTGCCCTTCGGGCAAGAGATACAGGACGAGCGCGCGGCCCTGGGCCACGGTCGGGCGATGCGCGGTGCCGGGGCCGTAGACGCACCAGCCGGCGGGCCGCCCGTCGAAGGTGGCGGGGTGGTCGTCGAGCGGCATGATCAGGTCGATCTCGCCGTTGGGATGCGTGTGGTGCGGGCCGGCGATGTCCTGCATGTCGACCACGTCGACCGAGAAGCGGTGCAGCGCGTCTTCGGCCTTGAAGACGCGACCGTACTTGATGCCGCCGCCTTCGCGCTCGCAGAGCCAGCCTTCGGCCACGCCGCCGATGCAGGCCTGGCGCAGCGCCTCGAAGCTGGGGCTTCCCGCGCCATGGTTGGCGTTGAGCCACTGGTCGAGCGCGCTGTCGAGCGGCTTGCCGGCAATTTCGGCGGTCAGGCCGGCAATCAGCTGGTGAAATGCTTCCTTGCCGGTGGCGGGTGTGTTGCGGTCGGACATCGTGGGGCCTCGAACTTATGAACTACCTTGCAGGAATGCTGCGTGTGCAGTATCTTGCTTGTGGCCGAACAATAAGCATCGAGACAATGAGTGTCAAGCAATATAGTGCATCTATGGTGTTTACCCTGAGCGCGCACAATCCCGGCGAAGAACGAGGAATTGCATGAACGAGCATGTAGACGCGGTGCTGGCCACCGCGCCCGAAAGCGCAGCCGGCGGCAACGGCGCGGCGCCGGCCGGGGAGGCCAAGAATCCGTTGCTGGCGGCATTGGGCGACCGCGTGCGCAACCTGCGCGCGCAACGCGGCCTCACGCGCAAGGCGGTGGCGCTGTCGGCCGACGTGTCGGAGCGGCACCTGGCCAACCTCGAGTACGGCATCGGCAACGCGTCGATCCTGGTGCTGCAGCAGGTGGCGGGCGCGCTGCATTGCTCGCTGGCCGAACTGGTGGGCGACGTCACGACCAGCTCGCCGGAGTGGCTGCTGATCCGCGAGCTGCTGGAGAACCGCAGCGAAGCCGACCTGCGCCGTGTGCGCGTGGCGCTCGGCGAGCTGCTGGGCACCGCCTCCGTCGACCCGGCGCGGCACCGCCGCATCGCGCTGGTGGGCCTGCGCGGTGCGGGCAAGTCGACGCTGGGCCAGATGCTGGCCGAAGACCTGGAGATTCCCTTCATCGAACTGAGCCGCGAGATCGAGAAGCTCGCCGGCTGCAGCGTGCGCGAGATTCACGACCTTTACGGCACCAACGCATACCGCCGCTACGAGCGCCGCGCGCTGGAGGAGGCGGTGCAGATCTACAGCGAGGTGGTGATCGCCACGCCCGGCGGCATCGTCTCGGACCCGGCCACTTTCAACGAACTGCTCGCGCACTGCACCACGGTATGGCTGCAGGCCGCGCCCGAGGAGCACATGGGCCGCGTGGCCGCGCAGGGCGACACCCGCCCGATGGCGGCGAGCAAGGAAGCGATGGAGGACCTGCGCCGCATCCTGAACGGCCGGGCCGCCTTCTATTCGAAGGCCGATCTGTCGGTGGATACCAGCGGCAGGACTTTGTCGCAGAGTTTCCAGGCGCTGCGGGCGGTGGCTCGGCAGTCGATGGGTCTGGGCGCCTGAATCTCCAGGCTCTTGTTCGGGGCGCGCTCACGCCGACGGGTACCTTGCTCCGCGAATGTCCCCCGGCCTGCGGCCTCCTCCTTTATTTCGCTGCGCAAGGCACCCCGCCGTCGTGAGCGTCCAGAGCACTTGTTGACCAGCCAGCACAAGAGCAGCGCTCGTCGTGCACAGGGCGCCGGGTGCTCCCCGCAGCGAAATAAAGGAGGAGGGCGAAGCCCGGGGGACATTCGCGGAGGGGAGTACCCGGTGGCCTGGGCACGCACCCCGAACCCAACCAGCCCGAAATCTGAAAAAAAGTGCAGCAGGCATTGACTTGCTTCTTTGCATGCAGCATGATGCATGTCATCGGAGCAGTAAAGTGCATTATCTTTCCTGTTCACGGTTTCCGAACACTGCCCCACAGGAGACTTCCGCATGACAGACACCACGCTCCAGGCGCCCCCGCGCGTCGACTACCGCACCGAGCCCGGCCAATACCGCCACTGGTCCCTCAGCTTCGACGGCGCCATCGCGCGCCTCGTGCTCGACATCGCGGAAGACGCGGGCATCCGCCCCGGCTACAAGCTCAAGCTCAACAGCTACGACCTGGGCGTGGACATCGAACTGAACGACGCGCTCAACCGCGTGCGCTTCGAGCATCCTGAAGTGCGCAGCGTCATCGTCACCAGCGGCAAGGACCGCATCTTCTGCTCGGGCGCCAACATCTTCATGCTGGGTGTCTCCAGCCACGCCTGGAAGGTCAACTTCTGCAAGTTCACCAACGAGACGCGCAACGGCATCGAAGACTCGTCGAAGCACTCGGGCCTGAAGTTCCTCGCGGCCGTGAACGGCGCCTGCGCCGGCGGCGGCTACGAACTGGCGCTGGCCTGCGACGAGATCCTGCTGGTGGACGACCGCTCCTCCGCCGTGTCGCTGCCCGAAGTGCCGCTGCTCGGCGTGCTCCCAGGCACCGGCGGCCTGACCCGCGTGACCGACAAGCGCCATGTGCGCCATGACCTCGCCGACATCTTCTGCACCAGCGTCGAAGGCGTGCGCGGCCAGCGCGCGGTCGACTGGCGCCTGGTCGATGCCGTGGCCAAGCCCGCGCAGTTCGCGGCCGCCGTGCAGGACCGTGCTTCGCAGCTCGCCGCGGGCAGCGACCGCCCCGCCGGCGGCAAGGGCGTTGCCCTGGCCCGCCTCGAACGCACCGACAGCGCCGACGGCATTGCCTATTCGCACGTCAACGTGCAGATCGACCGCAGCAAGCGCACCGCCACCATCACGGTGAAGGCGCCCTCCGGCACGCAGCCGGCCGACGTGGCAGCCATCGAAGCGGCGGGCGCCGCCTGGTGGCCGCTGGCGATGTGCCGTGAACTCGACGACGCCATCCTCAACCTGCGCACGAACGAACTCGACGTCGGCACCTGGCTGCTCAAGACCGAGGGCGACGCCGCCGCGGTGCTCGCGTCGGACGCGGTGATGTTCGCCAACAAGGACCACTGGCTGGTGCGCGAAACCATCGGCGCGCTGCGCCGCACGCTGGCGCGCCTGGACGTGTCGTCGCGCAGCCTGTTCGCGCTGGTCGAAGCCGGCTCCTGCTTCGCCGGCACGCTGGCCGAACTGGCCTTTGCCGCCGACCGCACCTACATGCTCGCGCTGCCCGACGACGCCGAGCGCGCGCCCAAGCTCACGCTGGGCGAATTCAACTTCGGCTTCTTCCCGATGGTGAACGACCAGAGCCGCCTGCAGCGCCGCTTCTATGAAGAGGCCGCGCCGCTCGAAGCCGCCCGCGCCGCAGCCGGCAAGCCGCTCGATGCCGACGAGGCCCTGAAGCTCGGCCTGGTCACTGCCGCGCCCGACGACATCGACTGGGACGACGAGATCCGCATCGCCATCGAGGAGCGCGCCGCCATGTCGCCCGACGCGCTCACCGGCCTCGAAGCCAACCTGCGCTTCGCGAGCAAGGAAAACATGGCCACCCGCATCTTCGGCCGGCTCACCGCCTGGCAGAACTGGATCTTCAACCGCCCCAACGCCGTCGGCGAAAAGGGTGCGCTGAAGGTCTACGGCACCGGCCAGAAGGCCGGCTTCGACATGAATCGGGTATGACCCCCAGGCTTCGCGCACTTCGTGTCGCTTCGCCAACCCCCTTCCAGGGGGCAACGCCAGCGGCCCGGCAAAGCCGGTTCCGCAGCGTTTCTTGAACAGACATCTCTCCAGCAACCACTCGATAAAGGTTTCGCCATGAGCACGATCAACTACAGCGAGAAGATCCCCAACAACGTCAACCTCGGCGAAGACCGCACGCTGCAGCGCGCGCTCGAAGGCTGGCAGCCCAACTTCATCAACTGGTGGGACGACGTGGGCCCCGAGGGCTCGACCAACCACGAGGTGTACCTGCGCACGGCCGTGAGCGTCGATCCGCAGGGGTGGGCCCAGTTCGGCCACGTGAAGATGCGCGACTACCGCTGGGGCATCTTCCTGAATCCGGGCGACGCCAACCGCGAGATCCACTTCGGCGACCACAAGGGCGAGAAGGCCTGGCAGGACGTGCCCGGCGAGCACCGCGCCAACCTGCGCCGCATCATCGTGACGCAGGGCGACACCGAGCCGGCATCGGTCGAGCAGCAGCGCCACCTGGGCCTGACCGCGCCCAGCATGTACGACCTGCGCAACCTGTTCCAGATCAACGTGGAAGAGGGCCGCCACCTGTGGGCCATGGTCTACCTGCTGCAGAAGCACTTCGGCCGCGACGGCCGCGAAGAGGCCGACGCGCTGCTGCAGCGCACCTCGGGCGACGACAACAACCCGCGCATCCTGGGCGCCTTCAACGAGAAGACGCCCGACTGGCTCGCGTTCTTCATGTTCACCTACTTCACCGACCGCGACGGCAAGTTCCAGCTGGCCGCGCTGGCCGAGAGCGCGTTCGACCCGCTCGCGCGCACCACGAAGTTCATGCTGACCGAAGAGGCGCACCACATGTTCGTGGGCGAGAGCGGCGTGTCGCGCGTCATCGCGCGCACCGCGCAGGTCATGAACGAGCTGAAGACCGACGACGCGCAGAAGGTGCGCGCGGCCGGCGCCATCGACCTGGGCACCATCCAGCGCTACCTGAACTTCCACTACAGCGTGACCATCGACCTGTTCGGCGCCGACCAGTCGAGCAACGCCGCCATCTTCTACAGCTCGGGCCTGAAGGGCCGCTATGAAGAAGGCAAGCGCGACGACGACCACGTGCTCAAGGGCCAGACCTACAAGGTGCTGGAAGTGAAGGACGGCCAGCTCGTCGAGAAGGACGTGCCGATGCTCAACGCGCTGAACGAAGTGCTGCGCGACGACTTCATCAAGGACTCGGTGGCCGGCGTGAACCGTTGGAACAAGGTGCTCGAGAAGGCCGGCATCCCGACCCGCCTGAGCGTGCCGCACAAGGCCTTCAACCGCCAGATCGGCGCGCTCGCGGGCATCAAGATGTCGCCGGACGGCCGCGTGGTGAACGAGGTGGAATGGGCCGCCAAGCGCGACGAATGGCTGCCGAGCTCCGAAGACTTTGCTTTCGTGGCATCGTTGATGGGCCGCGTGGTGGAGCCTGGCAAGTTCGCAGGCTGGATCTCCCCGCCGGTGATGGGCATCAACCGGCAGCCGGTGGATTTCGAGTACGTGCGTTTCGGTTGATCGAGGTATTTCGGTATTGCTCCTTCCCCCTCTGGGGGAAGGCTGGGATGGGGGCCAGCGGCGCGACCACGACAAGCGCTGCAAGCCCCCACCCGACCCTCCCCCGAAAGGGGAGGGCTTTCAGGAGAGAACAACATGGACATGGCCGTTGAAGCCGGAGTCATCAAGCAGCACCTGATCGACCCCGAGATCTGCATCCGCTGCAACACCTGCGAGGCCATCTGCCCCGTGAACGCGATCACGCACGACGACAACAACTACGTCGTGCGCGCGGACACCTGCAACGGCTGCATGGCCTGCATCTCGCCGTGCCCGACGGGCTCGATCGACAACTGGCGCACCATGCCGGTGGTGCGCGCCTATTCGATCGAGGAACAGTTCACCTGGGAGTCGCTGCCCGACGAACTTTCCCCTGAGGAGCTCGAAGCCGCAGGCGTGTCCGCCGACGCGGCCGGCGACCCCGCCGCCGCGTTGCCCGCGCAGACGCAGGCCCAGGCGGCCGCCGAGTCGGTGGAGCCGGTCTTCAATTCGGCGCAGTACGGCGCCAGCGTGCCGCCCTGGTCGGCCGCGCATGCGTACACCAACCTGTTCCCGCCGAAGACCCCGACGACCGCCACCGTGGTCGGCAACTTCAACTGCACCGAGGCGGGCTTCGACAGCGAGACCCACCACATCGTGCTGGACTTCGGCGTGGTGCCGTTCCCGGTGCTCGAAGGCCAGTCGATCGGCATCGTGCCGCCGGGCATCGACGCCATCGGCAAGCGCCACCATGCGCGCCAGTATTCGGTGGCCAGCCCGCGCAACGGCGAGCGGCCCGGCTACAACAACGTGTCGCTCACCGTGAAGCGCGTGACCGAAGACCACGAAGGCGAACCGGTGCGCGGCGTGTGCTCCAACTACGTGTGCGACCTGAAGGTGGGCGACACGGTGCAGGTGGTCGGGCCCTTCGGCTCGTCCTTCCTGATGCCGAACCACCCCAAGTCGCACATCGTGATGATCTGCACCGGCACCGGCAGCGCGCCCATGCGCGCCATGACCGAGTGGCGCCGCCGGCTGCGCAAGAGCGGCAAGTTCGAGGGCGGCAAGCTGATGCTGTTCTTCGGCGCGCGCACGCAGCAGGAGCTGCCGTACTTCGGCCCGCTGCAGTCGCTGCCCAAGGACTTCATCGACATCAACCTGGCGTTCTCGCGCACGCCGGGCCAACCCAAGCGCTACGTGCAGGACCTGATGCGCGAGCGCGCCGCCGACCTGGCCGCGTTGCTGAAGGACGGTGCCAGCCACTTCTACGTGTGCGGCCTGAAGAGCATGGAAGAGGGCGTGGTGCTGGCACTGCGCGACGTGGCGAAGGAAGCGGGGCTCGACTGGGACACCGTCGGCGCCGCCTTGAAGCGCGAAGGCCGCCTGCACCTCGAGACCTACTAAGCTGCGGCGGATGCAGTTCGCCGACTTCCATGCGGGCCAGGTCATCGAGGCCGGGCCCTATGTGCTCACCGAAGCCGAACTCGTGCAGTTCGCGCGGGCCTACGATCCGCAGTGGTTTCACACAGACGCCGAAGCCGCGGCCGAAAGCCCTTTCGGCGGGCTGATCGCGAGCGGCTGGCACACCTGCTCCATCGCGATGCGGCTGGTGGTCGACGCGGTGCTGGCGGGCTCGGAGTCTTTCGCATCGCCAGGGCTCGAGCACGTGCGCTGGCCCAACCCGGTGCGGCCCGGTGATGCGCTTCGGCTGGTGGCCGACGTGATCGAGGTGCGCCGCTCCGAGAAGCGGCCCACGCTCGGCATCCTGCGCTGGCGCTGGCGGCTGTTCAATCAGCGCGAGATGCTGGTGCTCGATGTGGAAGTCACCAGCCTGTTCAGGCTGAAGCCGATCGACTGAGGCTTTCTACAGACGAACAAAAAAGGCCCGCCGCGCAATCAAGCGCCGCGGGCCTTCCACTTCGGGTGGCTCTGGCTTACCTTACTTCTTGAGGTCGACCGCGCCCGAACCCTGGGCCTTGCCGTTCGCCTTCACGCCCGCCGCGGGCGCCTTCACTGCACTGCCGGCCGAGCCCACGGCGCCGGTCGCGCCATTGAGCGTGCCGCCCACGGTGTTGGTCACACCGCCCACCGCGTTCGTGGCACCGCCGACAGCGCCCGTTGCACCGCCCAGCACGCCACCCACGGCATTGCCCCCACCGCCAGCCGTGCTCCCGGCATTGGCCTTGGCTCCTGCATTGGCGCCGGCCGCTGTGCCTGCGTTGCCGCCTGTGCCTGCACCGGATGCGTTCACGTCGGCATTGACGCCCACGCCGACCCCGACGCCTTGCGCCTGGGCCGTTCCGCCGATGGCCAGCAGGCCTGCGAGCACGGCGCCGATGAGGATGCGGTTGTGTTGTTGTTGCTTCATGGGTGACTGTTCCTTTCGTAGCATGGTCACGAATCAAGGAGCGACCGAGGTTCGATCGATCCGGGTGCAACCTTGGCCGGGCCGTCGTCTGTCGCCATGTGCGCCACAGTCGCCCACGCGTGTGGGACATGGCTGTCGGCGGGATCGGGGGCTCGAACGTTTGCGCGGCGCCCCAAGACCCCATGGCTCGTCATGTTAAAAACACGCAACTCATAATGTTGCATGAAAAGAGACAGCAAGCTTTCAGGCGTTCTCCACGTGCTGCTGCACATGGCCGAGATGGAGGGCCCCGTCACATCCGAATTGCTCGCGGTCGCGATGCACACCAACCCGGTCGTCATCCGCCGGCTCATGGCCGGCCTGCGGCAGGCGGGTTTCGTGAGTTCGGCCAAGGGGCACGGCGGCGGGTGGGTGCTGTCTTGCTCGCTCTCGGCGGTCACGCTGGGCGACGTGCACAACGCCGTCGGTGCCCCCGCGCTGCTGGCCATGGGCAACCGCACAGAGAGCCCGGGCTGCATCGTCGAGCAGGCGGTGAATGCCGCGCTCGACGGCGTGTGCGATGAGGCCGAGGCGCTGCTGCTCAGGCGTTTCAACAGCATCACGCTGGCCGATCTTTCCAGGGACTTTCATCGCCGCATGACGGGCGGCGGCTTCACTTCAAAGGACATTGAACATGCGCTATGACGTTCTGGTGGTGGGCGGCAGCTTTGCCGGCCTTTCAGCCGCGATGCAACTGGCCCGCGCACGCAGGAAGGTGTGCGTGGTCGACGCGGGCGCGCCGCGCAACCGCTTTGCCGCTGCGTCGCACGGCTTCTTCGGGCAGGACGGCACGCCGCCGCAGAAGATGGTCGCCGATGCGCGCGCGAAATTGCTCGCGTATCCGTCGGTCGATTTTGTCCAGGGCAGCGTGACGGCCGCCGAGGCCGACGACTCTGGCGGCTTCACCGTTTCTGTGGCCGACGGCGCGCAGCTGTCGACCCGCAAGCTGCTGCTGTCGTTCGGCGTGCAGGACGGACTGCCCGACATTCCCGGAATCGGCCAGCGCTGGGGCAAGAGCGTGCTGCACTGTCCTTACTGCCACGGCTACGAGTTCGGCGACCGCCGATTGGGCCTGCTGTTCCACGCCGGCGGCCCGCCGGATCATGCATTGCTGATCGCCGAATGGGGTCCGACCACGCTCTTTCTGAACGGCAGCAAGGGCCCCGATGCGGAGGTTCGCGCCAGGCTGCAGTCGCGCGGCGTGACTGTCGAGCCGGGGCGCATCGCCGGGCTGGAAGGCGAGGCGACGGACCTGGCCGGCGTGCGCCTCGAAGACGGCAGGCTCGTGCCGGTCGAGGCGCTGTTCGTGGCGCCGCACACGCGGCCTGCCAGCCCGCTGGCCGAACAGCTCGGCTGCGCCTTCGACGACGGCCCGATGGGCCAGGTGCTGCGCGTCGATGCCATGAAGATGTCGACGGTGCCCGGCGTCTACGCGGCGGGCGATCTTGCGATGGCGTTTTCCAACGCCACGCTGGCGTCTGCGGACGGGTTGATGGCAGGGGTGTCGATGCACCGGTCGCTGGTGTTCGGGGCCTGAAAGAACTTTTTTCCCGGATTCGGAAAAACCCGTCAAAAATCACCCTATAATCTGAGGCTCGACGCGGGAGTAGCTCAGTTGGTAGAGCGCAACCTTGCCAAGGTTGAGGTCGAGAGTTCGAGACTCTTCTCCCGCTCCAACATTGCCGAAAAAGGCCACCCAAACGGGTGGCCTTTTTTCGTTGGGCGATTCGACGACGGCCTGTCTCAGCTGCTGGCCGGCAGCACCGTGCCGCGACTCTCCCCGAACCCGATGCGCGCCTGCCCCGGCTTCTCGCACCAGCCGCGCAGCAGCACAGCGTCGCCGTCTTCGAGAAAGCCGCGCTGCTCGCCGTTGGCCAGCGTCACCGGGATCTGCGCCGCGCGCGTCAGCTCGATGATCGCGCCGGCCTCGCCGGGGCCCGGCCCGGAGATCGTGCCGCTGCCGAACAGGTCGCCGGGGTTCAGGCTGCAGCCGCCCATGGTGTGGTGCGTCACCATCTGCGCCACGCTCCAGTACTGGTGCCTGAAGCTGGTGGACGAGAGGCGCGATGGCCCTGTCTTCTCCTTGCGCGCTTTCTCGCTCTCGAGCCAGACCTCCAGGCGGATGTCGAGCGCGCCGCTCTCGCGGTTCGCCGCGTTCTCCAGATAGGCAAGCGGCTGGGGCTCGTCGGTCGCCCGTGTCCACGCTTGCCGGTAGGGCGCAAGCGCTTCCATCGTCACGATCCACGGCGAGATCGTGGTCGCGAAATTCTTCGCGAGGAACGGCCCGAGCGGCGCCATCTCCCAGAACTGGATGTCGCGCGCCGACCAGTCGTTGAGCAGGCAGATGCCGAAGATGTGTTCCTCCGCGCGCTCCAGTGCAATGGGCTCGCCCTGCGCATTGCCGGTGCCGATCCACACGCCCAGCTCCAGCTCGTAGTCGAGCCGCGCGCAGGCCTGGTACGTGGGCGCCTTCGCGCCGGGCGCCATCGCCTGGCCCATCGGCCGGTGGAAGCGCTGGCCGCTCACGCCGATGGTCGACACCCGCCCGTGGTACGCCGTGGGGATCCAGCGGAAGTTGGGTGTCACGTCGCCGTCGGGGTTCATCAGCCGGCTGATGTTCAGCGCGTGATCGATGGAGGTGTAGAAGTCGGTGTAGTCGCCGATGCGCGCTGGCACGGTGTATTCGGCATCGGCCTGCGGCACGAGGCATTCGCGCACCGCCTGCACCGTGGCGACTGGCGCATCGTTCTTCAGGAGGTCGAAGAGCGCATGGCGCAGCGCCTTCCATGCGGCGGCGCCGAGCGCGAAGAAGTCGTTCAGCGCAGGCTGCGCGGCCGCGCGTGCCGCATGCAGCGCGAGGCCCTCGAGCTGCTCGCGAGTGGCCAGCGCAGCGAGGTCCAGCACCTGGTCGCCGATGGCGACGCCGCCGCGAAAAGCCTCGCTGCTTCCCGCGCGGCGGAACACCGAGTGCGGCAGGTTCTGGATCGGAAAGTCGCTGCCCGCCGCATTGGCGGATTCGACCCAGCTGCGCGCATGAACGTCGTGCGTGTGGTTGAGTGCAATGCTCATGAACGGACCCTCACACCGAAGCCATCAGCGCGTCGTCGAAGATCGCGACCGCGCGGGTCCAGCCCGCCGACGCACCGCGGATCTTGTGCGGAAAGCAGCTGATGAAGAAGCCGGTGGGCGGCAGTGCCTCCAGGTTGTGCAGCTTCTCGATGTGGCAGTAGCCGATGTCGCGGCCGGCCTTGTGGCCTTCCCAGATCAGCGAGGCGTCTTGCGTCTCGCCGTATTTCTTGGCGGTGTGCACGAAGGGTGCGTCCCAGCTCCATGCGTCGGTGCCCGTGAGGCGCACACCGCGCTCCAGCAGGTACATGGTCGCTTCATAGCCCATGCCCGCGCCGGCCGACACGTAGTCGGGGTTGCCGTAGCGCGAACCGGCGCGCGTGTTGACCACCACGATCTCCAGCGGGCTCAGCGTGTGGCCGATGCGCTTGAGCTCGGCCTCGACGTCCGCGGCGGTCACCACGTAGCCGTCGGCGAAATGCCGGAAGTCGAGCTTCACGCCGGGCTGGAAGCACCACTCTAGCGGCACGTCGTGGATGGCGATGGCGGGCTTCTTCTCGCCCAGCGCCTTGTCCATGGTCGAGTGGAAGTGATAGGGCGCATCGAGGTGCGTGCCGTTGTGCGTGGACAGCTGCACCAGTTCCACCGCCCAGCCCTCGCCGTCGGGCAGGTCTTCCTTCTTCAGGCCCGGAAAGAAGGGCTCGATCTGCTCGTAGGTCTGCTCGTGCGTGAAGTACTGGATCTTGGGCGCGAAGGCCGGCGGGTCGGACAGCACGTCGTTCTCCAGGAAGATCGACAGGTCGACGAATTTGCGTGGCATGGGAACTCCTTGTGGGGTGTTGATGTTGGTGTTGGAAGACGAAGGAATCAGGGGTGCTGCCAGCGCAGCAGGCGTTGTTCGGCAAAGGCCAGCAGCGCATTGCTCGCGAAGCCGATGAGCCCCAGCAGCACGATGCCCGCGAACAGGTCGCTGGCGCGGAAAGCGCGCGCCGCCAGCAGGATGGCCTGGCCCAGGCCGCTTTGCGAGGCGATCATTTCGCCCACCACCGCGACGATGAGCGCAATGGTCAGCGCCAGGCGCATGCCGGCCAGGATGTCGGGCATGGCATTGGGCAGGCCCATCTTCCAGATGTACGCCGCGCGCGACATCTGCAGGCAGCGCGCCACTTCCGACAGGCGCGGCTCAACCGCCGCGAAGCCGTGCACCGTGGCCAGCAGCACCGGCCACATCGCGCCGAAGGCAACCACGAAGAGCACCATGCCCGGGTTCAGGCCGAAGATGGAAATCGCCAGCGGCAGCAGCGCGGAAGCGGGGAGGGGGCGGATGAACTCCAGCGTCGGCTGCACCCAGGCGCGCACCGAGGGCGACACGCCGATGGCCGCGCCCAGCAGCACGCCGAACAGCGAGGCCAGCAGCCAGCCTTCGATCATCCGGCCCACCGTGGCCTGCGTGAAGCCGAGCAGCTCGCCGTTGCCGCCGGTGCCCGAGAGATTCAGCCCTTCGAGCAGGCTTGCGAACGTGGCCTGCGGCGTGGGCAGGAACACGCGGCTGACCCAGCCCGCGTTGCTGGCCACCCACCACAGCCCGACCAGCGCGAGCAGCACGCCGAGCGAGCCGAGGCGATTCAGATGCGCGCGGCCATTCATGGCTGCACTCCCATCCGCCGCGCCACCATGCGCTGCAACAGCAGCATGCCGGCATTGATTGCGAAGCCCACCACGCCGATCCAGCCCAGCCAGGCGAGCATCAGCGCGGGGTCGAAGCTCTGCTGCGCGATCATCATCGCGTAGCCCATGCCGTTGGGGTTGGCCGCGATCTCCACCGTCACGGCCACCACCAGCGCCACCGCCACGCCCAGCCGCAGCGCGACGAACAGGCGCGGCACGATGGCGGGCAGCACGATCTTGAAGGCCCGCTCGCGCGCCGACAGCCCCAGCACGCGGCTCACCTCGAGCAGCCGGGGCTCGACCTGCTGCACCGCCGCCTGCACCAGCACCAGCAGCGGCCAGAAAGTGGCAAAGGTGACGATGGCCAGCTCCATGCGCACGCCGAAGCCGAAGCCCAGCATCGCGAGCGGAATCAGCGCGACTGAAGGCACCGGGCGCAGCACCTCGATGGACATCGACCCGAGCTGCGCCGCACGGCGCGAGAGCCCGAGCACCAGGCCCAGCGCAATGCCGAGCACCGCGCCCAGCAGCAGGCCCAGCGCGGCGGTGCCCAGCGTGAAGCCGGTGGCCTGCCAGAGCGAGCCATCGATCGCCGCGCCGGCGAAAGCCTTGGCCGCGGCACTTGGCGGCGCGAGCGAATCGCTGCCCAGGGCAGCCGCGCGGCGCGCATACCACTCGAAGAGGCCGATCAGCAGCGCAGGAAACATCCACGGCCGCAGCCAGCGAAAGAAGCCGCGCTCAGTCATGGCCCTGCTCGATGAAGGCGAAGAGTTCGCGCCGCAGGCGCAGGTACTCTGGATGCTCCTTGGTCGTGAGCTGGTCGCGCGGACGCGGGATCTTCACGTCGATCATCCGCGCGAGGCTGGGCCGGCCCGGACCGGGGTTGGCCTGCAGCGCGATCACGCGGTCGCCGAGGTAGATGGCCTCTTCCAGGTCGTGCGTGACGAACAGCACCGTGAGCCCGTCGTCGCGCACCAGCCGTGCCAGCTCGTCCTGCAGGCTCTGCCGCGTCAGCGCGTCCAGCGCGCCGAAGGGCTCGTCCATCATCATCAGCTCGGGCTTCTGCGCGAGGCAGCGGGCAATCTGCGCGCGCTGCTGCATGCCGCCCGACAGCTGCACCGGGAACTTGTGCGCATGCCTGGCCAGGCCGACCTTGCCGAGCACATCGGCAATGCGCGGCGCGCGCTCGGCCGTCGGCACGCCGGCGGCTTCCAGCGCCAGGCTCACGTTGCCTTCCACCGTGCGCCAGGGCAGCAGCGCGCGGCCGTAGTCCTGGAACACGAAGGCCACCTCGCGCGAGGGCTCGGTCATCTTCACGCCGTTGCGCCGCACCTCGCCCGCGCTGGCAGTGACGAGCCCGCTGGCCGCGCGCAGCAGCGTGGTCTTGCCGCAGCCGCTGGGGCCGACGATGCAGACGAATTCGCCGCGCGCCACGTCGAACGAGGTGGGCGACAGGATCTCTCGGCCGCCGAGGTGGATGGTCACGCCGTCGAAGCGCAGGAAGGGAGTGGCTTGCATCGCGGGGCCGGTTGGCGAATTGAATGCGCTCGCCGACAGCGCGGCGCGCGCGGTGACAGGGGCGGGCGCCGAGATCACTTGGCCACCAGCTTCGCCACGTCGATGTTCGTCTTGAGCATGTCCTGCTCCTTCATCAGCCCGGTCCAGTAGGCGAGCTGTTTCTCGGTTACCACCGGGCCGGGCGGCGAGACCTGCACCTTGGCCAGCACCTCGGGCGGCAGCTTGATGTACTTGCCGATGGCCGCGCGCACCTTCGCGTCGTTCTTCGGCTGCTGCATGAACGCGGCCGCTTCCACCAGCGCCTCGCGGAACGCGCGCGCCGCCGCCGGGTTCTTCGCCACCCATTCGCGCTTGGCCGCATGCACGATGGTCTGGTTGTTCTCGGGCAGGAAGGTGGAGTAGTACGAGGCCACATAGCCCGCGCCGCTCTCGGTGATGCGGCTCATGAACGGGTCGGCGGACACCACCGCGTCGACCGAGCCGCCTCGCAGCAGGTCGGCATGCTGCGGAAACGCAGCCTCCACGAAGTTGACCTTGCGGTAGTCCACGCCGCTGTCCTTCAGCCATGCGCGGAAGGTCACGTGCAGGAAGGCGCCCAGGCCCGGCACGCCGATCTTCTTGCCCACGCAGTCCTGCGCGCTCTTGATGCCCGAGCCGGCGCGCGCCACCAGGCCGAAGCCGGTGATGGTCTTCGAGGTGAGCCCGCCGCCGGCCACCAGCACCAGGTCGAGGCCGCCGTCCACCGCCTGCAGGAACACCGAGGGCGTGGGTCCGCCGATCTGCAGCGAGTCGGACTGCAGCGCGGCCGGGATGGTCGAGTTCAGCGGAATGAACTTGAGCTCGACATCGAGGCTGCGCTTCTTGAAGTAGCCCTCTTCGGCCGCCACGAACACCGATGCGAAGTCGGTCACGGCCGTGTAGCCGAACACGATCTTCGTGGCGGACTGCGCGAGCGCGGGCAGCGCGGCGGCGGCCGATGCGGCAGCGAGCGCCGACAACAACAGGGTGCGCCGTTTCACCGGGGTCTTCGTCATCATGTCTTCTGTCTCCGTGGGATGGTTTTCGTGGATGGATTCCTGGCCGCCTTGGGGCGAGGCAGCGCGGCGCGCAGGCCGCCGACGATGAAGTTCACGAGCATCGGCGCCACGGCCGGGTCGGCGCGCTTGTTCTCGCCGCGCGAGAGCCGTTCGATGCGGCTGTCGTTCAGGTGGTGCAGCAGCGAGCCCAGCGCGAACTGGTAGCCCCAGGCGACCTGGCTGCGCGTGGCGTGCGGCAGTGCGATGTGCAGCGCGTCGATGTAGGCCTCGGCCAGCGGGTCGAAATAGCCGCGCAGCACGCGGTCGGCTTCCTCGGTCGCGTGGTACAGCTCGCGCGCCACCAGCAGCGCGTAGTACTCGCCCTCGGCGCTCGCGCGCAGCGCCAGCACCGGCGCGGTGAAGGCTTCGATGATGCGCGGCAGCGTGCGCACGTCTTCGGGGTCGAGGGTCAGGGCGGCCAGGCCGGCGAGCCGCTCCTCGATGGTGTGGCCCCAGTGTTCGAAGATGGCGTGAAACAGCTCGTGCTTCTGGCCGTAGTAGTAGCCCACCAGCGCCAGCGGCACGCCGGCTTCCTCGGCGATCTGGCGGATGGTGACCACGTGGTAGCCGTGCCGCGCAAAAAGCTTCTCGGCCGCCAGCAGGATGGCGTGCTTGCGGTCGGGGCGGGCAGTCTCGGCGGCGGCGGGTGCCGCGGCGCGCGAGGCGCCGCGCCTGTGGGTCGGTGTGCGGGTGCTCATCGGGGCGTATTGAACGCTTGTACAAAAAAATTGAACACACGTACAAACCCTGAGGTCAACCCCGATTGAGCACGGTCGTTCGCAGCGCTACGCTTGCAGGATGCCCGCCCCCAACATTCCCCAGATCCGCCTCTATCAGAACTGGCTGCGCGAGAAGCGCGGCCTCTCCTTCGACAGCTACGACGCGCTGTGGCGCTGGTCCGTGACCGAGCTCGACGCCTTCTGGCGCAGCATCTGGGACTACGCTGCCATCCAGTCCCCCACGCCGCTCGCGCCCGGCGCCACCGTGCTGGCCGAGCGCCGCATGCCCGGCGCGCAGTGGTTCCCCGGCGCCCAGGTCAACTACGCGCGCGAGGTGCTGCGCCACGTCGATGCGGCGCACGCGGCCGGCATGCCCGCGATCGTGAGCGACAACGAACGCGGCGACGTGCGCGAGATGTCATGGCCCGAGATGCGCCGCCAGGTGGCGTCGGTCGCGCTCACGCTCAGGGCGCTGGGCGTGCGCCGCGGCGACCGCGTCGCGGCCTACCTGCCCAACGTGCCCGAGACCATGGTCGCCTTCCTGGCGTGCTCCAGCATCGGAGCGATCTGGAGCGTGTGCGCGCCCGACATGGGCACCGCCGCCGTGGCCGACCGCTTCCGCCAGATCGAGCCCAAGGTGCTGATCGCGGTGGACGGCGTGCACTACGGCGGCAAGCCGCTCGACCGCAGCGCGGTGCTGCGGGAGCTGCGCGGCCAGCTGCCCAGCGTGAAGAAGCTGGTGCTGGTGAAGTCGCCCTTCGCCGCCAACGCAGTGCCGCACGACATCGACTGGTCGCGCGCCATCGGCCGCTACGACGACGAGGTCAACGCCTTCGAACCCGAATGGCTGCCCTTCGACCATCCGATCTGGATCGTCTATTCCAGCGGCACCACCGGGCTGCCCAAGCCCATCGTGCACGGGCAGGGCGGAATCATCCTCACCATGCATGCCTGCGGCCTGCACAACGACGTGGGCGCAAGCTACGGCGCCAACAACCTCGGCGAGCGCTACCACTGGTACAGCTCCACCGGCTGGGTCATGTGGAACTCGCAGCTCTCGGGCATGGCCTTCGGCGCCACCATCTGCATCTACGACGGCAACCCGGCGGGCAGCAAGGAGAAGCCCGACTGGAGCGTGCTGTGGCGTTTCGTGGCGCGGCACAAGGTCACCTTCTTCGGCGCCGGCGCGGCCTATTTCACCAACTGCATGAAGGCCGGCCTCGTGGCCAAGGACTGCGGCGACCTGTCGGCCGTGCGCGCGCTCGGCAGCACCGGCTCGCCGCTGCCCGAGGAAGTTCAGCGCTGGGGCTCGCGGCAGATCCTCGACGCGGGCTCCCCCGACGTGTGGTGGTGCAACATCTCCGGCGGCACCGACTTCTGCGGCGCCTTCGTCGGCGGCAACCGCGACCTGCCCGAAGTGCCGGGACAGATGCAATGCCGCGAACTCGGCCATGCCGTGGAAGCCTGGAACGACGACGGCCAGCCCGTCATCGGCGAGGTGGGCGAGCTGGTGTGCACCCAGCCCATTCCGTCGATGCCGCTGTACTTCTGGGGCGACGAGGGCAACGCGCGCTACCTGTCGAGCTACTTCGACACCTACCCCGGCGTATGGCGCCACGGCGACTGGATCAGGATCGGCGCCGACGGCGGCTGCATCATCTACGGCCGCAGCGACGCCACCATCAACCGCCAGGGCCTGCGCATGGGCACCAGCGAAATCTACAGCGCGGTCGAGGGCCTGCCCGAGGTGCTCGACTCGATGGTGGTCGACCTGGAGTACCTGGGCCGCGACAGCTACATGCCGCTGTTCGTGGTGCTGCGCCCTGGCGTGGTGCTCGACGATGCCATGCGCGCGCGGCTGAACAACGCCATCAAGACCTCGCTGTCGCCGCGCTTCGTGCCCAACGACATCTTCCAGGTGGGCGAGATTCCGCGCACGCTCTCCGGCAAGAAGCAGGAGCTGCCGATCAAGAAGCTGCTGCTGGGGCAGCCGCTGGAGAAGGTGGTCAACCGCGAAGCGATGGCAAACCCCGGAAGCCTCGAGTGGTATGTGGCCTTCGCCGCGGAGCGTGCCTCCGCATAATGGGCGGATGAAAAGACGTACCGGCCTCCTCATGTTTTCCGCCGTGGCAGGCGCTTCTTTGCTGGGTGCCTGCGCGGCGCCCTCGTCGTCCGGCGCGGCTGCTGGAGCCTCGCAGTTGCGCGTGACCGGCACCGTCGCCTATCGCGAGCGCATCGCGCTCGACCCCGCGGCCGAGATCATGGTGCAGCTGCTCGACGTGTCGCGCATGGACGCGCCCTCTACCGTGCTGGCCGAGCAGCGCTTCAAGGCCGATGGCAGGCAGCCGCCGTTCGCCTACGAGCTGAAGGTGGACGCGGCCCGCATCGATCCGCGCATGCGCTATGCCGTGTCGGCGCGCATCTCGCGCGGCGACCAGCTGCTGTTCATCAACGACACGCAGTATTCGGTGCTCCCGCAGGGCACCAGCACCAGCGCCAACCTGGTGCTGGTGCGCGTCACCCAGGCGCCGCGCTAGGGCGGGCCGCTACGAAGTCATCAGCTCGTAGAGCACCATGCGCGTCTGCCGGCCGCGCAGCTCCACGAGTTCCTCGATGCGGCGCGTGTGCAGCCGGCCCTGCAGGCCCGCGAACGTCACTTCCGACATCAGCACCTGCGTGCCCAGCTGCTTGTTGATGCCCTCGATGCGGCTCGCCACGTTGATCACGTCGCCGAACGCGGTGTACGACAGCCGGTCGTTCGAGCCCAGCACTCCCGCGATCACCATGCCCGTGTGAATGCCCACGCGCGTGCGGAACTCGGGCAGGCCCTGTTCAACCCACCGGCGGTTGAGTTCGTCCATTTCCACGTGCAGCTCGAGGGCCGCCATGCAGGCCCTGTACTCGGCGTCGGGCAGGTCGGCGGGCGCGCCCCACAGCACCATGATGCCGTCGCCGATGAACTTGTCGACCATGCCGCCGTGCCGCGCGAACACCGCCGTCGCGAGGTTGAAGTACTCGGTCAGCATGCCCACCAGCACGTCGGTGTCGAGCGACTCCGAGATCGAGGTGAAACCCTCCACGTCGCTGAACATCACCGTCACCCGGCGCGGCGAACCGTTGGGCGCGAGTGCGTGGCCGTCGGCGACCAGCTGGTTGATGACATCCACCGGCACGAACTTGCTGAAGGCCTTGAGGCTGCGCGCGGAATCGTCCAGCGCCTGGTCCAGGTGCTGGATCTCGAGCACGCGGCTGGGCTCGCGCGGCAGGTTGTCCAGCTCCAGCAGGCCGATGCGCCGCGCAATGTGCGAGAGGTTCTCCACCGGCGATGTCACCAGCTTCGACAGCTTGAGCGACATGAACAGCGCCACCGCCAGGAAGGCCAGCGCAAGCAGCAGGCTCAGCAGCACGGCATGCCGCAGGTCGCCCAGCAGGACGTCTTCGGGCACCCAGCTCACCAGCTGCCAGCCCGTGCTCGGAATGGACGAGGTCTGCACCAGATAGTTGCGCCCTTCGTGGGTGAACGAAAACTCGGTGTCGTGGCTGCTGCCCGCGGTGCCGTCGGCCAGCATGTGGGCATGCAGCGCGCCGAGCACGCCCGACGGGAGCTCCAGCTTGTGAAGCACGCCCGGATGATCGCTGCGCGCCAGCACGCGGAAGTCGGCGCTCAGGAGTGCGCTGTCGCCGTGGCCGATGCTGCTGCTGAATTGCTGCACGAACCCCGACAGGCGCCCCAGCGACACGTCGCCCGCCACCACCAGCGCCTGCGTGCCGCCCTCGGCGTAGCGCCGCTTGCCAGGCAGTGCGTAGGTCACGCCCAGTTCCTGCGCGGCGGCAAACACATAGGGCTGCGTCCATACCGGCCCCTGCGCCTTGCGGGCCTGCACATACCAGCTGCGCTGCGTCGGGTCGTAGCTGCTGTGCAGGGTCTCGACGCGCCGCGTGGCGTAGCGGTCCTGCACGTCGGCTTCGGCCGAGGGCGGCGGCTTGTAGTGCCAGGTCTCGGTGGTGAACTGCGGGCCGCGCTCTATGTGGCGCATGGCGGGCGTGGGGTAGCGCAGGGCCATCAGCATCTGGCCGGCTTCGTTGGCCACGTAGATGCTGTCGAGCTCGGGCGATTGCGCCAGCAGCGTCCACAGCAGCTCCGACGTTCTCTCGGACTGCTCGCCCGCGGGCCGCAGGCTGGGGGCGCTGCCCGCCGCGTCGATCACCGACTCGGCCTTCTGCAGGAAGGCCAGCACCTTGTCCTCGGTGCGGTCGTGGTTGGCCTTGTGCGCGGAAGTGCCGATGCGCGAGACCAGCCGCTGCGACCCCCAATAGCCCAGCGACACCAGCAGCAGCGACTGCGTGAGCGCCACCGCGCTGACGATGGTGCCCACGTCCACCCTGAAGCGCCGCGAGCGCTTCGATGGCGGTGCCGCGGCGGCGGATTCGAAAGGCGGCTTTCCCGCCACACCCGGATTCCCGGACGAGTTCTTGTTCATACAGCTCCCTGACGACCACTCGAACACACCCGCGCCACGAAGGCGCGGATCGGCATCCGGCGAGTCCGCGGCCCCGATCGTTGGTGTCGGAGATCCTGGCGGGTGCCTGATGCGGTGGCGATTTTCGCCGGTCTTGGCTGTGAATGCGGCCGCGCCCTACAAGTAGAACGACCGTGCGGGAAAGCCCTCGTTCAGCGCGCGTCGTGGAAGATGATGCCCAGCGTGTGCCTGCGGCCCGAGCGCAGGCGGCTCACGCCGTGGCGCATGGTCACGCGGTAGCTGCCGCGCGTGCCCGCCACGGGCCGCTGGTTGACCGCGAAGATCACCGCCTCGCCCAGCGCGAGCGAGACGACTTCGGCGCGCGACTGCATGCGCGGGCGCTGCTCGGTCAGCACGAACTCGCCGCCGGTGAAGTCTTCGCCCGGCCGGCTCAGCAGCACCGTGAGCTGCAGCGGAAACTGCAGGTCGCCGTAGAGGTCCTGGTGCAGGCAGTTGTAGTCGCCTTCCTGGTAGCGCAGCAGCAGCGGAGTGGGGCGCAGCTGGCCCGCGGCATGGCAGCGCGCGAGATAGGCGGCGTGGTCCGGCGGGTAGTCGGCGGGCTGGCCCATCGCGGCGGCCCAGGCGTTGGCCAGCGGCGCGAGGCGTTCGTACAGCGCGCCGCGCCAAGCGGCCAGCTTGGGCGGCAGCGGGTTCGCGAAGTACTGGTACTCGCCCTGGCCGAAGCCGTGGCGCTGCATGACGACGCGGCTGCGGAAGCGGGCGGGCCGGTCGTACATCGCCGTGAGCGCGGCGCACTCCTGCGGCGTGAACAGCTCGCCGGTGGTGGCGCAGCCGCGGGTGGCGAGTTCGGTTTCGATGCGGGGCCAGTCGAGCGCTGCGACGAGAGAGGCGGGGCTTGTCATGCGCGGAGTTTCCGGCTTCGGCACGGCCTGCGCTCGCCGTTTCCGGACACGGGTCCGCGGCATGCGCCGTGCCGCCGTTTTTGAGCGATCATCCGGCCATGGCAAGAGAAAAGACGATGACCGCGCGTGCGAGCGCCACGGGGCAACTGGTTCAGGGCCGCTCGGTTGCGACGCTGGGGCGCGGCATGGCGCTGGTGAAGGTCGGCAAGGCGGCGCGGCCGGCAGTGCGCCCCGAGGACAACACCACGGTGCTGCTGAAGAAGGCGGCCCGTGCGCTCAACAAGCCCGGCATCGACAGGGCGGTGGTCTTTCGCGGACCCAACGCAGCCAGGATATTCGCCTACTACGCCTACCCGCAGGACCCGACCAAGGTCATCCGCGAGTCCGCCGACGGCACCCAGGTGATCGGCCGGCTGGTCGACGGCAGGTTCCGCGCGAGCAAGGCGTGAGCCGCCGCCCACCCAGTCTCGAGAAGCTGCTCGAGCAGACGCAGGGGCCGCGCCCGGTGGCGTTCGTTCTTGCCGGCCACAACGGCTCCGGCAAGTCCACGCTGTGGTACTCGCGCCTGGCTGCGTCGCTGCGCATGCCGCTCATCAACGCCGATCGCATGATGATGTCGATCCTGCCGGACGCCGACCCCCGCACCGGACACATCCCGCCCTGGGCCCAGCAGCTGCGCGACGACGACCTGAAGTGGCAGATCCTGTCGCAGGAAGGCGTACGCGCCTTCAAGAGCCTGGTGATGGACCAGCGCATGCCCTTCGCGTTCGAGACGGTCTTCTCGCACTGGAAGCCGCTGCCCGGCGGCGGCCACGAATCCAAGGCGGACGACATCCGCGCGATGCAGCAGGCGGGCTATTTCGTCGTGCTGCTCTTCGTCGGCCTGGTGTCGGTCGACATGTCCGTCTTTCGCGTGAGCACGCGCAAGCAGCAGGGCGGCCACGACGTGGACCGCAGGAAGCTCATCGAGCGCTTTCCCCGCACGCAGGCGGCGGTCGGGCATGCGGCGCAGATCGCGAACATGACGCTCATGTTCGACAACAGCCGCTCCGAGAAAGACGCCTTCGCGCTGGTGCGGGCGCAGGCGAAGAAGTCGGTTCTGTTCGACGCGCGCGATCCGCAGTTCAAGATCGATCCTCAACTCCGTGCCGTGTGCGATCCGTGGCTGGAGAAGGTCGCGGGGCCGTTCAGGCCGCGGCGCATTTCGCCGCCGAAGAAGGCACCGCAACAGCCGCAGGGCCCGAGCACTCCGTGAACACCCATTCCCGCCGTCAGAGCGGAGCGATAGGGATGCAGATATTGCATTCGAAGGCGCCGGTCTTCTCGTCGAACGCGCCGCACGGCGGGTAGTGCTCGAACGCGGGCCGGCTGTCGAACTGGAAGCCGCTGGCCGGCAGCCAGTCGCGCAGCAGGCGCGTCCAGACGGCGTTGATCTCCGCGGACACGCCGTAGAACCTGGTTGCCGCGTAGCGCCCGCCGGGCAGCACCGTCTTCTGGAAACCGCCGTCGGGCACGAAGTCTTCCGGTACTTCCACGCCCGCGTCGTAGCGCGAATGCTCCGGCGCGGTGATGCTCGGGTCGTCGTGGCTGATGCCGTAGCGCGCATGCGGCCAAAGGTTGTGCGCGGTGATCCACGGTGCCACTTGCGTGTTCCAGAAAGCGCCCACCGGCGCGCCGAACGGGCCCACGTAGCGCAGGTAGGCGATGGTGACGGGCGGGCGGGTGATGAGATCGACGTGCATGGGCGTTGCCTCCGTTGGCGCGGTGTCGCGCGGTGAAGGCCCATTCTTCGTGAAGCCGTGCAAGCCGATCTGATCAGGATTGCTTTCCGCGTCGGTCGGCGTCCACCGGTGCGTTGCGCGCCATGCCGTCGGCGAACTGCCGAAATGCGCGCGGAAGGCCCGCGAGAACGCCTCGCCCGAGCCGAAGCCCACCGACAGCGCGGCGTCGAGCACCGTCACGCGCGGCTGCGTTGCCAGCCGCAGCGCCGCCACTTCCACCCGGCGCCGGCGGATGTAGTCGCCCAGCGTCTCGCCGGCCCATGCCGCGAACAGCCTGTGGAAGTGGTACGCCGAGAAATGCGCCACGTCTGCCAGCGCCGCCAACTCGAGCGGCTCGTCGAGGTGGTCGTCGATGTGCGTCAGCACCTTGTGCATGCGCCATTCGTACTCGGAGCGGTGATCGCGCGTCATGTCCGGCTCAGCCTTGCCGCGCCTGCCCGAGCAGCCAGTCGCTGAAGAACTTCAAGAGCGGCCGCTGGTCGGCGCGCTCGGGCGTGACGAGGTAGTAGTTGCGCTCGCCCGACAATGGCCGCGCGCATGCGACGACAAGCTCGCCGCGCGCCAGTTCGTCGGCCACCAGCATCGTCGGCATCAGCGCCACGCCGAGGCCATGGGACGCTGCGGCCGCGAGGATCGAGAACAGCTCGTAGCGCGGTCCGCCGCGCGCGTTGGGCGCGTCGATCTGCTGCGCGTCGAACCACTGGCGCCAGCCGTCGGGCCGGGTGCTCTGCTGCAGCAGCGGCATCTTCGCGATGGCGGCCGGCGTCACGGCCTTGCCGCGCGGCAGCAGGGCGGGGCTGCACACCGGCACCACGTCTTCGTGCATCAGCAGCAGCGCATGCGTGCCGGCCCAGTTCTCGACCTGCGCGGGCGTGCCGGCGTAGAGCGCGGCGTCGAACTCGGCATCCGCGAACAGGAAGGGACGGGTGCGCGTTTCGATGTGCACCACCACGTCGGGCTGCAGCGCCGCAAAACCTTTCAGGCGCGGCATGAGCCAGCGGGTGGCGAAGGTGGGCACGGCCGCCAGCGAGAGCGAGCCGCCCTCGCCTTGGTGCGCCATCGCGTCGAGCGTGTCGCGCTCCATGGCCTCGAGGCGCTTGGCGGTCTGCCGCGCATAGGCCGCGCCGCTGGCGGTGAGCGCCACGCCGTGCCGTGTGCGGCGGAACAGCGCCACGCCCAGGAAGGCTTCGAGCGTGCCGATCTGGCGCGACACCGCGCTCTGGGTGAGGGCCAGCTCCTGCGCGGCGCGCGTGTAGCTCTCGTGGCGCGCGGCGGCGTCGAAGCACACCAGGGTCTGCAGGGGCGGTATCTTGCGGCGCATGCATGTATGCCTGGAAAGTATGAATGGAACGCAGCGCTCGCCAATGAAGACGCTGCCCGAACATCTTGCAAGACATTCTACAAACGCATATCTGGGTGAGGAATCCTCGTTTGCGTCATGGCTTGCGCGTGGCTAGGATCGACCGATCCCCCTCTTTTTGTTTTCTTCCCCTTCTCCGGAGACAGCCACATGGCCGCCAAAGCGCAATTCCACTGGGACGACCCCCTTCTTCTCGACCAGCAACTGACCGACGAAGAACGCATGATCCGCGACGCGGCCAACGCCTACTGCCAGGAGCGCCTGGCGCCCCGCGTCACTGAAGGCTTCCGCACCGGCGAGACCGACCCGGCCATCTTCCGCGAGATGGGCGCGCTCGGCCTGCTCGGCCCGACCATCCCCGAGCAATACGGCGGCCCCGGCCTCAACTACGTGGCCTACGGCCTGATCGCCCGCGAAGTCGAGCGCGTCGATTCGGGCTACCGCTCGATGGCCAGCGTGCAGAGCTCGCTGGTGATGGTGCCGATCTTCGAATTCGGCACCGAAGCGCAGAAGCAGAAGTTCCTGCCCAAGCTCGCCACCGGCGAATGGATCGGCTGCTTCGGCCTGACCGAGCCCGACCACGGCTCCGATCCCGGCAGCATGGCCACGCGCGCCAAGAAGGTGCCGGGCGGCTACTCGCTCAGCGGCTCGAAGATGTGGATCAGCAACTCGCCCATTGCCGACGTGTTCGTGGTGTGGGCCAAGGAAGTCAGCGAAAGCGGCACGGTCGGCCCCATCCGCGGCTTCGTGCTCGAGAAGGGCATGAAGGGCCTCTCGGCCCCCGCCATCCACGGCAAGGTCGGCCTGCGCGCCAGCATCACCGGCGAGATCGTGATGGACGGCGTGTTCTGCCCCGAAGAGAACGCCTTCCCCGAAGTGCAGGGCCTCAAGGGCCCCTTCACCTGCCTGAACAGCGCCCGCTACGGCATCTCGTGGGGTGCCCTGGGCGCCGCGGAAGACTGCTGGCACCGCGCCCGCCAGTACACGCTGGACCGCAAGCAGTTCGGCCGCCCGCTGGCCGCCAACCAGCTCATCCAGAAGAAGCTGGCCGACATGCAGACCGAGATCACGCTGGGCCTGCAAGGCAGCCTGCGCCTGGGCCGCATGAAGGACGAGGGCATTGCCGCCGTCGAAATCACCTCGATCATGAAGCGCAACAACTGCGGCAAGTCGCTGGACATCGCCCGCATGGCGCGCGACATGATGGGCGGCAACGGCATCAGCGACGAATTCGGCGTGGCACGCCACCTGGTGAACCTGGAAGTGGTCAACACCTACGAAGGCACGCACGACATCCACGCACTGATCCTGGGCCGCGCCATCACCGGCATCGCGGCGTTCGCGAACTGATCGAACGCATGATCAACAAGCCCGCAGCACTCGACGGCATCAAGGTCCTCGATCTGTCCCGCGTGCTCGCGGGCCCGTGGTGCACGCAGATCCTGGCGGACCTGGGCGCCGACGTCGTCAAGATCGAGCGCCCCGGCGTCGGCGACGACACGCGCACCTGGGGCCCGCCCTTCATCAAGGACGCCGACGGCAACGACTCCGACCAGGCCAGCTACTTCACCGCCTGCAACCGCAACAAGCGCTCGGTCACGGTCGACATGGCCACGCCCGACGGGCAGGCGCTGCTCAGGCAGATGGCGGCGCAGGCCGACATCGTGGTGGAGAACTTCAAGACCGGCGGGCTGAAGCAATACGGCCTCGACCAGGAAAGCCTGCGCGCGGCCAACCCGCGCCTCATCTACTGCAGCGTGACCGGCTTCGGCCACGACGGCCCCTATGCGGAGCGCGCCGGCTACGACCTGATGATCCAGGCCATGACCGGCATGATGAGCATCACCGGCCGCCCCGACGACGTGCCCGGCGGCGGCCCGCTGCGCGTGGGCGTGGCGCTGACCGACCTGTTCACCGGCGTCTACGCCAGCACCGCGATCCTCGCGGCGCTGCAGGTGCGCGACCGCACCGGCGAAGGCCAGCACATCGACATGGCGCTGCTCGACGTGGGCATGGCCATCCTCGCCAACCAGGCCAGCGCCTTCCTCAACACCGGCAAGGCGCCCGGGCGCCAGGGCAATACGCACCCGAGCCTCGCGCCCTACCAGGACTTTCCGACGCAGGACGGCGCGATGCTGCTGGCCATCGGCAACAACGGCCAGTTCGCGCGCTTCTGCGAAGCGGCGGGCCATCCGGAATGGGCGAGCGACGCGCGCTTTGCCACCAACACGCTGCGCGTGAAGCACCGCGGCGTGCTGATCCCGATGATGGAAGAACTCACGCGCACCCGCACCACGGCAGCGTGGGTCACGCTGCTCGAGGACAAGGCCGTGCCCTGCGGCCCTATCAACGACATCGCGCAGGCCTTCGACGACGCGCAGGTGCAGGCGCGCGGCCTGAAGGTCACGCTGCCGCGCGACGCGGGCGACGGCATCGCCAGCATCACCGGCGTGGCGAGTCCGCTGCGCCTGTCGGCCACGCCGCCCGTGCTGCGCCACGCGCCGCCCGCGCTGGGCCAGCACACGCGCGAGGTGCTGGCGGAGATGGGCATCGACGACGCCCGCTTCGACGCCCTGCGGTCGGCCGGCGTGGTCTGAAAAAAACGGCGCAGGCACGGCGAGCCCGGTGCGCCTTCCGGCGCCTGCGGCCGCAATCGCCTGACGCCCTTCGTCAGCCCGCGCGCCCGATGGTCGCCACAGCGAACACCACCACGCCCAGCACCAGGTTCAGCGTCACCAGCTTGCGCACGGTATCCAGCCGCGCGGCAGCCACGGGCCAGGCGCTTTCTTCCACCGCGCGCCGCAGCGCCCGGAACACCGAGGCGCGGATGTAGACGTAGATCGCGGCCATCACGATCGCGATGCTCATCATGGCCTCGATGCGCCAGTGCAGGCCGCGAAAGCCGCCTGCCGCCATGATCATTCCCACGCCGCTCGCGAACAGCAGCGTGACCGACGCATCCACCCCGACGAAGAAGCGCCGCAGCGTCGCGGCCAACATGCGCAGCCGCAGCGGCGGCTCCAGCGTGGCGACGGCCGATGGGCGCACCGCGAAGTGCATGGTCGCCATGCCGCCTACCCAGAAGGCGGCGCACAGCAGGTGGATGAAGAGTGCAATGACGTAGGACATGGGGTCCGATCAGAACACCGAAGCGGCGATGTGCGCAATGCGGCGGATCATCCCTTTCAGGCCGGGGTGCTTCTGGCCCGCGCGGCCGTGCGTCTTTCCTTGGCGGGCGTGTCGTCGGCATAGAGCCGCATGTCGGCCACCACGCGGCGCAGCAATTCGGCCGCGGCCGGCGACAGCATGCGCCCGTGGCGCGACACGATGTGCGAGCGCCCCTGCGACAGCAGCGGGTTCTTCATTGGCAGCTCCACCAGTTCGGGGCTGTTGGCGTTGGGCGTGAGCGAGATGCGCGTGCCCAGCGTGTAGCCCAGCCCGGCCGACACGAAATGGCCGAGCGCGCTGAACGAGGTGGTGGTCAGCAGCGCGGGCAGCCGCACGCCCTCGCTGACCTCCGCCGCCTCGATGTGCTGGCGCACGCCGAAGTGGCGGTGCAGCGTGGCGCCGGGGTAGGGCAGCAGGTCGGCCAGCTTGAGCGGCCGGCCCAGCTGCGCGAGCGGATGCGAGCGCAGCACCATCGCCTGGATGGGCTGCGGGTGCGACTGGTGCGAGGTGAGCCGGTCGTCCTTCGGCGGCTGGAACAGCATGCCGATGTGGGCGCGCTCCTCGACCACGCGGCGCACGATCTCGTCGGTGCTGGCCACGTCCAGCTCGATGGTGATCTTCGGGTGCGTGGTCATGAAGTCGCGCAGGCTGTGGCGCATGAGCCAGTCGACGTAGCCCTCGCCCGCCACGATGTCGATGTGCCCGCGCTCGATCTTGCGGATGCTGTCCATCTGCGCCATGAGGTGCTGCTTCTGGCTGTTCTGGCGCCGCACGTAGCCGGCCAGCATCTCGCCCGCGTCGGTGGCCACCACGCCGCGTCCGTGGCGCTCCAGCAGCGGCACGCCGCACTCCTGCTCGAGGATGCCGATGGCGCGGCTGACGGCCGAGGGGTCCATGTCCAGCACGTCGGCGGCACCGCGCACCGAACCGCTGTCGAGCACCTGCATGAAGTAGCGCACGCGGCGCGTGTCGAGCTTGTCGTCCATGGCCCGGTCTCCTGAAGTTGGTGGCGAGTGTTGCATTCAATGCATCGAATATCCCGATTTACGGTCATTGATGCAATAGAGCCGGACGCGGAAACTCGCCCGCATTCCGCCAGAAGAAGCCCCACCCATGACCTCTGCCGCCTCCGTTCTTGCCGCACCCGTGCGCTCCAGCGCCTCCGGAAAACTCAAGCTCTTGCTCGTCACGCTGGCCATCGTGGCCGCGGCCGAACTCATCGGCCCGGTGCAGTTCAGCGTCGGCCCCGGCAAGGTGGCGCTGCTGCCGATGCTGTGGGCGCTGCTGATCGCGGCCGTGTGGGGCATTGCGCAACGCCGCCTGCCGGGCGCGGTGCGCGTGGCCACGGCCGAGCAGTCGCTGGCCGGCGGCCTGCTGAACGCGGGCCTGCTGCTGTTCGTGGTGAAGCTCGGCCTCACGGTGGGCGCCGCGCTGCCGCAGGTCAGGCAGGCCGGCTGGGCGCTGCTGTTCCAGGAGTTCGGCCATGCGCTCGGCACCCTGGCGCTGGGCCTGCCGCTGGCGCTGCTGCTGGGCATCAAGCGCGAGGCCGTGGGCGCGACCTTCTCGGTGGGCCGCGAGGGCAACCTGGTGATCATCGGGGAGAAGTACGGCATGGCCTCGCCCGAAGGCCGCGGCGTGCTGGCCGAGTACATCACCGGCACCGTGCTGGGCGCGCTCTTCATCGCGGTGCTGGCGGGCTTCATCGCCAGCCTGCACATCTTCGATCCGCGTTCGCTGGCCATGGGCGCCGGCGTGGGCTCGGGCAGCCTGATGGCCGCCGCGCTGGGCGCCATCGCCGCGCAGCAGCCGGCCGAGATGCTGCCGCAGCTCACCGCCATTGCGGCCGCCTCGAACCTGCTGACCACCGTGGCCGGCTTCTACTTCACGCTGTTCCTGTCGCTGCCGCTGTGCTCGTGGCTCTACGGCAAGCTGGAGCCGGTGCTGGGCCGCTTCTCCAAACGCGGCGCGCAGGACGTGGCGGGCACGGGCGCGGTGTCGCAAGTCAGCATGGCGCACGGCGGCGCCACGTCGCTGCGCGACACGCTCATCGCCTGGACGGTGGTGGGCGGCGGCGTGCTCATCGGCAATTCGCTGACCTACAAGGTGCCGGTGCTGGTGTCGCTCGAAGGCATGGCGGCGGTGGTGCTGATCGCGCTGGTGGTCGAGGGCATCAAGCGGCTGGTGCCGCGCCTGCCGATGGTGCTGGTGCTGTCGGTGGTGGCCACGCTGGCGGGCATTCCGGGGCTGTTTCCGTTTTCCGACGCGCTGATCGCCATCACCGCCAAGCTCAACTTCCTGGCCTTCACCACGCCGGTGCTGGCGCTGGCCGGCTTCTCGGTCGCGAAGGACCTGCCGGTGTTCCGCCAGCTGGGCTGGCGCATCGTGGTGGTGTCGCTCACCGCCACGGCCGGCACCTTCCTTGGTGCGACCCTGATCGCCGAATTCTTCCATTGACCCCGACAACCCCACGAGAGACCCACGCCATGTACCGCGACCCCGAAATCGCCGAAGACACCCGCGCCCGCATGCTCAGCTGGCGCCGCGACATCCACGCCAACCCCGAGACCGCCTTCGAGGAACACCGCACCGCCAACGTCGTCGCCAACGCGCTGATGCTGATGGGCCTGCCGGTGCACCGCGGCATGGCCGGTACCGGCGTGGTCGGCACGCTGAAGAACGGCGAAGGCCCGAGCATCGCGCTGCGCGCCGACCTCGATGCGCTCAACATGCAGGAACTGGGCACGCAGGCGCATGCCTCCAAGTGCGCCGGCAAGATGCACGCCTGCGGCCACGACGGCCACACCGCCATGCTGCTGGGCGCCGCCGAGCACCTGTCGCGCCACAAGCCCTTCAAGGGCACAGTGCACTTCGTGTTCCAGCCCGCCGAAGAGAACGAAGGCGGCGGCCGCGTGATGGTGGAGGAGGGCCTGTTCGACCGGTTCCCGGCCGACGCCGTCTACGGCATGCACAACTTCCCGGGCCTGCCGCGCGGACAGTTCGCGATCCGCAAGGGCACGATGACGGCCTTCCTCGACACCTTCGAGATCGTCATTACCGGCAAGGGCAGCCACGGCGCCATGCCAGAGACCGGCATCGACTCGGTGGTGGTCTCGGCCCAGCTCGTCAATGCATTGCAGACCATCGTGAGCCGCCGCACCGGCGCGACCGACTCGGCCGTGGTCAGCGTCACGCAGATCCACGGCGGCGACACCTGGAACGTGATTCCCGAGACCGTGGTGCTGCGCGGCACCGTGCGCACGCTCGACGCCGCCATCCAGGACAAGACGCAGGCCGCCATGCAGCAGATCTGCGACGGCGTGGCCGCCACGCACGGCGCGAAGGTGGCGCTCGACTACCGCCGCGGCTACCCCGGCGTGGTCAACACGCCCGCCGAGACCGATGCCGCCGTGGCCGCCGCAGCCAGCCTGGTCGAGCGCGCGCAGGTCAAGACCGACATCCCGCCGGCCATGGGCTCGGAAGACTTCGCCTTCATGCTGCAGAAGCGCCCGGGCGCCTACATCGGCATCGGCGCGGGGGAAGGCCCGAACGACCCGAACGTGCACAACCCGTACTACGACTTCAACGACAACATCCTGCCGCTGGGCGCGGCCTACTGGGTGGCGCTGGTCAGGCAGCAGCTTCCTGCATCAGGGGATGAGGGCATGATGCGCTGATGCTCTCCGCCTTCGACATCTTCAAGATCGGCATCGGCCCGTCGAGCTCCCACACCGTGGGGCCGATGCGCGCCGCGCTCATGTTCGCCCGGTCGCTCGAGCGGCAGGGCGTGCTGGCGCAGGTGGCGCGGCTGCATGCCGACCTGTTCGGCTCGCTCGGTGCCACCGGGCACGGGCACGCCACCGACCAGGGCGTGATCCTCGGGCTCTTCGGCGACGCGCCCGACACCGTGCGGCCCGAGACCGTGCAGCCCCGGCTGGAGGCGCTGCGCCGCACCGGGCGGCTCGACCTGCTCGGCCGCAAATCCATTGCCTTCGACCGCGTGCGCGACATCGCCTTCCGCGGCGAGGAGTCGCTGCCGGAGCACCCCAACGCCATGCGCTTCACCGCGTTCTCGGCCGAAGGCGCAGTGCTGGCCGAGGGCACGTATTTCTCGGTCGGCGGCGGCTTCGTCGTCGAGGGCGGGCAGGCCGTGGCCGAGACGGTGGCAGCCGCGTCCGCCGTGCCGCATCCCTTCTCCACGGGCGACGAACTCATGGCCCAATGCCGCGCCACCGGCCTGTCGGTGGCCGCGCTGGTCATGCGCAACGAATGCGCCTGGCGGCCCGAAGCCGATGTGCGCGCCGGCCTGCTGCGCATCTGGGACGTGATGCAGCAGTGCGTGCAGCGCGGCTTCGGCATCGACAACCCGCTGGCCGCGCAATCGCTGCCCGGCCCGCTGCGCATGCGCCGCCGCGCGCCGGAGCTGAACCGCGAGCTGCTGGCGCAGGCCGGCGCGGCCGATCCGCTCGCGGTGATGGATTGGGTCAATGCCTTCGCGATGGCGGTGAACGAGGAGAACGCCGCCGGCGGCCGCGTGGTCACCGCGCCCACCAACGGCGCGGCGGGCGTGGTGCCGGCCGTGATGCACTACTACCAGCGCTTCGTGCCGCAGGCGGGCGACGACGGCATCGTCGACTTCCTGCTCACCGCCGCGGCCGTCGGCATGCTCTACAAGGCCAATGCCTCCATCTCGGGCGCCGAGGTCGGCTGCCAGGGCGAAGTGGGCGTGGCCTGCTCCATGGCTGCCGGCGCGCTGGCCGCGGTGCTGGGCGCCACGCCGGCGCAGGTCGAGAACGCCGCCGAGATCGGCATGGAACACAACCTCGGCCTGACCTGCGACCCGGTCGGCGGCATGGTGCAGATCCCGTGCGTGGAGCGCAACGCGATGGGCGCGGTGAAGGCCATCAACGCGGCGCGCATGGCGCTGCGCGGCGACGGCAGCCACTATGTGTCGCTCGACGCGGTGATCCGCACCATGAAGCAGACCGGCGAAGACATGAAGTCCACCTACAAGGAGACTTCGCTGGGGGGGCTTGCGGTGAACGTGGTGGAGTGCTGACCGAGCCTGCGTCAGAATGGCCGGCTCACTGTGCAATGCAGAAAGCCGAGGCCCCATGACCCGCTCCGTCGCCGAAAAGCGCGCCGACTTCCGCGCCCTCCACGAAAAAGGTTGCTTCGTGATTCCGAACCCCTGGGACACGGGCAGCGCGCGCTACCTCGAAGGCCTGGGCTTCAAGGCGCTGGCCACCACCAGCTCCGGCTTCGCGTGGTCGCGCGGACAGGCCGACGGGGCGCTGTCGCGCGCGCAGGTGCTCGACCACCTGCGCGAGCTGGTGGCGGCCACCGGCCTGCCGGTGAACGCCGACTTCGAGAACGGCTTCGCTGCCGATGCCCAAGGCGTCGCTGAGAGCGTGCGCCTGGCCATCGAGACCGGTGTGGCGGGCCTGTCGATCGAGGACTCGACCGGCAACGCGGCCGACCCGCTCTTTCCCATTGAAGTGGCGGCCGAGCGCATGCGCGCCGCGCGCCAGGCCATCGACGCCTCGGGCGCCGACGTATTGCTCATCGGCCGCGCGGAGAACTTCTTCGCCGGCCGGCCCGACCTGGACGACGCCATCGCGCGGCTCAAGGCGTATTCGGACGCGGGCGCCGACTGCCTCTACGCGCCGGGCATCAAGACCCGCGAGCAGATCGCGGCGGTGGTCGCGGCCGTGGCGCCCAAGCCGGTCAACCTGCTGGTCGGCGGAACCAGCGAGCTGAGCATGGTGGACATCTCCGAGCTCGGCGTGCGCCGCGTCAGCGTGGGCGGCGGCATGGCGCGCGCGGCCTGGGGCGGCTTCATGCGCGCCGCGCGCACGCTCGCCGACGAAGGCCGCTTCGACGGCTTCGCGGACGCCGCGGCGGGCAGCGAACTCAACGCCTTCTTCCGCCCGTTCGCCGGCTGACACGGTGGATGCGCTGCTGGCCGAAGTGCGTGCCTGCCGTGCATGCGCGGTGCACCTGCCGCTCGGGCCGCGTCCCGTGGTGCAGGCCGGCGCGAGCGCGCGGCTGCTGCTCGTCGGGCAGGCGCCCAGCCTCACGGTGCACAAGACCGGCGTGCCATGGGACGACAAGAGCGGCGAGCAGCTGCGGCGATGGCTCGGCGTGGACCGTGCCGTCTTCTACGACCCCGCGCGCATCGCGCTCATGCCCATGGGCTACTGCTACCCCGGCCGCGGCACCAGCGGCGACCTGCCGCCGCGCCGCGAGTGCGCAACGCTGTGGCACGACAAGCTGCTGGCGCAGATGCCGCACATCCAGCTGACGCTGCTCATCGGCCAGTACGCGCAGCGCCACTTCCTCGGCAAGACCGCGCGCGCCAACGTGACCGACACGGTCGAGGCCTTCGCCGACTACGCGCCGCGCTTCATTCCGCTGCCGCATCCGTCGCCGCGCAACACCGGCTGGTTCAAGCACCACCCGTGGTTCGAGAGCGACGTGCTGCCCGCGCTGCGCGAGCGGGTGCGCTTGGCGCTCGGCACCTGACTGAAGTCAGCGCGCCGACGCCACCGGCACTGCCGCCGCATCGAACGGCCGCGCCGCGTACACCACGCGCCCGCCCACCACCGTCATCAGCGACGTGGTCTTGCCGATGCGCTCCAGCGGCACGCTGAGAAAGTCCTGGTCGAGCACCGCGAAGTCCGCCAGCTTGCCGACCTCCAGCGTGCCGCGCCGGTTCTCGTCGAAGCTGAACCATGCGCTGCCCGCCGTGTACAGGCGCAGTGCTTCTTCACGCGAGGGCGTTTCGTCGGGGCCGCGCATGGCCTTGCCGCTCACCGTCTTGCCGTCGAGCATCCATTGCAGCGCGACGAAGGGGTTGTACGAGGCCACGCGGTGCGCGTCGGTGCCCGCGCCCACGTTCACGCCGGCACGCAGCGCGGTGCCGATGGGCGGCATGCGCCTTGCCGCGTCGCCGCGCACGGCGAGCGCGCGGTCGCCCTGGAAGTACATCGCGTCCTGCATCGTCCAGCCGATGCCCAGCGCCTTCATGCGCGCGAGCGTCTCGGGCGAGGCGTCGTCCAGGTGCGCGATGGACCAGCGCAAATCCTTGATCGGCACCTCGGCGTTCAGCTTCTCGTACAGCCCGAGCAGATGGTCGACCGAACCGTTCTCCTGCCAGTGGATGGTGACGGCCAGCCTGCGTTGCGCCGCCCACTTGACGAGCTCGTAGAACTTCGCCTTCGCCGCCTCGTCGGGGAAATTGTTGTTGTACATCGCGAGCGTCACGCGCTCGCCCAGGCCGTTGAACTTGAGCATGTCGTCGCCGAAGCCCATCGGCAGCATCTGGGTGAGGTCGCGAAACTCCTGCAGCTCGGCGCCGGGCTTCTGCGCGAACACGCTGTAGGCCACGCGCAGCGTCAGCGCCTTCTCGCGCCACAGCTCGAACAGCGCCGCGTACTGCGAGGGCGCGATGCTGAAGCCGCCCGGGTCCACCAGTCCGGTGATGCCGAGCCGGTTCAGCTCGGTGAAGAAGGCGCGCGTGCCGGCCAGGTTGTCGTCGTAGGTCGGCTTGGGCAGCTTGTCGAACAGCGCCGAGATGCCGACGATGTCGCCGGTCATCCACCCCGGCGCGCCGTCGGGCGACGGCTTCATGCCCGCGGGCAGCGTGCCGGCGGGAACGCCCAGCGCCTCGAGCGCCTTGGGCGTCATCACCACCGCTTCGTAGAAGAGCTGCACGTACAACGGATTGTTCGGCGCGGCCTCCTGCAGTTCGGCCAGCGTGGGGCGGCGGCGTTCGGCGAACTGCTGCTCGGTCCAGCCGCCGGCCACGATCAGCCAGCCGCCGGGGCGCGCATTGGCCGCGGCGGTGCGCAGGCGCGCCATGGCCTCCGCGATGGTGCCGGCGCCGATCCAGTTGACCTCGGTCGAATAGCTCAGCGCGGCGCGCACCGCGTGCATGTGCGAGTCGATGAGGCCGGGAATGACGGTGCGTCCGCCCGCGTCCACCGTGCGCGTGGCGGGGCCCGACAGCGCGCGCATCTGCGCGGCGTTGCCGACGGCCACGATGCGCCCGTCGCGCACCGCGAGCGCCTGCGCGGTGCTGCCGGCTTTGTCGAGCGTGACGATCTTCGCGTTGATGACGACGAGGTCCGCCGGTTGCGCCTGCGCGGCGACGGGCAGCAGCAGGCTGGCGGCGAGGGCGGCTGCCGTGAAGAGTGTGCGTGGTGTCATGTCAGTCGACCTTGATGCTTGCGGCTTTGACCACCTGCTGGGCTTTTGCCGTTTCGTCGACGATGAACTTGTTGAACTGCGCCGACGACATCGTGAAGGGCTCGGCGCCCAGCTTCTCCAGCCGCTCCTTCAGTTCGGGCGACACCATGATCTTCGCGACCTCTGCCTGCAGCCGGTCGACCACCGGCTGCGGCGTCTTCGCGGGCGCGAACAAGCCGACCCAGAACAGGTATTCCGAGCCGGGCACGCCGGCCTCCACCGTCGTGGGCGCATCGGGCAGCGCCGACGAGCGCTTGCCCGTGCCCACCGCCAGTGCCTGCAGCTTGCCGGTCTTGATGAGCGGCAGCGCAGACACCATCGGCGCGAAGAACCAGTCGACGCGACCGGCCATCACCTCGGTCATGGCCTCGGGCGTGCCGCGGAAGGGCACGTGCTGCGCGTCGATGCCGGCCGCGAGGCGGAACACCTCGGCGTTCATGTGCGTGGCCGAGCCGTTGCCGGCGGAGCCGTAGTTGAAGCCGCCCGGCTTGGCCTTCACCTTGGCCACCAGGTCTTTCACGTCGGTGAAGTGCGAGGGCGCCGTCACCAGCACGTTGGGCAGGCTGGCCATCGGCGTGATGCCGGTGAAGTCTTTGAGCGTGTCGTACGACAGGCCCTTGTAGATCCACGGGTTCACGAGGTGGCCGGCCGAATGCACCAGCAGCGTGTAGCCGTCGGCCGGCGACTTGGCCGTGATGGCCGCGCCCAGCGTGCCGCCCGCGCCGGGCTTGTTGTCCACGATCACGCTGGTGCCCAGGGCGGGCCCCAGCTTCTCGGCCACCAGGCGCGCGACGATGTCGGTGCCGCTGCCCGCCGTGAACGGCACGACCAGCCTGACCGGCTGCGTGCCGGGCCACGGGCCCTGCGCGTGGGCGCCGGTGAGCGCGCAGGCCGCGAGAGTCGCCGCCACGGCCAGCGTGCGCCGGCGGCTCCAGTTGAGTGTCTTCTTCATGCGTCTTGTCTCCGTTGATTTATTTGGTTGAGCGATGAATGACTGATTGACCGACCGACGAAGGGTCGCTAGGCTGGCGGCGCGTTGGTGGGCATCACCAGCGCGACCAGCACCGGCCGGTTGGTGCGGTTCTCCAGCTGGCGCTTTTCACCGGGTGCGAAGCGGCAGCTGTCGTACTGCTCGAGCACCTCTTCCTGATGCGCCCCGTCGATTTCGCCGACCACGTGAAGCCGGCCTTCGAGCACGAGGTAGAGCTTTTCCATCGGCGAGCCGTCCAGGCCCGTGTGGCCGCCGGGCAGGATCTGGCTCATGCCCATCCACATCTGCGTGGAGGGGCCTGCTTCCTTGCCTTGCAGGCGCAGGCAGCGCATGTCGAAATGGTTGGGCGCCTCGTAGTGCGGCGCCTCGCTGAAACGGGTCACGTGCATGGGATGTGCTCCAGGAGGGGGCGGTTCTTCAGGGCCGCAGCACGACGCGGTCGGTGCTGCCCGACAGCACCAGGCGGTAGGCGTCCATGGCTTCGTCGAGCGTGAAGTGGCGCGCGACCGGAAAGGGCTTCAGCGTGCCGCGCTCGAAGCCATCGCGCATGGCGTCGAGCTGCGCGGTGCTGGCGATGCAGTCCATCGCCAGCGAATCGATGCCCACGAAGGTGTGCATGCCGCGGTAGAACGCGAAGATGTCGAAGGGCACGGCGCGGTCGTGCGTGGCGATGAAGATCTGCGTCGCGCCTTTGGCCATGGCCTTGTTGGCGGCCTCGAAGTAGGCGCTGCCCACGGTGTTGTAGACGATGTGCGCACCGCGCCCGTCGGTGAGTTCACGCACCCGCGCGGCGACGTCGGTGTGGTGGCGGGCGTCGATGAGGTCCACGGGCCCGTTCGCAAAGCCTGCATATGGGCCGGCATGGCGCTGCACCGCGATCACTCGCGCGCCGGCCTGCGACGCCAGTTGCACTGCCGCCTGCCCGACCTTGCCGTTGGCGCCGAGCACCAGCACGGTCTGCCCGGCCTGGGGCATGCCGCTGCGCCGAAAGCCTTCATACGCGGTGACGAAGGGCACGCCCACGGCGCCGGCCTCGTCCATCGAGATGCCGCGGGGCTTGGCGCGCAGCGCCTGTTCGGGCAGCACGAGATAGCGGCCGTGCGAGCCGTCGCGGGTGATGCCGATGTCGCCGCCGGAGCCGTAGACTTCGCGCCCGATCCATTCGGAAGGGCCGCTGACGACGGTGCCCGCGAAGTCGCGGCCGGGGGTGCGGGGCCACACGGCCTGCGGCATGATGCCGAGCGTCGCCTTGACGTCGCTGGGGTTCACTGCGGCGGCCTCGACGCGCACGACGGCGTGCCCCGGGGGCGGGGTGGGTTCGGCCTGCGGTGCGGCGTGCAGTTGCAGCGCGTCGAGGGTGGCGGCTTTTTCGTTCACGCGCAATGCGCGGGATGTGTGGGTCGTGTGCATGGCAGCGACGTTCATTTCTGTTTTCCTGCTTGCTGGGGTTTCTGGGGTTTTCTTGGGCGCTCTTGTTCGGGGCGCGTGCACAGGCCACCGGGTACTCCCCTCCGCGAATGTCCCCCG